>DATBGZ010000039.1:0-38395 GCA_036557785.1 Micromonosporaceae bacterium
CGCCTGCTGGATCATCGTCTTGCCCGCCTTCGGCGGCGAGACGATCAGCGCCCGCTGACCCTTACCGATCGGCATCACCAGGTCGATGACCCGCGTGGTCAGGATGTGCGACTCGGTCTCCAACCGCAGCCGCTCCTGCGGGTGCAGCGGCGTCAGCTTGTAGAAGTCGGGGCGGCTCCGCGCGGTCTGCGGATCCATACCGTTGACGGAGTCGATCCGGGCGAGCGGGGGATAGTTGCGGGCGGCCTTGCCCGCCGCCCTACCGAACTCGCCGGAGCGGGTCGCGCGAACCGCACCGGTGATCTCGTCGCCCGGGCGCAGCCCGTACTGCTTGATCTGGCTCGGCGAGACGTACGCGTCGTCGGGTCCGGCGAGGTAGCCCGAGGTCCGGATGAAGGCGTAGCTCTCGACGACGTCGAGGATGCCGGTCACGGTGACCAGCTCCTGGTCGTGGCCATCCTGCAGGGCTGGGTTCGCACCGTCGACGGACGGCCTGGTCGCGGCCCGCGGCATCGCGCGGCCGGCCCCGGAGGGGCGACGCGTACGGGTCGCGGGTCGCCGCGATGGGGTTCGGGAGTCGGAATCGGTGGCGCCCGAACGGGCGCGCGTGGTCATGACCTCAGTCGTGGTCATAGGTTCTCCTTCGTGAGGGGACCCTCCCTTGTGGAGGGATCGCCCGGGCGCGTCACGTCCAGCTCTTCTCTGATGTGGACGGACGCGGGCAGCACTCGCCCGGTGCAGTGGTCACTAGGGTTTGGCGCTCGTTCGGCGCAACGTGTGAATGAGGACCCTCACCGGGGCTACTGAAACAGTTGTCGTCCGGGCTTGCTGTGCTTACTGTCTGTCTCGGACGGTCACCTGGGGGGCGGAAACATCGCCTCGTCCAGCAGGGACTAGTCCACGATATACCCTCGGCCGGTGGATGGCAACAACCCGGCGTGTTCGCCAACGCGATCGGAGGATCAACGATGGCCAGCGTGAGCGTCCGGTACATCGTCAATGATGTGGATGCGGCGATCAGGTTCTACTGCGACCAGCTCGGGTTCACCGAGCAGATGCACCCGGCGCCGACCTTCGCGATGCTGAACCGGGGCGAGCTGCGGCTCGTGCTCAGTGCTCCCGGCGGCGGGCCGGGCGGCGGCGCGGCGATGCCCGACGGGCGGCTCCCGGAGCCCGGCGGTTGGAACCGCTTCCAGCTCGAGGTCGGCGACCTCGCCGCCCTGGTAGAGCAACTGCGCGAGGCCGGTGTTCATTTCCGCAACGACGTGGTCACGGGCGTGGGCGGACGGCAGATTCTCGTCGATGACCCGTCGGGCAACCCGGTGGAACTCTTCGAGCCGACCCGCCCCGAGGCCAGCCTCACGGCAACGACCGGGGGCGGGTAGCCCACTCCCGCCTACCGCCTGGCCACCAGATCATCGAGCTTCTCGTAGCCCTCGACCACGCCGGTCTCCATGCCGCTGGCCAGGATCTGGTCCCGGATCTCGAAGGACTCGACCACGCCCACCGTGGTCACCCGGGTACGTTCGCCGGGGAGCTCCTCGAAGCTCACGGTCTCCAGGCTCACGCCGTCGGGCGCGCCCTCCCAGGTGAACGTCCACACCAGACGCTCGGGTGCCCGGACCTCGTGGAAGCTGCCATAGAACGAGGCGACAGTCTCGCCGTCCCGGCTCTGGCTGAACGCCCACTCGCCTCCGGTCCGGGCGCTCCACCTGACGATCGAGGTCGTCAGCGAGCGCGGTCCAACCCACTGCGCGTAGAGATCGGGGTCGGTGAAGGCGCGGAAGACCCGCTCCCGAGGTGCGTCGAACTCGCGCACGATCATGATGGTCGGCACCTTCTCGTCCGCGACAATCTCGGTCCTGTTCTCGCTCATCGCTGCGCCCGGTCCTCTCTGTGCTGTGTCTGCTCGTCTTCGGCCATCCGGTCGAGGAGGTCGTCCAGCCTGCCGAAGCGCTCCTCGGCCGCTGCCCGATAGCGTTCGATCCATGTCGTCATGACGTCGAACACCCCCGCTTCGAGGTGGACCGGACGTCGCGGGGTGTCCCCAGGCCGGCTTACCAGACCCGCCGTCTCGAGCACCTTCAGATGTTTGGAGACCGCCTGCACGGTGACGCCGTACGGCGCGGCGAGCTCGCCGACCGTGGCATCGCCCGTGCTCAGCCGCGCGACCAGGTCGCGGCGGGTCGGGTCTGCCAGCGCGGCGAAGACCCGTGAGAGCTGGTCCTGTGGCACCCGGTCCGCCCCTTCGTCAACCATCCGGTTGAGAATTGACTCTAGGGGCCGGGGCACTGCTTTGTCAACCCATTGGTTGATGAGCGCGCGACATCACCCGTCCGTACGCTGGTCGTCGGAGATTCCGACGGCAGAGCGCGGAGGTTCACCGATGCGTCGAGCAGGGGCCGGGAGGACGCGGGGCCGGGCCAGGCCGGTGCGGCTCGTCGACGACCCGGTGCTGCGCACGCGCTGCGAGCCGGTCACCGCCTTCGACGAGAACCTCGGCGCGCTCGTGGACGACATGATGGCCACGATGGCCGGGGCCGGCGGCGTCGGCCTCGCGGCGAATCAGGTGGGCGTGCTCTGGCGGGTATTCGTCTACTCCTGTCCCGACGGTTCCGGGACGCGGCGCTCCGGCCACGTGATCAACCCGGTGCTGACGGTCGATGATCCACATCGGACGGTCGACGATGTGCCGGAGGGATGCCTCTCGCTGCCCGAGGTGCACGGCCGGCTGGCCCGGCCCGCGCACGCCGTGGTGACCGGCCGCGATCGGCACGGCGCCCCCGTCACGGTGGACGGGACCGGGCTGCTCGCGCGCTGCCTGGTCCACGAGGTGGACCACCTGGACGGCGTCCTCTACTTCGACCACCTGAGTCGCCTGGCCCGGGCGAGGCTGCTGCGCTCCTATGCCTCCACGGGGCGCAGCTGACCGCCGAGCAGGTGGCTGCGTTCGTGCACGAGGTTGACCGCGAGCAGCAGATCGTGGTCGGCCAGGACCGCGGCCGTGCCGGCATCGGCGACGACCCGGTGGTCCTCGCCGAAGACCACGCACCGGTCGGCCAGATCCGGCAGGCTCTCCAGGTCATGGGTGGCGAGCACGATCGTCTTGCCGGCGCTGCGGAGTTGGTGCAGCAGCTCGATCAGCCAGTACTGGGTCCGCGGGTCGAGCGCGGCCGTGGGTTCGTCGAAGAGCAGCACCTCGGGGTTCATCACCAGGACCGAGGCGATGGCCACGCGCTTCTTCTGGCCGCCGGAGAGCTGGTAGGGAGCCCGGTCAGCGAGCGCGCCAATGTCCAACATGGAGAGTACGTCGTCGACCCTCGCCGTCGTGGTGGCCCGGTCGAGGCCGAGCTGCAGGCAGCCGAAGGCGATCTCCTCCCGGACCGTCGGGGAGAACACCTGAGCGTCGGAGTTCTGGAACACGAACCCGACCCTGCCCCGGAACCCCTCGTTGAACTGCTTGTCCTCCAGCTTGTCCTCGCTCACCTCCTGGCCGAAGGCGAGCACCGTCCCCGAGTCGGGAAAGACGAGGCCATCCAGGATCTTCAGCAGCGTCGACTTGCCGCACCCGTTGGCACCGAGCAGGGCGACGGTCTCACCGCTGTCGATCGATAGGCTCACCTCCGCCAGCGCCGCGAACCGCCCCAGGTAGGCGTAGCTGATGTCGCGGCACTCCAGGACGGGCCTGGCTCCCGGCGCAGCCCCGGGGTCGGCGTGGTTGGTATCCGCCACCGTGGTCACCCCCTGAGCCGGTAGTCGGCCACGAGCACGGCGGCGGCGACCACCACGCAACCGACCGACCACGCGGCATCCACGAGATGCAGGCGGAAGGCTTGCAAGGTGCGGGCGTCACCGACGAATCCCCGGGCCACCATCGCCTGATGCACCTCCTCGGACATGCCGTGCGCCTTGCCGAAGAGCGTGCCCGCACCGGCCGCGACGAACCGGCGGCCGCTGCGCGAGTCTCGGTCGCCGAGCAGCGTACGGGAGCGGCGGGCGGTGTACATCTCGTCGACCGTGTCCAGCAGCAGGAACAGGTAGCGGTACGCCATCCCGACCACGAGCACGAAGATGCGCGGGACTCCCACCGAGCGCAGTGCCGCGAGCAGCCGTACCCACGGGGTGGTCAGCGTCAGCAGCACCACAAGCGAGATCGACGTAGCCACCCGCGTGATGATGAGCCCGGCCGAGGTCAGCCCCTGCTGGGTGAGGCCCTCCTGCGTGCCGTGCCATGTCCACAGTGGAACGATGAGGTGCCCCGGCGTGACGACCGACAGCGTCGCGGGCAGGACCACGATGCCCGTGAAGATCGGGATGAACAGCCACACGCGCTTGATGAAGAACGCCACCTCCAGCTTCGACGCCGCCGCCAGCGCGAGCGTCCCGGCGTACGCGACCACGAGCAGCGGCAGCGAGTGCAGTAGCGAGATCGCGATCAGCAGGCCGACCAGCGTGAGCAGCTTGACCCGCGGGTCGAGGCGCTGCAACAGGCCGGGCCGGGCCGCCAGGTCCTCACTCGAGATGGCCTGCCGGAGCACGCCGGATGCGCCGGCCAGCGTCTTGGCGACGTAACTGCCCTTGGTGCGCTTGCCGATGCACCCGCACGGACAGAGCCCCACCTCGCTGCGCAGCAGCCATGCGGGCGCGGGCGCGGCGGGGGCGCTCACGCCGGCACCCCGCTGCTCTCGGTGGGCTCGGCTGGGACGGGCTCCGCGGGGGCGGGCCCGGCGGGGGCGCGCGGCGCGGCCGTGGGCTCATCGATCGTGCCGGCCTCGACCTCGCCACCGCGGAACAGGCGGATGAGCCAGACGATCCCGACCGCGACCACCGCGATGACCACGATGCCGATCACCGCGGAGAGGATGTACTTCCACCACACGCCGTCTCCGTAGCCGGGGAGCAGCGTGTTGCCCCAGAACCCGGAGTACTTCTGCAGGCCGGACGGAACCGCGCCGAGGTGGTACTTGGCGAGATCGAGATTCTCGGGGCCGTCCTCGCCGAAGGCGCCGCCGGGCGCGAGCAGTCCGATCGGGCTGATCACCGCGAGGATGCCCAGGGTCACCAGACCGACGCGCAATGGGCTGACCGGCTTGCGGGCCGCGTCGGCCGCGGTCAACGGCACATCGGGCGCGTTGATGCGCAGCACCGGCACGTTGGCCCGCTGCAGGTAGGCGACGATGCCCGCGGTCACCGCCGCCTCCACGAAGCCCGCGACCGCCAGGTGCGGGATCAGCATCGCGGGCACCGATTGGGAGAGGTGGTACGGCGAGTAGAGCGGCGTGCCGTCCGCGGTATGGAACAGGTCGGGCTGCACGCCGAACTCGATCGCCGCGGCCAGCGCCGACACGTTCAGTCCCACATACGCCCCGATCGCCGCGGACCAGATCCGCCGGGGCGAGGTGAGCGGGCTGTTGCCGGCGAGCAGCTTGTAGACCCCGTACGCGACGAAGGGCAGGACGACCGCCATGTTGAAGGCGTTGGCCGGATAGGCGAGCACGCCGCCATCGCCGAAGAACAGGGCCTGGATCAGCAGCGCGATCGAGACCGCGATGCAGCCCGCCCATGGCCCGAGCAGCGCGGCGATGAGCCCGCCGCCCACCGCGTGCGCGGTCGTCCCGTCGGGGATCGGGACATTGAACAGCATGATCACAAAAGAGAACGCCGCGCCGAGCGCGAGCAGCGGTACGTACCGGCTCCTCACGACCTTGCGCACCCGTCGGGCGGAGAGCCACCACATCGGCAGCATCGCGACCGTGAACACCGCACTCGTCTGCGGACTGAGATACCCGTCTGGAATGTGCACGCCCGTCCCCTCCCTCACGTGGCACTCTCTGGTCAGTCTGCCGTTCTTGCACATGATTGGCAAGAACTGGCGATGGGCGACGACACCCGCGGGGCAGAAGTTGCGGTCTATGTCACCTTCTCGCCATAGGCCCGTTGCCCGGGTGCGATCATGGGCCGGTCGGTGCCAGGTCGGGGGAAAGCGGATGTGATGGCGGGACTGCTCACCAATCGGCGCATGAAGTGGATCGTGCTGGCCTTCTGGCTCGTCCTGGTCGCGGTCGCGGCCCCGCTCGCGGGCAAGCTGATGGGCGCGGAGCACAACGACGCGAAGTCCTGGCTGCCCGCCAGTGCCGAGTCGACGCAGGTCCTCGACACGCAGGCCCAGTTCGTCTCCCCGAACACGGTTCCCGCGGTCGTGGTCTACGAGCGCGACTCACCGCTCAGCCAGGCCGACCTCGCGAAGATCATGAGCGACGTCGGCACCTTCAGCGCCCTGCCTGACCTCGACGGCCAGGTCACCGGGCCGATCCCGTCGGCCGACCTGCGGGCCGCGCAGGTCATCGTGCCGGTCGACCTCGGCCCTCAGGGCTGGTCGCGCGCGGGCGACCTCGTCACGAGCATCCGGTCGACCGCCAGTGATAGCGCGAACGGCATGGCCGTGTATGTCACGGGCCCCGCGGGCGTGGCCGCGGACTCCTCGGAGGCATTCGCGGGCATCGACAGCACGCTGCTCTACGCTGCCGGGGCCGTGGTCATCGTGATCCTGCTGCTCACCTACCGCAGCCCGTTTCTCTGGCTGCTGCCGGTCATCTCCGCGGGGGTGGCGCTCACGATCGCCCAGGCGGTCATCTACCTGCTCGCCCGGCACTCCGGCCTGGTGGTCAACGCGCAGAGCGCCGGCATCCTGACCGTGCTCGTCTTCGGCGCGGGCACGGACTACGCGCTGCTGCTCGTGGCCCGCTACCGCGAGGAGTTGCGCCGCCACCATGATCGCCACGAGGCGATGGCGGTGGCCCTGCACCGCGCCGGGCCGGCCATCATCGCGAGCGGGTCCACTGTGGTCGTCGGCATGCTCTGCCTGCTGTTGGCCCGGACGAACTCAACCGCCGGGCTCGGCCCGGTGGCCGCCATCGGTGTGCTCGTGGCGCTCGCGGTCATGCTCACGCTGCTGCCGGCCCTGCTCGTCATCGTGAGCCGCTGGGTGTTCTGGCCGACTCGACCTGTCGAGGGGTCGGCCGAGCCGACGGCGACGGGATTCTGGGCCCGGGTCGGCTCAGCGGTAGCCCGTGCTCCCCGGCTCACCTGGATCCTCACCAGCGTGGCGCTCGGGGTGCTCGCGATCGGCCTGGTGCAACTGCACGCCACAGGGCTGACCACCAAGCAGTCCTTCCGCGGCACGCCGGCATCGGTGGCCGGCGCCGAAGCGCTGGCGCGCCACTTCCCGGCCGGGTCGGGCGACCCGGTCGTCGTGACGACCTCGGCCGACCACGTCGACCAGGTGAGCAGCGCCGTGGCCGGCACCCCGGGCATCGTCGGCGCGAGCGTCACGCCACCGATGGTTCGCGGCGAGATCGCCGTGGTGACCGCGACCCTGGTCGATGCCCCCGACAGTCAGCCCGCGTACGACACGATCGACCGGGTGCGCGACCGCGTCCACGCGGTCCCCGGCGCCGACGCGAAAGTGGGTGGCGACACGGCCATCAACCTCGATGTCCAGCGAACCGCGCGGTACGACCGCACGGTCATCATCCCGATCGTGCTTGCGGTCGTCTTCGTGATCCTCGCGCTCCTGTTGCGAGCGATCGTCGCGCCACTGCTCCTGATCGCCACCGTGGTGCTCTCGTTCGCCGCGGCACTGGGTGTCAGCGCGCTCGTCTTCCAGCACGTCCTCGGATACGGCGGGGCGGACACCGCGCTGCCACTGTTCGTCTTTGTCTTCCTCGTCGCGCTCGGCGTCGACTACAACATCTTCCTGATGACCCGGGTCCGGGAGGAGACGCGCACCCGGGGCACCCGCCCGGCAACGCTCGTCGCCCTCGCCGCCACAGGTGGGGTCATCACGTCGGCCGGGCTCGTGCTCGCGGGCACCTTCGCGGTCCTCGCCACTCTGCCGCTGACCGCCTTCGCCGAGGTCGGGTTCGCGGTCGCGTTCGGCGTGCTGCTCGACACGATCGTCGTGCGATCGGTGCTCGTCACGGCACTCAACCTCGACATCGGTCGACACATCTGGTGGCCGCATCGGTACGCCCATGAGCCCGACGTCCCCGCGGCGCAGGCCCGCGGCTGAGGCGGCTCAGATCTGAGGCAGCAGGATGGCCAGGCTCGGGCCCATGTCGAGGATGGGACCGGCGGTCAGAGTCCGTTCCTAGCCTGGTCCGCCCGCAACTTAGGATCGACCGGTGACGGTGGAGGTGCGCCTGCTCGGCCGGGTGGCCGTCCTGCGCGATGGCCAACCCGTGCCGTTGGGGCCGCGCAAGCAGCGCCTCGTGTTCGCCATCCTCGCCCTCGAGGTCGGCCATGCGATATCGGTGCGGCGCCTGGTCGACCTGGTCTGGCCGCAACAGCCGCCGCCGACGGCGGAGCACGCCGTACGGGTCTGCGTCTCCGGGCTGCGCGCGGCACTGGCCGATGCCGCGGCGATCGTGACCCAGGGGTCGGGATATCTGCTCGACGTCGATCCATCCATTGTGGACGTCCATCGGTTCCGCGTCGCGCTGGCCCAGGCCCGCGCGACAGCCGACGATGCCGACCGGCTGCGCCTTCTGGAGGGCGCGCTCGCACTGTGGACGGGGGCGCCGCTGTCCGGGACGGCGCAGCCCGAAGCGCAGGAGCGGCTCTGCTCGGGACTCGACGAGGCGAGGATGACGGCGGTCGAGGACCGCGTCGATGCGCTGCTGCGGCTGGACCGGCACGCGGAGGTGCTGGACGAACTGGCCGACCTCACGGCCACGCACCCCCTGCGCGAGCGGCTGGCGCAGCAACAGATGCTCGCGCTGTTCGGCAGCGGTCGCCGCGCCGACGCGCTCGCCGCGTATCGACGGGTCCGCCGCGATCTGGCCGACCATCTGGGCCTCGACCCAGCACCGGAGCTGCAGAGCCTGCAGGTCACGATCCTGCGTGAGGAACAGCCCGCGGTGCCGGCACCGGCACTCGTGCCGGCCCAGTTGCCGCCGGCTGTGGCCGGGTTCGCCGGCCGGGCCCGGGAGTTGGCGATCGTGACCGAGCTGACCGCGCTCGGCTCGCTGAGCGGGCCCGTGGTCGGCATCGTGGGCACCGCGGGCGTCGGCAAGACCGCCCTGGCCGTGTACTGGGCACACCGCAACCGGGGCCGGTTCCCCGACGGGCAGCTCTATGTGGACCTGCATGGGTACGGATCGAGCCCGCCGCTGCACCCGGAGCACGTGCTCGGCGGGTTCCTGCGGGCGCTCGGGGTCGCGGCCCATCTGATCCCGTTGGAGGCGGCCGAGGCCGCGGCGCTGTATCGCAGCCTGCTCGCCGACCGCGCCGTGTTGGTGCTGTTGGACAACGCGGCCGGCGTCGACCAGGTCCGGCCACTGCTGCCCGCCGGCCCGGGCTGCGCCACGCTCGTCACCAGCCGGGACCGGCTGACCGGTCTGACCGTCCACGGCGGTGCCCGGCTGCTGAGCCTGCGGACCCTGGGTGCCGAGGAGTCGATGCAGCTGCTGTCGGCGTCGCTGGGGCCGCGGCGACTGAGGTCCGAGCGGCACAGCGCCCAGGAGCTCGCCGAGCTGTGTGGCCATCTGCCGCTCGCGCTTCGCATCGCCGCCGCGCAGCTTGGCCGCCACCCCGAGCGGCCCATCGCCGAACTCGTCGAGCGGCTGCACACCGGCGACCGGCTGACCGCACTCCAGGTGGAGGGCGACGACGAGTCCGGCGTGCGTACGGCCTTTGACCTCTCGTACGTCGCGCTCAAGCAGGAGGCTCGTCGGCTGTTCCGCATGGTCGGCCTCGCCCCCGGCGAGGACGTCTCGATCCCGGCCGCCGCGGCCCTGGTCGGGCAGGCGCCGGGGCCCGAGATCGACCGTGCCCTCACGCAGCTCACCGACGCGCACCTGCTCGCCGAACCGACGCCAGGGCGCTACCAGCTCCACGACCTGATCCGCGGTTACGCGCGGGGGCTCAGTGAGGCGGAGGACAGCGACGCCGAGCGATCGGCGGCGATGCGACGGCTCTACGACCTCTGCCTCGGCGCGGCCGACGCCGCGGCCCGCCTGTTGAACCCCCAGATGCAGCGGCTGCCCCAGGGCGTGCCGGCTGACCCGGCCCTCTTCGTCGATGCCACGTCCGCGCTGGCCTGGTTGGAGGCGGAGGAGGCGAACCTTCTCGCCGCCATCGCGCAGGCGGCTGCCGATGGCCCCCGCTCCTACGCGTGGCTGCTCGCGGACGCGTTGCGCGGCTACTTCTGGAACAGCCGCCACCGTCGGGAGCTGCTGGCCGCCGGGGCCGCGGCCGTGCCGGCGTCCACTGTGGACGGCGATGACCTGGGCCAGGCGGGCGCCCACCTCTGCCTCGCCCAGGCGCACACGTTCCTGACCCGCTACGACGCCGCAATCGACGAGCTCCGCCTGGTCCTCACCCATGCGCGGCGCGCCGGGTGGACCGCCGGCCGGGCCGCGGCGACCGGCAGCCTGGCGAACCTCTGCAACGAGCAGGGCCGGCTGGCCGAGGCGGCCGGGTACTACCGGGAGGCACTGGCGCTGTTCCAGCGGTGCGGCGAGCACGGCGGGGCGGCCGTGAGCCTGGCCAACCTCGGGCGTACCGAGTGGATGGCCGGGAAGCTCGATGACGGGGAGCGCACGCTGCACCGGGCGCTGGAGCTCTACCGCGAGGTCGGCGCACACCATGCCCAGGCGTTGCCGCTGAACACGCTCGGCTGCATCTACCGGGAGCAGGGACGCGAGGAGATGGCCATCGACCACCTGGGCCGGGCGCTGGAGCTGCGCCGTGAGTCAGGCAACCGGACCGGCGAGGCCGATTCTCTCTGCGACCTCGCCGAGGCGCACCTGCAGACCGACCGCCCCGACGAGGCGGAGCGGTTGGCGCGGGCGGGCCTCGCGGTTGCCGATGAGATCGGCGACCGGCGGATGCAGTGCGAGGCGTGCCGCGTGCTCGCGGCGGCCGGTCGGCTGCGAGGGGACCTCGGCATCGCGTTGTCCTGGGCGGACCAGGCGCTGGCCGTGGCGAGGCTGGGTGGCTACCGCCGAGGCGAGGCGATGACGCTGGTCGAGCTGGCCCGCATCGCCCTCGCCGGCGGCGACCATGGGCGGGCGCTTGAGCACGGGCTCGCGGCACGCGAGGCTGCCGCAGACGCCGGTGTCGGGATCATCGAGGCTCGGGTCCTGGCAGTGCTCGCTGAGGTCGAGGCGGCGACCGGCCCGCGGGTGCCGCCGCCCCGGACGTCGGGGCGCGACGCCAGGGCGGTCGGCCGTTGACTCCGGTCAGCAGGTGATGTCCACGACCAGGGCCGCACCTGGGCTGTCCGAGGTCGACTCGCTGGTGCCCTGCAGGTGGGCGGTCTTCTTGTCCGCGGCGAAGCTCACCGTGGCGTTGCCGAGGTCGTAGACCACCTTGCCATCGATGACCGCCTGGATGGTGGCTTTCCCGGGCTGGTCCGTGGTGTTGATCGCGACGTTGTCCACATTCGGGCCGGTGTATGCCCCGTTCCCGCCCACGCCCTCGCGATCAACGACCACGCCGAATGCGGCGGTCCAGCCGTCGGCGGTGTCGTAGCACGTGCCGCCGGCGATCGTGGACGCGGCCGAGCCGACCGTGATCGTGACGGTCGCGGTTCCATCGCACCTGATCGACACCACCCCGGGGTCGCCCACCGTGAGGCCCTTCGAGCACGCGTCGGTCGCGCCGCCGCCAGCCCCGGGTGCGGTCGTGTCGCCCGGAGCGGGGCCGCCGGTCGGGGCGTTGGTGCCCCCGCTCGAACAGGCGACGAGTGCGCCGAGCGCCAGGGCCGCCAGGGCAACGGACATCGCCTTCGCCGCACAGGTGGCACGGAGCACGCCGGCTCGGTTTTCGGACATGACGCCACGATGGGACACCACGGTCAGAGTCCGTTCATAGTCGGCGTTGTCGCAGGTGGCGTGTGCTGTTCGCCACAGCGCACAGGGCGCCGGAGGCTGGCTCTTCGGAGTCGCTTGGCGGGGGGTGCCTCGGGATTGTTAGCGTGGGCTAACTGTCTTCGCGTCAACGAACCCGCCCAGGAGGCCCGACCTCATGGCGACCGCGCTCGCCCAGCCCCGCCGCAGCATCCGTTTCGACCGTGATCACCCGCGGTACAAGTGGGTCGCCCTGTCCAACACGACGGTCGGCATGTTGCTCGCGACCGTTAACGCATCGATCGTCATCATCTCACTACCGGCGATCTTCAACGGCATCGGGCTCAACCCGCTCTCGCCCGGCAACGTCAGCTACCTGCTGTGGATGCTCATGGGCTTCATGCTCGTCAGCGCGGTCATGGTGGTGGCCTTCGGCCGGCTCGGCGACATGTACGGTCGGGTGCGCCTGTACAACCTCGGGTTCGTCATCTTCACCCTCGCCTCGATCGCGCTCTCCCTCGACCCCTTCCGCGCCAGCGGAGGCGCGCTGTGGCTCATCGGGTGGCGGGTCGTGCAGGCGGTGGGCGGCGCCATGGTCTTCGCGAACTCGACCGCGATCCTCACCGACGCCTTCCCGCTGCACCAACGAGGGATGGCGCTGGGCGTCAACCAGGTCGCCGCGCTCGCGGGCTCGTTCATCGGCCTGGTCCTGGGCGGGGTGCTCGCGGAGTGGGACTGGCATGCGGTGTTCTGGGTGAGCGTGCCGATCGGCATCGCGGGCACGGTCTGGTCGCTGGCCTCGCTGCACGAGCTCGGGGAACGACGGCCGGGCCGGCTGGACTGGCCGGGCAACATCACGTTCGCGCTGGGGCTCTCGGCCGTGCTCGCGGCCATCACGTACGGCATCCAGCCCTACGGCGGCCACACCACGGGCTGGACGAACCCGTGGGTGGAGGCCGGGCTGCTCGGTGGGGTTGGCCTGCTCGTCGCGTTCTGTGTCGTGGAGTTGCGGGTGAGCGAGCCCATGTTCCACCTCGAGCTGTTCCGCAACCGTACGTTCGTCGCGACGAACCTCTCCGGACTGCTCTCCTCGATCGGCCGCGGCGGCATGCAGTTCATGCTCATCATCTGGCTGCAAGGGATCTGGTTGCCGCTGCACGGGTACGACTACGCCTCGACACCGCTGTGGGCCGGCATCTACCTGCTGCCGCTCACCGTCGGCTTCCTCGTGTCGGGGCCGATCTCGGGGATCCTCTCCGACCGCTTCGGCCACCGCCCGTTCGCGGTGGGCGGGCAGGTGGTCATCGCCGCGTCGTTCATCGGCCTGCTGCTGATCCCGGTGGATTTCCCGTACTGGCTGTTCGCGTTGCTGATCGCGGTCAATGGCATCGGATCCGGGATCTTCTCGTCACCGAACACCGCTGCCCTCATGAACGCGGTGCCGGCGAGCCAGCGCGGGGCCGCGGCCGGCATGCGGGGCACGTTCTTCAACTCCGGCTCGGCGCTGTCGATCGGGATCTTCTTCTCTCTCATGATCATCGGACTCGCCTCGACGCTGCCCACCACGCTGACGAACGGCTTGGAGGCGCAGGGGGTGCCGGCGTCGGTCGCGGCCGGCATCGGCGCGTTGCCCCCGGTGGGGAGCCTGTTCGCCGCGTTCCTGGGCTACAACCCGCTGGCCGAGCTGCTCGGCCCCAGCGGCGTGCTGAACTCGCTCCCCGCGGGCAACGCCGCGACGCTGACCGGCAAGCAGTTCTTCCCCCAGCTCATCTCCGGCCCGTTCCACCACGGGCTGGTCGTGGTCTTCGTCGCCGCCACCGTAATGAGCGTGGTCGGCGCCATGGCCTCGTTGTGGGACGGCACGTCGACGGCGCGCTCGATGGCGACGGCACGGCGGCGGGCGGGCGAACCGTCCACGGGGGAGCAGGTCTCGTAGCGGGCCGGGCGGCGGGCTAGGGCCGGGTGGCGAGCTCGAACGCGCGCCACATCACGGCGTACGGCCCGTCCGCGTCGAGCAGCTCGGCGTGGGTACCGACCTCGACGATCTGGCCCTGGGAGAGCACGATGATGCGATCCGCCGTAAGGGCAGTCTGCAGTCGATGGGCGATGAGCACGGTCGTACGGCCCGCCGACACACTGCTCATCGCGGCGCTGACCCGAGCCTCCGTGGCGAGGTCCAGATTGGACGTCGCCTCGTCGAGGAGCAGGATCGCGGGGTCCACCAGCTCGGCCCGGGCCAGCGCGATCAACTGGCGCTGCCCGGCCGACAGCGAGCGCCCCCGCTCCGAGATCTCGTGCAGGTAGCCCCCGGGAAGTGCCGCGATGAACTCGTGTGCTCCGACCGCGCGGGCCGCGGCCTCGACCCGGGCATCGGGGGCGGCGGGTCGACCATAGGCGATGTTGTCGCGCACGGATCCGGTGAACAGGAACGCCTCCTGCGGCACGTATCCGAGTTGGGCCCGCAGGCCCGCGAGGTCGAGCGTGCGGATGTCGAGCCCATCGATCCGGACGGTCCCCACGTCCGGGTCGTAGAACCGGGCGAGCAGCTTCATCACGGTCGTCTTGCCCGCGCCGGTCTCGCCCACGAGGGCGACGGTCTCCCCCGCAGCGATACGGAACCCGATGCCCTTCAGGGCCTCCGGCGGCCTCGCCGGGCCAACCTCCAACAGATCCACCGAACGCGCGTCGGCCGGCCCACGGACTTCGTCGTCGGGCCCTCGGCGCGCCGGAACGGCAGGGTAGGCGAACCGGACGTTGTCGAACGCGACCGTTCCACACAGCCGCCGGGGACGGACCGGCTCGACGGCGGCCGGCGTGAGCGACTCCAGCCGCATCAGCTCGGCGATGCGCCGCGCCGAGACCCTCGTCTGCTGCCAGGAGTCGAAGACCTGCGAAAGCTGCTGGATCGGGGAGAAGAACATGTCGATATAGAGCAGGAAGGCGATGAGCGCGCCGGTGGTGAGCTGCCCGCGCAGGACGAGCACCGCGCCCAGGCCGAGCACGATGGCGTCGGCGACCGAGGAGAGGAACTGGACGAACGGGAAGTACATCGCGACCAGGCGCTGGGCCGCGACCCGGGAGCTGACGTAGTCGGCGCCGAGGCCCTGGAACCGCGCGACGGTGGCGGGCTCGTGGACGAACGCCTGCGCCTCGCGGACGCCGGAGAGGCTCTCCTGGAAGTCGGCGTTGACGATCGCGATCCGCTCCCGGGACAGGTCGTAGAGGACGGCGGCGTGACGTCGGAATTGGACGGTCGCGATCGCCAGCGGCACGACGACGGCCAGGGTCGCGCCACCCAGCGGCGGGTCGACCACGACGATCGCGATCCCGACCCCGACGAAGGTCACGGCCGACACCAATGCGGCGAGCAGGCCGTTCTCGACGAGCTGCTCAAACTGATCGACGTCTGTCGTCATGCGCGTCATGATCCGGCCGGCCATCTCCCGCTCGTAGTAGTCGAGCGAGAGCCGCTGCAACTGGGCGAAGATGCGCACCCGCAGCGAGAGCATGACGCGCTGGGCGGTGCGGCCCATGACGAAGGTCTCCCCGACCTGATCGAGCAGGTCGACGAGCGTGACGACCAGGAAGATGCCCGATGCTGCCAGCACCGCCACCATCGAGCCCGTCATGATCCCATCGTCGATGCCCCGCTTGACCAGTGCCGGACCGAGCAGACCGCAGACCGCGTCGAGCACGACGAGGAGCAGCCCCAGCAGCATCGGGCGGCGGTACTCGCGCAGCAGGCTGCCGAGCGAGAAGTGCGGCCGGTGCTGCGCCTGCGCGTCGACGTCCGGGCGGACCCGGTCCTTGACGGGGGGCAGCTTCGCCACCTGAGCCAGGATCTGGGGGGTCGCGGCCAGGGCCCTGCGCATGGTGCCACCGCCGCCGAGGCCAGGCCCCAGGCTTGGCGCTGAGGGCACGGCGACCCGGGACGCGGGTGCGCTGTTGCCGCGCTGGTGCCACGCCGCGGCGTCGAGCGGGGCCGAACCGACCCGCGCGTCGACGCTGCCGGTCCGGGCCGCCGCGGTGGCCTGGCCGTCATCCATGCCCGTCACCAGCGCCCGGTAGGTGGCACTGCGCTCGCTGAGCTCCTGGTGCGAACCCTCGTCCACCACGCGACCACCGTCAACCAGCACGACCCGGTCCGCCAGGTGCAATGTGGACTGACGGTGGGCGATGAGCAGCACTGTGCTGTCGCCAAGCGCGTCGCGCAGGCCCGCGTGGATCGCCTCCTCGGTGCGCGCGTCGACGGCGCTCGTGGCATCGTCGAGGATCAGCACCCTGGGGTCGGTAAGGATCGCCCGGGCCAACGCGATCCGTTGGCGTTGGCCGCCGGACAGCGACAGGCCACGCTCGCCGACCACCGTGTCGTAGCCTCGCGGCAACGCCGTGATGAACTCGTCGGCCTGGGAGATGCGGGCCGCGGCACGGATCTGCTCGTCGCTGGCGTCCGGACGCCCGTAGGCGATGTTGTCGCGCACCGACTCGCTGAACAGGAAGCTCTCCTCGTACACCACGCCGATCTGCGACCGTAGCGATCGCAGCCGTACCGTACGGACGTCCCTTCCGTCGATGCGTACGGCGCCGTGTCGGGGGTCGTAGAAACGGGGGATGAGCATGGCCGCGGTCGACTTGCCGGATCCGCTCGCGCCGACGAGCGCCACCCGCTCGCCCGCGGCGATCCGCAGCGAGAATCCGGTGAGCATGTCGGGGAGTACCTGGTCGGCCCGGCCGTACGCGAACCGGACGTCGTCGAACTCGATCGCGCCGCAGACGGGTGCGAGCGTCTCGGCGTCGTCAGCGTCCACAATGGCCGGTGTCGTGTCGAGCAACTGCCCGATGCGCTCAACGCCGGCCCGCGCCTGCTGGCCGATGGTCAGCATGCCCGCGAGCTGGCGGGCGGGCGCGAGCATCTGCGCGACGTAGCTGGAGAAGGCGAGGAAGGTTCCGAGCGAGATGTGATGGTGCAGGGTCAGCCAGCCACCGAGTGCCAGAATCCCGACCTGCCCGAGCGCGGGGATCGACTTGAGCAGCGGTTGGTAGCGCGCCTGAATGCGGGTGGCGCGCATCTGGGAGCCGTAGAGCCGGCGCGCCGATGCCGCGAGGCGCTCGAGTTCGCGCCGCTCCTGGCCAAAGGCCTTCACGACCCGTACGCCGGCGATGTCCTCGTCGACGATCTGCACGAGGTCGCCCTCGCGTTGCTGAGCCTCCCAGGTCGCGGGGAAGACCCGCGAGCGCATCCGGTAGGCCACCGCGAGAAGCGCGGGGATGATCGCCAAGCCGACCAGCGCCAGCGGCGGCGAGAGCGCGAACATCACCCCGAGCGAGAGCACGAGCAGCAGCGCGTTGCCACTGACGACGGGGAGCAGGTTCAGCAACATCATCACCAGCGCCGAGTCCGAGTTCGCCCGGGCGACGAGCTGACCGGTCGGCATGCGATCGAGGTTGGTGAAGTCCATCGACTGCAGGTGGGCGTGCATCGCGTTGCGCAGGTCGTTCTGCACGCCGATGGAGACCCGGCCACCGCGGTAGCGGCGCAGGAACCCGAAGCCGAGGTTCGCGCAGGCCAGGCCGAGCAGGAGCCCGAGCCAGGCGGCCAGCGAGCCGCTGTGGGCGCCGATCACCCGGTCCACGATCTGACGCGCCACCAGCGGCGCGAACACCTGGCACAGACTGCCCAGCAGGGCGGCGCCCAGGGCGACGAAGAGGCTGGTCCGGTGGACGAGCACGTATCCGCGCAGCCGACGCACCCAGCCGATGGTCGGCGTCCCTGCCACGGTCACGCACCCACCTGCCCGACGCGCAGGCGGTCCAGGGCCTCGCCGAGTTCGACCAGGCTTTGCAGGCTGATGGTCGCGTCGCTCGCGAGCCCGGCGACCTCAGCGAGGCGCTGCGCCATGCGACGCTGGGCCTGCTCGTAGGCGTCGCGACCCTCGGCGGTGAGGGTGAGCGTCACGGCGCGCTGGTCCGCCTCGACCCGCTCCCGGGAGATCAGACCGCGTCGTGAGAGCGAGTCCACTGTGGCGCTGATCGCGGGCTTGCCCACGGCGAGCCGCTGCGCCAGCCGCGAGGCGCGCTCCTCGCCCGAGGCGATCGCGGCCAGTGCCCGATAGTCGGCCAGGCTCAGCGGCATGGCGGCCCGCTCGATGACCCGGCTCAGCCGCGTCAACGCCGCGACGGCGGCGTCGAGGGGGTCGGTCACATCGCCAGCGTAGCGCAGGTAGTTCGGGGGGCGAACTACCTGCCCGTCTTGAGCCTGGCCCGGACCTTCGCGGCGGCCTCGGAACGGCTGATCCGCTTGCCGAGCGTGTTCGCCACCGTCGTGGCCGACAGAGCCGCGCCCAGCGCGAGCGCCCGCGGCCGGCGGGCGAGGAGGATGACGTCGCACTCGTCGATGCGGTCGGGCTGGAACTCCAGCTTGTACTCCTGGTCACCCTGGCCGAGGTCGATCACCTCGACGGCGGGGTCGGCACAGACCTCGGCGACCATGCGGTGCATCGTGTACCGGCCCACCGACTTTCGCGCGTACTCGGGGTCGTACCCGGTCACGCCGCCGAGATACCGGCCGCCATAGGTGGTGCCCTCCCAGAACGCGACCGGCTTGCCGTCGAGGTACAACATCCACACCCGTAACCACCCCTTGGCGAGGCAGAGCCGGATCAGGGCGGCGTCAACCGTGTCACCGCGGTGACCCGTGCCGATGGCGCGCTGGTAGGTCTTCGCCGCGATGGCCTCCATGTGTTGCGCCAGCACGTCGGCCTGCTCGACGCTGTCGTAACGGACGACCTCGACCCGGTGCTCGCTCTCCAGCCGCTTGTCCTCCTTCTGGAACCGGCGCCGCGTCGTCGACGAGCGGCTGGCGAGGAACGCTTCCAGGCTCGCCGGCTTCTTGGCCACCGACCGGTGCGCGACCGGCAGGCCGTAGACGCGCAGGCGTCGCTGGCTCGCCTGCCACAGGGTGCTGGGCCGACGAACGCGCTGCAGGACGAGTGCTTCCGCCTCGCCGGTCCGCAACGGCTCGCTCAGGGCGTCGATGACCGAGAGCTCGTCGTCGATGTCGCGACACCCGACGATGCCGCCGAAGGTGACCACGATGCTGCGCAACTCCGGCCGGGCGAACGCGCGATGGCCGGCGTTGATGCGCAGCGCATACTTCTCCAGCCGCGCGATGCCGAGCAGATCCCGCCCGTCGCGCTCGAGATGGACCACGTGCGGTCGGACCACCCACGGCGCGTGGGCGGCGACCGTCAGGTAGTAGTCGATATCGGAGTCGATTTCGCCGGCGTGCCAGATCTCGCGGAGCTTCTCGACTTGGTCGGGCTCGGTTGCCGCGTCCACTGGACCCACCCTCCGGCGATTTGACGACGTGACAGCGCAGCAGAGCGTAGGGGCTGCGCGTCGCGAAGCCAATCGTGGCGGCCGTCGTGTCCGTGACACGGGCGGCGTGGGGCAACCTCCTATGTCTGAGCTGGCACGAGGCTCCGGGCCCCCGCCCTGCCCATGGCCCGGTAGAGGTCGCGCAAGGTCGCCACCTCGGCGCCGTGGTGCACCAGCTCGTCCACTTGGTGCACCACGAAGGATAGGCGCGTGTAGGTGCCGTACGCCCGGGCGATCGGGCCCATCGGCTCGGTCAGACGTGCGCTGTCCGTTGTGGACAGGCAGCGTTCGAAGGCGCTGAACGCCTCGGTCAGCAGGTCGACCGCGGCCGTGGCCGTCGCGGGCTCACCGACTCCACGCCGCGACAGCGCCACCGGCGTGAGCCCGAGCCAGGTGGCGTTGTGGTCGGACGAGATCACGTCGATGATGTGACAGACCCGCCAGGCGATCGTCGTGAGCGGCGCCGGGACGGGGTCGGGTTGCGACTCGTTGCCGTCCTGCCGGTAGACGCCGTCGCGACCGCGGCGCACCGACCAGCATCCCGCGACCGGCTCCCAGAAGTACTCGTCGTCGCTCATCCCGACCAGCCGCCCCCGCAGCCGTTCGCAGGCGTAGCGGGCCAAGCGGACCGTCTCGTCCCGCACCACGTCCAACGCGCACCCGTCAGTCACGGTCGTGACCGTACCTGCGGGCACCGACAAGAACCCCGGTTCGCTGCGACTAGATTGGCCGCCATGGCGATCCTGGTCACCGGTGGCTTCGGCAACGTCGGCTCGCACACGCTGCCCGAGCTGATCCGTCGTGGGCACGAGGTTCGCTGCCTGTCCCACCCCAGCTCCCCTGCCCGCCGCCTCGCCCGCCGCCTCGGCGTGGCCCCCGTCTGGGGTGACCTGAGCGATCCTGACCGCACCAACCGCGCAGTGGCCGGGGTCGACACCGTCATCCACCTCGCCGCCATGATCCCGCCCCGGGCGGACGAGCAGCCCGAGCTGGCGCGAAAGTACAATGTGGACGGTACGGCGGCGCTCATCGCCGCGTGCCTGGCTCAGCCAACGCCGCCACGCCTGCTGTTCACGTCGACGCTCGACGTGCACGGCAATACGCTGCACCGGATCCCGCCGCGGCACGTGGACGACCCGCTGGTGGCGACCAACCCGTACACCGAGCACAAGATCGAGTGCGAGCGACTGATCCGCGCCTCCGGGCTGTCCTGGTCGATCCTGCGCCTCGCCGACGTGCCGGTCCTCGGCATCAGGGCGCCGCATCCGATCATGTTCGAGATCGGCCTGGAGAACCGGATCGAGGCGATCCACGCCGACGACGCCGGACTAGCCATCGCCAACGCCCTTGAGACGCCGGACGTATGGGGTCGGGTGCTCTTCGTCGGCGGCGGCCCGTCCTGCCAGTTGACCTACCGCGAGTACCTGACCCGCATGCTCGCGGCGATGGGCATCCGGCCCCTGCCGGAGCGGGCCTTCAGCACCGCCGAGTATGCGACGGACTGGTTGGACACAAGGGACAGTCAGGCCCTGCTGCGCTATCAGCGGCACACCTTCGACGACGTCACCGCGGCGGTGGCCCGCAGCCTCGGCTGGCGCCGCACGGCGGCCCGGGTCGCGAGCCCGCTGGTGCGGAGCATGCTGCTGCGCCTCTCGCCCTACTACCGGCCACGCTAGGTGAGCAGGCCGGGGTAGAGCAGGGAGAGCTCGTTCGGGAAGGCCGCGGTCAGGCGCAACTCGTCGTCGGTGAGTGGACGGCCGGTCGCGGCGTTGTTGAGCTGGACGAGCCGGAACGTGAGCTGCTCGTCGGTCACCTCGATGCCCAGGTCCTCCATCACGTGCCGGAAGCCGGCGAGTCCGCCGTACTCGCCGGTGAGCACGATCCGTCCACTGTGGGCGTGGCGGTCGTCCGGGTAGGGGCCGAGCAGCTCCTCGTCGTACAGCTCGTAGTTGCGGTGGTCCTTCAGCGCGCCGTCGGCGTGGATGCCCGACTCGTGCGCGAAGGCGTTGCGCCCGACGCCAGGCTGGTTGACCGGTACCGGCGCTCCGAACGCGTATCCGGCCCAGAGGGCGAACCGACGGGCCCAGCTCAGGTCGAGCTTGTCGCCGATCTCGACCCGCTCGGACACCCCGAAGCCGTGGGTGAGGGCGAGGATCGTCCCGACGAGGTCGGCATTGCCGGAGCGTTCGCCGATGCCGTTGACGCACGTGTTGATCCAGGCGTCCTGCCCGGCGTCGAGGTCACCGAGCGCTCCCGCCACCGAGTTGGCCACGGCGAGCCCGAGGTCGTTGTGGCAGTGCGTCTCCACCGGCAGCCCGACCGTGCTGGCGAGCCGGGCGAAGCGTTCCCCGATCCGGCCGGGGGTTTCACCGCCGATCGTGTCGCAGTACCGCAGCCGGTCCGCCCCCGCCTGCTTGGCGGCGAGCGCGAACTCCACCAGGAAGCCGTCGTCGGTGCGCGAGCCGTCCTCGGCGTTGACCCCGACCGTCTCGACGCCGGCCTGCTTGGCCGCCGCGACCGCCGTGACCATCTCCCGCACGACCGCGTCCCGGTCGAACTTGCCGCGGAACTTGTTGCGCAGCATCTGATCGCTCGTCGAGATGGAGAGGTTGTAGTGCGACAGTCCTAAGGGGACACAGCGCTCGACGTCGGCCACGACGGCCCGGCACCAACCGCCGAGCCGCAGCTCCCCGAACGCACCGGCGGCCGCGAGTGCGGTCTGGGCCCGGACATAGGGCACCTCATGGAACAGGAACGGAAACCCGATCTCGGACTGGGCCACACCCAGCCGACTGAGATAGAAGTTGACCATCGTCTTGCCGAACTTGCTGAGTCCGGTCCGCGCGGTCTGGACGCCGTCCCGGTTGGTGACGTCCAAGAAGTGGATCCTCGGCATGTCGGTCAGATTGACACGTGTACTGTAATGTCGTCAACGTTGACGAAAATCAACATTAGCACGGCGGGAGTGGGAGAGTGGCGCGGCTCACGATGACAGCCGTCGAGGCGGCTGACCGGCTCGGGGTGAAGACCGCCACGCTCTACGCCTACGTGAGCCGGGGCGTGCTGACCCGCCGCCGCACGCCGACGGGAGCCAGCCTCTTCGACCCGGACGAGGTCGAGCGGCTTGCCCGTCGGGGCCGTCCCCGTCGCACGTCGGCCACGGCCACCCGGGCACGCTCGCCCAACGAGGTGCTGATCTACTCGCGCATCACCGAGCTGGGAGCCGACCGCCCCTTCTACCGCGGCCGTGACGCCCTGGAACTCGCCCGATCGAGCTCCTTCGAGTCCGTCGCGGAGTGGCTGTGGGCCGGCGAGGACGCCCCGGCGCAGATCGAGCAATGGCACGCCGCACCCGAGGCCGTGGCGGCCGGCGCAGCCGCGCAGGCCGCGGTGCCCGAGTCCACCCTCGCGCTCGAACGGCTCCAGGTGATCGTGCCGGCGCTCGGGGCCACCGACCCGCTGCGAGCCAACCTCGAGCCGTCCGCCGTGGCCGTCATCGGCCGGGCGCTGATCGCCGGGATGGTGGCGAGCCTGCCCGGACCCGACGTCGGCGGGACGATCGCCGACCGGCTGTGGGCAAAGCTGCGCCCGGCCCGCGCCCGGTCCCGGCTCGTCGACGCGTTGCGGGTGGCGCTGGTCGTCCTGGCCGACCATGAGCTGGCCGCCTCGACGCTGGCGGTACGGGTGGCCGCGTCGGTGCGGGCCGACCCGTACGCGGCG
The DNA here is from genome assembly GCA_036557785.1 of Micromonosporaceae bacterium. GTDB lineage: Bacteria > Actinomycetota > Actinomycetes > Mycobacteriales > Micromonosporaceae > DATBGZ01. Next base: position 22,950 of record DATBGZ010000039.1, read on the forward strand.
GTCATGGCCGGGCTCGGCACGATGAGCGGCCCCCTGCACGGCGGTGCATCCCTCGGCGTCGAGTCACTGTTGCTGGAGGCGGGAACCCCATCGGGCGCCGCCGACGCGATCGGCCTGCGGTTGCGCCGGGGGGAGCGCGTGCCAGGCCTGGGGCACATGGTGTACCGGCCCAGTGACGCGCGGGCGACCGTCCTGCTGGAGACCGTACGGTCGCATGCGCCGCGGCATCCGGCGCTGGCCGTGGCGGACGCGGTCCTCGCCGAGGCCAGGCGCCGGAGATTGCCCGAGGCGAACATCGACTTCGCGCTCGGTGTGCTGACCCGGGCGGCCGGGATGCCGATCGGCGCCGGCGAGGCCATCTTCGCGATCGCCCGTACCGCCGGCTGGCTCGCGCACGCACGGGAGGAGTACGCCGATCGCACCCGGCTGCGGCTGCGGGCCGTGCCCGCCGACGGCGAACGCTAGCGCCCTGGCCGGGTCGCCGACTCCTGCGCACCGGGATGGATGTAGCGCCCGCCGCGCGACAACGACGCGGCCGCCGCGAGCAACGACAACCCGATCGCCGCGACGAAGACCACGGTCAGTCCATGGTGGAACGGGCCGGAGATGAGGTCCGGGAAGAACTCGTGGCCGAGCAGGACCGTGCGGTTCGACTCGGGCAGGGTGTCGAGAACGCCGCTGGGGGCGAGCAGGTTCTGCACCGGGTTGACGCCGAGGAACGCGGCGAACAGCGACGAGACGGGTGGCAGGGCGCCGACCTGAGCCGCCACGTCGTGCGGCACTCCTTGGTGCTCAAGACCCGCAGTGAGCGTGCTGGGCAGGCTGCCGGCCAGGCCCGCGATCATGAGGGAGAAGAATACGCCTATGGATAGCGCCGTGCCGGAGTTCTGGAAGGTCGAGCGCATGCCCGAGGCGGCGCCGCGCATGCCGGCCGGCACGCTGCTCATGATGGCCGACGTATTCGGTGCGCTGAACATGCCCACGCCCACGCCGTTGAACGCGATGAGCATGGCGAAAGCCCAGTATGGGAACACGATCGGCAACAGCAGCAAGCCGGCGAACGTGGCGCCCGCGATGAGCATGCCGGCGGTGGCGAAGCCGCGGGCGCCGAAGCGGTCGGAGAGGTGGCCCGAGACCGGGCCTGCGGCGAGGAATCCCGCGCTCAGTGGCAGCATGAAGACCCCCGCCAACAGCGGGGTGTCGGCGAAGTCGTATCCGTGCAGCGGCAGCCAGATCCCCTGCAGCCAGATGATCAGCACGAACTGGAGGCCGCCACGGGCGATCGCCGCGGCGAGCGCTGCCGCGTTGCCGGCCGCGAAGGCGCGCACCCGGAACAGGCCGAGGCGGAACATCGGCTCGCTCACCCGACGCTCGATGGCGACGAAGGCGATCAGCAGGGCGACTCCGCCGAGCAGGGTGCCGAAGACCCGGGGACTCGTCCAGCCCATGGCATGGCCCCGGTAGGGCTGGATGCCCAGGGTGATCCCGACCAGTACCGCCCCCAGGCCGAGCGCGAAGGTGGCGTTGCCCCACCAGTCGATCCGGCTCGCGTGACGCTGGCCGGTCTCGCGCAGCCGCAGGTATGCCCAGACCGTACCGAAGAGTCCAATGGGGACATTGATCCAGAAGACAGCCCGCCAATCGATGACGGCGAGCAGGCCGCCGGCGACGAGGCCGATGAACTGTCCGGCGAGTGCCGAGATCTGGTTGATCCCGAGAGCCAGGCCGCGCTGCTCCAACGGGAACGAGTCGGTCAGGATCGCCGCGGAGTTCGCCGTGAGCATCGAGCCGCCGAAGGCCTGCAACAACCGCCAGCCGATGAGCCACATCGCGCCGTGGCCGCCATGGAACGGGTCGAACGAGAGCAGCACCGAGGCGAAGGTGAACACCGCGAAGCCGGAGTTATAGATGCGTACGCGGCCGAAGATGTCGCCGAGGCGGCCGAGGGCGACGACCAGGACCGCCTGCACCAGCAGATACCCCATGATCATCCAGAGCAGGTAACCGATGTTGCCAGCCGACAAGGGATCGAGCCCGATCCCTCGGAAGATCGCCGGCAGCGAGATGATCACGATGGAGCCGTCGAGCGCCGACATGAAGGTGGCGAGCGTCGTGTTCGACAACGCGACCCACTTGTAGCGGGCCCCGGCCATGGCTGTTCCCCTCTGGTGTCGCGCTACAGGCTGGTGAGCCGGTCGAGTAGTGCCAGGGCCTCGCCGATCGTGCGGCGCTCGGCGTCGGTGTAGCGCTCCTGCAGCGCGCGGGCCAGCCACTCCTCGCGTGCCCTCCGGTTGCCCCGGACCCACTCCCGCGCCGCCGGGGTCAGGGCGATAAGTTGCCGCCGCCCGTCCTCGGGATCGGGATCACGACGGATCAGTCCCCGCTGCTCCAGGACAGTGAGCGTGGCCGCCATCGACTGCGGGCGGACCCGTTCCGCGGCGGCCAGGCTGCTGGCACAGGCCGCGCCGTCCTTCTCCAACCGACTCAGCACCGACATCTGGGACGGCGTGAGGTGGTCGGAGTCGGCGATATCGCGAAGCTGGCGCCGAAGGCGGCCAACCGCTACCCGCAGCGCGCCCGCGAGCCGTATGGTCGGGGCCGGGATGGTCGTACTGATCACGAAGCGAGCCTAAACCATCAGTCTGGACTGATCAGTCTTACCTGTTGATCCGCACGGAGCCCGACCTGTCGGTACCGCACGTGCCTTAGGCTGCGCGCGTGGCGTTTCGCGGATGGCCAGCCGATGCCCTGGAGTTCTTCGAGCAACTCGCGGTCGACAACTCGAAGGCGTACTGGACCGCGCACAAGCAGGCGTATGAGGAGAAGGTGTACGCACCGATGGCCGCGCTGCTCGCGGAGCTCGAGCCCGAGTTCGGACGCGGCAAGATCTTCCGGCCGTACCGTGACATCCGGTTCAGCGCGGACAAGTCGCCGTACAAGACCGAGATCGCCGCAGTGCTCGACCAGGGTGGCTACGTTCGCCTCAATGCGGAAGGGCTCGGCGCCGGCGCCGGGATGTACCAGATGGAGCGGGACCAGCTCGCCCGGTACCGGCAGGCGGTCGACGCCGAGTCCAGTGGCGCGGCCCTCGAGGCGTTGGTCGCCACACTGGCCCGCCAGAAGATCGATGTCCGTGGCCATGGCCAGCTCGCTCGCGTGCCCCGGGGCTTCGCCGCCGACCACCCCCGAGCGCGGCTGTTGACGTACAAGGGCCGTGGGAGGAGTGGCCGGCCGGCGCCTGGCTCGGCCGTGCCGGTGCACGCGAGCGCGTGGCGGCGTTTCTGCGGGCGACCCGGTCGCTCAACGAGTGGCTCGCCACGCACGTCGGCCCGGCCTGACGCCCGTTCAGGTCAGTACGGCGTTCTCGGCTCCGGATCCGCGCCGGAGCCCGATCGCTCAGCGGGATGGCCGAGCATGCCGAGCGCGATGGCATGGGAGACGTCCCCACTGCCGACCACGCCGACGAGCCGGTCGCCTTCAGTGACCGCGAGCAGCGGGTTTGCGGGCGAGAGATTGCGTGCCGCGGTCGCGGCCGGATCGCCCGCCGAGACGGCGGCCACTGCGGGCATGCGGGTCGCCGCCGCGCGCAGCGGCATCTGCGCCCGCCCGGGCGCTGGGATCTCCGCGAGGTCGGAGAGACGGACCAGCCCGACCAGATGCCCCTGGTGGTCGACGACGGGGTAGTTGTCGTGGGGGTGTCGGGCCGCGGTGCCGGCCACGAAGGCGTCGATGGTCTGGTTCGCCATACCGAAGACGGGGTTGGCCGCCATGATGTCCCGCACGCTACGGCCATCGAGCGCGCGGTGCAGGCGCACGCCCGCGCTCTCCGCGTTGGCCGCGGTGACGAGGAACCACCCGACCAGGGCCAGCCAGATGCCGGAGAGGTTGCGCAGGATGAGGACCTGCAGGACGCCCAGCGCGGCGAGCAGGACACCCAGCACCACGCCGGCGTGGTCGGCCGCGATCTGCGCCCGGTCCCGATCACCACGAATGCGCCAGACCAGCGCCCGCACCACCCGACCGCCATCGAGCGGGGCGCCGGGAAGAAGATTGAAGACGCCCAGCACGATGTTGACCGCCGCCAACCAACCCAGGCCGACTGCGACGAGTTGGCTCACCCCGCTCACGCTGACCAGCGCGGCGGCGGCCGCCGACACGCCGCCGAGGACCAGACTCGCGACCGGTCCAGCGGCCGCGATCGCGAACTCGGCGCCGGGCGTCGGTGGGTCACCGTCCAATTCGGACACTCCGCCGAGCAGCCAGAGCGTGATCCGTCTGACCCCGACGCCGCGCCGCCGGGCAACCAGCGCGTGAGCCAACTCGTGCCCCAACAGGCAGGCGAGGAACAGTGCCGCGACCACCGCGGCGACCACCGCGTAGCCGATCAGCGGTTGCCGCGGCGCCCCCGCCGGCAGGACAGAGATCGCCAGCCCGTAGCCGAGGAGTACGGCGATCACCAGGACCGACCAGTGCGCGCCGATGTCTATGCCCGCGACGCGACCCAGGCGCACCGACTGCCTCATGGCCAACTCACCCCCGTGTGTTGCGGCCCGTGGGTCAATGGTTTCAGTCTCCCCGAAGACCGCGCCCGCCGAACCCATACTTGGTCGGCCGGCCCCGGCTTATGGTGGACCCGGCATGACGCACAGCCACGGGGGCGTGATCCGTACGGTCGACCTGACCAAGGTCTACCGTGGCTCGACGGTTCCCGCCGTCGATCGGCTGGCCCTCGAGGTCGATCCGGGCGAGATCTTCGGACTGCTCGGCCCGAACGGAGCGGGCAAGACCACGACGGCCGGCATGCTCACGACCCGCGTCGTGCCGACGTCGGGTCGGGCCTTCATCGCCGACGTCGATGTCGTCGAACGCCCGGCCCTGGCCAAGCAACTGACCGGCATCGTCTCGCAGCAGAACACACTCGACCGCCAACTCACGGTCTGGGAGAACCTCTACCTGCACGGCCGCCTGTTCGGCATCCAGGCCCGCGTGTCCCGACAGATCGCCGACGAGCTCCTGGCCCGGTTCCAGCTCACGCACTCCGCCTCGGCGTCGGTGTACGCCCTCTCCGGCGGCATGGCGCAGCGGCTCATGGTGGCCCGAGCCATCTTCCATCGACCCGCGGTGCTGTTCCTGGACGAGCCCACGGCGGGGCTGGATCCGCAGAGCCGGCTCGCGCTCTGGGAGATGCTGGGAGCGCTGAACCGCGAGGGCCAGACCGTGGTGCTCACCACGCACAACATGGACGAGGCAGAGCGCCTGTGCCGCCGGATCGCGATCATCGACCAGGGCCGCGTCGTCGCCCTGGGCACGCCGGCGGAACTGAAGCAGAGCGTCGCGGCGGACACGGTGGTCTCGGTCCGCGCCGATGGTGACCCGGACCGGCTGGCGTCGTTGCTGGACCAGCAACTGCCGGGCGTCCGGCACACCCGGCGCGTGGACGGTGGCGTCGAGGTCCGGCTGGCCGCGGCGCCGCACCTCGCGGCTCGGGTCGTCAATGCCGTGGAGGCCGCGGGCCAGGCCATCGCCGACCTGTCGGTGGCCGAACCATCCCTGGAGACGGTCTTCATCGAGCTGACCGGCAGAAAGCTCCGCGAGTGACCAGCGCCAGGGCCATCGCAGCGAGCGCCAGCGGCGAGCGCGAGGGGCGAGCGCGAGGGGCGAGCCCCGCAGTAGCGAGCAACCGTGGCGCAGACCCAGGAGCGGATGCCCGGGGCCGGAAGAAGGAACAATGACCGCGGGCTCCGTCGGCGCTTCGGTGCCGATCAGCACGACACCGCGACGATCCGTCACTGCCTCGAGCCTGCACGCGCTACGGGCGCTGCTGCTGCGCGACCTGATCGTGCTGCGCAAGCACAGTGCGGAGTTCGCACTGCGCACCCTGATCCAGCCGTTGCTGCTGTGCTTTGTCTTCCTCTACGTCTTCCCGAAGATCGGCCAGGGAATCGGCGCAGGTGCGCAGGGCGAGTCCGCCTTCGCGACCGTGCTGGTGCCCGGCGTGGTCGGCATCTCCGTGATGTTCCAGGGCGTCCAGTCGGTGGCGCTGACGATGTCGCAGGAGTTCGGCTACACCCGCGAGATCGAGGATCGCGTGCAGGCACCCTGCCCGATCTGGCTCGTCGCCATGGCGAAGGTGCTCTCCGGCGCGGCCCAGGGCCTGCTCTCCGCCGCCATCGTCCTGCCGATCGCGGCGGTCGTCCACGCGCCAGGGGTCCGCGCCGACCTGAACCTGCACTGGCCGCTCATCCTGACCCTGGTGCCGCTGTCCTGCATCGCGATGGCGGGGCTCGGGCTCGTGCTGGGCACCAGCTTCGAGCCGCGCAACATCGGGCTGATGTTCGGCTTCATCGTCCTGCCGATCACGTTCCTCGGCGGGACCTACTACGAGTGGACCCGGCTGGCCCCGGTCACCGTGGGCGGGTGGCACTGGCTGCAGACCATCGTACTGATCAATCCCCTGATCTACGTGAACGAGGGGATGCGGGCCGCCTTCACGGACGCCGCACACATGCGCCTGTACGTGATCGTCCCGGTGCTGCTCGGCTTCGCGGCGCTGTTCGTCGCCCTCGGCCTGCGCGGCTTCCGCCGCCGCGTCCTGTCCTGACGGCCGGCGCTTCGCGGGTCAGCCCCAGACCTCCGCGGCCGTCTCGGCGACGAGGCGGAGCTTGGCGATCTGCTCATCCCTCGTGATGGCGTTTCCCTCCACTGTGGACGAGAACCCGCACTGGGGGGAGAGGCAGATCTGATCCAGCGGCACGTACGCGGCCGCCTCGTCGATGCGCCGCTTGAGCGTGTCCTTGGACTCCAGCTCGCCGCGCTTGGTGGTGACGAGACCGAGCACGACCATCTTGCCGGGTGGGACGAACCGCAGCGGCGCGAAGCCGCCGGAGCGCTCGTCGTCGTACTCCAGGAAGAACCCGTCCACCGCCAACTCGCTGAACAGCGCCTCGGCCACGAAGTCGTAGGAACCCGACGCTGCCCAGGAGGAGCGGAAGTTGCCGCGGCACATGTGCGTGGTGACGGTCAGGCCCTCGGGCCGGCCGTCGAGTGCGGCGTTGATCTGCTTGATGTAGCGCAGGTGCTGCCGGTCGGCGTCGTCGCCGCGCGCTTCCAGTTCGGCGCGCTGGGCCGGGTCGTTGAGATAGGCCAGGCTGGTGTCGTCCAACTGCAGGTAGGTGCAGCCCAGAGCCGCGATGCCGCGGACCTGCTCGGCATAGGCGGCGGACAGGTCGGCCCAGAACTGATCGTCCTGCGGGTATATGGACCGATCGATGGCAGCCGGGCCGCCGCGGTAGTGCACCATCGAGGGTGACGGGATGGTCAGCTTCGCGGTGACGCCCGATCCGACCATCGAGCGCAGGTAGACGAAGTCGTCACCGAAGATGGTCCGGTTGAGCCGGATCGGGGCATTGATCTGCAGCGCCGCGCTGGTGAACTCGACATCACCCGCCTCGTTGCGCATCCGTACCCGGATCCGGCCGTCCCCCTGGGTGACGCCACCAAGCGCATAGATGAAGTCCATGTGCCACGAGGTCCGGCGGAACTCGCCGTCGGTCGCCGACTGCAGCCCGACATCGGCCTGCATCGCCACCGCCTCGCGGATCGCGTCGTCCTCAACCGAGCGCAACTCCTCGGGGGAGAGGCGGCCTGCGGCGGCGTCCTCGCGGGCCTGCAGCAGTCGCTGCGGTCGCAGCAGGCTTCCGACGTGGTCGGCCCGGAAGGGCGGGGTCGTGCGGGGTGCCATCTGCGCTCCTTGTGCGTGGTCACCGGGGAGGCCCAACGTATGACCGCAGCCCACCGCCGTCAACCTGCCCGCCACCCGCCGCCCTCCCTCCCCGCGTCGCCCCCCTTCCCGCGATCTTGGGCATATCGTCGCGATCGGAGATCAACTCATGACGATAACCCCAAGATCGCGGGAAGGGGTTGCGGGGAGGCCCGGGTGTCTTGTCGTGGAAGCGCTCCCATGCCAGAATGGCAACCACCGGCCCACAACTCATGTCCCTGTTCCGCGCCGCCGATTCGTCGTTGACCGTCCCAGCTCACGGCGCGGGCATGGGGGCCGAATCCCGCTGCGCAAGCGTCCTGACACCCTTGCCGCCTGGGATCCGTCTGTCCAAAGGAGATCCGTACATGCGCCTACGTAATCTCAGCCGGCATCAACGAACGGTGGCCCTGACAGCGGCCGGGGGCCTCGTCGCCGCCGTCCTGGTCGCGATCACGATCAGCCCTGGCCGCGCGGTCGCGGCCGGAACCGGCACCGGCTACCTGCACACGAGCGGCAACAAGATTGTCGATGCGGCCGGAACGACCGTACGCCTGACCGGCCTGAACTGGTTCGGCATGGAGACCGACAACCACACGTTCCACGGGCTCTGGGCCAACGCCCCGGCGACGTGGCGTGGCCAGATCGACCGGATGGCGTCGCTGGGCTTCAACACGTTGCGCGTGCCCTACGCCGGCGACGCGCTACGGCCCGGCGCTCAAGCGACGAGCGTCAACACGTACACCAACCCGGATCTGGTCGGCCTGTCGCCCCTGCAGATCCTGGACGACGTCATCAGCTACGCCGGCAGCAAGGGCATGCGGGTCATCCTGGACCGGCACCGGCCGACCGCCGCGGGCCAGACGCCGCTGTGGTACACCTCGAGCGTCTCCGAGGCGAGCATCATCGCCGACTGGCAGATGCTGGCCCAGCGGTACGCCAACAACACCACCGTCATCGGGGCGGACCTGTTCAACGAGCCGCACGCCGACGGGACCGACCCCAACGCCACCGGCGCCTGTTGGGGCTGCGGCGACCAGTCGCGTGACTGGCGGCTGGCGGCGCAGCGCATCGGCAACGCGATCCTGCAGACCAACTCCAACTGGCTCATCTTCGTCGAGGGCGTCAGTTGCATCTCCGGCGGCAACGCCAACGTGTGGGACAACATCCCCGATCCGTGGCAGAACTGCGACTGGTGGGGTGGCAACCTGTCCCAGGCCATCGCGCAACCGGTGCAGCTCAACGTGGCCAACCGTGTGGTCTACGCGCCGCACGACTACGGGATCTCGGTGTACGACCGGCAGACGTGGTTCAACGACCCGAACTTCCCGAACAACCTGCCGGGCGTGTGGGACACGTTCTGGGGCAACATCGTCAAGCAGAACGTGGCCCCGGTCATGCTGGGCGAGTTCGGCAGTACGCTGGCCAACCCGCTGGATGTGCAGTGGATGACCACGTTGGTGCAGTACCTGACCTCGAACGGGATGTCGTTCACGTACTGGTCGTGGAACCCGAACTCCGGCGATACCGGAGGCATCGCGCTGGACGACTGGTACTCCATCAATCAGCAGAAGTACACCATCCTGCAGCCATCCCTGGTCCCGCCGGTCGGCGGCGGTACGCAGACCACCACGTCGACGCCCCCACCCACGACACCCCCACCCACGACACCCCCACCCACGACGCCACCACCACCGAGCGGTGGCTGCTCGGCGACGTACACGATCGTGAATCAGTACCCGGGCGGCTTCCAGGCCGAGATCACGGTACGTGCCGGCACGACGGCGATCTCGAGTTGGCGAGTCGGCTGGACATTCGCGAATGGACAGACGGTCGCCCAGCTGTGGAACGGCAACCTGACCAGCAATCTCCCCTCGGTCACCGTGACGAACATGTCGTACAACGGAGCACTGCCGGCCAACGGTACGACGACGTTCGGATTCATCGGTACGTGGAACAACTCCACTAACACGGTACCGGCGCTGTCCTGCACGTAGGCCCGCGCCAGCACGCCTGGCATCCGTCCCTGTTCGTTCGGGGGCGGGTGCCGGGCCAGGGAGAACGCCTGCGGTCGCAACGTTCGCGTCGCGTTCATGCCGGTGTGTCCCAGCGGGGTGGCGCGTCGTATTCCCGGGTGGTATACCCGAGGCGCATACGAGCCACCCCGAGGGAGTTGCATGCAGGGCGAAATCGTCGTCTCTGGACTGACCAAGGTCTATCCGAAGAACCTCAGGGCGGTGGACGATCTCTCGTTCACTGTCCAGCCCGGCCGGGTGACCGGCTTCCTGGGGCCCAACGGCTCGGGCAAGACCACCACGCTGCGCATGGTGCTCAACCTGGTCAGGCCCACGGCGGGCACGGCAACCATCGACGGCCGTCGGTACGTAGACCTGCCGAACCCGCTCGGCGCGGTCGGCGCGGTACTCGAGGCATCCAGCGCCCACCGAGGCCGCACCGGGTACGACCACCTACGCGTCGTCTGCGCGGTCAACGGGTACGCGAGGCGCCGCGCCGACGAGGTGCTCGACCTGGTCGGCCTGCAGCCGGCCGGGCGCCGCAAGGTTCGCGGCTATTCGCTCGGCATGCGCCAGCGGCTGGGCATCGCCACCGCGATGCTGGGCAGCCCGCATGTGCTCATCCTCGACGAGCCCGCCAACGGGCTGGACCCCGAGGGCATCCGCTGGCTGCGGGAGTTCCTGCGCGCCTACGCCGCACAGGGGCACACCGTGTTCGTCTCCAGCCACCTGCTCGGCGAGATGGAGCAGCTCGCTGACGATGTGGTGATCATCGCGAACGGGAAGCTGCTCGCGACCGGCCGACTCGAGGACGTGATCGGCGGGCTGGCGACGACAGCGACGGTCCGGGTCCGTACGGCGAACGTGGATGCCCTGTCCGCGGAGCTGGCCCGTGCGGGAGCAATGGTCAACTCGAACGGTGGCGGCGTGCTGCTGGTCACCGGCGTGGACGCGGCCACCGTCTGGCGTTCGTCTGTGGCCGCGCAGGCCGAGCTGCACGAGTTGGTCGAGGAACGCCCGGACCTGGAGCGCGTCTTCCTCGAGCTCACCGAGGGAAAGGCGGGCATCCGTTGACCGTCGTCGCTGAACACCCGGGCCTGCGCGGGTCCGCGGAGGTGGACGGCACAGTGCCCGGCCCCACCTTCGGACGGCTGATCCGGGGCGAGCTGCTCAAGGTACGCACGACCAATCTGTGGTGGATCCTCGCGCTGTGCGCCGTGGTGGCCACGGGCCTGGCCCTGCTTGTCAACGGGCTCATCGCGCATACCGAGCTGGCCGACTACGCGCACCCCAACGTCGGCGGCGACTTCGCGCCGGACCGGCCACCCTCGCCGGACGACCTCGCCCGAGCGGAGGCCCAGTACCGCGCGGACCACCCGCTGGCCCCGATCCTGGTCCGCAGCGCGGCGAACATCTTCACCTCGGGCCAGTTCTTCGGGCTGCTGATCGTCATGCTGCTCGGCGCGATCATCGTGACCGGGGAGTATCACAACCAGACCGCCACCACCACGTTCCTCGCCGCGCCGCGACGGACCCTGGTGATCCTCGCCAAGGTGGCCGCGGCCGCGATCCTCGCCGCCATCGCCTGGTTCGTGACGACGGTGCTCGACCTCGCCCTCGGTTCGACGTTCTTCGCGGTCGAGGGGTACTCGAACAGCCTCGGTGTGTGGGACGTCCAGCGGGCCATCGGCATGAACCTGCCGGCGTACGCCCTCTGGGCGCTGCTGGGTATGGGGTTGGGCGCGCTCATCCGCAACCAGATCGCCACCACGCTCGTCGGCGCGGGTCTCTACCTCATCGGCGGGCAGGTCGTTCAGTTGGCATTCATCGCGGTCTACAGTTTCTGGATCAAGGAGGCGTGGGTCCTCCAGTCGATGGTCGCGTTGCCGGCCGTCGCCTCCTCGGTGATGATCTCCCCACAGCGGGTTCAGTTGTGGAGCACCGACAACGGCACGATGATCTATGCACCGCCGTGGTGGGTCGGTGGCCTCGTCATGGTCGGCTACGGCATCATCGCCACGGCCGTCGGCACGCTCTTCGTCCGGCGGCGCGACATCAGCTGACCGCGGTCGTGGCAGCGAGGCGCCAGAGCCGGGCCCGGGTGGCGCCGAGGCTCTCCGCCACCAGCACGCGCACCAACGGGAAGCGGAACTGGAACCCGGCCCGCGTCTCGGCCACCAGACCGTGACGGCGCGAGGTGTCGAGCGCGTCGAGCAGCTCGTCCAGCGGGAGCCCGCCGGCCGCGAGGTGCTCGATCGCCACGGCTCGGCCGAAGGCCGCCATCTGGCGCAGCAACGCCGGCGCGGGCTCCGGCAGCGACGCGACCTGCTGGATGACGGCCAGGCGCAGGCTCGCCGGCACCCCGTCGCCGCGGGCGGCGCTCGGCTCGGCGACCGCGGCTCGGGTCAGCTCGACGAGGAACAGCGGCAGGCCACCGGCGAGCCGCAGGATGCGACGGCGACGTTCATGACCCGGCTCGCCGGCGCCGGGCAGCGACGCCGCGACCGCTGCCGCCACCGCGCTCACGAGCTGTGCTGACTCCACAGTGGACAGGGGATCGAGCCGCAGCCGGCCCAGGTGACCGAGCCTGGCCAGGTCGGCGACGCAGGCGGCGAGGCGGCCCGCGCGGGCCACGTGCCCGACCCGAGCCGCCACCGCGACGCGCACCCGACCCTTGCCCTCGCGGATGATGTGGGCCAACAGATCAGCCGCGTCGTCGCCACACCAGTGCAGATCGTCCAGCACCAGCAACACCCGGCCCGCACCGGCGAGGTTCGCCAGCAGCCGGCTCACCGCGGTGAAGATCAGCCGCCGTTCCTGCCCCTGCGCGCCGGCCAAGGTCTGGGCGGCCGACCCGCGACTGGCCGACCCGGCCTCGACCAGGTCGGCGACCTCGGGAAGCAGCAGGTGCATGCCGTGACATCCGGCCAGGTCACGGGCGATGGAGGGGCCGCGACGCAGCGCGTAGTCCGCGATGGCGTCGACGATCGGCGCGTACGGGTCCGCACCTCGCCGGCAGGTCGCGGCGAGCACCGGCACCTGCGCCGCGGTCCCCAGCGCCATCGCCTCGGTGAGCAGTCGCGACTTGCCCATGCCCGGCTCGCCATCGATCACGACCAGCGCAGGTCCGACGCCGGCCACGAGGTCGCGCAGCGCCGCCATCTCGACGCCCCGCCCCACGAGCCCGGTCACGGCCGGGTGGCTCAGCGCCTCCGGCGGCGGCACCGTGCCCGACCGGCGCCGCCGGTCACCGAGCTCCAGCAGGCTCGCCCGCTGCGCCTCCGAGAGGCCCAGGGCGTCGGCGAGGCGGCCGAGGCTGAACGGGCGGGGGCAACGGGCACCGCACTCGATGCTCGAGATCGCGCGGACGGAGAGCCCGGATGCCTCGGCCAACTGCTCCTGGGTGAGCCGCGCGGAGCGGCGGGCCTGCGCGATCAGCATGCCGACGGTGATCCCGCCACCACCCGCAGTGCTGGTCATGGCTCATTCTGGCACCCCGGCCCGCAACGGGATAGGCGACCGATGCTCACATAAGGATGCCGTGATTTGTCCCGTCGGGATAGTACGAACGTCCGGTCGCTGTGTGGGTTGTGCGTGGCGTTTGCGAGTCAGACGTGTGAATTTATCTGCTGACAGGGCCCGGCCACGAACCGGGCTGAACGCCTACCTCCCCCTGGAGGCACAATGCGCGCAAGACAAGCGGCGCTCGCACTCATCGGCACACTGACCCTCGTCGCCGGGGTGCTCGTCGCCGGGCCGGCATCGGCCGCGCCGACGACGCCGGTCGTCGCATCCTCAAAGGTGGTCCGCGCCTGCGCCAGGTCCGCATCCCAGCATGTGATGTCCTGCTTCGCGCTGCGTCGCACCGATGTCACGCAACCGCCGGCATTGCAGGCCGCGCCGAACGCTGTCAATCCAGCCGCGACCCCGTCCGGCTACGGGCCGACCGACCTGCACAGCGCCTACAACCTGCCCTCCAGCGGCGGCAGCGGGCTCACGGTCGCGATCGTCGACGCCTACAACGACCCGAATGCCGAGTCCGACCTCGCCACGTACCGCACCCAGTACGGCCTGTCGGCGTGCACGACGGCCAACGGATGCTTCAAGAAGGTCAACCAGAACGGCGCCACCAGCCCACTGCCCGCCAACAACACCGGCTGGGCCGGCGAGATCGCGCTCGACATCGAGATGGTCTCCGCGATCTGCCCGAGCTGCAAGATCCTGCTCGTCGAGGCCAACTCGGCCAGCGACGCCAACCTCTACACGGCTGAGGACTACGCGGCCTCGCACGCGCAGTTCGTCTCCAACAGCTGGGGCGGCTCCGAGTACTCCGGGCAGACCACCGACGACTCGCACTTCAACCACCCGGGCGTGGTCATCACGGTCAGCAGCGGCGATGACGGACACGGGGCCGAGTACCCGGCGACGTCCCGCTATGTCACCGCGGTCGGCGGGACCACGCTGAACACCGCGGGCAACGCTCGCGGCTGGACCGAGACCGTATGGAACGGCGCGGGCTCGGGCTGCTCGTCCTTCGACATCAAGCCGACGTGGCAGACGGTTACCACCGGCTGCACGCGGCGCGCCGAAGCGGACGTGGCGGCGGTCGCCAACCCCAGCACCGGCGTCGCGGTCTACCAGACGTACGGCGCCTCGGGTTGGGTCGTCTACGGCGGCACCAGCGTTGCCGCGCCGATCATCGCCTCGGTCTACGCCCTGGCCGGCACGGCTGGCGCGGGCGACTACCCGGCGTCGTACCCGTACGCGCATCCGGGCAACCTCTACGACGTGACCTCGGGCAACAACGGCACCTGTGGTGCGCCGATGTGCACCGCGGGCGGCGGCTGGGACGGACCGACCGGCCTCGGCACCCCGAACGGCACAGCCGCGTTCACGGCGGGTGGCGGCGGCGGCACCGGCGTCACGGTCACCAACCCCGGCAACCAGACCGGCACCGTGGGCACCGCGACCAGCCTGACCCTGCACGCCTCCGGCGGCACCGGCAGCTACACCTGGTCGGCGACCGGCCTGCCGGCTGGCCTGTCGATCAACTCCGGCAGCGGCGTGATCAGCGGAACGCCCACCACGGCCAACACGTACACCGTGACGGCGACCGCCACCTCGGGTACCCAGAACGGAAGCACCACCTTCCAATGGACGATCAACAGTGCGGGCGGCGGCTGCAGCGGCCAGTTGCTGGGCAACCCCGGCTTCGAGACCGGCTCGGCGGCCCCGTGGACCACCACCGCTGGCGTGGTCAACTCCACGTCGGCCGGTGAGACCGCCCACTCGGGCAGCTTCTACGCCTGGTTGGACGGCTACGGGCGGACCCACACCGACACGGCGAGCCAGACCGTGACCATCCCCAGCGGATGCAACGCGACGCTCACGTTCTGGTTGAAGATCGACACCAGTGAGACGACCAACACCACGCAGTACGACAAGCTCACGGTCAAGGTCGGCTCGACCACGCTGGCGACCTACTCGAACCTCAACCACGGTGCCTACAGCCAGAAGTCCTTCAACATCTCCAGCTTCGCCGGCAGCACGGTGACGCTGCTCTTCACGGGGACGGAGGACGTCACCCTGCAGACGTCGTTTGTGATCGACGACACCGCCATCACGCTCAGCTGAGCTACGAACCAGTGGGGGTCCGGGGCGCTACGCCCCGG
>DATBGZ010000040.1:0-73042 GCA_036557785.1 Micromonosporaceae bacterium
ACCGCACACACCTACATCGGCATCCACCAGGACCACAACACCTGCAAGGACATCACCCCACCACCACGCCAACCCCAACCCAAGCCCGATCCCCCACCCCCAGCCACCAACCCCATCGACGAGATCCCACCCTTCTGATCCCAGACCGGGTTGCGTCAGCCCCAGTTGTCGGTGACCTTCTCGCCGTCGGCCTCACCGACGACCGGGACGTTGGCCACGGGGGAGCCTGCCGCGTCGTAGCCAACAACGCGCAGGCCATCGATCGGGCCCGTATGCACCAGTACGAGCTCCGCGATGCCGCAGGCCACCGCGGCCTCAGTGGACGATGTGCCGGATGAGCCGGCCAACGGCACGGCCGTGCCGTCGCCGGCCACGAGCCGGACCGCGACCGCGGACGGCGGCAGGTCGACGAGCACGCGGTGCGGCACGCCGGCGTCGGTACCCGGCTGGTCGAGGGCGAAGGTGGCGTTGGGTGCGGTGGGGTCCGCGCCCAGCCGGAACGTGGTGCCGCCGCCTCCGCCGTTCTCCGGCTGCCACGTCATGATGGTCGCGAACCACGTTGAGCGAACCGCGGGCGCCACGGCGAACATGATTCGGACAGGAGCGGCGCGGGCGCTGTCGGGCTGGTACGGGTCGGTGTCGCAGGAACGTGTCCACACCACCCGAGCCGGACCGAGCACGGAGGCGCGGTGCTCCGAGACGGTCCCGAACAAGCTCTCCAATGCCTCTGCGCGCACATCGGGGTCGGCGCGGTCGGCCGCCGAGAGCCCGACGGTGCCATCGAGTGCCATGTCGACGTCATGATTGCTGTACGACAAGGGCGAGCTGAACTGCGCCGGCCGCTCGTCGCGCACCACGCCGCCACAGGTGACGCGCCAGTACTCGGCCCGCTCGGTCTCCGGCGTCCGCACCAGGTAGGAGCCGGTCGGCTCGGGCTGGAAGTGGTCCAGGTCCGCCGATGGTGCGGTCGAGATCGAGCACCCGGGCGGGGCGAGCGCGACCGTGGCGCACGCCCGTGTCAGGTCGCAGGGAGACGTCGACGGATCCGTGCCACTGATGTTCGCGACGACCAGTGGGCCGGGCACCGCGGTACCCGACGTGATCCCGATCATGGGCCGGGTCGTCAGCAGCGAGGTGAGCTCGGCGGCGGGCGCGCCGCGCCGGCCCGCGAGCCAGGACACGGCGGAGCGCCCGAGCCCACTCGCCGGGTCGGGATCGGTGGGCATGCGTAGCGCGAAGATGACGATGCGCTCGTCGCCGATGTCGTCGGCGAAGAGCAGGTGAACCTCCTGGTCGGGATGGCGGTGCCCATCGACGCCCGCCACGATCGTGTTGTACAGGTTGGCGCGCACGAACTGGGTGACCCGGTCGACCACCTCGGTCGTGAATGCCTTGTCCGTGGCCAGAGCCCCGCGCGGCGGTCCGTCCACCAACGCGTCGATCCACGCCAGTCTGTTATCGGGCGGCGCCGGTGCGGGGGAGCCGGCGGGCGCCAGGGCGACGAACGTGCCAGCGCCGCCCGCCACGAGTGCCGCGACGCAGCCGGCGACCACGCGCCGCAGCCAGCCGACGCGCCGGCGCCGGACGAGCCGGCCGTACGGGTCGGGGCGCGGCATGACGCCCTCGGCGATCCCCGCCAACTCGGCCCGTACCCAGGCCTCGAGTTCGGTCTCGGCGTTCACTTCGACCCCCCTCGATCAAGCTCCACAGGATTCTCCACTGTGGACTGTGGTGGTAGCACCTGCCTGAGCCGGGCCAGGCCGCGCGAGGCGGTGCTCTTCACGGTCCCGATCGAGCAGCCGAGCAGCTGTGCCGTCTCCAGCTCCGACAGGTCCAGCCAGTACCGCAGCACGATGACGGCTCGCATCCGGCCCGGCAGTGCTCGCAGCGCCGGCCAGAGTGCGCTGCGCTCGGCGACCCGGTCGGTACCGTCCCGTACGGGCCGCTCGGGCAGCAGCGCCGTGACCAGCTCGCGCGTGCGGCGGCGCAGGCCGTGCAGGTAGAGGTTCACGATGGCGCGGCGCACGTACGGCAGCGGGTCCTCGACGCGCCCCCAGTGCCGCATCACGCGCAGCAGCGCCCCCTGCACGAGGTCCTCGGCCTCGTGCGAGGTGCCGGTGAGCAGGTAGGCCGTACGGAGCAGGTCGGTGTACCTGCTCTGCACGAACACCTGCAGATCCTGATCGCTTGCCACGCCACGCCCTTCGTCGCGAGCCGCCGACTATACGACCCACGACCGGCCGCATTGGTTGAGTCAGTGACCGGACCTTGGGGGATGCGCGCGTCACGTGGTCGGGCTAGGTTGCGCTCCGTGACCCCTTCGCGCCCCCGCCCCACGGGCCTGTCCACCCGCTCGCTGCGCTTCGCCTTCTTCACGCCGCGCCGCGCCGTGCAGTGGTTCGCGCCCGGACAGCTCGCTCGCACCGGCGTCCAAGTCGCCCTTTCCGAGGCGATCGGGGCGTACCTGGACAAGCGGGAACAGCAGAACAGCTTCTCCGACGCGGCGTACCGGGAGGACATCGACCGCGACGAGCTGTGGCTCGACTACGCCGCCGACTCCGGGGACGGGTTCCACGCGACCTACGCCGTGGCGTACTCGCTCGGGCGTGACCAGCTCGCGGTGAAGGGCATCGCCCGGCGGCGCCGGCGCAGCCTGCGCTCCGAGCAGTTGGTGCTGCCGCGCGGGCACGTGCTTGTCCTCGGCGGCGACGAGGTCTACCCGACGCCGAGCCCGGCGAACTACGACGACAAGCTGCGTGGCCCGTTCCACGCGGCCCTGCCCGACGTGCCGCCCGGGCAGGAGCGACCGACGCTCTACGCGCTGCCCGGCAACCATGACTGGTACGACGGCCTGACCGCGTTCCTGCGGGTCTTCGGCGGCGCGCGCACCTCGATCGGGGCGTGGGAGACCCGGCAGAAGCGCAGCTACTTCGCCCTCGCCCTGCCGCACCGGTGGTGGCTGTTCGCCCTGGACGCCCAGGAGGGCGCTCACATCGACGACCCTCAGTTGGAGTACTTCCATCGGGTCATCGACGGACTTCTCACCGACGGCGACCGGATCATCCTGTGCACACCGGAACCGGCCTGGGTCAAGGGCCAGCACGACGGCGACGCCTACCGCGCCACCGACTACTTCCTGCGCCGGGTCGTCGAGCCGGCCGGGCAGGAGCAGTGGCTGCGCCAGACCTACCGCGAGCAGCCGGTTCCCGCAACCAAGCAGGTGAGCGTTCCGCTGATGCTCTCCGGCGACCTGCATCACTACTCGCGCTACGAGCGTCTGGACCCCCGGCCCCGGCGGGGCGAGCGCACCGAGGAGCCGGACCCGGACCGGCGCCAGCTCGTCACCTGCGGCGGTGGCGGCGCCTACCTGCTCGGCACCCAGTTCCTGCCCCGTACGCTGACCACGCCACCCCACGAGATGCGTCCGCCGAAGAGCGAGCACCTGCGCTCCTACCGGCGCGGCTCCCGCTACCCGTCGGCGCTGCGCTCGTTCTGGCTCGGGCTCGGTGCCCCGGTACGGCTGCCGTGGCGCAACCCCAGCTTCATCGCCATGCTCGGCCTGGTGCAGGCCCTGCTCTGGTATGCCTGGACCCGCGCCCTGGGGCAGCCGAACGTCAGCGTGGTCGGGCTCGTGCTGCTCGTCATCGCCGGCACCACGTTCCTCGCGGCGGGGCTGGGGGCGCCGGACCGCAACCGGTTAGGGATCGTCCTGTTTGGACTCCTGCACGCGGCCGGGCAGCTCTTCGGGGTACGCGCCGTGATGGTGCCGCTGGTCAAGGCGCCGTGGTCGTGGGAGCCGACCCTGCCCCGCCCCACCGGCGCGCTCGTGTGGGACTGGCCGATCATCTCGGAGTACGGCCGGTACTACGGGGAGTGGCTCGGCTGGTACGTGGGGTACGGCGCGATCGCGGGCCTGGTCTCCGCCGTGGTGGTGGGCGTCTATCTCGTGGTCGCGGGGCTGTTCGGGGTCAACATCAACGAGCTCTTCTCCAGCCAGCGCATCGAGGGCCACAAGGCGTTCCTGCGCATGCACATCTCGGCCACGGGTGAGCTCACGGCGTACGTGGTCGGGATCGGCCGGGTCCGCAGGCTCCTGCCCGGATTCCGTGCCCTGCACTGGAAAGCGAACCCCGCCGGACAGCCGTGGGATCCCTGGTTCACGCCGCGCAAGCGGCTGCGCTACCGCCTCGTCGACACGTTCACGATCCGCTGAGGCCGGCTCGAGGTCCCGTGTCTGCGGTGCCGCGATGCCCGCGCTCGGCGAGTAGATGCTGAATGTTGTCGATATCTCGGGGCGAGGTCCGGGACGCGAACCAGTACATGATGCCGGTCGGGATGAAGAAGACCTGGAAGACGGCGAGACCCACGACGTAGTTCATGGGCGGCGGCAGGGCCCGGGCCAGGGCGTCGACACCGCGGGCGGAGAGGTAGTTGCCGGCGGCCCGGCCGATCCCGTTGGCGAGGTTGCCCAGGCTGTAGACCGTGCCCCGGTGCTCGGGCGGGTTGACCTCGGTGATGAGCGCGAACCAGTTCGGTGAGTTCGCCGACGTCAATGCCAGGGCCAGCATGGCCGTGACGAACCCGAGCGCCATGGCGGGTTGGGTGACGACGCTGCGCAGGACGGCCAGGGTGACGCTCTGTCCGTCGTGGACATCCAGGCGCAGCGGCGTGAACAGCACCACGAGGTAGAACGGGATCCCGGCCAGGATGCCGACCGAGGCCACGATCGCCCGGCCCCGGGGAGTGCGCCGTTGTAGCCGGTCACCGACGATGCCACCGACGATCGACAGCGCGCCGCCGAGGGCGAACAGCGTGCTGTAGAGGCTGCCGATCTTGATTGCCTCGGGCTCGGAGAAACCGAGCTGCTCCGCCTTGGCCTGGAAGAGCCGGGGCAGCAGCAGGAGCGAGCCGAAGACGAGCTGCGCGGTGACGCCCTGCGCCACCAGCCACACGTTGGTGCGCCGGCCCACGATCACGGGAAGGTCGGCCCGGCTGATCCGGTAGTCGTAGTCGTCCCCGCTCGCGAAGACCCCGGCGAGCTGCGGCTCGCTCTGACCCCGGTGGATCTTCTGGGTGAACAGGTAGGCCACGGTGGCGGCGACGCCGATGCCGCTGATGAGGAAGAACGGCCGCCGCCAGTCGTAGGCCCCGAGCTGCCCGGCCACGAGCGTGCCGGCCAGGGTGCCCACGCCCTGGGAGAGCCCCCAGAAGCTCATGGCCAGCCCCCGCCGTTTGGGCGTGATCAGGTCGCTCACCACGGAGAAGCCGATCGACCCCACCGCGCCGAGGCCGAGCGCGCCGATCACGTTCGCGACAAGGAACACCCAGTAGTTCGGGGCGAGCCCCGTGAACAGGGTGCCCAGCGCCCACAGCAGCGTGCCGATCATCAGCAGCGGCTTGCGGTCCGAGCTGTCGCCCAGATAGGCCCAGGCGACGGAGGAGATCGCGGTAACCAGCAGCGCCGCGGCCGTGGCACCACCGACGGCCGCCTCGTGCACGCCGAAGTCGGCGGCGATCGGCTTGTACAGCGGCGGCACCAGGACGGCGGCCACGTTGTCCATCGAGGCCAGGACGAGGAACACGACCACCGTGTAGTAGCGGTGTAGCGACCTCGTCACGCCATGACCGTACCGGCTCGCCCAAGATCACGGATTCCGCCCGGTGACATCTGGTCCGGGCGGCACCGGCCCGGCCAGACTGGGACAATGCGGTGTCTCGGGCGGACCTGACGCGGAGGCGGGCGGGCATCATGAGCGTCCTTTCTGGACAGACGGTCTTCATCACGGGCGCCGCCCGCGGTTCGGTCAGCGCCACCGTCTCCTCGGTCGAGCAGGCCCGCGGCTACTACCTGCTCATGTCGTCGGCGGCCGCCTTCGGGGCGCTGCCCGGCATGGCCGCGTACGCTGCCGCCAAGGCCGGGGTGGAGCAGTTCGGCAACGTGCTGCGGCTCGAGCTCGCCCATCGCGGTGTCGCGGTCGGCACCGCCCACGGGCGCTGGTGCAGGCAATCGAACGGCGTCGCCGACGGGTCTACGTGCCCCGGCCGGTCGGGCTCGTCCACGCCCTGCGTACATTCGTCAATGGCCCGATCTTCCAGGCCCTCGTGATCCGCGAGTCACGCTCGCAGATCGACCTGATGGACGCCGACATCCGGGCGTTGGGCCGGTCCTTCGGGGCACACCGCATGGGGCTGGGAAGCGAGGACGGCGATGACACGAAACGATGAGGTTCCATGGGATCAGATCCCGCTCGTGGTCCTCTTCGGCATCGTGATGGGCTTGATCATTCTCTGGATCGCCATCCGTTACATGATCAGGAAGAAGTAGCAGCGTGACCATCGGGGCTCGCCGGGACCCGCGCGACACGCGGGAACCGATGGCCTAGCGGAGTGGTCGATGCGGCGTTATGCTGGTCGCGCTGGAGCCGAACGTCTTCCCCCGTGGACGCTCGGCTCCTGCCTTTATGGCACGCGGTGACATTATGCAGGGCGTGACTACCTGCAGGGCGTGACGATCGGACGGCGATCAGAAGTAGGTGTCGATGACATCGACGACGTGGTACGAGTCGTCGACGATCGGGATCACGCGCCATTTGTCGAAGGCCGTGCACGGGTGGGAGATGCCCAGGCGCACCAAGTCTCCCGGGGAGACCGACGCGCCGCGCAGGTACGCGTGCTGGTCGTTGAGAAGCTCCACAGTGGAGCCGTTCAGCGGCCGGGCCGACCCGTCGGCGCCGCGCACGGTCAGCGGTACAGGCAACCCCATGTCGTACGGGACATCCCGCTTGCCGGCGCCGAGGATGGCGAGGTCCGGCTCCGGGGTGGAGAGCACCTGGGCCCATACCTCCAGGGCGGCGGTCAGAGACCCCTCGTGCGCGACCCGGGTGAACGGCGTCGTGGCCGTGTAGGTGCCGTCGTCGTGGGTGACCGTGGCGCCGCTGCGCAGGACCAGCCGCCCCCCGTGTGCCCGGGCCACCGGGCCGAGCACGTCGACGACCACGTCGAAGTACGAGCTCCCCCCGGCAGAGAGGATCACGGGATACGGGCACAGTGGCGCGATCCTCGCCGCGGCCTGGGCGATCGTGGCGAGAAACGCCGCCACCTGCTCGCCATCGGGCAGCATGCCCTCAAATCCCGCCACGCCCGCGACCTCGACGCCCGGCACACCGGCGGCCGCCGCGGCGACCCGTTCGGCCTCGGCGACGCTCCGGCAGCCCGTACGGCCGCCGGCATAGCCGAGCTCGACGAGCACGCGCACCCGGCCGCCGTCGCGCAGCGCCGCCGCGAGCACATCTACCCCGGCGGATGAGTCCACATAGCACAGGAGGTCGCGGCCCTGCCGGGCGAGCCAGCGCAGCGCGCGTGCGTCGAGCAGCTCGTTGGCGAGGAGCACTCGGGGCACCCCGAACTGGAACGCGGCCAGCGCCTGGTTGGCCGTGGCCACGGTGATGCCCCAGGCGCCCGCGGCGAGCTGGGCGGCGAACAGCGCGGGCGACATGGTCGTCTTGCCGTGGGGCGCGAGATCGACATCGTGCGCCGCGCAGTAGCGCGCCATCTGGGCGATGTTCGCCTCGATGGCGCTGCGCCGGGCGACCATCACCGGCCAGGTGAAGGGACCGCCGAACAGGTCGTGCCGGGCCGCCGCGAACTCAGCCGCGGTCACGGCCTGGTCCGGCAACCACAGTCCCTTGCTCGCCCAACCGACGGTGATGTCCACGGCGGTCATGCTGGCATGGCGCAACCCGCCGGCGGGCGGCGGACCATTGCCGCCACCCGCCGGTGGGTGTCAGAGCGCCGCCGTTAGTGGACGGCGTCGCCGTTCTGGCCGATGAGGAAGTACCTGTCGTCGACGCCCTGGCCGTTGGCCTGGCCGGGTGCCCGGTCACCCGCGAAGCGGTAGAGCTGGTGGCCGTTGTACGTGGCCTGCTGCTTCCCGTCGGGCCGGGTGAAGGTGCCAACCTTGCTCTGGTCGAGCCCGGTTCCGGTGACCTGTGCCGGTGCGGTCACCGGGATCCAGGTCGTCTCCGCCGCGGCATCGACGGCCGTGCTCGTGCTGGTGTCGCTCGTGTTCAGGTAGAGCGCGCAGCCGTTGCCGTCAACCAGCACGTTCGACTTGCCGCCGGCCGTGCCCAGACGGATCTGGGTCTGCTCGTTCGTCGGCGTTGGCGTCGTCGGCGTGGTCGCCCCGGCGCCGGGCACCATCACGGTACCGGTGCCGGTCGGGCTGGGCGCCGTCGCGGTGCCCGTGCGCGTCCGGGTCGGGCTGGTCCGCGTCGCTGTCGGGCTGGTCCGGGTCGCGCCCGGTGCGGGCACGATGCCGCCGCCCGTACGCGTCCCCGTGGGCGTCGCGCCAGCGGTGACGCAAGAGACCGCCGAAGTGCCCGGGACAACACCCGGACCGCCCGGCGCTGGCGACCGCGTGCCCGTACCGGTCCGGGTGGGACTCGGTGACGTGGCGTGCGTGGCCGTGCCGGCGGTTCCGGCCCCCCCACCTCCGCCCGTGGCTGTGTTGCCCGGTGCGAGCGGACTCGGCAGCGTGGGTACGTCTGTTGGCTGTGCCGCTACCGGGGACGCCGCGTTCCCGGTCGCGATCCCGGCCGCCGTGAATATGGCCGCGACCGCCGCGGCGGGCACGATGAGCGCAACCGCCAGGCCGCGCCTCGTCCGTCCGCGAGTTCGATGTTCCGGCATCGTCATTCCTCCCCGTGTTGTTAAGGGTCCCCAGGCCTCAACGCCCAATTCTGGACACGACCACCAGCGGGCGAGCCATGATCGCCACATCGATATGCGACGCTGCAACGACGCTCGTGACCGCTGTGACGGGCGGTGCCGCGCGGTGCGTCGGGTGCCATCCAGCGTGGCGTGAGAGACTGCGCGCATGTGTTATGGCGATGAAGCCCGCCCACCCGCGCCCCCGGTGCAGGGTGAGGTCGGCGACCACGGCGACCTGCTCCTCACGTCAGCGGACGGCACCGAGTTCTCGGCGTACCATGCACGCCCCGCGGGGGCGGTCTCCCGCGGCATCGTGATCCTCCCCGATGTCCGCGGTCTGCATCAGTTCTACAAGGACCTGGCCCTGCGCTTCGCCGAGGCCGGGCTGCACGCGATCGCGATCGACTACTTTGGACGTAGCGCCGGCATTGGTCCGCGCGAGGAGGACTTCCCGTTCCGCGAGCATGTCGACAAGACCCAGCCGGAGACGATCGCCGCGGACGTCGCGGCCGCGGTGGCGTGGCTGCGCGCGCAGCCCGGCATTGGGCCGATCTTCACGGTCGGCTTCTGCTTCGGCGGCTCCAACTCCTGGGCACAGTCCGCGGCCGGCCACGGTCTGGCCGGTTGCATGGGCTTCTACGGCATGCCCTCCCGGGTGGAGAACCTGGTGCCCCGGATGAGCGCGCCGCTGCTGCTGCTCGCGGCGGGCGCCGACTTCACCCCGCCAGAGACGGTGGCCGAGTTCGCCGATCGGGTGCGGGCGGCCGGGGTGCCGGCTACGATGACGGTATTCGATGGTATGCCGCACAGCTTCTTCGACCGCACCTATGCCGAGCACGGGGAGGCGTGCGAGCGTGCCTGGCGCGAGATGCTCTCCTTCATGGAGGCGCACGGGGGTTGACGCGCCCTTCAGTCAGCTGCTGACAGTGGGGGGACTGCCATGGCGGTGGTGACGCGCGGTTTCGCGGGGCGTGGACGGCGGGACGTGAACCTGCCCCCGGGGCAGTACCTGACCGACGACTTCCCGGTGCTCTCGGCCGGCCCGACGCCACGCATCGCACTCGACACCTGGCAGCTGGGCGTCACCACCGAGAGTGGGCAGCGCCACGCGTGGAGCTGGCCGGAGTTGCGCGGCCTGCCCAGCGAGGAGTTCACGGTCGACCTGCACTGCGTGACCAAGTGGTCCAAACTCGGCACTCACTGGCGTGGGGTACGTGTCGAGACCCTTCTCTCCGATGTGGACACGGCGGGCGACTACGTCATGGCCCACTCGTACGGCGGCTACAGCACCAACGTCCCGCTCGAGGATCTGCTGGACGGGCAGGCGTGGGTCGCGTACGAGTACGACGGGGAGCCGCTCGCGCCGGAGCACGGCGGCCCGGCCCGGCTGCTGGTGCCGCACCTGTACCTGTGGAAGAGCGCCAAGTGGTTGCGCGAGCTCCAGCTGATGCTCGGCGACGAGCCCGGCTTCTGGGAGAGCGCGGGGTACCACAACTACGGCGATCCGTGGCGTGAGCAACGGTACTGGGGTGATTAAGGTCGGTGACTGAGGTCCGTGACTAAGGTCGAGGCGCCGACCCGGGCGCTGCTCTGGCGGGTGGCGACGATCGCGGAGATCCGAGAGGAGACGATCTCCGCGCGGTCGTTGCGGCTCGACGTGCCGGGCTGGCCGGGGCACCTCGCGGGCCAGCACGTGGACGTACGGCTGACTGCCGAGGACGGCTACCAGGCGCAGCGTTCCTACTCGCTCGCCTCCGATCCGTCCACGGTGGAGATCACGGTTCAGCGCGTCCCGCGCGGCGAGCTCTCACCCTGGCTGTGCGACATCGCGACGGTGGGCGACCAGTTCGAGGTGCGCGGACCGGTCGGCGGCTACTTCACCTGGTCACCGCAGCGCCCCGAGCCCGTACTGCTGGTCGCCGGCGGGTCGGGAATCGTGCCGTTGATGGCGATGGTCCGCGCCCGAGGCAGCGCCGAGAGCCGGGTGCCGTTCCGGCTGGTCTACTCGGTGCGCGACCCGGACACGGTCATCTACGCGGCCGAGTTCATGCGCCGCATCCGCGACGACCAGGGCCTGGATGTGGCAATCGTCTATACGCGAGAGACGCCGCCGGGCGCGCCGCGACCCGCGGGCCGCCTCTCCGCGCAGGACCTGGGCGCGATGGGCTGGCCGGCGCAGTCCGAGCCGGCGTGCTATGTCTGTGGACCGACCGGCTTCGTCGAGGCCGCGGCCGACCTGCTCGTGGCGGCCGGGCACGACCCGCAGCGCATCCGCACCGAGCGCTTCGGCCCGACGAGTTGAGGATCCCGACGCGCTGAGGATGAGGACAGGGGCTCTTCGTGACCGATGTGATGCAGTGGGTAGACGGCAACGATCTCGCGGGTGCCGTCCGGGAGCTCTTCGCGACCGACCTGACCGTCGCACGTGGACGGTGTGCCGCGTGCGGCCGCGAGGGGATGGTCGCCGAGGCACACGTCTACAACCGGGCGCCCGGCCTCGTGGCCCGGTGCCCCGCCTGCGAAGCGGTGCTGCTGCGCCTGGTCCGGGCCCCGGACCGGGCCTGGCTGGACCTGCGCGGCATGTCCTGTCTCGAGTTCCCGCTCCCCGCCGAGTGAACCGGCCGGGCATCGGTCGACCGGGAGGGCGTCGCCGGGCACGTCCTGCGCCTGAGGCGGTCCCGGCTGCCGCGTGGCCTATGGTGAGCCGGTGCGGCTCGATCTGGACGTGGCGGTCGTCGGTGGCGGGATCGCCGGCGTGTCCGTGGCCGGGGAACTCTCCGGCGAGGCGGGGCTGCGGGTCGCCGTTCTGGAGCGGGAGAGCCAGCTCGGCTACCACGCGAGCGGCCGTTCCGCGGCCGCGTTCCTGGAGTCCTATGGCAGCCCGGAGATCCGCGCGCTGACGCGGGCGTCCCGCGCCACGCTCGCCTCGGCGGGACTGCTCAACCCCCGGCCGCTGCTCGTCCTCGCGACCGCGGGCAGTACCGAGAGGCTCGCGGGACTCGTCGCCACCGAGCCGACGCTGCGCCAGGCGTCGCAGGACGAGGTGCGCGCGCTGTGCCCCGCCATCCGCCCGGGCTGGGCCGCGCTGGCCGCCATCGAGGACGGCGCGCAGGACCTGGACGTCGCCGGCCTGCTGGAGCATTACCGCCGGCGCGCGGTCACCGGCGGCGTCACCGTCCACACCGGAGCGTCCATTCTGGACGGTTCGCGTAAGGGCGAGCACTGGTTGCTGAACACCACCATCGGCGAGGTCCGCGCCGCTACCGTGGTCGACGCGGCCGGGGCGTGGGCGGATGATGTGGCGCGCCGGTGCGGCGTGCCCATGCTCGGCCTGCGACCCTTGCGGCGCACCATCGCCATCGTCGGCGCCACGCCGGCCGCGCGCTCCTGGCCGCTCGTGGTGGACATCGACGATCACTTCTACTTCCGGCCGGAGGGTGACGGCCTGCTCATCTCGCCGGCCGACGAGACCCCCAGCGAGCCGGCCGACGCCCGGCCGCAGACCGAGGACGTGGCGCTGGCCCTGGCGCGGGTCAACGAGGCGACGAGCCTGGGACTGCGCCAGGTACGCACGTCCTGGGCCGGCTTGCGTACGTTCTCGCCGGATCGCAACCCCGTGGTCGGCTTCGGAGCCGAGGGGTTCCTGTGGCTTGCCGGCCAGGGTGGCTACGGCATGCAGACCGCGCCCGCGATGGCCGCCTTCGCCGCCGCATCGGTACTCGCCCGGCCCACACCCGCGGACCTGGCCTCGCTGAGCCCGCGGACCCTCGCCGCGCTCCAGCCCGCCCGCCTGCACGCGTAGTTCTTGTCGGACCCCTCGGGCACGCTGCGGGCCGAGGTTCGACAAGCAGGAGGCGACGATGATCGGACGGATCTACTCGGTCGTGCTGGACACGCCCGACCCTCGCGGCCTGGCCGCGTTCTACGCGCAGCTGCTGGGCCTGCAGGTCAAGTACGAGGATGGCGAGTGGGCCGACATCGGTCCAGCCGAGGGTGACGAGCGCACGCTCAGCTTCCAGCTCGCCCCCAACCTGCGGGAACCACGATGGCCCGACCCCGACCATCCTCAGCAGTTCCATGTCGACGTGCTCATCGCTGGTGGGATCGAGGAGGCCGAGAAGGGCGCGTTGGAGCTCGGCGCGACGAAGCTGGCCGACGGAGAAGGGAAGTTCCGCGTCTACGCCGATCCGTCCGGGCACCCGTTCTGCCTGTGCTGGGAGTGACGGCTTCGACGCTCAGGATGGGACCAGCCGGAGGCGGACGTAAGGCGTGCCGATGCCGACGCCGAGCCACCCCTCCCGTTCGCCCACGCGTCGCCTGCCACCGCGGGAGGCCGCGCTGCGGGCCTGCCCGGCGATCGCGGTCACGGTGGCCAGACCATGGCGGCGCGCGGTGAGCCGCACCGCCGACAGCGCCGCGCCCGCGCGCAACCAGGCCTCGCGCGTGTCCGGACCGTGCAGGACACCGGCGAGCTCGCCGGAGTCGACGACGAGGCGCAGGCGCACGCCCTCGGTGCGCGCGGCCGCGACCAGAGCACGCACCGTGGCCCGGCGCGGCCATCGACCTCGGATGATGCGAGTCCGGTCGATGCGTGGCCGACCGGAGCGGCTCGCCCCACCGGCGGAGCCGGTCGGGGCAGGCACGGTCGGGGCAGGCACGGTCGGGTCGGGACCGGTCGGTTCGGTACCGGTGTCGGGCGGCACGGTCGCGTCGTAGAGAGCGACCGCGTCAGGCGTCACCTCGATGCTGCCGGCCGTGACGAGGCGCGCGAGCTGGGCCGTTTCCGGTCCTTCGGGTAGCGCCGTGACCCTGGTCGCGAAGCCCTCGGCCGCCAGCGCCACCCGTGCCCGGTGCAGCGCGCCGCCCGCACCGAGGCAGGTCGCGCGCCAGTCCGGCGAGGAGGCGTCGGCCGCGTAGAGGCAGATCTCGTCGGTGCCGACGACCCAGCGCCAGGCCAGGCTGGCCGGGCCGGCATCGTCGGCCGGGACCGCGGCGGAGGCGGCCGCCGACCCGGCGAGCGCCGCCGCGACGGTACGGTCCGGCTGTGCCGACGTGGTGGGGGACTCGGCTCGGGTGGTCATGCCGCGTCCAGCATGAGCGCGCAGTTGATGACACCGATGTGGCTGTACGCCTGCGGATGGTTGCCGAGCCCACGCTCGGTGAGTGGGTCGTACTGCTCGGGCAGCAGTCCGGTGGGGCCGGCGCAGGCGATCATCTGCTCGAAGAGCTCCTCCGCGTCGGCGCGCCGTCCCGTGCGCAGGTACGCCTCGACGAGCCAGGCGCTGCAGATGTGGAAGCCGCCCTCGTGCCCGGGCAGCCCGTCGTCCCAGCGGTAGCGGTACACGATGGGTCCGCTGCGCAGGTCCGCCTCGATCGCGAGCACCGTGGCGAGGAAGCGCGGGTCGTCGTCGGGGAGCAGCCCCGACAGCCCGATCCACAGGCTCGACGCGTCCATCTCGGGGTGGTCGTAGGCGACGGAGTACGCGCCCGCCTCGGGGTGCCAGCCACGCTCCAGGACATCCTGGGCGATCTTGTCGCGCAGTGCCGACCAACCCGGGTCGACCGGGATGCCGTACCGCTCGCCGATGCGCAGCGCCCGGTCCACCGTGAGCCAGCCCATCACCTTGGAGTAGACGTGGTGCCGCGGCGGGATGCGGGCCTCCCAGATGCCGTGGTCGGGCTCGTGCCAGCGGCGCGACACCGCCTCGACCATGTCGTCGAGCAGGGTGATCTGCCACGGCTCGAGGCCACCGCGCAGGTCGGCGAGGTGGGCGAGCAGGTCCGCCACCGGCCCGAAGACATCGAGCTGGACCTGCCGGTTGGCCGCGTTGCCGACCCGTACGGGCCGCGAGCCCGCGTACCCCGGCAGCGTCTCGATGACCGCCTCCGCGCCGAGCTCGTTGCCGTCCACCGAGTACAGCGGGTGCAGCCGTTCGGGATGACCGGCCGTGCCCTCGATGACCCCGCGCGTCCACCGCAGCAACGCGTCCGCCTCGTCGGCCGACCCGAGCAGCACCAGCGCCTGGGCGCTCATCGCCGCGTCACGCAGCCAGCAGTACCGGTAGTCCCAGTTGCGCACGCCGCCCATCTCCTCGGGCAGGGACGACGTGCCGGCCGCGAGCACGGCACCGGTGGGCCGGTAGCACAGGGCGCGCAGGGTCAGGGCCGAGCGCAGGACCAGGTCCCGGGCGCGACCGGGCAACCGCAGCGAGGACGACCACTCGCGCCACTCGCGCTCGGTGGCCGCCTGGCGCCCCTGCACCGACGCGACGTACGCCGACGCGTCGGTATCGGGTGCCGTTCCGTTCTGGGCCGCCGCGCCCAGGCGCAACTCCAGCGCCACGATCCCCCCCGCCGAGCGAAGGTCCACGATGGCATGCGCGGTGTGGTGGCCCCCGTCCTCGACGATCTGCCACGCCACACCGGGCGCGACGAGCCGCATCGGATCGTTGGAGCCGACCACGCGCAGCGCGTCGCCGACCGGCTCGAGCTGCGTGGGCACCTGACCGAACTCGGGCCGGGGAGCGAAGCTGAGCCTGACCGGAACGGATCCGGTGAGCAGGCGCACCAGGACAGTCCCGGGCTCCTCGTCGAGCAGCGTGTCCGTGACCGCGAGCCCGGACCAGCGCGTCTCGACGCTCATCGTGCCCCGCCGGTAGCGCTGCCCCAGCGGCATCGGCTCGCCCCGGCCGTGCCCGACCGCGGGCGCCACGGACATGTAGCCCGCCGACCCGTCGCCGAGCAGCGCGCCGAAGATCGCCGGCGAATCCGGGCGCGGATGGCACAGCCAGCTGATCTTGCCCTCGGGGGTGAGCAGGGCAAGGGTGCGGCCGTTGCTGAGCATCGAGTGCCGCTCGATCGGCACCGCCCGCTCGCCGAAGAGCCAGCGCCGCCGCGACTCGGTGAGCTGGGTGAGCAGGAGCAGGCCCGCCTCGGGGTCGGCGACCGTGAAGCTCGCGCTCGTCTCGTCTCCGGGGCCGATCCGGACGCCGAGGTCGGGGCCCTGCAGGCGGGCGAAGGCCATCTCATCGGTCGCGTCGTCGCCGAGGTAGAAGACCGCGCTCGCTGAGTGCTGCGTGCGCAACTCGTCCACGGCACTGCCCTTGTCGGCCGCGAAGACCGCCAGTTCGATCACGTCGCGACCGGTGGTGACGTGCACACCGGGCCAGGTCGCGGGGCCGGAGCGCAGCTGGTCGATGACGGCCGCGGCGGTCGCGGGGCCGGCGCCGCGGGTATGGACGGCCACGCTCGCCGGCTTCTGCTCCAGCCTTACGCCGGGGTGAGCGCGGACGAGCTCGAGCACCGCCTGGCCCAGCCGGGTGCGCAGCTGCGCCACCTCGGGCTCGATGCGCCCGACGAAGCCCACGTCGAACTCCGAGCCGTGGCTGCCCACGAGTTGCACCTCGCTCGGCATGCGCGACAGCGCGGCGAGGTCGCGCAGGGACCGGCCGGAGATGACCGCGACCGTGGTCTGCGGCAGCGCGGCGAGCGCCCGGATCGTGGCCGCGGCGCCGGGCAGCGGTGTGGCGTACGCCGGGTCGTCGACGAGCGGGGCGAGGGTGCCGTCGTAGTCGCAGACGACGAGCAGCCGAGGTACCCGTGCGATGCGGGCTACCGCGGAGCGCAACCCAGGGTCGAGCCCACCGTCGCCTACCCCGCCCACTGATCCTCCGTTCGGCCGATGTGATGCTGACGGTAAGGCTAGCCGCCGCTGAGCCGAAGGGGCAGGAGGGTGGTTGACATTCACCGTCGTACGCGTGTTCGACTAACGACATGGTAAAGCGCAAGCACTGGTGGAACGGGCGCTTCGGGCGTCTGGCCCGGGTCGATGTCATCGTCTCCGAAGAGGGTGGTCGATGGATCGTGGAGCACCGCATCGGTGGCGTCGAGGGGCGCATGACAATGACGCAGTTCGATGGTGAGCAGGCCGCGCTCGCGCACGCCCGTGACCTGCTCGCCGGCGCCGACGACTGGCGCGAACTCTGAGCCGCCGTGCGGGGACCGTCAGCCGGGAGGTGAGCCGGGCCGGTCAGCCGGATGCCTCGTCAGGGTGCAGGGCAGCACGTACCTGGGCCTGGGCATCGTCGGGGTCGACGCCGAGCTGGCGGGCCAGGGTCGCGAATGACTGCGCGGCCTCATCGAGCCGTCGCCGTACGTCCGCCTCGGGCAGGGTGGGGCGCGCCGCGACCGTGGTGCCGTGCCGGACCCGGCTGACCACCCAGCCCTCGGTCTCCAGCTCCCGGTACGCGCGGGCGACGGTGTTCGCGGCGAGGCCGAGATCGGCCGCGAGCTGCCGGATCGTCGGCAGCTGGCTGCCCGCCGGCAGCGTCCCCGCCTCGATCATGGTGGCGATCTGGGCGCGGATCTGCTCGTAGGGCGGTGTGGGGCTGCCCGGGTCCACGGTTATCCCCGGCCCACCCGTGACGCTCATACCGCGCCGACCGCCGGCGCGCCGGCGCGCAGGTCAGTGCCGGACGCCGGCCAGACCGATGTCGCAACACCCCAGCCCAGTGCCGTGACCACGAAGACCCCGATCAGCCGGACCGCGGCAATGATCTGGTCCGCCGCGGGCTCGGTCGGGTGCAGGGCACCGAGCTGGTTGAACACCAGGAACAGCACCAGCGCCGCCCCGCCGCCGCAGAGCACGTGCAGCGACCGGGACCGGATCGCGTCGTCGGCCTCGATCACGTCCGCCGCCGCGAGCGGCTGGGGCCGGCGGAGCACCGCATGCTGGATCGTCCATACGCCGCCCGCCACCGCGAGCGCCACCGCGAGCCATGCCGCGGCCCAGGGCCAGGCGGGATCGGCCCACCCCGCCAGCCCGGCCACGAAGGTCGCCGCCGCCACGGCGAGCGCGACACCCGCCGATGCGGGCACCAGCGCCCAGGCGAAGCCTCGCACGTATCGCTGCGCACGCCGGGGCTGCAGCGACGCCGTGCGGATCGAACCGTAGGCCAGGTGGGACACGCGCACCTCGGCCACCAGCGCACCGACGAACCAGCCCGCGAATATCGTCACGAAGTCGACCTTGACGATCGTGCCCGGGGGTGCGAACAGTTGTGAGCCGATCACGCCGCCGATGAACCCCCAGACACGCCAGCGGCGGGTCACGGCGAGATAGCGGATCACCTGGTTGCCGTTGTCGGGCGTGATGTCCAACCGCTGGCGGCGCGCGAAGCGCTCGAGGCGGTCCCGGCTGATGGTCATGAACGTTCTCCTGTCTGCGGCAACCTCTTGCTCAATGTAGCAAGTCATTGCTACATTGCCAACATGACAATCACACGAGTCCCCGACGAGGTCTGGCGCCAGCTCGACCCGGGCGCGGGCACGCTGAGTCGGCGTACGTCGCTGCGACTGTGGGTGGCGCTCGCCGTGGTCCTGGTGCTGCTCGTCGCGGGCGCCGCGCTCTGGCGCACGGGGCTGGTCGTGCCGCGCCTGGCCTGGCCCGACGGACCGCACTCCTGGACGACCCAGTCCGACGAGGGCGTCGTGCGCATCGACTTCCAGATCGTCAATGACGGGCGCTTCCCGGTCACCGTGCAGTCCGTTGGCCGGTCCGGCCCGGGGCTCGAGCTGCTCGGCGTGGAGGGCGGCAGGGTCGAAAACCCCACGCCCGACGTGCACCCGTTCCCGACCACCCTCGCGCCGGGCACGGTCATCAGCGCCGTGCTGGTCTACCGGATCACCGACTGCACCCACATCCCGACGGGGTCGTGGCCGGTCACCGCCCAGGTCCACCGCCCGTGGGGCACCATGACCGTCGACGTGCCGGAGCAGGGCTTCATCGAGCCATGGCAGACGCAGGTTTTCTCCGTGGTGTGCCGTTAACGCCGACGGACTACGCGCGTTTGCGCGTACCCGTGCGCTGAGCCGGATAGGTTTGTCAGCGTGCTCGGACTGCCGCCCGGCATCGTGGCCGGTCTGTTCGACCTCGATGGCGTGCTCACCGGAACCGCGCGACTGCACGCACTGGCGTGGACGCGGATGTTCAACGACTTCCTGCAAGCCCAGGCGCAGCGCTCGGGTCAGCCGTACCGGGCCTTCGAGCCGAGCGATTACAGCTCCTATGTGGACGGTCGGCCCCGGGCGGACGGGGTACGGGTCTTCCTCGCCTCGCGCGGCATCACCCTGCCCGAGGGTTGTCCCGACGATCCGCCCGAGCGGGAGACCGTGGCGGGACTGGCGGCCCGCAAGAACGCACTGCTGCTGCGGCTGATCGACGAGCAGGGCGTGACACCGTACCCGGGCTCCGTGCGTTACCTGACCGCGGCGCGGGCCGCCGGCCTGCGCCGCGCGGTCGTCACCGCGAGCGCCAACGCCACCCAGGTCATCCGGGGTGCCGGCATCGCCGAACTCGTCGAGGTTCAGGTCGATGGGCTTGTCGCCGCCGCTCGAGGGCTGCGCGGCAAGCCCGAGCCGGACACGTTCCTCGCCGCGGCCGCGGACCTGGGCGTGTCAGCGGCGCAGGCCTGCGTCTTCGAGGACGCGATCGCGGGCGTTCAGGCCGGGCGCGCGGGCGGGTTCGGCTTCGTGGTCGGGGTCGACCGGACCGCGCCGCAACGCTGCGGCCCCGGGCCCGGACACGCCGAGGACCTGTACCGCCACGGAGCCACCCTTGTGGTCAGTGACCTCGCCGACCTGCTCGACGCCCCAGCGGTGCCCGGATGACCGAGGCGAGCCCGGGAACCCGGCACAGCCCCGACGAGGCGACCGAGCGGCGGCAGGCCGTGGATGGCGCGGCCCCGTACTTCCCGGTCGAACCGTGGTGTGTGCGGGAGACCGGGCTGGATCTGGCCCGCCTGCACCAGACCGAGTCCATCTTCGCGCTCGCGAACGGGCACATCGGGCTGCGCGGAAACCTCGACGAGGGCGAGCCGAACGGGCTGCCGGGCACGTACCTGAACTCCTTCTACGAGGTGCGTCCGCTGCCGTACGCCGAGGCCGGATACGGCTATCCCGAGTCCGGCCAGGCGATCGTCAACGTCACCAACGGCAAGGTGATGCGACTCCTCGTCGACGACGAGCCGTTCGACCCACGCTACGGACAGCTCCGGGCCCATGAGCGGGTCCTGGACATGCGAGCCGGCACCCTCTCGCGCACCGTCGACTGGTGCTCGCCGGCCGGCCAAACCGTACGTATCCGCACCGTACGGCTGGTCTCGTTCACCCAGCGAGCGGTCGCCGCCATCGCGTACGAAGTCGAGCCCGTCGATGCTGCGGCCCGCCTGATCCTGCAGTCCGAGCTGGTCGCCAACGAGGACGTGCCATCGCGCTCGGACGACCCCCGGGCGGCCGCGGTGTTGGCGGCGCCGCTGCGCCCCGAGGCGCACCACAGCTCGCGACGCTCGGCGCTGCTCGTGCACTCGACGCGCCTGAGCGGGCTGCGCCTGGCGGCGGGGATGGACCACGTGATCGAGTTCCCGCATCGCCCTGCCGATGGGCACAGCGCTGCTGCGGCCAGGGTCGACGTCTCGACCGAGGCGCACGCGGACTGGGCGCGCACCACAGTGACCTGCGAGCTGCGACCCGGTCAGGTGCTGCGGGTGGTGAAGTTCCTCGCGTACGGCTGGTCGGAGCGGCGCTCGCGGCCGGCGCTGCGCGACCAGGTCCACGCGGCGCTGGCGGCCGCGCGGTTCACCGGCTGGGATGGCCTGATCGCCGACCAGCACGACTATCTCGCCGAGTTCTGGGACCACGCCGACATCCGGTTGGACGGCGACCCGGAGCTCCAGCAGGCGGCCCGGTTCGCGCTCTTCCAGGTGCTCCAGGCCGGTGCCCGCGCCGAGCGTCGGCCGATCCCCGCCAAGGGCCTGACCGGGACCGGCTACGACGGGCACGTGTTCTGGGACACCGAGATGTTCGCCCTGCCGGTGCTGACCTACACGCTGCCCGGCGCGGCTGGGGACGCCCTGCGCTGGCGGCATGCCACGCTCGACCTGGCCCGGGAGCGGGCTCGCGTGCTGCGGCTGCGCGGGGCGGCGTTCCCGTGGCGGACCATCCGGGGACAGGAGTGCTCCGGCTACTGGCCCGCCGGCACCGCGGCCTTCCACATCTCGGCCGCCGTGGCCGACGCGACACTGCGGTACTACCACGCGAGCGGCGACGAGGCGTTCCTGCGGGAGGCGGGGGCAGAGCTTCTGGTCGAGACGGCCCGGCTGTGGCGCTCGCTCGGTCACCACGACCGTCACGGCCGGTTCCACCTGGACGGGATGACCGGGCCGGACGAGTACTCGGCGCTGGGCGACGACAACGTCTACACGAACCTCATGGCCGCACGCAACCTGGCCGGCGCGGCGGAGGTCGCCTCGCGGCTGCCGGATCTGATGGCGCGCCTGGGCATCGACGACGAGGAGCTCTCGGCGTGGCGCGACGCGGCCGCCGCGATGTTCGTGCCGTTCGACGAGGAGCTCGGGGTGCATCCGCAGCACGAGTCGTTCACGCGCTACCAGGAGTGGGACTTCGCCGGCACCGAACCGTCGGAGTACCCGCTGCTGCTGCACATGCCGTACTTCTCGCTCTACCGCACCCAGGTCGCCAAGCAGGCCGACCTGGTGCTCGCCATGCACTGGCGGGGCGATGCCTTCACCGATGAGCAGAAGAGCCGCAACTTCGCCTACTACGAGGCCCGTACGGTTCGTGACTCCTCGCTCTCTGCAGCGACCCAGGCCGTGCTGGCAGCCGAGGTCGGCCACCTGGAGCTGGCCCACGCCTACCTCGCGGAAACGTCCCTTGTGGACCTCCGTGACATCTTCGCCAACACCTCCGACGGTGTCCACATTGGAGCTCTCGCCGGCTCCTGGCTCGCCCTCGTCGCCGGGTTCGGTGGCATGCGCGACCACGACGGCCAGCTCTCGTTCGCGCCGCGACTGCCCTCGCGCATCGACCGCCTGGAGTTCTCGATCCGCTGGCGCGGCCTGCGCCTGCGGGTGACCGTGCATCCCACGTCGACGACGTACATGCTTCGCGGCGGCTCGCCGGAGGACCGGCTCGAGTTCCGGCATCACGGGGAACTGGTCGTGGTCCGGTCGGGCAAGCCCGAGATGCGATCGATCCCGCCGGCCCGGACGCTCGAACCGCCGGCACAACCGCCGGGTCGCGCCCCCCTGCGCCACTACTGACCAGCCCGAACGACGCCCGTGATGGGCGCGGTCAGCGGCGGCTACGCGCCTCGCACTCCTCGGCGGCGGTGCGGCGCAGGCGTGTGGCGTTGTCCGCCTCGCGGGCGGCCGCCTCGAGCGTGTTGGCGGTGGCACGCGCCGCACGGGCCCGCTCGGCGGCCGCGGGCACCCCGCGCTCGGCCTCGATGCGAGCCCGGGCCGTGGCCGCCTCCTCGCCGCGCAGGTCGGTGGTGCGTTTGGTGAGCCGGTCGTGCTCCGGCGTCCAGCCCTCGGCTCGCTTGAAGACCTCACGGAGCTGCTCGGCGGAGATGTCGCCCCGGCGGAACGCGACGAACGCGGCGTGCGAGGTCTCCTGCTGCACCCGCTCGTCGACGATCTGGGGTCCGAGCTTCTCCAGCCGCGACAGCTCAGCGGCGACCTCGGCCGACTCCCGCACGACCGACTCGTGGGCCGCCCTGGCGTCGCCCGCCGCCTTGGCCACCGCGCCGTACTCGGCCTCGGCAACCTGGGCCGCGGAGACCGCGGTCGCCGCCGCGGCGTGCGCGAGCGTGGCGCGCTCGCCGAGCTGTTCGGCCTCTGCCCACAGTGCCGCGCACTGGGGAGAGCGGGGTGGTGGCGTGGGCTCGACCACGACGATGGGCTCGGGCGCCAGCATGGGCACGTAGCCCGTCGGCTCGTTCGGGGCATTCGTCACTGTGGGCGAGGCAGCGGTTCCCACCGGCGGCCAGCCGATCACCGGCGGCTCCGGAGCCTTCGGTCCCGCCGGGGCAGTCGCGGCTGCGACGGCCTCGGGTGCCGTCGATGGAGTGCCGGCGCTGCTCGCGGGGGAGGGCGATGCTGGCGTCGGGGTACTGGTGGCGGGTCGGGGCTTGGAGATCGGCGGGTCGTACAGCGGTGGTCCGACGAGTGCCTCGTACCGTGACGGCGGATCGCGCCGAGGCTCGGGATCGGGGCGGCGCTCCCGGCCGTACGACCGCTCACTATATCGAGGTTCGTCATACCGAGGCTCGTCATATCGGGAGTCGTCATATCGGGAGTCGTCGCGGCGGCGTTCGCCGTCGAGCCCGGGCAGCGGCTCGTAGAGCGCGTCGGGGTCCTCCGTACGCCGGCCACGCCGGGACGGTCGCTCGGTCCAGGAACCGGTGCTGGTCTGTGGCCCCCCCTCGTCGTAGCGATCGTCGCCGTACCGGTCCTCGGGCCGGGAGCCGGGGTCGGGCCGGGAGCCGGCGTAGCGGTCCGAGCGGTGCCGATCCGAGCGGCGGCGCTCTGCGCCACGATCGTCGAACCGGTCGTCATACCGGTGGTCGTCGTACCGGTCCTCATACCGGTGGTCGTCATAGCGGTCGTCGTGGCGGGACTCCGAGGCGTACCGGTCCTCGCGGGAGTCGTCCTCGCCCCGGCGCGGCCCGTAGGGCGACGACGAGATGGGGGCGGCGGAGGCCGGGGCCGACGAGTACGGCGTGGCGGAGACCGGCCGGCCAGGCGAGCCATAGATCGACGTGACATCGCCGTAGCCGCCACCCGCGATTGACCCGCCCGGTAGCTCGAACGGTGTCTGGGGGATCGGCGGCTCGGGACGCCGACCACGCGGACTCGCCGGAAGCGCCAACGGCCGGCGGTCGGGCAGGTCCGGATGGTCGCGGTACTCCTCGTACCCGGGCCCCCCGCCCATGCCCGGTCGGCCGAAGACCGGCTGGCCGCCGACCATGGGTCCGGCCGGCAGCGGCATCTGGCGGGCCGGCAGGTTGCGCCGGTCGTCGTCGGGTGGCCGGCGCCGATCGCGCCGCGTCCGTCCGTTGCCGCGGATGTTGATCACGATGCTGTAGGCGAACAGGCCGCCCCCGACCACGATGATCAGGGCGACCACGGACCAGAGCAGGAGCACGCCGCCGGAGCCGCCATTGTCGGCGGCGACGTAGGGACTGGTCACGCAGCGAGGATCTCACCTTAACCGCCTGTTGCCCACTCCAGCCCCCGCGCGCCGACCGGTCTGGTGTCGGTGACCCGTGCCAGAGTGTCGGCGACGGGAGGTACGGATGAGACTGCTGTTCTTCTCGGACCTGCACCTCGAGGCACGCTTCGCGTGGGCGCCGCCGGAGGTCGGCCGGGCGCGCCGGGATGCGCTGCGCGCGTGCCTGCGGCGGATCATCGCCCTCGCCGACGAACTTGGCGTCGACGCGCTCTGCTGCGGCGGCGATCTCTACGAGCACGACCGGCACCGCCCCGACACGGGCGCGTTCCTGCGGGAGATATTCGGCGCGCTCGCGCCGACGCCGATCTACCTCGCGCCGGGCAATCACGACTGGCTCGGTCCGGGAGGCATCTATGCCGATGTGCGCTGGTCTGGCAACGTGCACGTGTTCACGCGGGAGCGGCTCACCCCCGTGCCGTTGACCGAGGGACTGACGCTGTGGGGTGCCGGCCACCGTTCGCCGACCAACACACGCGGCTTTCTCGATGGGTTTCGCGTCGGCCGCGATGGCGTGCACGTCGCGCTGTTCCACGGAGCCGAGCAGTCCGGCGTGTTGATCGAACCGCCGGAGAAGCTGCGCCATGCCCCGTTCCGCGCTGAGCAGATCGCGGCCGCGGGGCTGCAGCATGCCCTGGTCGGCCATTTCCATACGCCGCGTGAGGCGCCCGACCACACGTACCCGGGCAACCCCGAGCCGCTGACGTTCGGCGAGACGGGTCGGCGCGGCGCGGTGCTGGTGACGCTCGGTCCGGGCGGCGTGGTGAGCCGGCAGTGGCACACGGTCGCGGTCAGCGAGGTGCACGACGTCACCGTGGCGCTGGACGGCGCGACGCACGCCGAGGCCATACAGGACCGGGTCGACGACGCTCTCGCCGGTCTGTCGGGCATCGCCCGGGTGACGCTGACGGGCGAGGTCGGGCTCGACGTCCAGGTCGACCCCGCCCGCCTGCGCCGGCCCGCGGCCCTGGACGCCTGGGTGGTCCGGGTGGGCGAGCTTCGGTACGGCTACGACGTGGCCGCGCTCGCGGACGAGCAGACCGTACGGGGCCAGTTCGTCCGCGACGTGCAGGCTGACCCCTCGCTCTCCGAGGACGTACGGCGGCGGGTGCTGCTCACCGGTCTGCGCGCCCTGGATGGCCGGGATGATCTGGCGGTGCCCTGACATGCGCATCCTCCGGGTCACGGCGCACGCCTTCGGCCATCTGAACGAGCAGACCCTGGAACTGGCCGAGGGCCTCACGGTCGTCTCTGGGCCCAACGAGTCCGGCAAGTCGACCTGGCACGCGGCGCTGCTCGCCGCGCTCTGTGGGCGCTGGCCGAGCCCACGGGCCCGGGGCGAGGCAGGCATCGAGCAGCGTCGACCCTGGGCGGGGCGCGACTGGTGCGTGAGCGCCGAAGTCGTGCTGGCGGATGGACGCCGGGTCGAGGTGCGTCAGGACCTTCAGGCGCGTCTGGGCACGGCGACGGATCTGGGCCTGGGCCGCGACGTCGCCCACGAGATCACCGGTTCCCGGGGCGGCATGCCGGACGCGTCGCGGTGGCTCGGGCTGGACCGGGCCGCGTTCGTCGCCACGGCGTGCGTGCGTCAGTCCCACGTCGCGCTCGCCACCGAGGAGGTCAACGGGATCCGGAGCTACGTCGAGAGCGCCGCTACCACGGCGTCACCGGACGCGACGGCGGAGGAGACCGCCGCGGCGGCGCTGGCACGCATCGACGCATTTCGCCGCGATGTCGTCGGCAGCGACCGCAGCACGACCCGACCTCTGCCGCTGGCACACCGCCGCCTCAGCGAGGCGACCGACGCACTGGGGCTGGCCCGGCAGCGACGTGGCGAGCTGGATCGGCGCAGCGCCACCGCAGCGGGCCTGGGTGCTGCCGCCGCGACGGCGAGACTGCGACTGGCCCGCAGCGAGCAGGCCCAGGCCCAGGCCGAGGCGGCGCGGCTGAGCCGGCAGGCCGCCGAGGCGCAGGCGCTCTCCCCGTCCGGTGAGGTGGTCCCCGCCGGATCCACCGGGCAGCCCTCGCCCGCGAGGTCGCCTGCGGGAAGGAAGCCGGCGGTTGTCCTGCTCGCCGTCGCGGCCGCGCTGGTCATCGTCGCGGCGCCGGCGTTCGGCTTCGGCTGGGCGCTCGCCGGCGCCGCCCTGGCCGTAGCCGGCGCCGTGATCGGGGCCATCGGTTTCCTGGCCCGGGGTCGGTCGGCCCGGGATGACGCCATTACGCGTCGGGAACGACTGCGCGCTCTCGTCGACGGAGGAAGCGTCACCGATCTGCACGAGCGTGCACAGCGGGCGCTGCGGCGGGCCGAGGCGGCGTTGGCTGAGGTGGCGTCGGCCGAGGCGGCGTCGGCTGAGGCGGCGTCGGCTGAGGTGGCGTCGGCTGAGGTGGCGTCGGCTGAGGTGGCGGCGGTACGGGTGCCGGGCCCTTTGACGTCCACTGTGGACGCTCTGGAGGTGGACGAGCTCCGGCGGGCGTACCAGGCGGCCCAGCGCGAGGCCGACCTCGCAGAACGGGCCGTCGCGGAGATCGGTGCCGAGCTCGAGCAAGCCCCGTTCGCCGACGCGGAGGAGGCGGTCGAGGCGGCGCGGGCGGAGCTCGGCCGCCTGACCGGGCTCGACGACGTACTCGAGCAGACCCGCAAGTTCCTGCAGCGGGCACAGGAGGCGGTGCACCGCGAGATCGCGCCGACGCTCTCCGCCGCGCTCTCGCGTGACCTGGCGACGGTAACGGCGGGCCGCTACGCGCAGGCCATCGTGGACCCCGAATCGCTGCGGATGCGTGTGCGGGGAGCGGGGGCGGAGCTGCGCGACATCGACCAGCTCTCGGTCGGTACCCGCGAACAGATCTACCTGCTGCTTCGTGTGGCGCTGGCAGAGCGCGTCGTGACGAGGGCAGAGAGCTGTCCGCTCCTGCTCGACGACGTCACCGTGCACGCCGACGCCGAACGCACCGCACGGATCCTCGACGTGCTCCGCACGGTCGCGCAGCGCCATCAGGTGGTGCTCTTCACCGCACAGGAGCAGGTTCGCGAATGGGCACGGGCGAAGCTGACCGGCGACCCGCACCACGCCCTGCAGGAGCTCACCGCCCTCGCCCCCGCCTGAGCCGGCGGCACGTTTGCCGGAGGAGCAGGCGGCACGTTTGCCGGGGGAGCCGGCGGCAAGCTTGCCGTAGGAGCACGGTCGCGGCGCAAGTTTTCCTGAGACGCACAGTCCGCGCGCAAGCTCCTCCGGGACTTCGGCGCATCGCGCAAGCACGCCGTCGGCCTCGGGTGCTCACGGCAAGGTTTCTCCGGGAACCGGTCGGCGGTTGCCGCGCGGGCCCGGTCTTGTCAGGGGGAGCGTGCAGACTCTGCATATGGACCTGCTTCGTCACGCCCACGGGCTCCTCCCGGACGCGCTGAGACAGCTGCGAGAGGTGCTCCTCGATGGCCCCGGGCTTCGCCTGCAACCGTGTTTCGACGACTCCGGCGATGGTGCCGAGGTCTGGTGGCAGATCACGTCAGCAGACGGGATCTGCTGCCGGATGCTGGTCGAGGCGCATGACGTGTTCAGCGTACGGACGATCGAGCGTCTTGCCTACCTCACTCCGGCGAGCCTGCGCCAGATGCGACACCCGACCGTGCTCATCGTCGCGCCATGGTTGAGCCCGCGCTGCCGCGAGCTGATCGTCCAGCGTGGTTGGAGCTATCTCGATCTCAGTGGCAACGTGGAGTTGCGCTCGTACGAGCCGCCGATATACCTCAGGCTCGACGGCGCCGAACGGGACCCGCGGCCCCGCCAAGCGGGCGAGGTGTCGTTGCGTGGCGCGCAGATCAATGCCCTGGTCCGGCTTCTCGTGGACGCGACGCCCCCGTACCGTGCCCGTGAGCTCGCGATCGCTGCCGGGCTCAGTGAGAGCTACGTGTCGCGCGCGATCAGGGCCCTGCACGAGCAGGGGCTCCTCGACCGTCCCGGCTCCGGCCCGATCGTCGATGTCGACTGGGCCGAGCTGCTGCGCCAGCGCGCCCGCGAGTACCGCCTGCGCAGCGACAACCACACCCGATGCTTTGCCACGCGGCGGGACCCTCGTGACCTGATCGGTCGGCTCGCCGGCGACACCGACGTCGTCGTCACGGGCGCCTTCGCCGCCGGGCACGACGGCGCGGCGCGGGTCGCCCTCTATGTGCCGGACATCGGGGCATTTGCCCGCGTGCACGGCCTGAGCCCGGCCCGAAATGGCGGGACCGTCCTCCTGATCGAGCCGGCAGCACGGTCGCAAGTGCAGCGATGCAGAATCGTGGACGGCGTGCGTTTCGCCGGGTACAGCCAACTTGCCCAGGACCTGCTCGCCGAAGACGGGCACCTGGTCGACCACGGTGACGAGCTGCTGGCGTGGATGCGGAGCACCTCCGATTGGCGCCTGCCCCAGCTCCCTCCCGCGCCCGGCCTTTGCGACGCCAGCGGACGCGAGAGCCGCCGCGACGCGGCTGCGGCCTGAGGGACGCCGCCCCTACTCCGTGCGGTCCTGCATCTCCCAGGCATGGTCGAGCGCGTGCCAGGCGATGCGACGTGCGGCGTAGCGGGTGGTCCACTTGTGCACGGGGCTGCCGTCAGAGGCA
Organism: Micromonosporaceae bacterium; assembly: GCA_036557785.1. GTDB lineage: Bacteria > Actinomycetota > Actinomycetes > Mycobacteriales > Micromonosporaceae > DATBGZ01. The sequence goes on from DATBGZ010000040.1 coordinate 28,397, forward strand.
ACGCCGAGTACAGCCAGGAGCGCCTCACGCAGCGCGGTGATCGCCGGGGTGTCGCCGATCGCCGGTGGTGGGATCTTGAGTCCGAGTTGCCGGGCATAGGCACTCTCGGCGCCGAGCACGTGGTCGATCATCTTGTCGCGATCCCGGCCACCGCCGCGCGGGCCCTTGCGCAGCTGTTCCGGGCTCCGGGTCGCCACCTCATCGAAGTAAGTCCATGCAGCACGGAGCAGGTCAGCCAGCCGCTTGGCCTCGCCGCGCGAAACCCGGGCCCGGTCCGCCTCGAACGTGCGCTCCGGCACGCCAAAGGCTGTGGACGCGCCGCCGGGCATCCGCTCCCGCTCCTCGAGCGTGATCGTCGCCGGTAGCGGGAACCCCGCGGCGGCCGCGACCGGCGCGTACCGCTGCGCGTAGTCGGCCACGGCGGTCAGCGCGGCGTCCGGATCGCGTCCCGCGCGGCACCACCCCGGCCAGTCGAGCGCGACGGCGAACGTCTTCTTCGGGGTCGTCTCCAGGGCAATGGCGATCGGCGTGGTCGGCATGAGCCGATCCTCGCAGCGGGCGCCGACAACCTCGCTCCGGATCGGGCGAGACCTTGCGCATCGCCTTCGGTACGGCGTCGGACGCCATACGCTGGCCCGCAGGTCCCTGTTCCCGGAGCTCGCCCGTTCCGGAGGTCTTATGACGAGCCAGGAGCCGGACGACGCTCCGCCCCGACGGCCGCCCACACCGGTCGGCCCACCGGTCGATCCGTTCGTGCGCGGAATCGCGCGTCCGTACGGCGACGATGAACCGGAGACAGCCTCCACGCTCCTCACGGGAGATGCGCAGGCCCCGATCAACCCTCCCCGCACCGAGCAGGAGCGCAACAAGCAGTACGAGCGGGCGCAGGACGAACAGTCACCGCCGAAGCCGGAGCCCGGCGTGATCGGGAAGTACGTGTACCAGGCGCCGCCATACACCATTCCGCCGGATCCGCTGCGCCAGTACGTCTCGGGCCCCAAACCCCGCAAGCGGCGCAGCGACTGGCCGATCCTCGTCTTCGCCCTTGTCGTCGCGGCGGTCGTGGCGGCGCTGTGCTGTCTCGGCGGGTTCGCGGTCTTCTCGAGCTGGCACCCCTTCAAGGGGTGACCAGCACGTCCCTTGACAGTGTCAGATGACAGTGTCAAGGTGGTGGTCGTGACCTGGACGCTGACGGAACTGGCCGACCTGGCCACCCGGGCCCTCGCGGGTGGGCGCGTGCGCGCCACCAGCGGTCGAGTCGCCGGGGTGCCGGACGGTCGCCTCATCCGCTGGTACACCACGATCGGGCTGCTCGACCGACCTGTCCTCGGTCCGGGGCGGGTGGCCCGGTACGGCATCCGTCAGCTGCTGCAGCTCGTGGCGATCAAGCGGTTGCAGGCGCAGGGGCTTGCGCTGGCGCAGATCCAGGCCCGGCTCGTCGGCGCCACGGACGCCCAGTTGAGCCAGCTCGCCGCACTGCCACCGGACCTCACCACCGATGCCGCGATTCCGGCCAATGACGCCGCGATTCCGGCCAATGACGCCGCGGTCCCCGGCAGCGGTGCGCTCGGTGCCCAGCAGGGCGCGCAGAGCTTCTGGGCGCGGCACCCGAGCCCGCCGGTCGAACCCGCGCTCGCGCGGACCCCGTCGGTTCGCGGACCGGCCGGCGTGGACGGCGGCGACCAGACTGTGTCGAGGGTGCACGGTCTGCGCCTGGGCGGTCTCACCCTGCTCCTGCCGGGCGAACCGGCGCGGCAGGATCTGCCGGCGATCGCGGCGGCCGCGGCGCCGCTGCTCGGCATTCTGGCCGACCTCGGCCTGCTCGATCCGACGGAAGGAGCACAACCGTGACGCTTCGACTGGTGCACGACGAGCACGACGAGCAGGACGAGCGCGGGCGTGGGGAGGCCGAGACCGGGCTCGGCGCGCTGGGCACCGGGCGGGGCAATCTGCCCTTGGAGAGCATCGACGCGCATACCTGGATCACGGGGCTGGTGGCCCGGACCGAGCTGACCCAAGGGTTTCACAATCCCCACGACGCACCGCTGGAGGCGACGTACATCTTCCCGCTGCCCGACCGGGCCGCGGTCACCGCGATGCGGCTGGTCGCTGCCGACCGTACGGTCGTGGCCGAGCTGAAGGAGCGCGGCCAGGCGCGCCGAGAGTACGACCAGGCCATCGAGGCCGGACAACGGGCCGCGATCGCCGAACAGGAACGCCCGGACGTCTTCACCATGCGGGTCGGCAACATCGCCCCCGGTGAGCACGTGACGGTAGTGCTGACGCTCGTCGGTCCACTCTCCTATGAGGACGGTGAGGCGACGTTCCGGCTGCCACTCGTGGTCGCGCCCCGGTACATCCCGGGCACCCCGACAGGTTCCACTGTGGGCAGTGGCTGGGCTGCCGACACCGACGCCGTCCCGGACGCCTCACGGATCACCCCGCCGGTGCTGCTGCCCGGCTTCCCCAACCCGGTCGAGCTTTCGATCGACGTGGATGTCGACCCGGCCGGGCTGCCGTTGGGGGAGGTCCGGTCGACGCTGCACGCCGTGCAGACCGACGGCGACCATATCTCGATCCAACCCGGGGAACGGGTCGACCGCGACTTCGTGCTGCGCCTGGCCTACGGCGAGCCCAACGCCTCGGCCCAGGCGCTGAGCCTGAGCCCGGACGCCGAGGGTGAGCAGGGCACGTACCGGCTGACGATCCTGCCTCCCACCACGGCGGCGCCGGCGCGCCCCCGCGACGTGGTGCTCGTGCTCGACCGCTCCGGCAGCATGGCGGGCTGGAAGATGGTGGCCGCGCGCCGGGCGGCGTCGCGCATCGTCGACACGCTCACCGCGACGGACCGGCTCGCCGTGATCGCGTTCGACGACCGGATCGAGGAGCCCACCCGGCCGGGTCCGAGCCTGCACCCGGCGAATGATCGCAACCGGTACGCAGCGGTGGAGTTTCTGTCCAGAGTGGACTCCCGCGGCGGGACCGAGCTGCTCGCCCCGCTGACCAGGGCACTGGGATTGCTCAGCGACGCCACCCGGGACCGGGTCGTGGTCCTGGTCACCGATGGCCAGGTCGGCAACGAGGACCAGATTCTCGCGGCGGCGACCCGTGGGCTGGAGGGCGTACGGGTGCACACGGTCGGCATCGACCGTGCCGTCAACGCCGGCTTCCTCGGTCGCCTCGCCGTGGCCGGAGGCGGGCGGTGCGAGCTCGTGGAGAGCGAGGACCGTCTCGACGAGGCCATGACGCAGATCCATCGACGGATTGGCGGCCCGGTGCTGACCGGCCTGAGCCTGGCGAGCGAGGGCATCGGATTCGTGCCCGACACCGTGTCGCCGCAACGGCTGCCGGATCTGTTCCCCGGCGCACCGGTGGTACTGACCGGGCGGTATGCCGGTGCTCCCGCGGACACGGCGGCCGTGACCGTCGCCGGACGTACCCGCTCCGGCGAGCCGTGGTCGGCCCGGGTTCCCATGTCACCGGCCTCGGACGCGGCGCTCACCGCGGTCTGGGCGCGGGCGCACCTGCGCGATCTGGAGGACCGCTTCGCGAGCCTGGCGTACGGGACGGGCGGCGAGGAGCTGCAGACCCGCATCGTGGCGGTGTCGCTTCGGTTCGGCGTGCTCTGTCGGTTCACGGCGTGGGTGGCGATCGACGAGCGGGTGGTGACCGAGGGTGGGCAGGTCCATCGCGTGACCCAGCCCGTCGAGCTTCCCGCCGGCTGGGAGATGCCGGTCGCACCGATCGCCCGTGCGATGAGCCTCTCCGCCCGCCACGCGCCGGGGACGAGGCGACCGATGGCGATGCCCGCGCCGCAAGCCCCGGCGATGTTCCGTCGGACCGGGCGAGTCGGTGGGGTCGTGGGCCGGGCGATGCGCGCGAACACCGGTGGCCCTGCGGCCGCTCCGGTCGAACCGACGGCCGACGATGGCGCGGCGCTGGCGCAGGTCCGTGCCGTGGCGGCGCGGGAGGCTCGGCGGCTACGCGAGAGCGCGCAGGCGCCGGAGTACGAGCGGCGCGAGCTGCTGGCGGATCTGGGTACGCGCCTGCGGGCCCTCGTCCAGCACCTGGCCGCCTCGCCGGAGGTGACCGCGCTGCGCGAGCTCGCCGACGCGTTGGCCGAGGACCGCGTCGCCACGCTCGCCGGACCGGCGCTGAGCACGCTCTGGGCCCGCGCCGGCGACGTGCTCGCGCGCGTGGCCGGGCCGGCGGACCAGCCCGGCGCCTGAGGATGGAACCAGCCGGGGCCGCCGTCGGGTGGTCCCCGGCGCGGCAGCGGGAAGCGGTAGCCTGACGGATGTGATCACCGGGATGCATGCGCTGCTCTACTCGACCGACGCGGCCGCGGACCGGGCGTTTCTGCGCGATGTGCTCGGCTTCCCGTACGTCGACGATGGCGATGGCTGGCTGATCTTCAAGGCTCCTCCGTCGGAGCTGGCGGTGCACCCCACCGACAGCCAGCCCACGCACTCCGTGGCGTTCATGGTGGATGACATCGCGGAGACCGTGGCCGATCTGAGCAGTCAGGGGGTCACCGTGATCGCGGAGCCGAGCCAGCGGCGCTATGGCATCGTCGCCATGATCGGGCTGCCGAGCGGGGCTGAGGTCGAGATATATCAACCTACCCATCGGATGGCCAAGGACCTCTGAGCCCCGCGCAGGGGGGCACCTCTACCCATCGAAGGAGTTCATCGTGACCGGACCTCGTAAGGCCACGGGTGGGCAGAGCGTGGGTGGGTCCGGCGGCACGGCTGTGGTCGACCGCGTCGTGGTCCCGGCCGGGACCACGACGTCCGAGGCGGTGAAGGCAGCGGGACTGCCGATCACGGGACCGAAGGCGATCGTGGTGGTGCGGGACGGCAACGGCCGGCTGCGCGACCTGGACTGGGAGCCGGAGGTCGAGACCGAGGTCGCGCCGGTAGCGATCGATTCGCCCGACGGCCTGTCCGTGCTCCGCCACTCCACCGCGCACGTGCTCGCCCAGGCCGTACAGGATGTCTTCCCCGAGGCGCGGCTCGGCATCGGCCCGCCGATCGAGAACGGCTTCTACTACGACTTTCAGGTCGCGCGCCCGTTCCAACCCGAGGATCTGAGCAAGCTCGAGAAGCGGATGCAGGAGATCGTCCGGGCGGGCCAGGTCTTCCGGCGCCGGCAGTTCGCCAGCCTCGACGAGGCGAAGACCGAGCTCGCCCACGAGCCGTTCAAGCTGGAGCTGGTCGACATCAAGGGCGATATCGGGTCGGGTCAGGGTGGGTCTGCAGGCATTGATCCGGGCGAGGTCATGGAGGTCGGCGGCGGCGAGCTCACGATCTACGACAACGTCGACCCGAAGAGCGGCAAGCGGGTCTGGGGCGACCTGTGCCGCGGCCCGCACCTGCCATCGACGAAGCTGATCGGCGCCTTCGCCCTGCAACGCAGCGCCGCCGCGTACTGGCGCGGGTCGGAGCGCAACCCGCAACTGCAGCGCATCTACGGCACCGCATGGCCGACGAAGGACGCGCTCAAGGAGTACCTGCATCTGCTCGAGGAGGCGGCCCGGCGCGATCACCGCAAGCTCGGCACGGAGCTGGACCTCTTCTCGTTCCCCGACGAGCTCGGCTCGGGGCTGGCCGTCTTCCATCCCAAGGGTGGCGTGATCAAGCGGGAGATGGAGGACTACGTACGGCGGCGGCACATCGAGGAGGGCTTCCTCTACGTGGGCACCCCGCACATCACCAAGGAGGGGCTGTTCCACACCTCGGGCCACCTGCCCTACTACGAGGACACCATGTTCCCCGCGATGGAGCTGGAGAACAGCCGGTACTTCCTCAAGGCCATGAACTGCCCCATGCACAACCTGATCTACCGTTCCCGTGGCCGGTCGTACCGGGAGCTGCCGCTGCGCCTGTTCGAGTTCGGCACGGTCTACCGCTACGAGAAGTCGGGTGTGGTGCATGGCCTGACCCGCGTGCGGGGCCTGACCCAGGACGACTCGCACTCCTACTGCGCCCCGGAGCAGGCCGGTGCCGAGGTGCGCCACCTGCTCAACTTCGTGTTGAGCCTGCTGCGCGACTTCGGGTTGGACGACTACTACCTCGAACTGTCCACAAGAGACGATTCGAAGCCGGAGAAGTTCGTGGGCTCGGACGACGACTGGGCCACCGCGACCGCGGTGCTCGAGGAGGTCGCGATCGAGTCGGGTCTGAAGCTGGTGCCCGACCCCGGTGGCGCGGCGTTCTATGGCCCGAAGATCAGCGTGCAGGCGCGCGACGCGATCGGCCGGACGTGGCAGATGTCGACCATCCAGTACGACTTCAACCAGCCGAAGGGCTTCGGCCTGGAGTACCAGGCGGCCGACGGGTCGCGCCAGCAGCCCGTCATGATCCACTCGGCGAAGTTCGGCTCCATCGAGCGCTTCTTCGGGGTCCTCACCGAGCACTACGCCGGGGCGTTCCCGGCCTGGCTCGCCCCGGTGCAGGTCGTCGGCATCCCGATCCGCGAGGACCACACCGAGTACCTGGAGTCCTTTGTGGAGAAACTGCACGCCGTGGGGATCCGGGCCGAGGTGGACGCCTCCGATGACCGGATGCAGAAGAAGATCCGTACCGCACAGCAGCAGAAGATCCCCTTCATGGCGATCGCCGGCGACCAGGACGTCGCCGACGGCACGGTCTCGTTCCGGTACCGGGATGGCTCGCAGCGCAACGGCGTTCCCGTCGAGGAGGCGGTCGACCACGTGGCGCGCATCGTCGCCTCCCGCACCAACGAGGGCCCCACCGCAGACGCACAGGTGTTGATCTAGGGCTGCCGACCGTGTGTTGATCTCCAACCACGGTCCTTAGCCCTAGATCAACGGGTGTGGACGGGCGGATGCCACAGGGGTCAGGCGCGCGGGGCGAGACCGCGCGAGGCCCGGCTGACGATCGCGATCGCGGTCCGGTGCGGGAGCACTCGCGACATCAGTACCTGGGAGAATCGCGCCACCGCGCCGGGCACGGTCCGAGGCCCCCGGCCCAGGGCCCACAGTGCCCGCGTGACCACCGTCTCGGCGTCGAGCGTGCCGGGTGCCTCCAGCTGCGACGCCTCGAGGCCCGGCGTGCGTACCGGGCCAGCGACGCAGGCAAGCACGTCGACGCCCGTACCGCGCAACTCCGCCCACAACCCGTCCGCGAGCACGGCGCCGAAGGCCTTGGTCGCCGCGTACAGGGTGATCGGCGGCGTGCCCTGCAGGCCGGACAGTGAGGACATCACCACGAATCCGCCCCGACCACGCAGGGCCATCGCCGGCAGGAAGCGCTGGGCCAACTCCACTGGAGCGGCGCAGTTGACCGCGAGCACGCGGCGGGCCTGCGCCGCGTCGAGATCGAGGAATGGACCGATCGGCGCGTACGCGGCGTTGGCCACCACCAGGCCCACCTGGACGTCGGCCGCCGCCGCGCTCACGGTGTCGAGCCCCTCGGCCGTGGCGAGGTCGGCCGCGACCGTGATCGACCGTCCGGGCAGGGTCGCCGCGAGATCGGCCAGCGGGCCGGGCCGGCGTGCGGCCAGGATCACGCCGATGCCGTGCTGGGACAGCCGGGTGGCGAAGGCGGCCCCCAGACCCTCGGACGCCCCGGCGACCAGCGCCCACGGTCCGTACCGGTGCGCGAAGTCGGCACCGGGGTGCCTCATGCCACGGCCGCCGGCGGCGTCGGTACGGGCTGGGCGGAGCGTGCGGTGAACGGGTTGTCCCGGGCCATCCGCCAGATCATCGCCACTGGCATGAGCAGCCACGGGGCGTTCACGGCGAGCACGAACGCGAGGTTGCGCGCCGGGACCACGCCGTACGCCTCCTCCATCAGGATGATCAGCACGTTCGCGAGCATGGTGCCCGACCACACCAGCGCCGGGACGCGGATCCAGTTCCGGCCACGGATGAAGGCGTACGTCGCGAAAGCGTAGAAGGGCCCGAAGAAGAGGACATCGATCCATATCGTCATGCGCCAGAACGGTGGCCGGGCCATGAGCAGCGGGTCGTACGTGCGGCCGTACGAGTGGATCAGGTCGACGAGCGGCGCAGGCGGCCAGAGCGGGTACGCGAATGTCGTCGGGTCGGCGATGATGAGCTGCTCCACGTCGACGATGTAGGTGACGAAACACAGGTTCACGAGGAAGAACACCAGGAAGATCAGGTCGACCTTGCGCTGTCGCAGCGGGGCTCTGCTCATGCGCCAGATCATGGTCTGGCCGGCACGGCGCGCGCAAGAACACGTGTCAGCGACGGTCGGTAGGGTCGACACCCATGAGGTACGGGTTCGTCATGCCGGGTGGCGACGCGGTCGACGCGGCATCCTTGGCGGTCCAGGCCGAGCAGGCGGGGTGGGACGGGTTCTTCTGCTACGAGCCGACGTGGGGTGTCGATGCGTGGGTCTGCCTCACCGCGGCGGCCATGCGCACCTCACGGATCCGGCTCGGCACCATGCTGACCCCGCTCCCCAAGCGCAAGCCCTGGGAGGTCGCGAGCCAGGCCGCCACGCTCGACCGGCTCTCCGGCGGGCGGGTGACCCTGTCGGTCGGCCTCGGCGCGCCCGAGCCACGGTTCTGGATGTTTGAGGACGACCCGGGCCGTCGGGTTCGCGCGGAGCGGCTCGATGAGGGGCTGGAGATGATGGCGCTCATGTACCGCGGCGAGGCGTTCGAGTACTCCGGGCGGCACTACCGTGCCCATCGACCGGAGTTCATGGTGCCTCCGCCGACGCGGCAGCAGCCGCGGGTGCCGACGTGGGTGGTCGGGATGTGGCCGGCGCCCGCCTCGATGCGCCGGGTCGCCCGGTGGGACGGCTGGCTGCCCAACTACCGTGCGTCCGACGGCGCTCAGGGCGAGCCGTCGCCCGCTGCCCTCGCCGCAGGCGTCGCGTGGCTGCGCGACGAACGGGCGCGCGACGGGATGAGCATGGATGGATTCGACGTGGTCGTGGAGGGCAGCACCGAGCCGGGATCGGCCGCGGTCGAGGAGGTCGGACGCTGGTCGGAGGCGGGCGCGACCTGGTGGCTGGAGGCGAACTGGATGTTGCCCGAGGCCGAGGTGGTGCCCACCTGCCTGGCCCGCCTCGCCGCGGGACCGCCCCGAGTCGAAGGCGGACTTTAGGTCGGCGGTCCAGTTGCGGATCGGCAGTGGCCTGGCCGAGCGGTACGTCGGCGATCCCGCCAAGCGCCACCCGGACCGTGACCGTGACCTATGTGCAGGGCGACACCACCGACGTCCCGCCGCCCACGCCCGGCACGACCGACGCGAGCTATGTCTGCCTGACCACCACCAACAACACGCAGACCGCCTCGGACGTGCTGCGCATTCGGATGACGTTCGCCTGACCGATGCCCGTCCGACGCGCCGGCCGGGTCGATAGGATGTTGCGGCCGGCGCGCCTGAGCGCCGGCGGCGGAGGGGAGCGGCACGGGTGGCCGGGGTGCCGGACGAGCTCGAACGGCTGTGGACGCCGCATCGCATGGCGTACATCGCCGGCCAGACCCGCCCGGCGGGTGGGTACGACATGCCCGAGGGCTGCCCGTTCTGCCTGGCCCCGACTCTGTCCGAAGAGGACGGTCTGGTCGTCGCCCGGGGCGAGCGCGTCTACGCCGTGCTCAACCGCTTCCCGTACAACCCGGGCCACCTGCTGATCTGCACGTACCGGCACGTCGCCGACTATCCGGACCTCGACGAGCCGGAGACCGTCGAGCTGGCCCGGTTCAGCCAGACCGCCATGGGCGTCGTCCGAGCGGTCAGCGCGCCGGACGGGTTCAACATCGGCATGAACCAGGGCGGTGTCGCCGGCGCGGGCATCGCCGGCCACCTGCACCAGCACATCGTGCCGCGGTGGTCGGGTGACACGAACTTCATGCCGGTCATCGGCCGCACCAAGACCCTGCCCCAGCTGCTCGCCGACACCCGGGGCCTGCTCGCGCGCGCCTGGCCGGCGACGAGTTCCGGACGACCTCGGCCCACCCGGCGCCGCGCCGCGCCGCCCGCCGCGAACTCCACAGTGGACTCTGGCGGGGCACGGCGTGCCGGTGCCAGCCGAGGCCGCGGCACGACCGGAGGCTCAGGCGCGCGGCCCCGGTGACGGGGGCACGAGGCCGTCGGCGACACCGTCGAGGACGCGCGCGATCACCTGCTCGCGCTCATCCGGCGAGCAGGCCTGCAGCGGACCGTCGAGCAGCAGCATCGCGAGCCCGTGCACGGCCGACCAGGCGAAGATCTCGGCCCAGGGGCGTCGCTCCGGGGCGAGCATGCCGGTACGGGCCAGCTCCTCGACCGTCTCCATGAGCATCCGGAACGGATCGACCAGCGCCATGTCGAGCGCGTGCTCGACCGACATGATCTCGACGGTGGCGACCTGTGCCGCGGCCGGGTTGCAGAAGGCCGTGCGGAACAGCCCGGGCTCGTCGACCGCGAACCGCAGGTAGCCGTTGCCGAGGGCGCGCAGGCGCCGCACCGCCTCGGGCCCCGGATCCGGCAGTGGCTGCGTCCGCGCGAGCTCGATTTTCATCCGCTCGGCCAACCGGTCGGCCGCCACGTGCTTGACCGCATGGATGAGCTCGCCGTGGCTGGCGAAGTGGCGGTACGCGGCCGTCGCGGAGACGCCGACTTTTCGGGCGGCCTCACGCAGGACGACCGCGTCGGGGCCGCCGTCGCGCGCGAGCTGGGTCGCGGCCGCGGTCAACGCGTTGGCGAGGTCACCGTGGTGGTAGCTGGGACGAGTCATGGGCGGGCGAAGCGTGGGTGGGTAGGAGTCATGGGCGGGCGAAGCGTGGGTGGGTGCGGGTCATGAGAGCTCGACCATAACCCATCCTGCAGGATGTTGACAGCGTTAGCATCCTCCCCTATGTTGACGGGCGACAACATTGTTTACCCCGTCAACATTGATCTGGCAAGGGGGATCGGATGCTGTACCGCTACGGCGCCTTCGTGGCCCGACGGGCCAAGGTCCTGCTCGTGCTCAGCCTTCTGCTCATGGCCGGGGCCGCGGTGCTCGGCGCGGGCGCGTTCGGCAAGCTCCGCAACGGCGGTTTCGACGATCCGGCCGCCCCATCGACCCAGGCTCAGCAGCTCATCGCCGACACGTTCGGCGGTCAGACCAACCTCGTACTGCTGGCAACCCCGGCCACCGGGAGCGTGGATGACCCCGGGGCCCACGCCGACGGCGTGGCCCTGACCGACGCGCTGTCCGCCGAACCGTACGTCAGCGACGTCGTCTCCTACTTCACGACGAACGCGCCCGGACTGCGGTCCGAGGGCGGCACGGACGCGCTCATCCTCGGTCACATCAGCGGCGACGACTCGCAGATGACCGAGCGCGCCGACGCGATCGTCGAACGCTTCGCCGGGCAGCGCGGCAGCCTCACCGTCCGGATCGGTGGCCAGGCCGGGATCAACCACGACGTGACGGCGCAGGTCACCCGCAGCCTCACCATCGCGGAGTCGATCGCGGTGCCGCTGACGCTGCTGCTGCTCCTGCTCGCCTTCGGCAGCCTCGTCTCCGCGCTGCTGCCGCTCGCGGTCGGTGGCGTGGCGATCCTCGGCACGTTCGCCGAGCTGGACCTGCTCGGCTCGGTCACCGACGTCTCGATCTTCGCGATCAACCTGACCACTGCCCTCGGGCTCGGGCTGGGTATCGACTATGCCCTGTTCCTCGTGAGCCGGTTCCGGGAGCAGCTCGCGGCGGGCGACAGCGTGCCCGAGGCGGTCGCCCGGACGGTCGCGACCGCGGGCCGTACGGTCGTCTTCACCGCGGTCGCGGTGATGGCCGCCCTCGCCGCGCTGCTCGTCTTCCCCCTCTACTTCCTGCGCTCCTTCGGCTACGCCGGCATCGGGGTGGTGGCGATCGCCGCGCTCGGGGCCCTGGTCCTGCTCCCGGCCCTGCTGGCGATCCTGGGCCACCGGGTCAACGCCGGTCGGGTGCGCCTGAGCCGGGCCACGCAGGGCGCGGCTTCGCCCTTCTGGGGACGCCTGGCCGGCAGCGTCATGCGCCGTCCCGCGCTGCTCGCGCTGCCGGTGCTGGCGCTGCTGCTGACCGCCGGCAGTCCGCTGCTCGGGGTGGTCTACGGCACGCCCGACGAGGGAGTGCTGCACTCCAGCACACCCGGCCGGCAGGTCAGCGACGCGCTGGCGACCCGGTTCCCCGGCAACAGCGCGGCCCCGATCGATGTCGTCGCCACCGGTGCACTCGATGGCGCCGATGTGGCGGCGTTCGCGCGGACGCTGTCGCTGCTGCCGGACGTCGCCCAGGTCAGCAGCAGCGCCGGAACGTACCGGCACGGCTCGGCGGACGGCGCCACCCCGGCCGACGCCGCGCTCGGTCGCCCCGACGCCCAGCGCTTCACCGTGGTCACCACGCCGCCGGCCAAGTCCGACCGCGGTCAGGATCTCGTCCGAACCATCCGGGGCCTGCCCGCGGGGCCGGACGGCGCGAGTGTGCTCGTCGGCGGCGTGGACGCGGCGCTCATCGACACCAAGCACGCGGTCGCGAGCCGGCTGCCACTCGCGGTGGCGCTGGTCCTGCTCACCACCCTGCTGGTCCTGTTCCTGTTCACCGGCAGCGTCGTGCAGCCCGTACGGGCGGTGCTGCTCAACGCGCTCAGCCTGGGTGCCACCCTCGGCATCCTGACCTGGGTCTTCCAGGACGGGCATCTCGCCGGGCTGCTCGGCGTCACGCCGCGACCGATGGATATGTCGATGACCGTGCTGCTGTTCTGCATCGCGTTCGGCCTCTCGATGGACTACGAGGTGTTCGTGCTGAGCCGGATCAAGGAGATGCACGACCGTGGCCTGCCGTCGGCGCAGGCCGTGCCGGAGGGGCTGGCGCGCAGCGGACGCATCGTCTCCACGGCCGCCGGTCTGCTCGCGGTGAGCTTCTTCGCCTTCGGCACGAGCACCGTGAGCTTCCTGCAGATGTTCGGCATCGGCGCGGGCCTGGCGATCCTCATCGACGCCACCCTCGTGCGCGGCGTGCTGGTCCCGGCGGCGATGCGAGCACTCGGCCGTACGGCGTGGTACGCCCCGGCTCTGCTGCGTCGGGTGCACACCCGCGTCGCGCTCGAGGAGGTCTGACCGCCCAGGTGTCGCCTAGCTGACCCAGGTCGGTCGCCAGAATCTGTTGGTTCCACCCGGCACCGGGCCTCTGTCAGGCGACGACACTCCAGTGTCGCGCCCGACAGAGTGCATGGGAGTGGTGATGACTCGAACAGCATCATGGCGCCACCTGGGTCTGCTGGCGACCGGGCTCGTGCTGGCGCTGGCGGCCTGCGGCAACGACGGCGCTGCCGCGCGGCCCACGGCGACGGCAACGCAGCCCGCGGAGCAGGTCCTCCATTCGGCCCCGCCCGGCTCGGCGACGCCCGACCCCGGCGGTGAGGGCAGTGATGGCGGTGATGGCGGCGGACCCGCGCCGACGACGCCGCCGGCGCCGCCGGCCCAGCCCGCCGGCGAGGACTGCTCGACGTACGACGCCGCGAACCTCACGGTCACGGCCTCCGGCGACCTGTGGGTGCTGCGCGACGGCGGACACGCGATGTTGAGCTTCGCCAGCTACAGCGCCGCACAGGACGCCCAGCGGGTGGCCCGCAAGTGGACGCGGTTGTGCTGGATCGGTCGCGGTCACAGCGGCGCTGACCGGTACCGCCACCTCGTCGAGTACTTCACGCACCCCTCAGGGCTGCCACTCGGGCCGGCGCCGACGACGATGGACTGCGTCGCCTACGATCCGGCCCAGCTTCACGTCACATCGGTATCGGCCGATGACGACTGGGGGCTCTTCGCCGGCACGAGCCAGCTCCTCTCGCTGGCGACGGAGTCCGACGCGCTGCGGGCAAAGATCGTTGCCTCGGGCTTTGGTCACCTGTGTCTGGTCGGCGCCGACAACGGGGAGCCCGATCCGTACCGGCACCGCATGACCTGGTGGCGGGACTAGACCCCCGGCACTGGCGCGGCGTGCCCGCGCTTGGCACTGTGTGCGCATGGATCGCTCGCCTCTCGACGACCCGGCCGCCATCGCGGCGATGGCGGCCGGGGACCCGGCGGGTCTGGAGGCGGTCTACCGCCGCTACGCCGACCGCCTCTTCGCCTACGCGCGCTCCATTGTGGATGATGCGGACTCGGCGGCAGATGTGGTTCAGGAGACCTTCCTGCTGGCGCATCAGAGGGTGCGCCAGCTCCGTGACCCGGCTCGCCTCGGCTCCTGGCTCTACGCGATCGCCCGCAACGAATGCCTGGCCCGACTGCGCGCCCGCAAGCGGACCGTGGTGTTGACGGAGTCGTACGAGCCGGTGCTCGACACCGACCCGGGCCGGGCACTGCACGCCGACCAGGTTCGCGAGCTCGTGCACGCCGCGTCGGCCGGCATGAACGACGGCGACCGGGAGGTCTTCGAGCTCACCGTCCGGCACGGCCTGAGCGCGGCCGAACTGGGCCGGGTGCTCGACATCTCGGACAAGCATGCACACGCACGCATCTCGCGGGTGCGGTCGCAGTTTGAGGCCGCGCTCGGTGCGCTTGTGCTCGCCCGCGACGGGCGTGGCCGATGCGACCAGCTCGACGCCATCCTGGGCGACTGGGACGGGCAGCTCACCGCCCTGCTGCGCAAGCGCATCGAGCGCCATGTCCGCGATTGCGAGCTCTGTACGGGGCGGCGCCGGGAGCGGATGGATCCGGCCGGGCTGCTCGCCGGCTACGCGGCGCTGCCGTTCCTCGCCGTGGCGGCGCGGCTCTGGCCACGACTGCAGGCCGGCCTCGGGCAGGCCGGCGGGCCGCTCGGGGCCGAGTCGGCGGATCGCGGCCGCGCCTCGCGTCCCGATCGCGACGGGAGCAGCGGCCACGGCCCGGAGGGCGGCGACCACGGCCCAGAGGGCAGCGGCGCGCCCGGCGCGCTGGCCCCACCGGTGGGCGAGCCGCCGACCATCCCCATGCACGCCGGGGAGCCGACGCTGCCGCTGGCGCCGGGAGGTGGTCCCGCCGCGCCCCGGCCGCGCTCGACGGCGGTCGTGCTGCTCGCCGCGGCCGCGGCGGTGGTTCTCATCGTCGCGTGCACCGCCGGCGTACGGCTGCTGACGCTGCAGCGCCCGCCGGCGCCCGCCGCGCAGGCGCCCACCGCCGATCCCCGCCTGTCGCCTCAGGTCAGCCCCGCGAACTCGCCCGCGACGGCCGCGACGACGACCCCGGCCGTGCGGCGATCGTCAGCCACGACGGCCGCGCCACCGGTGCCGTTCACCCTTACCGCCAGTGCCCACGTGACGTGTGGTTCGCCGAACGCCGTCGAGGTCGTCGTCAAGGCCTCCAGGACACTGGGGCACGCCGTGCTCTTCTGGCGCCCAGCCACGCCCGATCACCTCGCCATGCATGTATCCGGGTCAATGGCAAGCGCCACGGTCCACCCGGCCGGCCTCGCGATCTTCTGGCATGTCGAAGCGACGGCGGCCGACGGTCGAACCGCGGCGACGCCGGAGAAGGAGCAACTGCTCCCCTGCTTCTGAGACAGGGGACCAGTTAGGACGACGCGGCCGCTCAGTGGGCGCCGGCGGCCGCGTGCTCCTTCTTCACCGCGTCGGCAAGGTGAGCGGGCATCGGGTCGTACCGGTTGAACGTACGGCTGAACAGGCCAGAGCCCGAGGTCATCTGGCGCAGCTCGACGGCGTAGCGGACGAGCTCGACCGCGGGTACCTCGGCCCGGACGAGGGTGCGCTCCGTGCCGGCCGGGTCCGGTTCGGTGCCCAGGACGCGGCCGCGCCGGCTCGACATGTCGCTCATCACGGCGCCCACGAAGGCATCGGGCACCCGGATCAGTACGTCATCGACGGGCTCAAGGATCTGCACCTGTCCCTTCTCCGCGGCGTCCTTGAGGGCCAGCGCCCCGGCGGTCTGGAAAGCGGCGTCCGAGGAGTCGACGCTGTGCGCCTTGCCGTCGAAGAGCGTCACGCGCAGGTCGACCACCTGGTGGCCGGCGACGAGGCCGCGCTCCATCTGCGCTCGGACGCCCTTCTCCACCGAGGGGATGTAGTTGTTCGGCACGGCGCCGCCGACGACCTTGTCGACGAACTCGAACCCCGCCCCACGCGGCAACGGCTCGACCTCGATGTCGCAGACGCCGTACTGGCCGTGGCCGCCGGACTGCTTCACGTGGCGGCCGTGCCCCTTGCTCGACGCGGTGAACGTCTCCCGCATGGCGACCCGTACCGGCTCCGTCGTGAGCTCGACACCGCCGGAGCGGAGCCGCTCGAGCACCACGTCGGCGTGCGCCTCGCCCATGCACCACAGCACGATCTGACGGGTCTCGGCGTTGCGCTCCAGGCGCAGCGTCGGGTCGCCGGCGACCAGTCGGCCGAGGTTCTTCGCGAGGGCGTCCTCGTCGGTACGGGTCTTCGCCACGATCGCCACCGGGAGCAGCGGCTCCGGCATCTCCCAGGCACCCACGACCAGCGGATTGTCCTTTGTGGACAGCGTGTCACCGGTCTCGGCCACGGTCGACTTCGTGATGGCGCAGATGTCGCCTGCCACGACGTAGGGGACCTCGCGCAGCGAGGAGCCGAGGGGGGAGTAGAGGTGCGCGATCCGCTCGTCGGCGTCGTGGTCGGGGTGGCCGCGTTCGGCCAGCCCGTGCCCACTGACATGCACCGAGGACTCGGGTCGCAGCGTGCCGCTGAAGACCCGCACGAGCGAGACCCGGCCGACATACGGGTCGATCGTCGTCTTCACCACCTCGGCCACGAGCGGACCCGCCTGGTCGCAGGCGAGCGGGGCGCGCGCGGAACCGTCCACACCGGACACCGACGGCAGGTCGTGCTCGAGCGGGGAGGGGAACGCGCGGGTCAACAGCTCCAGCAGGGAGTCCAGCCCGACGCCGGTGAGCGCGCTGACAGGCAGCACGGGGAAGAAACTGCCGCGTGCCACGGCCTTCTCGAGATCCTCGACGATCACGGATGTCTCGATCTCCTCGCCGGCGAGGTACCGGTCCATGAGGCTCTCGTCCTCGCTCTCGGCGATGATGTCCTCAAGGAGCTGGTTGCGTGCCTCGGCGATCACCGGAAGGTGTTCGGCGTCAGGGTCGCGCACGGCCGGCGGATAGCCGGCCGAGTAGTCGAAGACGCGCTGGGTGATCAGGCCCATCAGGCCGACCACGCGTTCGCCGTCGTCGGAGAGCATCGGCTGGTAGAGCGGGTGCACGCCCTCGCCGAAGACCTCGCGGCAGCGTGCCAGCGCCTCGTCGAAGTTGGCGCGGGGATGGTCCAACCGGGCGATCGCGACCGCCCGGGGCATGCCGACCGCGGCGCACTCCTCCCACAGCGCCGCCGTCGCGGCGTCCATGCCGTCGAACGCGGAGACGACGAAGAGCGCGGCGTCCGCGGCCCGCAGGCCGGCGCGCAGCTCCCCGACGAAGTCCGCGTAGCCGGGGCTGTCGAGCAGGTTGACCTTGACGCCGTCATGCATGATCGGAGCGCACGAGAGGCTGACCGAGCGTTGCTGTCGGATGGCCGCGGGATCGTTGTCGGTCACCGTGGTGCCGTCGCCCACCGTGCCAGCGCGGCCGATGGTCCCGGTCGCGGCCAGCAGGGCCTCCACGAGCGTGGTCTTCCCCGCTCCGGAGTGGCCCACCAGCACCACGTTGCGCACCTTGTCGGGTGCATCCACCACCGGCGCGGGGCCGGTGACTCCCTTCTCGTTCGACTTCTGCGCCATGGCACGACTCCCTCGAGACGGTGCCGGCGAACGTCCGGAGCGTCGCATCTGGCGCGGCGTGGCCTTGGGCCGGAGCTGTTGTCAGCTCACGTTCACCGGCTCTTGGCCCATCCCACACCCTGGCACCTGCCCGCACAAGGGCGTCCGGCCCGGTCCAACCCCAACGGGCACCGGCCAGCTGCACGCGCGAGCGCGGCCGCGGATAGGCTCGCAGGCGCGATGGCGAAGATCCTCGGTTCGTTCAAGACCGGTGCGCGGGCGACGTTCGACCCGCTGGGCCGGATGCTGGTCCGGTCCGGTGTCTCGCCCGACGTGGTGACGATCGCCGGCACCGCGGGTGTGGTCGCCACGTCGATCGGACTCGTCACCCGTGGGCACCTGTTCGCGGCGACCCTGATCATCACGCTGTGCTGTCTGCTCGATGTCCTCGACGGCTCGATGGCCCGGGCCCGCGGCCACGCCACGCGGTTCGGTGCCCTGCTGGACTCCACGATGGACCGCGTTGCTGACGGGGCTCTCTTCGGTTGCCTGGCGTGGTGGTGCCTGGTCACCGACCAGCACCTGCTCGGCGCTGCCGCCATGATCTGTCTCATCGGCGCGCAGCTCGTGTCGTACGTCAAGGCGCGCGCCGAAGGACTCGGCTTTACCTGCAACGTGGGCATCGCCGAGCGCATGGAGCGGCTGATCCTCATCGGCGTCGCGGGGCTGCTCACCGGCGTCGGCGTGCACTGGGCGCTGCCGATCATCCTATGGCTGCTCGCGGGATTGACGCTCATCACCGTCATCCAGCGCGTGGTGCATGTGCGCCGGCAGGAGCGGCGGGCAAGCGTCGGCGCTGAGGAGCGCGGATGACGAGCCTGGTCGAGTTCGGGTACGCGGCCGGTTGGTCCGTGATCAAGGCCCTGCCGAGGTCGGTGGTCTGGCCGGTATTCCGGGCCGGCGCGGACCGGGCCGCCCGCCGCAACGGTCCCGCCGCCCAGCGACTGCGGCGCAACCTGCGCCAGGTCGTCGGGCCGGACCTGCCCGAGGCCGAACTGGACGTGCTGGTCCGCGAGGGGCTGCGCTCCTACGCCAAGTACTGGATGGACGCCTTCCGACTGCCGCGCCTGTCGCTGGCGCACATGGACGCCCAGTTCTATCTGGAGGGTGCGCACCTGCTCGGCGACTCGGTTAAGGCCGGCACCGGGTGCGTGATCGCGTTGCCGCACGCGGGGAACTGGGACATGGCCGGGGCCTGGGTCTGTGCCCAGGGGTGGCCGCTGACCACGGTGGCGGAGCGGCTCAAGCCCGAGGGGCTCTACCAGAAGTTCGTCGACTACCGGACCTCCCTCGGCATGGAGATCGTCCCGACCGTCGGCGGCGCGCGGGCGCCCCTGGACATCCTCACCGAGCGGCTCGGACAGGCGCGAATCGTGCCGCTGCTGGCCGACCGCGATCTGTCGGCGCGGGGCATCGAGGTCCGGTTCTTCGGCGGGCGGACCAGGATGCCGGCAGGCCCGGCGATGCTCGCGCTGCGCACCGGGGCTCCGCTGTTCGTGGTCTCCCTGTGGTACGAGGGTCTCTCTTCGCGCGGCCGGGTCGACGGCCCGATCCCGATGCCTGAGAATGGCCCGCTCGATGTGCGCGTGCGCGCGCTGACCCAGACGATCGCCGACCTGCTGGCCCGCGGCATCGCCGAACATCCCCAGGACTGGCACATGCTGCAGCGGCTCTGGCTCGCCGAGGCGCGTCCCGGCGCCGATGAGCCGGACGTGCCCGGCGAGCGCGCGACGGCCGAGGGTTGAGCATGCGCATCGGCATCGTCTGCCCGTACTCGTTCGACGTCCCCGGCGGCGTCCAGCGACACGTGCACGACCTCGCTGAGGCGCTGCTCGCCCAGGGGCACGAGGTCAGCGTGCTGGCACCCGCCGACGAGGGCGGGCGGGGTGTCGGCGGCGCGGGTGTGCGCAGTTCGCCGTTGCCGTCCTATGTGGTGCCGGGCGGGCGGGCGGTTCCGGTGCGGTACAACGGTTCCGTCGCGCGCCTGGCCTTCGGACCCGTCTCGGCCGCCCGGGTCCGGCGCTGGTTGGTCGCGGGCGACTTCGACGTGGTGCATGTCCACGAGCCGTTCACGCCGAGCCTGTCCCTGCTCGCGGTCCTCGCGGTGCGTGACGAACCGGTGGTGGCGACCTTCCACACCGCGACCACCCGCTCGCGGGCCATGCACGCGGTCTCGGGCGTACTGCAGCTCGTGCTGGAGCGGCTTACCGCACGGATCGCTGTGAGCGAGGCCGCCCGCAAGGTGCAGGTCGAGCACCTCGGCGGGGACGCCTGGGTGATCCCCAACGGCGTGCCGGTTGCCCGGTACGCCGGCGCGGAGCCCCTGCCGGGGTGGCCGGGCGAGGGCGGCGCGGTCGGCTTCCTTGGCCGGTTCACTGAACCGCGCAAAGGCTTCGATGTGCTGCGCTCCGCCTTCGCCATGCTCGCGCCGGCGCGCCCCGGTCTGCGGCTACTCGTGGCCGGGCCGGGTGACGTCGACGAGGCGCTCGAGGGCATCGCGCCCGAGGTCGCGTCGCGGATGATCTTCCTCGGCCTGGTGGACGAGGAACGCAAGGCCCGGATGCTGCGCAGCGTCGACCTCTACATCGCCCCGAACACCGGGGGCGAGTCGTTCGGCATGATCCTCACCGAGGCGATGGCCGCCCGCACCCCCGTCGTCGCCAGCGACCTGGAGGCCTTCCGGCGGGTGGTCGGCGACGCGGGGGCGTTGTTCCCGGTCGGCTCGGCCACCGAGCTCGCGCGGGTCGTGGCTGAGCTGCTCGACGATCCGGCCCAGTGCGCCGCGATGACCGCGCGGGGCGCGCGGGTCGTGGCGCCCTATGACTGGGATGAGGTGTCGCGGCGGGTGCTGGAGGTGTACCACCTCGCGATCGAGGCCGCGCCCCGGCAGCGGCGCGAGCCCGATCCGCGCGAGCCACGGCAGCGTGCGGACGACCCGGCCCAACCGGCCCGCCCGCGCTGGCTGCCCTCCCGGCGCGGCTGACGCCGTCACGCGCGTCAACCGCGGGCATGCCTCAGCGCGCTGGTGGGTCGAGCGCGGGGTCGTCGATGTCGAAGAACTCGGGTGCCGGGTGCCGGCGGGCCAGCCGGAGCAGGCGGACCAGCGGACGCCGGCGCAGGGCCAGCGCGTCGCGGACCAGGTCGGAGTGCAGCTGGCGGGCCAGCGCCAGGCGCCGGCTCGTCTCGGCGAGGTCGGCGAGGACCCGGGCGTCGAACTTGGAGGCGGCCAGGCGCAACTCCCGGGTGAGGCGGTTCTCCGCCTCCACCCGGGCCAGCATGGGACCGCCGGGCAGATACCCGCCCGCCGCCCCGGTTCCCTGACTCGCGGCGAGCACGGCCCGGCCCGCGTCCCGAGCATCGTCGAGGCGCTCCTGCTCACCCAGCTCGATGGCCGCCCCGGCCCGCCGTACGGACTGGGTGTCCAGGGCGGCGCGGGCGTCCTCGGCTCGGGCGTGCAGCCGATCGACGCGGGTGGCGACCCACGTGAGGTAGGTCGCGACCGCGACGACGAGCACGACGACGGCGACGACGACCCACATGTTACGGATCGTAGCGGGATGATCTTGTTGGTACAGCATCCACGATGCCGGACCTTGACACGCTGCGTCGTGACGCCTCGATCCTTGCCACGTCCGTTCATCGCGGCATGTAAGGACCGTCAGTCCGTGCGATGCATACCACTCGTACGCCGGTGGCCCGCCTACGCCAGGTCTTCCCGGCGTAGGATAAGTGCTCGGCAGAGCCATCCGGAGGAGCGCACACGATGTCCGAGCAGACCGCGACCACGCCCGCTCCCGCGACCGGCACGGCCCGGGTGAAGCGGGGCATGGCGGAGATGCTCAAGGGCGGCGTGATCATGGATGTGGTCACGTCCGAGCAGGCGAAGATCGCTGAGGACGCGGGCGCGGTCGCCGTCATGGCGCTGGAACGCGTGCCGGCCGACATCCGCGCCCAGGGCGGCGTGTCGCGGATGTCCGACCCCGACATGATCGAGTCGATCATCTCGGCGGTCTCCATTCCCGTCATGGCCAAGGCGCGCATCGGTCACTTCGTCGAGGCCCAGGTGCTGCAGGCGCTCGGGGTGGACTACGTGGACGAGTCCGAGGTGCTGACCCCCGCGGACTACGAGAACCACATCGACAAATGGGCGTTCACGGTTCCGTTCGTGTGCGGTGCCACGAACTTGGGTGAGGCCCTGCGCCGGATCAGTGAGGGCGCGGCCATGATCCGTTCCAAGGGCGAGGCCGGCACCGGCGACGTCTCCAACGCCACCACGCACATGCGCCGGATAGGGGCCGAGATCCGGCGACTGACGTCGATGAGCCACGACGAGCTGTACGTAGCCGCGAAGGAGTTGGCCGCGCCGTACGACCTGGTCCGCGAGGTCGCGCAGGCGGGCAAGCTGCCCGTGGTGCTCTTCACCGCCGGCGGGATCGCCACCCCGGCCGACGCGGCGATGATGATGCAGCTCGGCGCCGAGGGCGTGTTCGTGGGTTCCGGCATCTTCAAGTCCGGCGACCCGGCCAAGCGCGCCGCCGCGATCGTGATGGCGACGACGTTCTACGACGACCCGGACGTGCTCGCGAAGGTCTCCCGTGGTCTCGGCGAGGCGATGGTCGGCATTAATGTCGACGACATCCCCGTCCCGCACCGGCTCGCCGAGCGCGGCTGGTAGCGCCGACCCGCGCAAGGTAGCCGGACGTCCGATGTGAGCCCGGCCGCGGAGCCGGCAGGCTGTCACCGGCGCCCGTGAGGTCGGGCGCGGACGTCGGCGTGTGGGGAGACCGGAGTGACGCAACCCGCCGACCGCGGCACTGCCGCGCGGCCATGGCTGGGCACGCTGTGGGTCGGGTTGGTGCTGGCGGTGGTCTTCGCGACCGGCTTCGTCGGCTACCTGCAGTACCGGCCGCCGGGCAGCGTCGCCGCCGAGAACTGGTGGGACCTGGCCTACTACACGCTGCAGCTCTACGGACTGGGTTTCACCGGGGTCGATGGAGTACCGGTGCCCTGGCCGCTGCAGGTGGCACGGGTGCTCGCCCCGATCACCTTCGCCGCGGCGGTGGTCTCGGTGGTCGCGCTGGCCCGAGTCAATCTGTGGTGGCGGCGGATCACGCGCTGGGGCTTCGCGCTCGTCGTCGGCGACACGCCGGAGGCACGCGCGGTCGCCGAAGCCACGCAGCGTCGCCTGCGGCTGTTCTGGGGACGCTCCGTCTTCGGCGTGGACAGGGGCGACCCGGCAGCGCTGAGGGCCGCCGGTCTGCGCCGGGCCCGTACGGTCTACGCGCTGGGCGACGACCGCGAGGACGTGGCGGCGAACGTGGCGACCGCACTGGCCGCGGTGTCGGTCCGATCGAGGAGCCGCGGCGCGGGGCCGCGGATCTTCGTGCACGTGACCGATCCCGACCTCGCCGTCGGCCTGCGGGCACGCCGGCTGATGACCGAGATCGGGCAACGCGTCGAGTTCTTCACGATGGACGAGATGGCGGCCCGGGCTCACATCGAGTCGGAGAGCCTCGGGCCGGACGCCCGGCCGGAGATCCTGGTCGCCGGGGCGGGGGCGTTCGGGTGCGCGGCGATCGTGGCGTTCGCCCGCCACTGGCGACGTGCCTCGGGCCGCGCCGGTGAGCGGATCAGCGTCATCCTCGTCGACGAGCAGGCCTCCCGGGCCCGCGACGAACTGCTGGACCGGTGGCTCGTCGTGGCGGAGAGCTGTGACATCACCGCGGTCGATACGTCCAGCATCGATGCGGCGCTGCGCTCGGGCGTGGCCGGCCGGCCGTACCGCGCGTACATCTGCTACGAGGACGAGCACGTCGCCCTGCGCTCGGCCCTGACCGCGGCGCCCCTGTGGCACGGTGGCCCGGCATCGTTGGTTGTGCGGCTGAGCCGGATCTCGCGCCACGAGGAGGCGTTCCAGGACGGCCGCCTCCTCGACCACCTCGACGGGCGGCTCGTGGTCGCCAACGTCGCCGCGCTCGCCGCCCCGTACGTCGCCAGCGAGCCTGATGTCTTCGACGACCTCGCCCAGGCGATCCACGCCCGCTACCTGGAGTCGCACCTGGCCCGTGGGGACCGCATCGGGGACCGCCCGGCGCTGCAGCCATGGGAGAAGCTGTCCGCCTTCTACCAGGAGTCCAACCGGGGGCAGGCGCGTGACATCCCGGTCAAGCTGCGCCTCGTCGGGGCCACCGTCGCGCCTCGCTCGGCCCGGAACCCGACGTTCGCTCTCACCGAGGCCGAGGTGCTGAGCCTGGCCCAGCGGGAGCACGAGCGGTGGGTGCGAGAACGGCACACGGCCCACTGGCGCCACGGTGCGGTCGAGGATGCGCACCGGCGCCTGCACCCCGACCTCGTGCCGTGGGACCAGCTCCCGGCCGAGTCGCAGGAGAAGAACCGCGACGCCGTGCGGGCGCTGCCCCAGGAGTACGACGACGTGCTCGCCGACTTCGGTCTGCAGATCATCCGCTGCTAAGGATCCCCTGCTGAGATCCGTGGTGGTGCGGGCCCCGCGGCGAGGCTCGATAGGGTTGATGGGTGACCGAGGACAAGCCGCCGGTGATCGGTGTGCTCGCGCTGCAGGGCGACGTGCGCGAGCACCTGCGGGCGCTGGTCGAGGCGGGCGCGGTCGCCCGGCCGGTGCGGCGCCCGGCCGACCTCGAGGGCATCGACGGTCTGGTCATCCCCGGCGGGGAGTCGACGACGATCAGCAAGCTCGCGATCGAGTTCGGTCTCTTCGAACCCATCCACCGCTTCCTGGCCGAGGGCGGGGCGGCGTACGGGTCCTGCGCCGGGATGATCCTGCTGGCCGGCCAGATCCTCGACGGCCGGCCCGAGCAGCGCGGCTTCGGTGGCATCGACATGACCGTGCGGCGCAACGCGTTCGGGCGGCAGGTCGACTCCTTCGAGGCGCCAGTCGAGATCGACGGTGTGCCCGGAGGCGCGTTCCACGCGGTTTTCATCCGGGCGCCCTGGGTGGAGCACGTCGGCCCAAAGGTCGAGGTGCTGGGAACAGTCACAGCAGGCCCAGCCGGTAGAATCGTGGCCGTTCGTCAGGGCAACCTGCTCGCCACGGCCTTCCATCCGGAACTGACTCCGGACCTGCGCGTGCACCGGTTCTTCGTCGCGATGGCCGCCAGGCGGGCCGGACGCGTGGGCGGGTCAGCGGATCAGCGGGCCGACCACGCCCGGGTGTAGTGAGGGGTAGCGATCGATGTCCGGCCATTCCAAGTGGGCCACGACCAAGCACAAGAAGGCGGTCGTCGACGCGCGGCGCGGCAAGCTCTTCGCCCGGCTGATCAAGAACGTCGAGGTCGCCGCACGGGTGGGCGGGGGCGACCCGGCCGGCAACCCGACCCTCTACGACGCGATCCAGAAGGCGAAGAAGAACTCCGTCCCCAACGACAACATCGACCGGGCGGTCAAGCGTGGCTCGGGCCAGGAGGCGGGCGGCGCGGACTACCAGACGGTGATGTACGAGGGGTACGGCCCGAGCGGCGTCGCGGTCCTCATCGAGTGCCTGACCGACAACCGCAACCGTGCCGCGACCGACGTGCGCACCGCGCTGACCCGCAACGGCGGCTCGCTCGCCGACGCAGGTTCGGTCTCCTACCTGTTCTCCCGCAAGGGGGTCGTGCTCGTCCCGAAGAGCCCGACGCTGACCGAGGACGACGTGCTGCTCGCCGTGCTCGATGCCGGTGCCGAGGAGGTCAACGACCTGGGTGAGGCGTTCGAGGTGGTCACCGAGCCGAACACGCTCGTGCCCGTACGCTCGGCCCTGCAGGCTGCCGGCATCGACTACGAGTCGGCAGAGACCTCGTTCGTGCCCAGCGTGACCGTCCCGCTGGACGAGGACGGTGCCCGCAAGATCTTCAAGCTCATCGACGCCATCGAGGACTCCGACGACGTCCAGAACGTGTACGCCAACTTCGACGTCTCCGACGAGGTCATGGAAGCCGTTGGCTAGGCCACGATCGCCACTCAGGACACGGCCATGATCATCGGGATGGTTGCGATGGGGCTCGGCGGGGCGGCAGGATCTGGGGCGTGTCGGCAGAGGGATGGTCGAGCTTCCCCGCGGTTCCCGCAGGTGGGGGCGGCAACACGACGATGATCGGTGGGGTCATGGGCAACGGGGCAGTGGCGGCTCTGGTGGAGTTCTCCCAACTCGGTGCGTCCGCGACCACGGCCGATGTCGATCACGTTATGCGCTGTCTGGCCAGCCATGACGCCTGGTGGGTGCCGGTGGAGTACGCGCGCCAGACCTGGGGGCAGTCCGAGTTCGATCAGACGTTGCCGTTTCCCGACCGCGGCCCGTTGGCGATGCTGAACGTCTTCACCGACCCTGACGCCGCGATGCTCGGCGAGGCGTCGGCCAGCGGCGACTACGGCGGTGCAATCCCCGGGGTGAAGCTGCTGCAGTATCTCGACCCGGGTCTGTCGTCGCTGTTCGTCAACCCCGGCTCGCCCCGGGAGCACCAGTGGTACATCGAGGCCGGGGGATTCGACATCGCAGCCGGGTGGGCCACCGCGGTCGCGGTGGAGCGGGCCCTGGCGAGTCGGGGCAGCGGACGGGTACCCCGGTCGGACCTGCTCGCCCACAACTACCAGTTGCTGGTCGACAAGCAGACGCAGACGCCGGCACAGGTCTTCCTGCCCGAGATCGATGGTGTGGTGGCGGTCTGCTTCACCGCCGCCGACCGTACGGCCGAGTTCGTGGCCAGCCTTCCGCCCGCGGCCCGGCCCATGGCGGAGACCACCCGGGTCGACGGGCCGGGGCTGTTCGAGATGATCCGTACGACCGGGGCCGCCGGCGTCGTGATCAACGCCGGCTCGGACGACCAGACGGCGCTCACCGGCGAGGACATCGAGGAGATCGTCGGCGCGCACCGCTGACGCCGGGCGATACTCACCCGGTGCGCCGACGTGAGGCGATCGGGGGGCCGGTCGGGGCTCGCTCCGGGCGGGCCGCGCCCAGCGCGGAGCGCTCAGGTGGGCATCCGCGGCGCTGGACCATCCTCGCCGTGCTGGTCGTGTCGCTGCTGGTCGTCGTGCTCGACAACACCGTGCTCAACGTCGCGCTCCGGACGATCTCCGACCCCATGCGCGGCATCGGTGCGACGCAGGCGCAACTGGAATGGGCGATCAACGCCTACACGCTCGCCTTCGCCGGTCTGCTCTTCACGGCCGGCATCCTCGGCGACCGGTTCGGCCGCCGACGGGTGCTGCTGCTCGGGCTGGTGCTGTTCGGGTTGGCCTCGCTCGCCTCGGCGTACTCTCAGTCGCCCGGGCAGCTGATCGTCGCCCGCGCCCTGATGGGTCTGGGTGGCTCCGCGATCCTGCCCTCCACGCTGTCGATCATCTCAAATGTCTTCGATCCCCGCGAGCGGGGCCGCGCGATCGGGGTCTGGGCCAGTGCGGTGGGGCTGGGCATCGCGATCGGCCCGGTGGTGGGTGGCGTCCTGCTGGAGCGGTTCTGGTGGGGCTCGGTCTTCCTCATCAACGTGCCGATCATCACGGTCGGCCTCGTGCTCGTCCTCGTGCTCGTGCCGGAGTCGCGCAACCCGCACCCGGGACGGATGGACCCGGTCGGAGTGCTGCTGTCGATCGTCGGGCTGATCGCGCTGGTCTATGGGATCATCGACGGCGGTGATCACGGCTTCGACCGGCCGGTGGTGTGGGTGTCGGTGGTCGCGGGCGCGGTCCTGCTGGCGTGGTTCGTCCGGTACGAACGGCGCAGCGACCACCCGTCGCTGGACGTGCACCTGTTCGCCGATGCGCGGTTCTCGGCCGCGATCGCCGCGACCGGCCTGGTCTTCTTCGCGGCCATGGGGACGCTGTTCTTCCTCTCCTTCTACCTCCAGCTCGTCCGCGGTTTCTCACCGCTGCGGGCGGGTCTGATCCTGACCCCGTTCGCGGTGGCACAGTTGATCTTCGCGCCGCGCAGCGCCACACTCGTGCGCAGGCACGGCCCGCGGGTCGTCTGCGCGGTCGGCCTGGTCCTGGTCACCGTCGCCCTGCTCGGCTACGCCCTCGTCGGCACAGCGACGCCGGTCTGGGCGATCCTGGCCCTCACCTTCGTCCAGGGCACCGGCATGGCGAACGTCGTGCCGCCCACGACCGAGTCGGTCATGTCGTCGCTGCCGCCGCAGCGCGCGGGCGTCGGTTCCGCGGTGAGCAACACGTTCCGGCAGGTCGGTGGCGCGCTCGGGGTGGCGATCCTCGGCGCGATCCTGTCGGCGGTCTACCGCGAGCGCATCGGCGGATCGCTGTCCGGGCTGCCCGGGCCGGAGCGCGCGGCCGCGAACGAGTCGATCTCTGGCGCCTATGGGGTCGCGGCCTCGGGGCACGGTGGGGCCCGGCTGATCGACGCGGCCAACCACGCCTTCGTCGGCGCGATGCACTGGGCCGCCTTCGTCGCGGCCCTCGTCGCGGCGGGCGGGGTCGCGGTGGTGTGGCGGTTCTTGCCCCGTCAGGCCAACCCGAACCCCGAGGGCGGCGTGTCGCGCGCGGCTTCCGGGGCCTGACTGCGATAGAACGTCTGTACCGAAGGCCTCGGCCGGCGCAGGCCCGGGCGGGAAAGGGACGGACGTGCGGGTGCTCGGTGTGGACCCGGGGCTGACCCGGTGCGGCGTCGGTGTTGTCGAGGGACAGCCGGGGCGCACCTGCCAACTCGTCGCCTACGACGTCGTGCGGACCGAACCCGGCGAGGATCTCGCGGCCCGGCTGCTCGCGCTCGACTCCGCCCTGAGCGCCATGATCGCCGATCATCGACCCGACGAGGTCGCGGTCGAGCGGGTCTTCAGCCAGCACAACGTGCGCACCGTGATGGGCACGGCTCAGGCGGGCGCGGTGGCGGTGCTCGCGGCGGCCCGGGCGGGCCTGCCCGTGCGGACGTACACGCCGAGCGAGGTGAAGGCGGCGGTGACCGGGTCCGGGCAGGCCGACAAGGCACAGGTGACCTCCATGGTCACGAGGCTGTTGCGGCTGGCGTCGAGTCCGCGTCCGGCCGACGCGGCCGACGCGCTGGCGCTCGCGATCTGCCATGTCTGGCGGGGCGGCACCATGGCCCGCATCGAGGCGGCCCGGCGGGCGGTTGTCGCGGGCGCGCCCGCGGTGGCACGAGGAGGGGACCGATGATCGCAAGCGTCCGGGGCCGGGTGACCGCGGTGGCACCCGACAGCGCCGTGGTCGAGGTCGGCGGCGTGGGTCTCTGCCTGGTCTGCACGCCCGGCACGCTGGCCAACCTACGCGTCGGCGAGGAGGCGCGGCTGGCGACCAGCCTCGTGGTCCGCGAGGATTCGCTGACCCTCTACGGCTTCCCGGACGATGACGCGCGCTGCCTCTTCGAGCTGCTCCAGACCGCCAGCGGGGTCGGGCCACGGCTGGCCCAGGCGGTGCTCGCCGTGCATCCGCCGGACGTGGTCCGCAAGGCGATCGCCACCGGCGACCTCACCACGCTGACGCGCGTGCCGGGCATCGGCAAGAAGGGTGCCGAGCGGCTGGTGCTGGAACTGCGCGACCGCGTCGGCAGCGTCGTGGCCGCCTCGACCGGCGAGACCATGTCGCTGCCGGTCTCGGGCATCTCGTGGGCCGACCAGGTGCGCCAGGCCCTGGTCGGGCTCGGCTGGAGCGCCGGGCAGGCCGACCAGGCCGTGAGCATCGTCTCGGCGGAGCTCAACGGTGAGCCCGCCCCGGCGGTGCCGCAACTGCTCAAGCGGGCGATCCAGGTGCTGGGGCGGACCCGGTGACCGAGCCTGCAGAGATCGTCTCGGCGCTCGCGTTCGAGGAGGAGCGCGAGGCGGAGGCGACGCTGCGCCCCCGGCGCCTGTCCGACTTCATCGCCCAGGACCGGGTCCGCGAGCAGTTGGAGCTGCTCCTGCACGGCGCCATGCGCCGTGGTCGGCCACCCGAGCACATCCTGCTCTCCGGGTCACCTGGGCTCGGCAAGACCACGCTTGCCATGATCATCGCGGCCGAGCTGAGTGCGGGTCTGCGGATCACCTCGGGACCGGCGATCGAGCGCTCGGGCGACCTGGCCGCGGTACTGACGAGCCTCGCCGCGGGCGACGTCCTGTTCATCGACGAAATTCACCGCATCGCGCGCCCCGCCGAGGAGCTGCTCTACAGCGCGATGGAGGACTTCCGGGTCGACGTGATCGTCGGCAAGGGCCCCGGCGCCACGGCGATCCCGATCGACGTCGAGCCGTTCACGCTGGTCGGCGCGACCACCCGGGCCGGGCTGCTCACCGGCCCGCTGCGGGACCGGTTCGGCTTCACCGGGCACCTGGAGTTCTATGAACCGAACGAGCTGGACATCCTGCTGCACCGCTCGGCACGCATCCTCGGGGTCCCCCTCACCGACGACGGGGCGACCGAGATCGCCGGCCGCTCGCGTGGCACGCCGCGCATCGCCAACCGGCTGCTGCGCCGGGTCCGGGACTACGCCGAGGTGCGCGCCGACGGCGTGGTGAACGCCGAGAACGCCCAGGCGGCGCTGAAGGTCTACGACGTCGATGATCTGGGCCTTGACCGGCTCGACAAGGCCGTGCTGACCGCCCTCGTGCGCTCCTTCGGCGGCGGACCCGTCGGCCTGTCGACGCTCGCGGTGGCCGTGGGGGAGCAGCCTGACACGGTCGAGGAGGTCTGTGAGCCGTTCCTGGTCCGGGCGGGGCTGCTCGCCCGCACCCCGCGCGGTCGGGTCGCCACGGCTGGGGCCTGGCGCCACCTCGGGCTCACGCCGCCAGACCGGCTGACGTTCCTGGACCGTGCGTTGGACCACCTCCCGCCAACCTCGGGTGGAGGGGCCGATACGATGCGTAACGGTGCCACGCCAGCTCGGCGGAGCCTGCGGCCCGAGGATCAGGTCCCGGACCTGTTCAGCCAGGAGTCTTGACCCTCGCCTGTCTCGCGGTCCGCGTCCCGGCGGGGAGCGTGGTGACTGCGGCCCAGCACCACCCACTAGACTCCGGCGATCTGGAATTCAGGTAACTCCATCCTGCTGTCGTGACCCGCGGCCGGCGATCGTGACCGGTCAACGGCGCACCGTGCCACACGGAAGGTTCCCAACGTGCTTCTCGCGGAGAACACCGGCTCCAACGCCGGGGCGAGCATATTCAGCTGGTTGCTCATCGTGGTGGTCATCGCCGCGTTCTATTTCCTGCTGATCCGGCCGAACAACCGGCGGCGGCGGGAAGAGATGGAATTGCAGCGCAACCTCTCGGTCGGCGACGAGGTGCGCACCGTCGGTGGCCTCTTCGGTACGGTCGTGGCGGCCGACGACGAGGCGGTCACGCTGGAAGCGGCTCCCGGCGTCGAGCTGCGCTTCGCGCGCGGGTCGATCGCCCGGGTGGTCACCCGCGCCGAGCGCGACGAGGAGCCGGTCGAGGAGGTCGACGCGGACGAGCAGACCGACGAGCCGGATGAGCAGAAGAAGTCAGGCAACACATGATCGAGTGCCCGGCCTGAGCCCAGCGAAGTTCCCGGGCCGGGCACCTGGGCAACTCCCCCGAAACCGTCCATACTCGTAAGCCGCAGCGCCGACCACCGTCAGCACGCCAGCCCGGACGCGGCGTGACTGACCCCGATGGACCACCGTCGGCGAGACCGCGGCGCCCAGCCCCTCCCGCCGCACGACTACCAGCGGGCCACACCAACAGGAGACTGAACACCGTGGCACCACCCTCCTCGGGCCAGATGCGCCCGTCGCGGTACCTGTTCACGCTCGCCGCGATCTTCGTCGTGCTCTATGCCCTGGTGCTCGGGACCGGCGGCGGGTCGTTCCGGGACCACCTGGCTCCCAAGCTCGCCATCGACCTGGCCGGCGGAACATCGATGATCCTGCAGGCGCGCACGCCGGACGGTAAGGCACCCGACCCCGGCAACCTGGAGCAGGCGCGGCAGATCATCGAGCGCCGGGTGAACGCCTTCGGCGTCTCTGAGGCAGAGGTCTTCACGCAGGGCAACGACAAGATCGTCGTCTCTGTACCGGGACAGAGCAACGACTCGATCCGCCAGGTCGGTACGCCGGCCCAGATGCGCTTCCGCAAGGTCCTGGCGGAGGTGACGGACGTCGCCGGTCCCGCCCCGACGGCCACCCCGTCCGGCAGCGCCAGCCCGTCAGCGAGCGGCAGCCCAACGGCGACGGCGACACCGAACGCGACGGCCACACCGAACGCGACGGCCACACCGAACGCGACCACGCCGGCGGCCGCCGCGACGCCGGGGCCGACGCCTTCGCCAACGCAGAATGCCCTGCCGACGCTGCAGGCAGTGCAGGCGAAGGTCGGGGGCGACGCGTACAACGCCGCGAACAACATCGATGTCGCCGCGGTCGCCCAGTCCAGCCTGGACGTGACCAGCGACACGACGCTGATGGCCCAGCTCGAGCCCTTCCGGAAGCTGACCCCCGAGGAGATCTCGGTCCTGCCGTACAACATCCAGTTCGTGGTGCCCCAGATCGGCTGCGACGCGCTCAACGCGCGCCCGGTCGGCTCGATCGTCGACCCGGGTCAGCGGGCCGTCGCGTGCGGCGCCGAGGGCTCGAACCTGACCGGGACCAAGCTGCTGCTCGACGTGGCGAAGGCCGTGGGCACCGACCTGTCCAATGCGCAGGCGAACATCGACCAGAGCAGCGGCGTGGGTCAATGGCAGATCGACCTGACCTTCAGCAGCTCGGGGGCCGACAAGTGGCAGGCCGTGACGAGCGAGGCCTGGAACAACACCGGCGACCCGTGGACCTCCGGGGCGGGCGCGGCGGGAATCCCGGCGAACCCGAACTGCATCACCACCAGCCCGAGCGACACGGACTCCAGCCGCAACGTCTGCCTGGTCGCGGCCGTGCTCGACAATGAGATCGTCACGGCCCCGGCGATCAACGGGGTGCTGAGCACGAACTCGCGGATCACCGGCCAGTTCACCAAGGACAGCGCTCAACTGCTCGCCAACCAGCTCAAGTACGGCGCCCTCCCGGTCTCGTTCGAGATCGCCTCGCTGAGCTCGATCACCGCGACCGAGGGCGCGGACTTCCTGCGCGCGGGTCTGCTCGCCATGGGCGTCGGCATGATCCTGGTCGTGGCCTACGCGTTCTTCTACTACCGGCTGCTCGGTTCGGTGATCACGCTGAGCCTCGTGCTCTCGGCGTTGCTCACCTTCGGCATGCTCGTCGGTCTCGGGCGTGCCATGGGCTTCACGCTCTCGTTGGCGGGCATCGCGGGGTTCATCGTGTCGCTCGGCGTCGCCGCCGACTCCTTCGTCATCTACTTCGAACGGCTCAAAGACGAGATACGCGAAGGACGCAACCCCAAGGTGGCGGTGAACCGGGCCTGGCATCGGGCGCGCCGGACGATCATCACGGCGAACGCGGTAACCATCATGGCCGCGGTCGTGCTCTACCTGATCGGTACCAGCCAGGTGCAGGGCTTCGCGTTCGCGCTGGGCCTCGCGACGACCCTGGACCTCGTCATCGTCTTCCTGTTCCGCCATCCGATGATGACGATGCTCGCCCGCACGCCCGCGTTCCTCTCGCCGCGCGTGAGTGGCCTGGGCCGGCTCCTGCAGCACGCGGACAGTGGGGCGGAAGGCGTGACCCGCCGGACCCGGACCAAGGAGGCCTGACGTGACCGACGTGATCACCACTCCCACCGGGGTCGGCGGCAGAGCCACCCGGCGGCTGCGTGACCTCGCAAGCCGGCTGTACCACGGCGAGGCGGGCATCGATGTCGTCGGCAAGCGGCGGTACTTCTACGGCGTCGCGGCGGCGATCCTGCTCATCGGGCTCGTCACGGTGTTCGTGCGACCCTTCAACATCGGCATCGAGTTCAAGGGCGGCAACAGCTTCACCGTGCCGGCGAGCGTCGGCACGCTCGAGCAGGTGCGGGGCGCCGTTGTCGACACCGGCGCCGATGTCGCCTCGGCACAGCGCATCGGCGGCTCGAGCGGCGACTCGTACCTGATCAAGGTCCCGACACTCGACCCGGACGCCAGCGTGAACAACGCGAAGGCACTGCAGATACGCGACCAGGTCGCCGCCCGGTTCGGCATCGACCCGTCGGTGATCAGCGAGGAGCAGGTCAGCGGCACCTGGGGCGGGTCGGTCACCAAGCAGGCGATCATCGGCACGGTCGTCTTCCTGGTCCTCGTGGTGGTCTATCTGTCGGCCGTGTTCCGCGAGTGGAAGATGGCGGTCGCGGCCCTCGCCGCGCTGTTCCAGAACCTGATCCTGACCGCGACCGTGTACCTGCTGGTCGGCTTCGAGGTGAGCCCGGCGACCGTGATCGGCTTCCTGACGATCCTGGGCTTCGCCCTCTACGACGTCGTGGTCGTCTTCGACAAGGTCCGGGAGAACACCCGCGGCATCACAGGCAACCCGAACCGCACGTACGGCGAGGCGGCCAACCTGGCGGTGAACCAGACGCTGATGCGGTCGATCAACACGGGCATCGTGGCGCTGCTGCCCGTCGGCGGCCTGCTCTTCGTGGGGGCGTTCATCCTGCGTGCAGGCACCCTCAAGGACCTCGGGCTGGTGCTGTTCATCGGTATGCTCGCGGCCGTCTACTCGTCGATCTTCTTCGCCACCCCCGTGCTGGTCGACCTCAAGGAGGCCGAGCCGACGTTCAAGCAGCACAAGGCGCGCGTGCTGGCCCGGCGGGCCAGCGGCGAGCCGGAACGCCGGCAGAAGGCGCTGCGTCCGGTCGCGCCGGGCGCGGGGGCGCGGGCAGCCAGGCCGCAGCCGGGTGCGGCCGCCGCGGGCCGGACCGCGGGGACCGGCCGTACGCCGGGGACCGGCCGGGCGGCGGGGACGCCCCGGGCGGCGGCGCCCACGTCGCGTGACGTCCCGCCGACCGATGTCCCCGAGGAGGAGACTGACCTGAACCTCGCCGGGACCGCGCCCCGGCCCGGTGCGCGCCCGGCCCCGCGCAAGCGCACCGGCGGAAAGTCGGGCGGCCGGCCGGGCGCCCGTGGCGGTCGCAGGCGCTGACCCGTGGGCGCTGACCGGACAGACAGCGGCGGGCACATAGCGCAGGTCGTGGCCCGGCACGTCGTCGACGTGCCGGGCTTTCCCACCGAGGGGATCCTCTTCAAGGACCTGAGCCCGCTCTTCGCCGACGGGCCGGCGTTCCGCGAGGTCACCGACGCGATCGTGGCTCACTACGGGCAGCACACGCAGCCCGGTGACGGGGCCGGTTTCGACATCGTGGCCGGCGTGGAGGCGCGCGGCTTCCTCGTGGCTGCCGCCGTGGCCTACGCGACCGGGGTCGGCGTGGTGCCGATCCGCAAGGCCGGGAAGTTGCCGCGGGCCACGCACTCCGCCTCGTACGAGCTGGAGTACGGCTCGGCCACGCTGGAGGTGCACGCCGACGCGTTCATCGCGGGACAGCGGGTGCTCGTGGTGGACGACGTGCTCGCCACGGGTGGGACCGCGGCGGCCACGCTCGGGTTGGTCGAGGCGGCCGGCGGCACTGTGGCGGGGTTCACCGTGCTGCTGGAGTTGTCGTTCCTTTCCGGCCGGCAGCGGCTGGCCGGGCGTCCGGTGCACGCGCTGCTGACCGTCTGATGACCCCCGGCCACGGCCGGCGAGGGCGAACAGAGGCTAGGATGGTCGTTCCAGGAGGGTGAGGAGCGGCCTGTGCCGAAGGACGACGCGCGGGCGCCCGGGAGCATCGCCGAGAGCGTCAGCCGTGAGCGTGACAGGACACCACTGGCTTCCGCGCGGCCCGGCGAGACCGCGGAAGCGACCACGACCCTGTCCACGGAAACGCTGTCCATGCAGACGCTGTCCCCGCAGCCGGCGCCGGACGAGGCCATGCCGGACGACGCCACACCGGACAACGTCGACTCTGCCACCCTGACCGAGCAGGCCGCACCCACCTCCCCGGCAACGGTGCCGGTGCCGGCCGGACCGCTGCGGGCGCTGGCCGTCGAACCCGGCGGCGAGTCGGCTGGCGGCGCCGGTCTCGGGTTGACCACGCTGACCCGGACCCCCACCGGTCGGCGCATGCGGGCGCGCCTTGCTCGCTTCAATGCCCCGTGGCAGTCACCGCCCGAGTTTGCCGAGGTGCTGGGGCCGCTCATCGCTCAGCACCGCGCCTCGCATCCGAAGGGCGACGCGCGCCTGCTGCAGCGGGCCTACGACGTCGCCGACCACTGGCACACCGGGCAGTTCCGCAAGTCCGGCGACCCGTACATCACCCACCCACTCGCGGTCGCCGTGATCCTGGCCGAGCTGGGCATGGATACCACCACACTGGCGGCGGCTCTGCTGCACGACACGGTCGAGGACACCGACTACACGATCGAGCAGATGCGGGAGGAGTTCGGGGCGGACATCACCCTGCTCGTCGACGGCGTCACCAAGCTGGACAAGGTGAAGCTGGGCGAGTCGGCGAAGGCGGAGACGATCCGCAAGATGGTCGTCGCCATGGCGAAGGACCCGCGCGTCCTCGTGATCAAGCTGGCCGACCGGCTGCACAACATGCGGACGTTGAAGTTCCTCCCGCAGGAGAAGCGGGAGCAGAAGGCCACGGAGACGCTGGAGATCCTGGCCCCGCTCGCGCACCGGCTGGGCATGAACACCATCAAGTGGGAGCTCGAGGATCTCGCGTTCGCCGCGCTCTACCCGAAGCGCTTCGAGGAGATCGAGCGCTTGGTGCAGGAGCACGCCCCGCAGCGCGACAGCCTGGTCGGTGAGGTGACGCAGAAGGTCAACACCCATCTGCGGGCGGCGAAGATCCGGGCCGATGTCAAGGGCCGGCCCAAGCACCTCTACTCGATCTACCAGAAGATGATCGCCCGGGGCCGGGACTTCACCGAGATCTATGACCTCGTCGGTGTGCGGATCCTTGTCGACACCGTGCGCGACTGCTACGCGGCGCTCGGCATCATCCACGCGAACTGGCAGCCGGTCCCCGGCCGGTTCAAGGACTACATCGCGATGCCGAAGTTCAATATGTACCAGTCGCTGCACACGACCGTGATCGGGCCCAATGGCAAGCCGGTCGAGATGCAGATCCGCACCTACGCGATGCACCGCACCGCCGAGTACGGCATCGCCGCGCACTGGCGGTACAAGGAGAACAAGAACGCCGTCGCCTCGACCCCGGCCCAGGTCGACGACATGACGTGGCTGCGCCAACTGCTCGACTGGCAGCGTGAGGCCTCCGACCCGGCCGAGTTCCTGGACGCGCTGCGCTTCGACCTCTCCGCCGAGGAGGTCTACGTCTTCACGCCGAAGGGCGAGGTCATCCCGCTGCCCAAGGACTCCACGCCGGTCGACTTCGCCTACGCGGTGCACACCGAGGTCGGGCACCGCTGCATCGGCGCGAAGGTCAACGGCAAGCTGGTGCCGCTGGAGTCCCGGCTCGCCAACGGCGATCTGGTCGAGATCTTCACCTCGAAGTCCGAGACGGCGGGGCCATCGCAGGACTGGCTCGGCTTCGTCCAATCCCCGCGAGCTCGCACGAAGATCCGCCAGCACTTCAACAAGGAGCGGCGCGACGGGGCGATCGAGCAGGGCAAGGACGCCATCGCCAAGGCCATGCGCAAGCACGGTCTGCCGCTGCAGCGGATGATGACGCCCGACTCGCTCACGATCATCGCCCGGGAGCTGCATCTGGCCGACGTCTCGGCGCTGTTCGCGGCGGTCGGGGAGAACCAGATCTCGGCCCAGTCGGTGGTGGCCCGGCTCGTCGCGAGTGTCGGCGGCGTCGAGGGGGCTTCCGAGGATCTCGCCGAGACCGAGGTACCCACGCGCAGGCCGCGGCCGATCACGCACGGCTACGACCCTGGCGTCGTTGTGCTTGGCGGGGGCGACATTTACGTCAAGCTCGCCCGCTGCTGCACGCCCGTGCCGCCCGACCCGATCTTCGGCTTCACCACCCGGGGCGGCAGCGTGAGCGTGCACCGGGAGGACTGCACCAACGCCGGCGATCTGCACCGGCAGCCGGAGCGACTGGTCGGCGTCGAGTGGAAGCCGACAGCGGCATCGATGTTCCTGGTTGCCATCCAGGTCGAGGCGCTGGACCGGCACAAGCTGCTCGCCGACGTGACCCGGGCGCTGTCCGACGAGCGGGTCAGCATCCTCTCCGCGACGGTCACCACGACCCGCGACCGCGTCGCCATCTCCCGGTTCACGTTCGAGATGGGCGACCCTAAGCACCTGGGACACCTGCTCAGCGCGGTCCGCAAGATCGACGGTGTCTACGACGCGTACCGGGTGACCTCGGACAACGAGCGCCGTCTCACCCCGGACCGGCACCGGGCCTAGCCGCACGCCCGGTACGGCGAGGCGTACGGCTAGCTGCCCGTGGCGGAACTGGTCGCCGTCGCAGCGGGCGTGGCGGTGGGCGTGGGCGTGGCGGTGGGCGTGGGCGTCGCGGTGGGCGTCGGCGTCGCGGTGGGCGCGCTCGAGGTCGGCTTGATCGGACCCACGGTCACCTTCTTGAACACGATCTTCACGATCGGCGTGCCGCCTCCGACGTCCATCTCGGTCGCCGGGTCGAAGCTGCCCGCGGCGACCTGCTCGATGACGTCCATCCCCGAGATCACCTTGCCCCAGAGCGGAAAGTCGCCGGAGAGCTGGCT
Source organism: Micromonosporaceae bacterium (assembly GCA_036557785.1). GTDB lineage: Bacteria > Actinomycetota > Actinomycetes > Mycobacteriales > Micromonosporaceae > DATBGZ01. The sequence goes on from DATBGZ010000040.1 coordinate 66,696, forward strand.
CACCCCGTAGACGAAGAAGAACTGCGAACTGTTGCTGTCGGGGTCCTCGCCGTGGGCCATCGCGACATCGCCCGAGTGGTAGGCGGGCAGTTTGCCGGTCTGCAGGTTCTCCGAGGCGAAGGTGTAGTTGGGTCCGCCGTAGCCGGTTCCGCTCGGGTCACCGCACTGCAGGGCGAAGATGTCCGGGACGATCCGGTGACAGGAAGGGATCTTGCCGTCGTTGTTGTCGTAGAAGCCCTTGCTCGCCAGGTAGGCGATGCTGTTGGCGGTGCACGGGGTCTTCGAGTAGTCCATCTCGACCTCGATCTTGCCGAGGTTCGTGTCGAAGGTGACCACCTGGAAGCCCGACTGCGGCGGCGTCGCGCTCGGGAAGCCCACGTCCTCGATGCCGTCGGGCAGCGGCGACAGCGAGGGCGAGGGCTGCACCGACCCGGAGGCGCTCGCGGACGCCGAGGCGTCCGGCGAGGCGGTGGCGTCCGTGGCACTGGGCTCGGGCGTGGGCTGCGGGTAGGCCTCCTTGTACACGCAGGGGTACCCCGACGTCGACGACTCGGCGCTCGGGGTGGCGGTTCCGCCGCCCGTCGTGGTCGCCACAATGACCCAGATCACCGTGCCGAGGACCACGGCGCCGGCCACGCCTCCCGCGATCCGGGCCTGCAACACGCGCCGGCGCCGGGCGGCCTCGCGCCGGGCAGCCATCTGGCGCTCCAGGCGGGCCCGCGCCGCGGCGCGTTGGCGGTTGTCGCGTTCCGAGCTCACTGGTCTGGACCTTTCGTCAGGGGTGGATCGGTCGGGTCTTCGGCTGCTCTGGCCTCACGAGCCGCCGGTGGTCGTGGGCGTCGCCTCGCCGGAGGCCGGCGAGGTCGGGGGCTCGCCGGAGGGTAGCTCGGTGGAGAGCTCGTCGGACACCTGGACCGAGCTGAAGGTCAGGTCGAGCTTGGGCGCGCCGACGCTCACCGCGGCGCCGTCGGTGTTGACCGCGCCGCCGTCGGCGATCTTCTGGATGAGATCCAGCCCCGTGCTGACCTCACCGATCTGGGTGTAGTCCGGCGGCAGGGCGGTGCCGTCCTGGTACACGAAGATGAGCTGCGAGCCCGTGGCGTTGACGTCGATGTTGGAGAGCAGGACCGCGCCCTTGGCGTAGTAGCTGTTGGGGTCGGCATCGGGCGTCGCCGAGACATCAGGCGCCGGTGAGGCGGTACCGAGCGGTTGGCGCGGCAGGCCCTCGTTGGGGAACTGGTAGCCGGGGCTGCTCGTCGAGTCGCCCGTCTTGCTCCCGCAGGTGAGGACATAGAGGGTCGTGTCGAGCGCGTGGCACTTGGTGCCGTTGTAGAAGCCGCTCCCGGCGAGGAAGCCGACGCTGGCGGCTCCGCAGAAGGCCGAGTGGACGTCGATGATGGCCCGGATCTCACCGAGGTTCGTGGAGATCACCAGGTTCTGGACGCCCTCGGTCGGCACGTCCGTGGGCGGCAGGCCCGTATCCTCCACGCCGGTGGTGATGTCGCGCGGGGTCCACGTGCAGGTGGGCAACGTCACCGACTCGCCCGAGCTGCCCGAGAAGCCGCCGAGCAGCCAGGTCGTGCCGAGACCGAGGACGACCAGTGCGAGCGCACCACCAATGGCGGCCTGGACGCGACGGCGGCGGCGCTGCTGGGCCGCTAGCCTCGCCATCCGGCGCTCCGCACGGGCCCGCTCCAACTGGCGCGCCCGGTTGCTCTTGGATGCCACGCGTCTACCTTCCCGGTCAAGAGCTTGCGCACCCGGCCGGGTGCCCAGTGATGGTCTGCTGTCTGCCGCGGTGGGCTGCTCGGGCGGCTGCGCTGGGCCGTCGGGGGACCTGACGCCCGGTCCACGGCGCGGACTCGGCAGAGTGTACGGGTATGGGCGCGCGGTGTTGCGCCGAGGTTGCCAACCGTGACCGACTTCCCAGGCAGAGCGGCGTCGATGGGAAAGGAGATGCGAACGTGCTGGTCAGAGCCGTCGTGGCGACGGCGTTCGAGACGAACTGCTACGTGGTCGCGGCCGGTCGGGGCGAGCAGTGCGTGGTGGTCGACCCGGGCATCGGGGTGCTGCCCGCCGTCGATGCCGTGATCGCCGAGCACCACCTGCACCCCGCAGCCGTCCTGTTGACCCACGGGCACCTGGATCACTGCTTCTCCGTGGCGCCCATCTGTGGTGCGCGGGGCATCACGGCGTACGTCCACCCCGGCGACCAGGCGATGGTGGCCGAGCCCGAAAAGTGGATCACGGCCGGCCTGCTCGACATGTTCGCCGGGCGGTTGCCGTCCGCGGCCCCAGAGGACGTGGCCCCGCTGCCCGACGGCGCAACGGTGACGATCGCCGGACTGGAGCTACGCGTCGACCATGCCCCGGGGCATACCGGTGGCTCGGTGCTGTTCCGCCTCGCCGGGGTGGCCGAGACGCTGGACGCCCCGATGGTGCCCGAACGGCTGCGCGGGGGCGACGAGGTCTGCCTCTCCGGCGATGTCCTCTTCGCCGGCTCGATCGGCCGTACCGACCTGCCCGGCGGCTCGATGCCGACGATGGTGCGCAGCCTGCGCGAGAAGATCCTTCCGTTGCCCGACGCGACCGTGGTGCTCTGCGGCCACGGGCCGGCCACGACCATCGGGCGGAAACGCCGTAGCAACCCCTACCTTCTCGAGTTGATCGAGCACTCCTGACCCGGCACGTGCCGCCGGTAATGCGCAGGGGGAAACCGTACGGTCTTGGCTAAGTTGGCAGGGTGAGCACGAGGAGCGAGCGCCAGCGAGCCCCGCAGTTGCGAGCAACCGTGGCGAGGTTGCGAACGAGAGGCAGGCCCGGTGAGCAGGATCGCCCCGTTGAGCGGGTTCCCCGAATGGCAGCCACCGCAGCGCATGATCGAGCAGCGGGTGCTCGACCACCTGCGCACGACGTTTGAGCTGTACGGCTTCGCGCCCCTGCAGACGCGCGCCGTCGAGCCGCTCGACCAGCTCCTGCGCAAGGGCGAGACCTCCAAGGAGGTCTATGTCCTGCGCCGCCTTCAGGAGGCCCCCGACCAGCCCGGGTCGGGCGGCGGGCGCCCGGAGGAGCAGCTCGGGCTGCACTTCGATCTCACCGTACCGTTTGCCCGGTTCGTCCTGGAGAACGCGGGCAAGCTCCAGTTTCCGTTCCGGCGCTACCAGATCCAGCAGGCGTGGCGGGGAGAGCGGCCACAGGAGGGGCGCTACCGGGAGTTCACCCAGGCCGACATCGACGTGGTGGACCGCGGCTCGTTGCCGTTCCACTACGAGGTGGAGATCCCGCTGATCATCGGCGACGCGCTCAGCGGACTGCCGGTCCCCCCGGTCCGGGTCCACGTCAACAACCGCAAGCTCGCCCAGGGGTTCTACCGCGGCGTCGGGATCGGCGACGTCGAGGCGGCACTGCGCGCCGTGGACAAGCTCGACAAGATCGGCCCGGACGGCGTCGCGGAGCTGCTTGCCGCGACGGCCGGGGCGAGCCAGGCGCAGGCCAAGGCGTGCCTGGCGCTCGCGGAGATCGCCACGGCCGACGCGTCCTTTGTGGACGCGGTGCGGGCGCTCGGGGTCAGCGATCCGCTGCTCGACGAGGGGCTGGCGGAGCTGGTCCGGGTCGTCGACGCGGCCGGGGAGCACAACCCAGGCCTGCTCCTGGCCGACCTGAAGATCGCCCGTGGCCTGGACTACTACACCGGCACCGTCTACGAGACCACGATGGTCGGGTACGAGCGGGTGGGGTCGATCTGCTCCGGCGGACGCTACGACAACCTCGCCACGTCGGGTGACCAGTCCTACCCGGGCGTCGGCATCTCGCTGGGCGTCTCCCGGATGCTCGGCGTCCTCTTTGGAGCCTCGGCGCTGACCGTCTCCCGATCGGTCCCGACCTGCGTCCTGGTCGCGCTGCCCTCCGACGAGCACAGAGCCGAGTGCGACCGCGTCGCGGCGGCGCTGCGCCGGCGCGGCATCCCGACCGAGGTGAGCCCGTCCGCCGACAAGTACGGCAGGCAGATCCGGTTCGCCCAGCGGCGCGGCATCCCGTACGTGTGGTTCCCCGGCGTCGACGGCGCCCCCGACGAGGTGAAGGACATTCGCTCCGGCGACCAGGTCGGTGCCGACCGTACGCTCTGGGCCCCCCCGCAGGAGGATCTGCACCCCACGATCGCCGCGTCGGCGTAGGTCGACCCGGGCCGATCGGTCCTCACCTCGGGGCACCGGTCGGATGACTAGAGTGTGCGCGTGCGACGCGGCAGCAGGCAGGCGACCGTTGCGTGGCTCGCAACGCTCTGGCTGGTCAATGTGCTGTTCTTCGTAGCCCTGGCCCTGCTGTCGGTCCACACCGTCCGGGGGCACATGCTCGACACCGTCGCGCTCGACGGCAACAGCCTGGGTCGGCGGACCGTGGACGGCCCTCTCGACGCGGCCCTCGGCGCGATCTCCGTCGCGTCGACCGTGGTGGTGCTCGTGGTCATCGCCGTGGTCGCGGCCGTGCGTCGCCGGATCGCGCTCGCCGTGATGACGGCGGTCGTGGTGGTGGGCGCCACCGCCACGACCTGGCTGCTCAAGCGGTGGATCTACCGGCCGTACCTAGGCGTGGACCCCGACCGTGCCTCCGCCGGCAACAGCCTGCCCAGCGGCCATGCCACCGCAGCCGCGGCGTTCGCCATCGGGCTGACCCTGGTGCTGCCGCCGGCGGCACGGGGCGCGGTGAGCCTGCTCGGTGCGACCTACGCCGCAGTCGTCGGTGCCGCGACGCTCTCCTCCGGCTGGCACCGGCCGAGCGACATCGTCGCGGCCTACCTCATCGCGGGCGGGTGGGCCGCGTTCGCCGGGCTGGTCCTCGTCCTGCTCCAGCGCCCGAGCGTGGTGGACCGGCGGGAGCGGGCGGAGTGGTCGCTCGCGGTCGCACTCGCCCTGGGGTGCGTGCTCGCCGTGATCGGCCTGACGCTGCTGTTCTACGTTGCCCAGCGGATGAGCCAACCCGTCGAGCACATGGCCTCGGCCCTGCTCCGGCTGGGCTACCTCGGCAGCGTGCTGACCGTCGCCAGCGCCGCCTACCTCATGATGGCGGTCGTTCTCGTCAGCGTGCATCGCGTCGTCCCCCACGGCCCGAATGGCCTGACCGGGATCGGTTCCGCCGACGGCCCGGACGCCTCGGGTACGGTCACGCCCGGTACGCAGCAGTAAGGGCCCTGCACCATGTGGCGGTGCCGGCCGCTGCGGTCTCGCCCGGGCAGTGGGCGGGTCCGGCGCCTTGTGGCAAGCTGGGCGATCGTGAGCGAGTTCGACACCGCCGCGGCTGCGGTGCAGGCAGCGTTGGACGCGGGTGCGAGCTATGCCGATGCCCGGGTGATGCTGCGCCGGTTCGAGGGAATGGACGCCCTCAATGGTGAGATCGAGCAGCTGTCGCAGGACGAGGACGCGGGCATCGGCGTGCGCGCGTTGGTCGGCTCGGGCTGGGGGTTCTTCGCCGTACCCGACCTCTCCGACGCGGCCGCCCGACGGGCCGGGGCGCACGCGAGCGCCATCGCGGCGGCGAGCGCGACCGTACCCGGCCCCGGCGCCTCGCGGGTGCCGGGGCCCGTGGTGAGCGGAAGCTGGGCATCGCCGTGTCTGGTCGACCCGCTCTCCGTGGCACTGTCCGAGAAGGGCGACCTGCTCGTGACCACCACGGCCGCCATGCAGGCCGCCGGCGCCGACCACGCGCAGGGCAGCTACAAGATCTGGGACACCCGCAAGTGGTTCGTCTCCAGCGACGGTCATCGCATCGACCAGCATATCCGTGAATGTGGGGGTGGCATCGCCGCCACCGCGATCGGCGACGGTGAGACCCAGCGCCGCTCCTACCCCGCGTTCCGGGGCCAGTACGGGACCCAGGGATGGGAGGCTGTGGCTGGGCTCGACCTGGCCGCGCAGGCGACCCGCGTCGCGGAGGAGGCACGGGCGCTGCTGAGCGCGCCGCACTGCCCGGCCGGAGTCACCACGCTGATCCTGGGCACCGAGCAGATGGCGTTGCAGATCCACGAGTCGGTCGGGCACGCGATCGAACTGGACCGCATTCTCGGCTGGGAGGCGGCACTGGCCGGCACTTCCTGGCTCGACCTGGCCCAGCTCGGCTCGCTGCGCTACGGATCGGAGCTGATGAACATCACGATCGACCCGACGATCCCCGGCGCGCTGGGCAGCTTCGGCTTCGACGACGAGGGCACCCCCGCCACGGCGCGCGACGCGGTCCGCGACGGCATCTGGGTGGGGGTGCTCGCCGGCCGCGACTCGGCCGCCGCCGCGGGCCTGGACTACGGCGGCAGCGTCCGCTCCGACGGCTGGGCCCGGCTGCCCATGGTGCGCATG
>DATBGZ010000041.1:0-16530 GCA_036557785.1 Micromonosporaceae bacterium
GTTCTGGGACCAGACCGACCACACATGGGTCATGGCCGCCGAGCTACAGCCCGGACACCAACTCCTCACCGACAACGGCAACCAAGCCACCGTCGCTGCTATCCACAACCACTCCGGCGTCCAGAACATGCGCGACCTCACCGTCGCGGACGTCCACACCTACTATGTGCTCGCCGGGGACACGCCGGTCCTGGTCCACAACACGGGTGGATCATGCGCGGTCGGACTTCCCGGGGACCCGTATGATCCAGCGGCGGTGGCGGCACGGCAATCTGAATGGGACTCTCTGAGAATAGACTTGAATGGCAGAGCTGCCCGAGCGGATACGCCGTACCCGGCGCCGATCAGTCGAATTGATGCTCCCAATACGAACATCACGGGCAGCCAGTGGCATGCCCAGGAACGAGGCCAGGGGGCTCCCGGAATCAATATGGACGGCACACCGAAGGACACGAACGTCCTGCCACGTTGGCCTCGCGCGGCTCTCGACTTCCTTCGCAAGTATGGCTGGAATGTGTGAGGCGGACGTGGATATGGACGATACATTCCAGCGTCTCTTGGAGCTAGTGCGTAGCCAGCCGGTTGCAGACCCAATTGGTTACCTCAGCTGCAAATCCTACGACACGCTACCGATCGAAACCGCTGGCGACGAGTACGCGTTCTTGGCTCAGATGCCTTACGAGCAGCAGAACTGCCTGCTCCTCCGCGCTGCTCTAGCGATCTTGGAGCCAATAGCAGCATTCCTGGCGTCGGCGCGTCAAGACGGTGGAACCGCTGTCTACGCCATGGTTTCCGTGACTGACTTCCTGCAATTCCCTCGCGAGGGGCCACGCCATGTTGACGGAACGAACGGTCGCCTTGGAATCGGAGTCTGGTGCGGAAACTTCGCCAATCCAATGTTGCGGTCATTTGCGCTTGAGAGTCGCTCCGTCGAAACCGAGGAGGGCCGTTTTGTGAGGGACTGCGTCGGCTCCGATGCAAGCGGAATCGAGATTCATGAGGTGTTCGACGAAACGATGGCGCGTCACATCCTTGATGGTATATTCGTCCGCTCGCTGGTGGCGGAAGCGCCATGGAGGCTCCCTCCTCATAATTGACGCTGATAATTGTTGGCTCGGCGCTCTGGCGGGCAATTCTGGTGGCTGGGGACAGGTGGTGCGGCGTTCACGTAACGTAACGGTTCGATCTCCGTGTGCACTGGTGGGCGGAGGCGTGCGAGGCGGTTGCTGTCACGGTTGCTGTCAGCCACATCGATGACAGTAATGGTATCGATGTGACAGCAACCGCGACCCCTGCACAGGACAGTGACGACCAGCGATCGGGGCTGTCGGTGCGCTGGCCGGGCCTGCGTGGTCCGGTGGCGGGCCGCGTAGCGGTTCGGCGTCGATCGCCGGAAGCACCGTCTCGAGCTGGCTGGTGAAGCGATCGTCGCGGCCTCGCCTCGGCGGCTGGCCTGTCGTGCTCTCGGCCGCTGGAGTCTTGTTGCCTGTGGGCGTGCGCGCGTGGCCGTCAGGCCGTAGCGCGTGCGCGCGCCCGTGTAACGGGTGCCTTGATGCTTCTTGTAGAGACGTTTTGAGCCAGTGTTCGATCTTGGCGCGTGGTCGGGTCAGAGTTCCCGGTAGGGAGCGCGGTCGGCGGCCATGGCTTGGGCGATGCGGTCGAGCAGGTCACGGTGAGCCTGGGCGTGGTCGTAGAGTTGCCGGCCGGCGGTGGTCTTGTCGCGGGCGGTGGTGCCGCGACTGGCGAGGATGGCCTGCTGCTGGCGGAGGTACTCGCCGAGTTGGTGCAGGGTGGCGGGGTCGGCGAGGGCGTCGCGTAGTGGTGCGTCGGTGCTGAGGTCGGCGAAGTCGGGGTGGATGAAGGTGCCTTTGCCAGCGACGCTGTAGGTGATCCGCATCTGCTGCAGTTCGCGCAGGGCGCGTTGGATGGTCATGACGCCGACGCCGTACTGCTCGGCCATCTTCCGCGCCGAGGGGAGTCGGGCGTTGGGGTAGAGTTCCCCGGTTTCGATCTTGGTGAGGATGTCGTCGACGACGCGCTGGAACAGCACGCGCGGGTCGTCGGGCGCCCAGGGCTCGGGCAGCGGTCCGGGGTCGTACGGCATGGACGCATCGTAGCCGTCACGTGACAGCCGTGCACTACGACACCCACGACACGAAATCTTGCGAAGAATCTTGTCCACGGGCTTGTCGTTGGCACGAGTGTCACGGCACACCCGATACGTACGGTATCCACGGCAGGCGTGGGTGACCGGACACAAGGATGAGATGCCTATGTTGGTCCTACCGATCGAGTCAAGAACGCTGCTGGTGGTCGGACCACCAGTGCCGCAGTACCAGGACCGGGAACGCACCCAACCCCGGATCGACCGGGACACCGGCGAGCAGACGGTCGAGGTCCCGGTGTGCCTGACCTCGGACGAGGGGCGGCCGCAGATGCTGCGCGTGCAGTTGCCCGCCTCCGGCGTGCCGCAGGGCCTGGCTGCGGGGCAGATGGTGAAGGTGACCGGGCTGACCGTGCGGTTCGGGGAGAAGGACGGCCGGCCGTGGCAGATGTTCCGCGCCACGGCGATGACGGCGGTGAAGTCGGCATGACCCATCTCCCCGAATGGCTGCCGTGGGTGCCGGCCGTCGTCCTCGCCGCCTTCGCCGCCGCCGTCCTGGCCCGCGTGGTCGTCGAAGCCGTCCGGTATGTGCGGGCGGGCCGTTTGGTGCGGCCGATGTGGCGCCGGGCCTGGCGCATCCGCTGGACCTGGGCCCAGACCGCCCGTCGCGTCGGGCTCGTGCACACCGAGCGGTCGTCGCCGCCGTGGTGGTCCTCGGCCAAGCCCGGCACCTCGACGACGAGGACGCTGGTGCCGCCGATCCGGGTCCGCGCGGACCGGTGGGGCGTACAGGTCGAGGCATCGACGGTGGGGCAGTTGGGGCTGGTCGAGTTCCAGAACGCCGCCCGCCATCTCGCTGACGCGTGGCGGGTGCCGACCGTGCGGGTCACCCAGCCGAAGGCGGGTCTGGTGCGGTTGCGGGCGTTGGTGGTCGACCCGCTCACCGAGCCTCTGGAGTGGACAGACGACGAGCTGGCCGGGGATGTGGCGACGTGGGTCGCCGGCATCGACCAGGACGGCCAGCCCGTCACCATCCGGGCCGCCGAGGTGTCGGGGATCGTGGTCGCCGGCCTGGCCGGTTACGGGAAGACGGTGTTCCTCAACGCCCGCTTCTGCGCCCTCGCAGAGAACCCGGCGGTGCAGTTCGTGCTGATCGATGGCAAGGGCGGCCCGGACTACGACGACCTGTTCGCCCGCGCCTGGCTGTCCGCCAAGGACGAGCCGGAGAAGGTCCGGGATCACCTGGTCGCGGTGCATGGGTTGATGAAGGCGCGGCAGGACACCATCCGAACGCTGCTGGGGGTGAAGAACGTGTGGCATGTCGGCCCGTCACCATCCTGGCCGCTCGTGCTCGTCGTGATCGACGAGGCGCACACGTTCCTCAACGAGTCCAAGGGCACCGACCCGGAGTCCAAGCGTCTCGACGGCATCGCGCGCCAGACCGTGCGGCTGGTGGAGGAACTGGTGCGCAAGGGCCGCAACGTCGGCATCCAGGTCGTGCTCGCCACGCAGAAGCCGACGGGCGACGCGATCCCCACAAGGATCAGGGACAACTGCCAGGTGTCGCTGTCGTTCGCCCAGCGCACGTCGGAGGCAGCGGTAGCGGTGCTCGGCGCTGACATCACCGAGTTCCCGGACGAGCACCGCCGCCGGCTGGTGGACCCGGCGTATGTGGGGGTGGCGTCGATGGTCGCGCAGGGTCGGCCCGGGTTCACGCTGGTGCGCACCCCGTACGTGCCCGATGCGGTAGCAGACCGGATTGCCCGGCGTGGCGCGCACCTGGTCCGCGACCCAATCGAGCTACAAACGACGATGTGTACGCCACCCCGGACCGGGCCACCACCCGGATCTTGGGGGGAGAGCGGCGGCCCATTCCGCCAAGAACAATCCGCCGCTCTCCGGGACACCAACCCCTACCTGATGGAAGGAGCCGGCAGTCACGATGATGACACCCGACCCTGATGAAGACATCGGCGCCACCCCGAACATCGAGGCTCTGCTTCGGCTCGACGAGCACCAGACCACGGCGCGAAGGCTCGGCCCGTGCGCCCACCCACTACGCCGCACCCACGACGATCCAGACGGTGCTGTGGTTGTGATGCGGTGCCGTAACCGGCGCGCGGCGGTGTGCCCGTCGTGCTCGGCACTGTATCGGCTCGACGCCCGCCACCTGCTCGCTGCTGGACTCGTCGGCGGCAAGGACACCCCGACTCCGCTGCGCGTGTTCCTGACGTTGACGGCGCCGTCGTTCGGGAAAGTCCACACCGGACACTCGACCGATGGTCGGGCGAGGCGATGCCACCCGAACGCCGGTTGTGGAGCCCGGCACCTCCCCGGTGACCCGCTGATCGGCACCGCCCTCGACGTCGAGCGTTACGACTATGCCGGGCAGGTGCTGTCCAACGCCCACGCTGGAGCGCTGTGGGCCGCGTTCACCACGCTGACCCGCCGCACGCTGGCGTCCACCGCCGGCGTCACCCGGGCCCAGGCATCGCGGCGGGTGCGGGTGGTGTTCGCGAAGGTGGCCGAGTTCCAGACCCGCGGCGTCATCCATGTGCATGCCGTGATCCGGCTCGATGCCGTCGAAGCACCGGACCTGCCAGTGTGGGCCACGACCACGGCACTGCGCCGCTCGGTGCGACGAGCCGCCCGCGCCGCCCGAGTGACCACCCCCGGGTCCCCAGTTGTGCCGGCGCGGCGGCTGCGGTGGGGGCGGCAGCTCGACGTCCGACCGATCACGAGCAGGCCGGGCAGGTCGAGCGTCGCCGTCGTCGCCGGGTACATCGCCAAGTACGCCACCAAGGCCGCCGAGACCGCCGGCCTGGACGTGGGCCCGATCTGGTGCCGGACCTGCGACGCCGCCGGCGCCACCACCCTCGCACCCGGGCTGGTGAAGGTGTGCCGGGACTGTCACGGCACCGGCCGCCGCACCAACGTCGACCTCGACCGGCTCACACCGCATGCCCGGGCACTGGTCGAGACCTGCTGGCTTCTCGGCGCCCGACCGGAGTTCGCGCCGCTGCGGCTGCGCCGCCACGCCCACCAGGCCGGCTACCGGGGCCAGTTCCTCACCAAGTCCCACACCTGGTCGACCACTTTCGCCGCCCTCCGTGCCGAACGCCACGCCTACGTCGAAGGCCACGGCCAGGATGGTCCGCCAGGGACTGTCGCGAGTGGACGGAGCACGCACGACCTCCGCTGCTGACCGGCTATCAACGGTCACCGATGACACGGTCGGCCCGGATCTGCTGACCGTGGCGCAGGTGATGGCCCGGCTGCAGATCGGCCGGCACACCGTCTACGACCTCATCCGCAGCAGGCGGTTGCGTTCCGTCCGCATTGGACGGTGCCGGCGCATCCCCGCCGCCGCCCTGCGTGACTTCCTCAACACCCTCACCGACTGAACCCTTGAAGGACTGCTATGCCTGCCAAGAAGAACGCCAACGGCGAAGGCTCCGTCTACCAGCGTGCCGACGGCCGCTGGGCCGGGGCCGCCTACGTCACCACCACCGACGGCACCACCCGCCGTGTGCACGCTAACGGCGACACCCACCGCGAGGCCTCCGACAAGCTCGCCGCGAAGATAGCCGACCATGTGCGCGGCACCGCCGTGGTCGCCAAGGACCCGACCGTCACCGTCGGGGACTACCTGACCTCGTGGCTGCACACCGTCGCCAAGCCCCGGGTGCGGGCGACCACGTTCCGCAACTACGAGCAGATGACCACCCGCTTCCTGATCCCCGGCCTCGGCGCCAAGCGGCTGGGGGCGCTGACCGTCTCGGAGGTGCGCGAGTTCCTCACCCGGATCGCGAACACCTGCCAGTGCTGCGCCCACGGCACCGACGCCAAGCGCAGCCCGACGCGCCGCGATCCCGCGAAGCGGCCCCGCTGCTGTGCCATCGGCCGCTGCTGCCGCCAGACCGTCAGCCCCACCACCGTGCGGTACGTGCAGGCGCTGCTGTCCACCGCGCTCGCAGACGGGGTGCGCGAGGATCTGCTCGGCCGCAACGTCGCCGCCGCCGTCCGCCTGACCGCGCCGAGAGCACGGTTCGAGCCGTTCACCGCCGCCGAAGCCCGCAAGTACCTGCGCGTGGCCAAGACCCACCGCCACGGCCCCCTGTTCGAGTTGGCCCTGCGCACCGGGCTACGGCAGGGCGAGCTGCTCGGGCTCAAGTGGGACGACCTCGACCTAGACGCCGGGCACCTCACCGTCCGCCGCACCCTCGCGAGAACACCCGGCGGGGCGAGCTTCCAGGACGTAAAGACCCACCGCTCCGCGCGACGCATCTCCATCCCGCAGGAGTGCGTCACGGCGCTGCGCTGGTACCACCGCCGCCAGCAACAGGACCGCCGCGAAGCCGGGGACCCTGGCGCGACCTCGGGCTCGTTTTCGCGAGGTCGACCGGCGGGCCGCTCGACGCCGCCTACGTGCACCGCAACCACCAGACCCTCTGCGAGGTCGCCGGCGTCCGCAAGATCAGGTTCCATGACCTGAGACATTCAGCAGCTTCTCTGTTACTGGAACGGGGCGTCGAGCTTATCGTCGTCAAGGATCTCCTTGGCCACGCGCAGATCAATACTACGGCGGACATCTATGCGCATGTCCGGTTGCGGTTGCAGCGGCAGGCCATCGAGGCGATGGGTGACGCGCTGCGCGAGGTGGACGGCGACGAACAGCCTGGCGACGACGACGGTGATCCCGACGACCCGCCCATCCTCGTCCCCGCGTGACCGGATCGGCAAGACCACCGAGGCCCCGTCGCTACCCACCAGCGGCGGGGGCCACCACCCTCCGATCAGCGAGGCCACCCCGGGTTGTGGCCGGTAGACTGCGTGACGGAGGGAGGGACGATCATGTCCCGTCACTACGTCACCAACGCGCCGGTGCTGGACCGCACGGTCAGCCGGCCGGTCGTCGTGGTGGATGACTTCGCACGCCTGCACGGTCCCGCCGCCGGCGTGGTCACCCTCCCGACCACACTGAACTGGACGCCCCGCACCCGCTACGACCTCGCCAACGAGATCGCCGCGCGGTCCCTGTACCAGGTGGTGCTGCGCGAGGCCCGCGCCGAGGACCAGATCGAGACCTACCTCAACCCGGACCTGCTGCGCCGGCTGTGGCCGTCGCTGACTCTGCCCCGGCCGGTTCGCGAGTTCTGGGAAGCCCAGCACCCAGCCCTCGCCAGCAATTGAGCCGAGGGCGTGCTCGTGTCGTTTACCCCGTTGCAGCGTCTCGTCGCCCAGGTCACGTTGGAGGCCATCGCCGATCTCGGGTTCGCGCTGGGCGGCGGGCAAGCGTTGCACGCCCACGGCCTGGGTGACCGGCTCTCTCTCCGCCAGCACCCACCCGTCGTCATCGTCGGCCTCGGCCCCGTCATCGACCTGCCCGACGCCGCCGCCTCCAAGGCCCGAGCGCTCAACGACCGCCGGGCCGCCCGCGACTACCTCGACATCCACGCCCTGCTCACCCACACCGGCTGGACACCCGCCCGCTTGTTCGCCGCGCTGCGCGACAACCTACGACCCGTCATCACCGCCGCCGAGTTCGCCGCCGATCTCGCCGCCGCCGGCGACCAGGACCCCGAGGACTACCACGCCTACGGCCTCACCGACGCCGACATCATCCGCCTCGCCGCCGACTTCACCACCTGGGCAGCCCAGCTGAGCCCCGCCGAGGCATAACACGATGACCGTCACCGGCGGCAACACACTGCGGGCATGGGCGACCACCATCGTCGTCCTACTGTCCACTTTGTTCGGAGCATTTCCGCAAACTTCGATGGTGTGGCTTGAGTCACAAGCGGTGTGCGCTGACGTTGCTGTCACCGTTGCTGTCAACCCCGACCACACCCCAACCGCCCACATCCTCGACTACCGCATAACCGCAGGTCACAGCCACGGCCCACCGGCGACCATCAATGGCCCGGAGGCCAATGGACACACCTACTATGTGCTCGCAGGGGACACCCCGGTCCTCGTCCACAACACCAATGGGCCAATCGGGTGCGGCCCTGGCGGTGCTCCAATTTACGAAATTCCGCCTGGATCCAGCGGCGGAACGGGCGCAGGTCAGCGAATTCCTCCGAGCACACTTGCCGATTACAACATCGGGGTTAATGCGGACCCGAATTTGCCGACTCCGCTTTGTTCCTACTGCCGGACGAACCCTGCCACGAGCGTGGATCACGTCAACCCCCGCGTCCTAGGCGGGGACCTTACGGATCCGAATCTGACGCCGGCGTGCACGTTCTGCAATAGCTCGAAAGGCCCCCGTGGGGCTCCCGTTAACCCGCCGCCGAACTATACCGGCCCATGGCCTCCGCCTTGGTGGCCGGCGAGCCTGCGGTGACTCTCGTGCGGATTCTCTTGAGCCAGGAGGCCGAACCGCTGTGCAGATGAGGAGGCGGACCTATCGTGGCTAGCGTGCAGTACATAGCCCACGAAACCCCAGCTTGGCGGGCTGCTGCCAACTACCTGGCCATGGCGGACCTCGCTCCGTTTGGCTTTCCCGACATGAGGGAGCAAATTTGGCTGCGATCATTGTCGGATGGGGCCCATGAGGTGTGCTGTATACCGTTCCGTGTTTACGGAGTGTCGTTGGGCGACATTGTCGAACTCGATGCCGATGGCAAGATGATAGTGCGTGTTCGCGCCAAGGGTGGGCACCGGGCATTTCGAGTCTTCTTTCCTTCTAAGATTGGTGAGCCCGGCCTACGAGACATCAGGAACCGAATTGACACGACGGTACGCGCGCAGGGTCTAGCGGTGGAATGGAGCGGCGACCGTCACCTAGCGGTTGACGTGACTGCTGAGCGTGGAATCGACACTCTTTGGGCCGAAATCCAGCCGGAAATCGATGATGAGTCGGCCCTTTGGGAATGGGGCGATGTCGAGGAATTCCGCACGTGACGACGATGCGTCCTGCGGCTACGCACCGTCACGCAGTGCACGCAGAGTGCGCCGGCGTGCACTGGTGCGCGAGGCGGTTGATGTCACCGTTGATGTCAACTATATCGACAATGGTAGTGCCATAGATATGAGGTCCGGGTCGAAGGTCCAGGCCGCGGCGCCACGGTCGCTGGCCATCCGTACGTCGACCTCGACGTAGGCCATCACCTGCCGCATCGTCCGCCGGTCGAGCAACGACACGAACGACAAGTCGCAGCCGGCGGCGAACAGCCGCGTCACCGCCGCGGACCGGGTCCGGTCGTCGCGCTGCAGGGCACGCCGGTCCACGCCGAGAGAGCGGCAGAGGTCACGGTTGTGGGCGATGCGCCGGCACAGCAGGTCGAGCAGGCGGTCGTCGCTCCATTCCAGTCGGCTCGTCTCTACGACGTTCACGCCGGCCATCCGATGGGCTGGTGCGCCGCCGCTGATCTGCTGCCAGACGTCGTCCCGGAGGAACAGTTTGAGACAGACCCCGTAGTGCGGAGACGCGACATCGATGTAGGTCTGGATGAGTGCCCGCAGCGCGCAAACGAGCTTTCCGCGCGGCACGGTCAACCCTGGCGGTCCCGCCACACCAGCCAGTCCCGGATCGTCGTCAGGTCGTAGTCAGGCCCGTTGATGCCGAGCGTGAACTGCCGGAAGCCCTGTTTCACGTAGTCGTCCGCATGCCTGCTCAGGTCGTGGGCCAGGGCGTCGGGCTCGATGCCGACGGCCCAGTCGATCTGGGCCGGGTCCCGTCCCGCCGCCGCACAGCGGGCGCGCAGGACATCGATGGCCGGCTCCAGCTCCGCGGGGCTGGCCGGGAACATGGCATGCCAGATGTCCGCGTACTCGGCGACGAGCGGGAGCGTGCGGCGTGGGCCGGTTCCGCCGATCAGCAGTGGTATCCGCCGCGTCGGCGGCGGGTTGAGCACACGCCAGCGCGCCCGGATGACCGGCAGCGCCTCGCGCAGCGCCTCGATCCGGGAGCCGGGGGTGCCGAACGAGTAGCCGTACTCCTCGTAGTCTCGGGCGAACCACCCGGAGCCGATGCCGAAGACCAGCCGTCCGCCGCTGACGTGGTCCACGGTACGGGCCATGTCCGCGAGCAGGTTCGGGTTGCGGTAGGAGTTGCACGTGACCAGCGGTCCGAGCTCGATGGTCGACGTCGCCTCGGCCCAGGCGGAGAGCAGTGTCCAACACTCGAAGTGGCTGCCGTCGGGCGCTCCGTAGAGCGGATAGAAATGGTCCCACACATAGAGCAGGTCGGCTCCGAGCTCCTCCGCCAGCACGGCGGCCCGTCGCATCCCGGCGACGTCGCCGTGCTGTGGGTGGATCTGCACGCCGATCCGTACTCTCGTCATGACGACCAGCTTCGGGTCTACCACCGTGGGAGGGTCAATGTTGCGCATCGGTGAGTTCGCCCGCCTGACCCGCGTGAGCGTCAGGATGCTGCGGCACTACCACCGCCTCGGCCTGTTGGTGCCGGCCCGGGTCGACCTGGCCTCGGGCTACCGCTATTACCGCGCTGCCCAGCTCCGCACGCTCAACCGCATCCTGCACCTGCGCGACCTCGGCTTCGGCATGGCCGAGATCGCCCGCGCACTCGACGTCGACGAGGCGGCCTACCTTCGCCGGGAGAAGGAGCTGCTCGCTCAACTCGCGGCGACGACGCGGCAGCTGACCGCGGTCCAGGCGCGCCGAACACTACGGGACGACGCGGACGTCGTGATCCGTCGCGTTCCCGCAGTCCGGGTGGCTACGCTCGGGGCCGAGCCCGGCACCGATGTCGAGCCGCTCTTCGATGCCCTCGAAACCCACGTCGGCACCCATCGGGCCCGGGCAGACCGGCCACCACTGATGGTGTTCGATGCCGGGTCGATCACGGTAGCGGTGCCGGTGAGTCGACCTGTGCCCGAATCCGCACTGCCGAACGGGTACGGTGTGATGGTGCGGACGCTGCCCGCCGCGACCATGGCTTGCACTGTCCACAACGGACCGTACGCGGAGCTGGCCGGACGCCTGGAGCGGATGCGGGACTGGCTGGCCGCGACCGGCCGCGAGCCCGTCGGGCCGCTGCGTGAGGTCTACCTCCGGTTCGGCGCCGATCCGCGACTGCGGCTTCCGCCGAGCTACGTCGCCGACGACACCGACCCCGCGTACGTCACCGAACTCCAGTTGCCGCTCAACTCCGCGTGATCCACCTCAGCCCACGGCAAACGTCCACTCGAACATCACCGGAGCCGGGCTGTCGCTGGCCCCGGTGGAGCGGTACGTCCGTTGCGCCGCCTCGTTCTCGGGTTCGGTGAGCACCCACATGCCGCGGCCGCCACGCTCGCGTGCCCGGTCGGCGAGCGCTGCCACGAGCGCCGAGGCGATGCCCTGACGGCGGTACGGCTCATCCACGGCCATTTCGTAGAGCAGCATCTCGACGCCCTTGTCCGGGTGGGCGATCTCGACGCCCGATATGAAGCCGGCCGGATGCCCATCGACGTATGCGAGGCATAAGTGGTGGCCCGGATCGTCGAGGAACCGCTGCGTCCACTCCGCCCGGGGCGAGTGGTCGAAGAGGTGAGCCGCCTCGGCAACGGCGGGTTCGTCATCGCCGCCCATCCAGCGCAGGTCCATGAACCACAGTCTGGCAGCCGCTGTTGCGCGACCCGCACCATAGCGGGACTGGAGCTTGCGTGGACGGGTACTGGATCTGATACAGTACCCGTCGTGCTTGAGGAATCCGCTGGGTCGGGTCCGGTCTTCGCCGCGGACCTGTTGCGGGGGCACACCGAGACGATCGTGCTCGGCGTGCTGGACTGCGGTGACAGCTACGGATTCGAGATCTTCAAGACGATCCGGGACGCCACGGGCGGGGTCTACGAGATCAAGGAGGCGACCCTCTACGCGGCCTACCGTCGGCTGGAGCGCGACGGGCTGGCCGAGGCGTACTGGGGCGACGAAACCCAGGGCGGTCGCCGCAAGTACTACCGCATCACCGACGCCGGCCGGGCCGAGTACCGGCGCAACGTCCAGGCATGGGTGATCACGAGGGGAATCATCGACGCCCTGCTCCACCTTGACCAGCAGCCCGTACCCACGCCACGCCCCGGCGCGGCCAGTTCCACCCACGCATCAGGAAGGCAGTCCGCCCATGGCTAGCAGCACGATGCCCCCAGCCTCCTCTTTGGACATTCACCGTCTGCTCGACGGGGCATTCGCCGGCATCCAGGTCACCCCGGACGTGCAGGATCTCAAGGAGGAGATGCGCGGCAACCTCGTGGCCCGCGTCGCCGAGCTCGAAGCGGATGGCCTGTCACCCGGCGAGGCGGCGCATCGGGCGATCGTCGAGGTCGGCGACGTACGCGCGATCGTCGACGAGATGAGTAGCGTCGCCACGCCCCGCTCGGCCTGGCACCGCAACCGGGTGCGGCCGCGCCCGGCGTACGTCCTGCGCACCGTGATCGCCGCGCTGGTCGGGGCCGCCGCGCTCGCCGCCGTCGCCCTGCTCGCCACCGGTGTGCTCGAGCCGGGCACGCGACCGGTCCTGGACCACGTGGCTGCCGTGGTCGTGCTCGTCCTGGCGGCAGCCCTGATCGTCGGCGATGCGCTGCGGCAGGAGACGACCACCAACTACCCGGTGACCCGCGCCCGGGCGACCGGGTACGGCCTCGCCGCGGGGCTCGGGTCGGCCGGGCTCGGTACCGCCGCGGGCTACGTTCAGCCACGGGTGGTGGCCTGGCTGGTCGTGGGTGCGCTGCTCGCCGTGGCATCGATCGTGTTCTTCACGTACCTCGGCGCGACCCAGACCAACCGGCACAAGCCGTGGGTGATGCGCGAGATGGCGCGTTACCACGCGGCCTCCGACGGGTTCGAGCAGGATCCCGTCGCCGCGGCCAGGTTCGGCATCTACACCGCCACGATCTGGATCGTCAGCCTCGCCGCGTTCGCTGCACTGAGCCTGACCGTCGGGTGGGCGTTCTCCTGGCTCGCGCTGCTCGCCGGGCTCGTGGTCTTCCTCCTGACCCTGGCCCGCATGCTCTTCCCACCGGGGCGCGGCGCGTCGGTCGACACGCGACCCGAGCAGTGACGTCGAGCACCGCCAGGCGAGACGGCGGACGTTGCCAGCACGGTGGCGATCTACGCTGGCAGGATGCGCTCGCGCGTCGAAGCACAGCTGCGCCCGCCCGGATTGCCCGCGGTGCCCCGGCGGTTGGCCGCACCCGATCCCGGCTGGGCGGAGACGACCGACGTCGTCGTGGTCGGTTCCGGGATCGCCGGGCTCACCTGCGCCCTGCACCTGCGGGAGGCCGGGCTGCACGTCACCGTGGTCACGAAGGAGAACATCGACGACGGCTCGACCCGGTGGGCGCAGGGTGGAATCGCGGCCGTACTCGACCCGCTGGACACGCCCGACGCGCACGCGCAGGACACGTTGGTGGCGGGGGTCGGCCTGAGTGACCCCGAGGCCGTACGGGTGCTGGTCACCGAAGGCCCGGCCCGGGTACGGGAGCTGATCCGGTGGGGAGCGCGGTTCGACCGGCACCCTGACGGCAGCCTCATGCTGACGCGGGAGGGTGGTCATCACGCGAACCGGATCGTGCACGCGGGCGGCGACGCGACGGGGGCCGAGGTCCAGCGAGCCCTGCACAAGGCGGTGCGGCGCGACCCGTGGATCCGGCTCGTCGAGCACGCGATCGTGCTGGATCTGTTGCGGGACAAGGACAGCCGGGCCTGCGGGGTTACCCTGCACGTGCTCGGCGAGGGCAGCGAGGACGGCGTCGGCGCGGTGCTCGGGGCGGCCGTGATCGTCGCCACGGGTGGCATGGGCCAGATCTTCGCGGCCACGACCAACCCGGTCGTGTCCACAGGGGACGGTGTCGCCCTCGCCCTGCGGGCCGGCGCGGCGGTCACCGACATCGAGTTCGTGCAGTTCCACCCGACCGCGTTCGCGCTCTCGGGCCAGGGCCGCACCGCGCAGCAGCCCCTCATCAGTGAGGCGATGCGCGGCGAGGGGGCGCACCTGGTCGACGCCGACGGAAAGCGCTTCATGGTCGGGCAGCACGATCTGGCCGAGCTCGCACCGCGCGACGTGGTGGCGAAGGGCATCCACCGCGTCCTGCTCGCCACCGGCGCGGACCACGTGTACCTCGACGCGCGGCATCTGCCCGACGTCGCCGGTCGTTTCCCGACCATCACCGCCGCCTGCCGGACGGCCGGCATCGACCCGGTCACCGACCTGATCCCGGTCGCACCCGCCGCCCACTACGCCAGCGGTGGCATCCGTACCGACCTCGACGGCCGCAGCTCCATCGATGGGCTCTACGCCTGCGGCGAGGCCGCCTGCACCGGGGTCCACGGAGCGAACCGGCTCGCTTCGAACTCGCTCCTGGAGGGCCTCGTCTTCTCCCGCCGCATCGCCGACGACATCGCCGGGCGGCTCTGTGGCGAGGGCGGCCGACCGGGCGACCCCGTCCGGGCCGAGCGGCACGAGTCCCCTGTGGAGTCCGGCTGGGTGGTGGACCCGGCCGTACGGCCCGTGGTCCAGCGCGCCATGACCCGAGGCGCGGGCGTGCTCCGGAGTGCGCAGTCCCTGGCCCAGACCGCCACCGCGCTCTCCGACGCCGGTACGGCACGCGGCCGACCGGCGACGGCGAGCTGGGAGGCGACGAACCTCATCACGGTCGCCGCCGCACTGGTCGCAGCAGCGTGGCGGCGGCAGGAGACCCGGGGCAGCCACTGGCGGGAGGACTTTCCGCAGGCTCGCGACGAGTGGCTCGGCCATCTCGTCGCGGGCATCGACGCCGACGAGCGCATCGACGAGTCCTGGGAGAAGCTGCCGTGACCGACCTCCAGCCGTCCACAGTAGAGTTACTGGCCGCGGTGGGCCTGCCCCACGATGAGGTGCTGCGCATCGCCACCACGGCCCTGCACGAGGACCTGGGCACGCCGCCGCTGGACGTGACCTCCGTGGCGACCGTGGCAGCGGACCAGCGCGGCACGGGTGACCTCGTGGCCCGGGCCGACGGTGTCGTGGCGGGGCTCCCGGTGGTGGCGGTGGTCTTCGACCTGACCAGCGGCGGGGATGTCGCGTTCACGGCCCACGTCGCGGACGGGGCTCGCGTCGCCCGCGGCGACCGGATCGCCACCGTGACCGGACCGACCCGAGCGTTGCTCGCCGCGGAACGCACCACACTGAACCTGCTGTGCCGCGTCTCCGGCGTCGCGACCCACACCCGCGCCTGGGCCGACCGGCTCGCCGGAACGAAGGCGTTGGTGCTCGACACCCGCAAGACCACCCCGGGGCTGCGCGTGCTGGAGAAGTACGCCGTGCGCGCTGGCGGCGGCACGAACAAGCGCATGGGCCTGTTCGACGTGGCGATGGTGAAGGATAACCATGCCGTGGCGGCGGGCGGTGTCGTCGAGGCGTACCGGCGGGTCCGTACTGCCTTTCCAGACGTACCCGTGCAGGTCGAGGTGACCACAGTGGACGAAGCGGTCGCCGTGGTCGAGGCGGGAGCCATCTTCCTGCTCTGCGACAACATGAAGCCGGATCAGGTGCGGGCGGTGGTCGCGGCGGTCGGCGGTCGTGCCGAGCTCGAGGCGACCGGCGGCCTGACCCTCGAGGTGGCCGCGGAGTACGCCGCGACCGGCGTGGACTACCTCTCGGTCGGGGCGCTGACCCACTCGTCACCGATCCTGGACATCGCACTGGACCTGCGCGAGCAGGGATAGGGTGGGTGGCGTGCTGCTCTGTATCGACATCGGCAACACCAATACCGTGCTCGCGACCTTCGACGGCGAGACCATCGTGCACAGTTGGCGGGTCAAGACCGACGCCCAGTCGACCGCCGACGAGATGGGGCTGATGTTCCGGGGTCTCCTCGCTGGCGACAACGTCGCGGTCACGGCCGTCGCGGCCTGCTCGACCGTCCCGACGGCGTTGCGGTCGCTGCGCACGATGCTGGGGCGCTACTACGGGCACGTACGCAGCGTCATCGTCGAGCCGGGCACGCGTACCGGTGTGCAGCTCGCCATCGACAACCCCAAGGAGGTTGGCGCGGACCGCGTGGTGAACACGCTGGCCGCCTACACCCTCTACGGTGGACCGTCCATTGTGGTGGACATCGGCACGACGATGACTTTCGACGTGATCAGCGCGCGGGGCGAGTTTCTCGGCGGTGCCTTCGCACCGGGCATCGAGATCTCGTTCGACGCGCTGGCCGCCCGTGCCGCGCAGCTGCGCAAGGTCGAGCCCGCCAAACCGCGGTCGGTCATCGGCAAGAACACGGTGGAGTGCCTGCAGTCGGGCATGTACTTCGGCTACGCGGGTCTCGTCGACCGGATCGTGGAGCGGATGATCGAGGAGCTCGGCCCGCTGCAGGCGGTGGTCGCGACCGGCGGCCTGGCATCGGTGGTCGTGGACGAGTGCCGAACGATCACCCACCACGAGCCGATGATCACGCTGATCGGCCTGCGGATGGTCTACGACAAGAACGCCAAAGAGG
>DATBGZ010000042.1:0-14054 GCA_036557785.1 Micromonosporaceae bacterium
GCACCACCGCGACCACCGAGACCGAGCAGGCTGGCCATGGCCAGCAGGCCGGCCATGCCCAGCAGCGGGACCCGAATCAGCACGACCAGAAATCATCGACGGTCATCGTGTCCCGCTACCGGGTCCACGAGATCAGGCTAAGTGGGCTACTTCTGCCTGGCGTAGTCCGAAACGTCGCCAAAGTCGATAAATATGCATGCCTCGTTGCCAACGACTTCGGCATCATGCCCCGCCGGAATCGCAGCGATCTGGCCGGCGCTGATGTCCTGCTCCGATCCGTCCGCCATGCTGATCCGCATGCGACCCTGCTCGACATAGCCGAAATGCGATACTTCGCAAAGGTTGGTCTGGGCGATGGGCTTGACGTTGACCGACCACCGCCATCCGGGCTCGAAGTGACCTCGAGCCACCGGTCGCCCGAGCACCATGACGATGTCCGCCATGCCCTTACCTTCGAACGCCCGCGTTTCATCCGGCTTGTCGAAGCTCTTGATCTCCAGTTGAGTCACGTCGACCACCCCCGATACCAGCGCCGGGCCATCCCCGCCGCCGATTTGAGGCTATGCCGCCCGCCCGCCCGGTCGCCCAAAGTCCCACTAAAGTGGCGCACCCGCGGCTCCTCGCATCGGTCACCCGTGACGTCGGGTAGGAGCGGGTGCGTAGCCGGCCGAGTCGGGTTCGCCCGGCGCCGATGAGGCGGCATACCAGGTAGATGGAGAACGAAATGGTGGTGACGTAGGGACTGATGGGGATCGTGCTGCCCAGGGCAAGCAGTATGCCGCCGACGACTGAGGTGGTGGCGAAGACGACCGAGAGCAGGGTGACCAGGTGGGGTGAGGCGCTGACCCGTGCGGCGGCGGCTGCGGGAGTGCAGATGATGGTCAGGACGAGCAGGGCGCCGACGACCTGGACCGACATCGCGACGGTCAGCCCGAGCAACAGCATGAAGACGGGTGAGAGGGCGGCCACGGGTACGCCGCGGGCCGCCGCGATCTCTGGGTCGGTGCTGGCGAAGACCAGGGGTCGCCAGGTGACGGCGAGACCGAGCAGAACGACGACGGAGGTTCCGGCGAGCCAGGCCAGTTTCGGGTCGTCGATGGCGACGATCTGGCCGGTCAGCAGTCCGAACTTGTTCGCGGCCCGTCCTTTGTAGAGGGCGAGAAACAGGACCCCCAGGCCAAGGCCGAAGGGCATGAGCACGCCGATGACCGAGTTCCGGTCGCGGGCTCGGCTGCCGAGCAGCCCGATCGTGAGCGCCGCGATGATCGACCCGACGAGCGAGCCGATCACGACGTTGGCTCCGATGAGTAGTGTGAACGCGGCACCGGCGAAGGAGAGTTCGCTGACGCCGTGGACGGCGAATGGCAGGTCGCGCATGATGACGAACCTGCTGACCAGACCGCCGATGACGCCCAAGACGGCTCCGGCGATGACTGAGTTGTGTAGCAGAGCGAGCAGTTGGCCGTAGTGCGAGAAGTTGAAGAGCTGATGCCAGGTGCCGACCGGGCCGGAGGCGAGGGTGCTCATGGGCGTACCGATTCGTCGGTCGCGGGGTCGGGGTTGTGCACCGGTTCGGCCTGCGCTGGGACACCGGCGACGAGGATGCGTCCGCCGGCGCGGATGACCTCGACCGGGGCCGAGTAGAGGCGGCTGAGCGTCTGCGATGTCAGCACCTTGTCGACGGTGCCGACCACGCCGCGGCCGGCGCCGAGGTAGAGCACGCGGTCTGCGTGGGGCAGTACCGGGTTGATCTCGTGGGTCACGAAGATGACCGTTGTCCCGTGCTCACGGTGCCGGCGGTCGATCAGCGCGGTCACCATGGACTGGCTGCCGGGATCCAGCGACAACAGTGGCTCGTCGCAGAGCAACAGGTCCGGCTCGCCGACGAGCGCTTGGGCGATGCGGATGCGTTGGTGCTCGCCGCCGGAGAGTAGGCCGACCGGGACCTCGGCGAGGTGGGTCGCGTCGGCGGCGGTGAGGGCCTGGTCGATGCGGCGGCGTCGCTCGGGGCTCGGCCAGCCGATCCCCCAGCGGTGGCCGGTCAGGCCGGCCGCGATGAGGTCGCGGCTGCGCACGGGCAGGTACGGGTCGCCCCGGCGCTGCTGCGGCACGTAGCCGATGTCGTGACTACCACGCCTGGGTCGACCGCCCAGTACCTGGACCGTGCCTTGTGTCAGCGGACGCAGGCCGAGTAGCACCTGCAGCAGGCTGGTCTTGCCCGATCCGTTCGCGCCCACCACGGCCAGGAACTCGCCCGCGGGCACCTCGAGGTCCACATCGGACCAGAGCCGCCGGGTGCCGACCCGAAGCCCGGCCCTCGCCAGCCGTACGGCCGGGGCCTGAGTCGATGGTTGCGTCGTCATCGATGAGCTACCGGAGCGCTGTCTCGATCGCGCTGAGGTTATCGCTCATCCAGCCGATGTAGTCCTCGCCCGTCGGCAGCGTCTCGGTGACCGGGACAACCGGGATGTTGTTGGCGACCGCGGCCGCCTTGACCTGCTCGGTCTCGGGACCCGCGGTCTGCTCGTTGTATGCCAGCAACGCGACCTGGTGCGAGGTGAACAGCGCTAGCGTCGCCTGCAACGCGGATACGGGTACGTCTGTGCCCTCCTCGATCGCCTCGCTGAACTCGGGTGGAGTGAGGTTGGTCAGCCCGGCGGCTTCGAGCAGGTACAGCGGTACCGGCTCGGTGACCGCTACGCCGGCTCCGCTGTGGACAGCGGCCAGCGCGGTCTCCCGGCGGGTAAGGGCAGCGAGGTCGTTCTTGAACGCGGTGGCGTTGGCCGCGAAGGTTGCCGCATCCTCGGGGTCGCGGGACGAGAGCGCCGAAGCCAGAGCGTCGGCGAACCGACCCATGGTAGGAAAGTCGTACCAGACGTGCTCGTTGAGCTCGCCTCCCGCGGCGGCGGCCTTGCCCGACAGCTCCACCACGTTGATCGTGGCAGCGGCGGCGTTGTTCGCCGAGGACAGCATCGTGTCGACGAAGTCGTCGTAGCCGCCGCCGTTCTCGACGATCACGTCGGCTTGGGACAGGGCGAGCAGGTTCTGTGGGTTTGCTTCATAGGAGTGTGGATCAGCGGCCGGGTCGCTGATGAGAGATGTGACAGCGACCGCGCTTCCACCGACTCGCGCAGCAACATCGCCATAGACGTTAGTCGACGCCACCACAGACAGCATCCGCCGTCCGATCGACGAGCCGTCGGACGAGCATGCCGACGAGGCGGCGATCAGGACGCACGCCGCGAAAACCAACCCTAGACGTGCCTTCACGCCCGCCTCCGCCACGCTGCTGTCGGTAATGGTTCCCAGTTCCGGAAACAAACTAGCATCACAGGCCGGAGCGCGCCACTACTGGAGATAGTTTTCGTTCCCATGTTGACGGCGCCCACCGCCCAGGCCCCGGCCGTAGGCCTGGAGAGTAGGCAAACGGGCGTCGTAGGAGTGGCGCTCAGCGCGATCCGTTAGATGCCGTCGTCCCAGGGTGTGGTGATGCTGCGACGGTCGGCGACGAGCGCGGCGACGGTTGGGTCGGTACCAATCCTGGGCCGGCTTGGACGTGGCCGTGACGCACGTGTGACAGTGAGCATCGCGGCCAGGCCTGTGGTGATGGGCACGGCGCTGATGAGTCCCAGGCTGCCGACCACGCTACGCACGATCTCTTGTGCCGCTAGCTGACCGGTGATGATGGTTCCGATGTGGCTGCCGCCGGCATAGATGAGTAGCAGCAATGGCAAAGAGGCGCCAGCGTAGGCGAGGACGAGCGTGTTCACGACCGAGGCGATGTGGGCGCGGCCGACCCGGGAAGCGGATCGAAACAGTTGCAGTCGAGACATCCTGGGGTTCGCCGCGTGGAGCTCGCCGACGGTAACGGCCTGGGTCACGGTGACGTCGTCGAGGACCCCGAGCGAGCCGATGATGATCCCCGCGAGGAGCAGGCCGCGTAGGTCGACGGTGCCGTAGTAGAGCGCCAAGTCGTAGTCGTCTTCGCTGGTCACCCCGGTCAGGTGCGTGGCCGATGCCGCGAGTGTGGCCGCGACTCCGGTGATGACGAGGCTGACCAACGTGCCCAACACGGCGACCGTTGTATTGACGTTGATGCCGTGCGTGAGATAGAGCACGGCAAACATGATGGCGGCGGAGCCTACGACCGCTACCAGCACCGGATTGCGTGCCTGCATGATGTCCGGCACAACGAACAGCAACAGCACCGCGAAACTGATCGCGAGTCCGCCGAGCGCCGCCAACCCCCGCAAGCGCGCGAAGATGATCGTTGCTCCCGCGAAGATCAGGACGATTACGAACAGCTGCGTGCCGCGCTGATTGTCAGCAATATCGTAGAAGCGCACGCTCGGGTTGTCAGGATCGACTACCTCGGTTACCAGGACGTCGTCGCCGACCCGCACATCTGGCGCGCCTGGTCCGGCAGGTATCTGGGTCATGATCACCGATCCGGCGTCCGGACCCCCGGTGAGCTTGACGTCGACGGTTCCGCAGCGCATCGCCACCTGCCCGATCTGGGCGTCGGGCGGATCTGGCGGACATTGCTGCTCGGTGACCGCGACGACGCGCCCGGGGAGGTTGGGCGGGCCGGCCTGCTCGCTGTTGTGCGCCGGTCGCGGCCAGAGCACGATCAGTGCGACCAGGGTTGAGGCAACCAACGGCGCGACAATCCCCGCCAGCACCAGACTCAACCGGCGATCCGCGCCGATCAACCGGCTGGCCGCCGCAACGAATCTCGGGCGTGGCCGAGCCCACCACGCCGTCCGCGTCTTCTCGGCGGGAGGCGGACCTGCGGGCGACGGCACGATGGGTCGGTCCCGCCCGCGCGGAGTCTGCGCACCCGTCGTCATGTGTGGCGACCCTACTAGTGCGCACCACCCCATGCCCGTCTCAGGCGGTTAGCCGGCGTGGCTGTCCGGGCCGGACGGCATCAGGACTCGTCGTCGACGTCGGGTCCGACTCCCGGATGATCCAGCAGTGGGGACGCCGAGCGCATTGTCAGCTTTGAGCCTGTCGATGCGGTCGCATCCCTCGCGACCGCCGTCCCTGGAGCCGGGCGATACTGGTACGTATGGTCGCGTGGGAACGAGCGCTGGCTCACGTTTCCGCGCTCACCACGGGTGAGCCTGGCGATCCATCGTGGCGGGTGACTCTGCAGTTTCATCCTGATCGGCTCACGCCTACGCCGGCGGGACCCGTGCCGATCCTTGCTGAGATGGCGCGGACTGGGGTCTACCGATCCCAGTTCGAGACGGGAACGAGCAATGGTGGCCTCACCGCACATGAGGGTGGGGATCGGTGGCGGTGGGAAAGCCGCATGTTCGCCGGCGTATACGATCGCGAACCGGCGGCCGCGCGGCCCAAGTACGGCGCGCTGAACTTTCGTGGGCGCCTGATCGGCGGATCGCCACGTTTTGGCTCCGCCTATCTGCGTCTGGACCCGCGCGTGCTTAGCCGCACAACGTTCTGCTACCCGGACAGCGTCTTCGAACCGGAACGGTTCGCCGTGGCGTCGAGCCTGTCCACCGTGGTGGCATGCGCCCGCGCGCGAGACCATGACCCGCGTACCTGGGATCCGCTCGACGACTACGTCGAGGCGCACGTGCATGGCGTGGTTCAACTCGACCGCGATGTCGAGGCCCTCGTCCTCGACCCGTGCTATCGGGGGACGGAGGTCGAGACGTTGTCGGGGAGACTGGACTGCGCCGTGCAGTGGCACGGTGGCTTCATCCTGGACACGACCACGCTGCGCCAGCACCCCGACTATCGCGGTGCCGAGTTAGTGGCGCTCGGTGTGGCGTTGGCCCGTGACGACCGCTTGGACCCACGCATCATCGGTGACGCTGCCCGCACGGGCGCGTACAACCTCCAGTCGCTCAAGCGCGTCTGGCACTACATCGCTCGCTTCGGCAGCCCGGAGATGCCCCGGCCGTAGTTGGCCGCGCCGCTTGCACCGCGCCGCGCGAAGTTCGTGGACGTCGATGCAAGCTTCCGGGACAGAACCCAGAGCTACGCTCAGCCGACGATCTTTGTGATGTGGCGGCCTGGACCGCCGTCTATCTGTCGATCAACGACTGAGCCGATGACGACAACGCGGCAGCCTGCCGCAAATGTCCCGATTCTCCCTGGGGACCTTGCCGGTTGTGCTCGTCGACTCTGATCCAGACGTCGAGATGTTTGATGAAGCGAGGGCGCCAACCCCTGGTGATCGAGTGATCGCGTCCGCGGGTGTCGTGCATGTGCCATGCTGGTCGCGTTGGCACGGGCGAGATGAGGCCGCGTTGGCGCATGCGATTGTCGGCAGGACCGAAGAGCGGGCGGTCCTTGAGCGATTCATGGGCGACGCGACGGGCGAACCCCGTGTGCTGCTGATCGAAGGCGAGCCGGGGATTGGGAAGTCGACCCTGCTCGACGATCTTCTCGACAGGGCGGCGCAGCGGGGTACGGTCGTGTTGGCCTGCCGGCCGTCGCCTTCGGAGATGGACCTGTCCTACGTCGGCCTGATCGAGTTGTTCATCGGCTTGCCCGACGAGGTGATCGAGGCGCTGCCCGGCCCGCAAGCCAGGGTGATCAGGATGATCTTGCGTCGGGAAGAGCCGGACGCCCAGTTCGGTCTCCTCTCCCTGTACCTCGCGGCCGCTGCCACCATCCGTTCTCTTGCGGCGCATGGATCCGTGCTGGTCGCCATCGATGACGCGCAGTGGCTGGATCACCCGAGCGCGCGTGCGCTCGTCTTCGTCGTACGCCGGCTGGCCGGTACGGCGACCCGCATCGCGATCGTACGGCGTGCCGGCGAGGCGACCGATTGGATCGGCGATCTCACCCGCGTGATCCATGACAGCCGGGTCGACGAGGTTCGGCTGGCCCCGATCGGGCCGCGGGACCTGTCACGGGTGCTCCGGTTGGTACTGGGCTGGGCACCGACGTGGCCGAGAACCGTACGGATCGCTGAGCTCTCCAGGGGCAACCCGCTGCACGCGCTGGAGCTTGCCCGGGCGATCGGCAGCGTCCGCGAGGGCGTCGACCTCGACGGGTCCCTTCCCGACAGCGTGGTGGAACTGGCGCGTTCCCGCATCGCCAAGCTTGCGCCACAGGTGCGCGCGGCGCTGGAGATCGCGGCGATTCCCCACGCGCCGACGCTCGATCTGTTGCGGCAGCTCGGTCGCACGGCCACCGACCTGGATGCGGCACTCTCCGACGCGGAGCATCGGGGAATCGTGACGATCGACGGCGGGCGGGTGCGGTTCTCGCATCCGATCCTGGCCGCTGCCGTGTACGGCTCGATTCCGGTGCCGCGCCGACAGCGGCTGCACCGAGCGGTCGCCGCGCTTACGGCCGATGTGGAGGAACGTGCCCGGCACCTCGCGCGCGCGAGTGAGGATCCAGACCCGGAGGTGGCCCTCGCGTTGGCCGAGGCAGCGGAGGTGGCTTGGCGGCGTGGCGCCCCGACCGCGGCCGCAGACCTGCTCCGGCTGGCCTGCTTGCGTACCCCGCACCATCAGGCCGACACACTTGCCTTGCGGCGCATAGCTTATGGCCGCATCCTCTACAGCGCGGGCGATGCGGCCGGCGCCATTGCGCACCTGCAGTCGCTCGCGGCGACCTTGCCCGCGGGGGTCGTGCGCGCCCGTGCGCTGTTCCACCTCATGTACATCGCGCGCGTGTCGGGCCCGCTCGGCACGGCTATCGACTACGGGCTGCAGGCGGCAACCGAGTCCGTCGGCGATCCGGTGTTTCAAGCCGAGGTCTACTCACTTCTGTCCCGCATCTCCAACAACGACATCGAACGCAAGCTCGACGCCGCCCGCAAAGGGATCGAGGCGATCGAGCGGGTCTGCGAGCCCGACCCGTACGTGCTCTTTCACGCGCACGCGGCCCTGGTCGAGGCCGAGTTCTACGCCGGGCTGGGCATCCACCTCGAACGCCTCGACGGCCTGCACCCGCCGGCCGGATTCCGCTTCCCGCCGGTACGCACGGCCGTGGCACGGGAGGATCTGGTCGGTCGGCTCCTGGCCTACGACGGCCGTATCGACGAAGGCTTGCGGGTGCTCCAGGGGATCTGCGATCGCGCGGTCGTAGAGGACATCGCGCTGGTGCCCGTCATCCTCGGCTGGATGGCCGAGGTCGAGATCATGGCCGGCCGCTTCCAGCGCGCCGCCGAACTCACGCGCGATGCCATCGAGCAGTCGGAACACATCGGGGGTACCGACGGCAACCCGTGGGAGGTGGGCTTCCACGGCGTGGCTCTGGCGCTACTCGGCCGCTTGGACCAAGCGGAAGTGGTGGCATCCCGCGTGCTCACCAGGGCCGAGGCCGATCCGTCGGTCGATCAAGACGCGGCGCCGGCATGCCTGGCGTTGGGCATAGTGGCTCTGTCCCGGGGCGAATTCCCGGCCGCGGCCGACTACCTGCGCCAGGTTGACCGGGTCAAGCTCGATGCCGGGATCCGCGAGCCGCGGCTGTGCGCGCACGCCAGCGAGCTGATTGAGGCATTGGTCGGCGCGGGCGAGCTCGGAGAGGCGGCCGAGGTGCTCGCCCGGCTCGAGTCCGATGCCGCCAGCTCGGCCGGGCAGTGGTCGCTGGTCGTCGCAGCCCGCTGCCGTGCCATCCTGCACGCGGCGCAGGGCCGGCTCGACGAGGCGCTCATCTCGGCTCAGCTGGCCCTATCCCTTGCCGATGGCCTGCCGATGCTGTTTGAGCGCGGCCGGACGCTCCTGGCGGCCGGGCAGATCCACCGTCGCCGGCGGGAGAAACTCCTTGCCCGCCAAGCACTTACGGCGGCGATGGAGGTGTTCGACGGGTTGCCGGCGCCGGTATGGGCCGCGCGTTCTCGCGCCGAACTCGCACGGATTCCCTTGCAGCGCAACGATGACGGCCTGACGCCCACCGAACAGACCATCGCCCGGCTCGCCGTCGAGGGCCTGACCAATCGCGAGATCGCCAATCGCGCCTTCATCAGTCCCAAGACGGTCGAGGTGAATCTCACGCGCATCTATCGCAAACTCGGCGTGCGCTCGCGGGCCGCGCTGGCGAGGCAGTGGGCGGTCTCGGCGGAACCGACCCGCGACCCGTGACACCTGCTCGAAGCCGCCAAGATGCCTGTGGTCGCTGCTATCGTCACCGCCGTCGCGCTCACCGGCTCGCGTTGGCGATCCTGCGATCCCAGAAACCTTACGAATCAACCCAATGGGAGCGGTCTACCCTCCGCGCCGACGGGCGTAGCCGGCCCGTCATGACCACCGGTGAGGTGAGCAGAACGACGTAACCGGCACGCCTACTCGCTATGACCATGATCGGCACCCGTCGAAGGCTCCTCGCGAGGAAACGGTGGCACGGGCCGGAACGGCGTCGGCAAGTGTCAGCAGCTCCGTCTACAGTGGACTGCGTGCCAGCAAGTCGTGCGACCTCCGCAGAGCTCCCAGCCTTCGTGCCTGGCCCCACCGACGTACGCGTGGGCCAAGGCGCGATGGTCGTCGGACCAGACGTGCGGCCGCCGGATCTCCCCGAACCGCGCATCGACTGCGGCCAGCGCTCCGTCGGCCAGCTCATCGAGAGTCTGCACCGCCCTGGGCTCCTCGTTCGCCACAAAGTAAGCGGGTGACGGCATCCGCGACCGCGGAGCCCGCGCGACCCCGGCTGCCTTCCTCGCCGAGCTCTCACCGCTCGCTGGGCACACCAGGCACGACGACCGGCATGGCGTGCCGGACCCGGATCAGGCGGTCATACACGGCGCGACGTTAGCCGCTCGCCGGGGCCGCGACTTTCGTCGGGCGGCGAGGAGAACCGTCAGGCGCTTCATCTGTCAGGCTCGCAGCCGAACCGGGCCAGCTCAGGCATGATGTCGTCGTAGCCGCGTTGGAGGAGGGTGTCATGGAGGTTGCGCCGGGCCTGTTCGTCTCGCGCACGAGCACCGATGAGATGGAGCCTGACGCGGACGTACCCGGCACTGAGATGCACGAGCTGGTCCACGCTGGTACGACCTGGGCGGGACTGACCCGCGTCCTCTCGGCCGACGCGCCGATCCCCTTCACACCGCCGCAGCGCGAGACTACCCACGTGCTTGAGGGCGGTGTACGCATTGAGATCGATGGCGGCCCGCCACTGGGAGCTCGCCGCGGGCGACATCGCCTCGCTGCCCGCAGGCGTGGCCACCACCTGGCACGTGGCGACGCCGTTCAAGGAGTTCTGGGTGCTCGCCTGATTGGCGCACAGTCCGGCTTGCCGTCTGCGTCGCCGGCCTACCGGGGCTCGCCTTCGCGCTGGGCGAAGCGGCGACGGTTGGCTCGGATGCGCGCTCGGCATTGGCGGCGCAGTCGCTCCCACAGCCGGCATCGGGCACGACCGCACGGTGAACTCCTTACGGGGCTCGACGTACGCCTTCAGGCCGGTGCCGGCGTCACCCGCCGCCTGCACCGCCAGATCCGTCAATCTGAAGGACGACCAGGGCCCGCCAGCCAGATCGCCAATCGCATCGGTCAGCTCGCGGCCGACCTCGCAACCAACCAGGCCATGGTCGACCAACTCCGCGGGACCAGCCGCGAGGAGGCGGCCCACGACCCCGACGGCATCGCCGCCGCCCTGGCCCTGCTACCCGAGATCGCCGACGAGCTCAGGGACATGCCCGAGCCAGAGCTACGGGGATATTTCGAGTCACTCGTACTGCTCAGCCGGGCGCCGGTGCCCGTAAGGGTTGGCCGACCTCGTGGAGGTGTCGCAGCGCTTGGGCGTAGGAGCGCAGGAGTGAAGTCTCCACGTACGAGACTCCATTTTGCTGGCAGAACGAGCGAATCAGTGGTTGAGCCCGCCGTAGACTGGGCCGCGGCATGCTCGGAAACAGATGGTGTTCGATCTGATAGTTGAACCGCCGAGGAGGTGGTCGACGAGCCAGCCGCGGCGGACGTTGCGGGAGGTCAGGACTTGGCGGCGCAGATAGTCGGACTCCTCGTCAGCGGTGAGCATGGGCATGCCTTTGTGGTTGGGCGCGAAGGACAGGCCGAGGTACAGGCCGAGCAATCCCTGATGGACGATCAGGAAGACGAGTGCCTTCCACGGTGAGAGCACCAGCAGGAGCGCGGTCAGGTAGCCGATGGTGTGCAGCGTGAGAAGGGCGATCTCGATGCGGCGGTGGCGCAGCTTGCGTTGGGCGAGGGCCTTGACGCTCGCGACGTGCAGCTGGCCGGCTTCGAGCAGCAGGAGCGGCACGAAGAGGTACCGCTGGTGTCGGCCGATGAAGGCGACCAGCCCGGTCCTCGTGCGAGCCTGATCGGCCGTGAAGGCGAGCGCGCCGATCTGGACATCCGGGTCACGGGCTTCGTCGTTGGGGTGGGCGTGGTGGCGGTTGTGCTTGTCGACCCACCAGCCGTAGCTCAGACCAATGGCAAAGTTGGCGTGGAGCAGACCGACCACGTAGTTGGCCCGTGCGGTGCGAAAAATCTGTCGATGTCCCGCATCGTGTCCAAGGAACCCGAGCTGGGCGAAGACGAAGGCCAGGAACGCGGCGACCACGAGCTGCCACCAGGAGTCCCCCAGCCAGCCAAACGCTGCCACTCCGGTGAGCGGCAGGGTGGTGACTTTGCCGCGTCGCCAGGGAGTGCTGCTAATCCCGCCGGGTGCAAGCGCTTAGATCCACGCCGCACGCGCCAAATGTAGCAGCGCCGACGCCTCGATCACGCCGTTACGTACTGTCGGATCAGACGTCAGGACACGTTGCGCCGCCTGTGGCTTGATCGTCACACGGCGTCCATCTGGCCCAGCGACAGCACGCCGAGCGCAGCGGCCGAGCTGCCAGCGCGGTCCGAAATGCCATTGGCGGTCGATCTCCGTTGCGGGACCGATTGCGCGCGCGGGGCAGGAGCGGCTGTCTCGTTGCTTTGGCGGCACGTTCGACTGCGGTCAGGCCGACCGATGATGACCGTCGAGCACGGATATAGACATGGTTGGAAAGCCAGTGTCGGTCCGCCAGCTACCTACGAGCGCGGCGGTGGACGGGTGGCCGGATGCCGGTCGGCCTCAGCCGCGACCCTTCGGCGGGGTGTCATGGAGCGAGCATCCGGGTAGCCTCGCAGAGGTGGCGGCTGTGCCCGAACCAGGCCGGGCGCGCCCGATTCGGGCGCGTCCTGTCCTGGGCGGTACAGACTTCTCCGCAGCCTCATCGAGGGTTGTGACTTCGTAGGTGCGCTCGCCCGGAGCGATTCGATGCAGGAGTGGGTCACCCGGGCGCAGCCGGGTGGTGGTGGCCGAGATGCCGGCGCGGCGGGCGAGAAGGGCGACAGCGGCGACCTGGTCGTCGGTCATCAGGGTGATGACGGTGCCGTCGGCTCCGGCTCGTGCGGTGCGTCCTGAACGGTGCAGGTAGGCCTTGTGTTCCGCCGGCGGGTCGGCGTGCACCACGAGCGTGACGTCATCGACGTGGATGCCCCGGGCGGCGATATCGGTAGCGACCAGTGTCCGGGCCGTGCCATCGGTGAAGGCGCGAAGGTTGCGGTCCCGGACGCTCTGTGCGAGGTTGCCGTGCAACTCGACGGAGGCCACGCCAGCGGCGTTGAGGTGCCTGGTCAATCGCTTCGCGCCGTGCTTGGTGCGGGTGAACACGAGCGTGCGTCCGGGGGCGGCGGCCAGGTCTACCAGCACCGGCAGCCGGTGGTCGTCGCGCACGTGCAGGAGATGGTGGGTCATGGTGGTCACCCCAGCGGTCTCCGGATCGACGCTGTGCGTGACCGGATCACGGAGGAATTGGTGTACAAGCACGTCGACGGCCGCGTCGAGCGTGGCGGAGAACAGCAGCCGTTGGCACCGTGCGGGCGTCTTTTCCATCAGCCATCGCACGGTCGGCAGGAAGCCGAGATCGGCCATGTGGTCCGCCTCGTCGAGGACGTTGATCTCCACGGCGTCCAGGCTGACGTGACCGGCACTGAGGTGGTCACGCAGCCGGCCGGGGCATGCGACGAGCACATCGACGCCAGCGCGCAGCCCCCGGACCTGCGGGTTCGCTCCAACGCCACCGAAGACGGTCATGGTGCGCAGCGACAGGGCCGCCGCCAGCGGCGCCATCGTGGCCTGGATCTGAGTGGCCAGCTCGCGTGTGGGGGCGAGGATCAACGCCCGCGGGCGTCCGGACCGGCGCGGTGCCGGGTTGCTCGCGAGGCGGGCGAGCACCGGCAGCACGAATGCGTAGGTCTTGCCCGAGCCGGTCCGGCCGCGGCCGAGCACGTCGCGCCCGGCCAGGCTGTCGGGGAGGGTCGCGGCCTGGATCGGGAAGGGCTCGGTGATGCCGACCGCGGCCAAAGCCGCCACGATCCGAGGTGGCAAGCCGAGCTGAACGAACGATGTCACGGGACGGTCAGGCCGAGTTGACGTGGGCGTGCTGAGGCGGGATGCCGCCATGAAATCTCCGAGGTTTGAGAGTGGACCCTACCGGTGGGAATCCCGCACGGAACGATGCCGACATGCCGGTGGCCAACTGTGAGATCGCCGGACAGATCACGCTGCCCGTCCCCGCTACACTACACGAACTCTGCTACGGCGCCGAGCGGCGCTCCCTCGAACGACGGCTCACGGAACCGGCAGGCACGAAAGGCTGACCGCCGACCAACGCGAGCAGCGCCAACGCCTGTCCCGGCCAGCTCATCCAGAGGTCCTTCTCACGTCAACCAGCCCTCGCCGCTACCAACGCCCTGTCCGGGGGTGCACCTAGTGTCGCGCGTCATTAGTTCCTTTACATGATCGGTCGTAGGTGCCATGGTGGGTCGTGGCGTCTACTGGGTTGGTGCAGATCTCGGATGAGGACCGGGCCACGCTGGTGTCGTGGGCTCGGTCCTCATCGGTGAGGGCGGGGTTGGCGTTGCGGGCCGGGATCGTGCTCGCGGCCGGTGATGGGGAGGGCACGTCGGCGATCGGGCGCCGGTTGGGGGTGACGCGGCCGACGGTCATTCAGTGGCGCGACCGCTATGCGCAGGCTGGTCTTGACGGGCTGCACGACGCTGTCCGTTCGGGCCGGCCGAAGAGCATCGACGACAGTGACATCATCGCGGCGACCCTCGAACCGCCGCCGGACC
>DATBGZ010000043.1:0-142626 GCA_036557785.1 Micromonosporaceae bacterium
ACAACCCAACAGGTCACCGGAGTGCCAACCCTCGCGGACGCCATGCCCGGCGTCCTTGCGTCGCAGCACCTGCACCACCGCGCCCATCAACAGACCGCGCTCGTGGTTCGCCTGCCGGAACTGGGCCGCCAGCACCAGCACGGCCTCGAACCCGCTCCCTCCCGCCACATCGACATCAGCCAACGCAGCGGCCAGCCCGGGCCCGGCCGGAATCGCAGCCAGCGCGGCGACCGGCGCACTCGCCACCGGCACCGACGCTCTGGTCCTGCTCTTCACGGCCACCCGAACACGCTAACCCAGTCGTACGACATTTGTTCGACGCCACGCCGAGCGAGCCAAAAGAATAACCCAGTGCCACCACACACGTCGTAAGTCCACAGTAGAGTCAGGCCAGGCCGATAGCCTCCAAGCTGCGCAGGTTCTTCTCCTCGAAGCCCGGGCCGAAGCGGAGGGCCGATTCTCGCGACAACGTCGCGACAATCTCAGCGCCGTAGCCGGCACGCTCGATGGCGAGAACCTTGGTGTCGATCAGCCGTCCGACCTGCCAGAACTGTCAGGTCAGGCCGATGGCCTCGAGGTTGCGCAGGGCGTCGATGACGCTGGCGATGTGAGCACGCATCGCCTCTTCCGCCGCCTTCGGTGAGCGCGACCGGATCGCGTCGATGATGCGCTCGTGCTGCGGCAACGAGACGGCGGGCCGGCCCGGAAGCAGGGACAGCGCGTACTGGTGGCGTACGAGCTGGCCGCGCATCGTCTCGATGAGGCTGTCCGCGGTCCGGTGCCGGGCCGCGGCCTGGATCAGCCCGTGCAGCCGTTCGTTCAACTCGCTGTAGCGGCGAAGCTCGCCCGAGGTGACCGCCCGGCGCATGAGCAGACCGATCTCATCGAGCTCGCTGGCCTGCTCGTCGGTGACGCGTTCGGCGGCGCGGGCAGCCACGAGGCCTTCGAGGACCATGCGTACCTCGGTGATCTCGACAGCCTCCTCGAAGGAGATCTTGCGGACCTGCGCGCCCCGGTTGCGCTGCACCTCGACGAGCCCGTCGGCCGCGAGGTCCTGCAGCGCGGTGCGGATCGTGAACCGGCTGGCCCCGAACCGCTCGCACAGGGCCGCCTCGACCAACCGTTCACCGGGCAGATATTCACCACCGAGGATGGCCTTGCGCAACGCCTCCCGGGCCGTACCGTCCACGACCGGTGGCCGCGACTCGGCCTTCCGTTGCTGTGCGGGCATCCGTCCTCCCTCACGCTCGCCGGTTCGGTTCGGTGCGCCCCGGCATGGTCCGGGTAGTCGTCATCCCGCCGTCCACCGACAGTACCTGCCCCGTGATCCTCCTCGATTCGTCCGAAGCGAGGAATACCGCGACGTTAGCGATGTCCTCGGGCCGGCCCATCGGCGGGATCCCCACCGCGTCCAGGTCCGGGATCGGGATCCCCCGCCGGGTGAACCCGGTGACGATGCGGTCGGTGGCGGTGCCGCCCGGGGCGATCGCGTTGACCCGGATGCCGCTGGCCGCGTAGCTCGCGGCCATGGCCCGGGTCAGACCGGTGATCGCGGCCTTCGCGGCGCTGTAGCACGACCGGCCGCCCGGCGC
This sequence comes from Micromonosporaceae bacterium, assembly GCA_036557785.1. Lineage (GTDB taxonomy): Bacteria > Actinomycetota > Actinomycetes > Mycobacteriales > Micromonosporaceae > DATBGZ01. The sequence goes on from DATBGZ010000043.1 coordinate 1,593, forward strand.
GACGCCGAGCAGGCCCGCGGCTGACGACGTGTTGACGATGCTGCCACCGCGCCCCTGGTCGAGCATGGCCCTGACCCCGTGCCGGGACACCAGGAACGTCCCGAACAGGTCGACCTGCATGGTGCGCCAGAACTCGGCGACGTCGACCTCGTGCACCGCACCGTCGGCGTCCCGCGAGCCGCCGGCGTTGTTGTAGACCACATCGACGCTGCCGAACTCCTGCGTGGCCGCGGCGACCAACGCCTGCACGCTGCCCTCGTCGGTGATGTCGCACTCGACGAACCGGCACTGCCCGTCCGCGGCCCGGACCAGCTCCTCGGTCTGCTTGCCGAGCTCGGGCACCAGCTCCGCGACGACGACCCGCGCTCCCTCGGCGGCGAAGCGCAGCGCCGCGCTGCGGCCGATGCCTGAGCCGGAACCGGTGATGATCGCGACCTTGCCGTCCAGTCTCACCGGCCCTGGCCCTTCTTCGCGGGGCGGACGCGCGGCGCGGGGGCCGGCGGAGCGCCAGCGTCGGCCGAGAGCTCCTGGTCCAGTTCGCCCGTGACGTCCAGCGGGATCAGCGGGACGGGGCCGGCCACGTCGGTCGACGCGGCCGGCAGGTAGGCGAAGTTCTTGGCGCGAGCCCCGCCGTCGACGACGAAGTCGCAGCCGGTGATGAGCCGGGCGTAGTCCGAGCACATCCACGCCACGCAATGCCCGATGTCGGTCGGCGTTCCCGTGGTACCCATCGGAACCATGGGCGTACGCTGACCCATCCAGCGCGCGGGCCGGCGCCAGGGCTCGGTGCCGCCCTCCGCGCCGAGGCCATGCGGCATCCTGGGCCGGTCCAGCACCCCGCCGGGTCCCTGCGCCGCGATGAGCTCGGGGTTGTCCGGCGTGGGCGCGGTCGGGGTGAAGCTGTTGACCCGGATCCCGTACGGCGCGAGGTCCATCGCCGCTGCCCGTACGAAGTTGTTGACCCCGCCCTTGTGGAAGGCGTACGCGATGACACCGGCCGAGCCGTTCCAGCCGTTCGACGAGGAGATCGCGATGATCGATCCCTTGATGCCATGCTCGGCCATGTAGCGGGCCGCGTGCTTGGTGTTGAGGAAGTTGCCGAGCGCGGCGACCCGTACGGCCCGGTCGAAGAACTCGGCGCTCTCGTCCAGCACGCCGCGCCCGCCGAGGATCGCCGCGTTGTTCACCACGATGTCCAGCCGGCCCCAGGTCTCGGTGACGGTACGCAGGTACGCCAGCACCTGCTCCTCGTCGGTCACGTCACCGGGCACGGCGATCGCGGTGCCGCCGTTGCGCTCCACGCGTTTGACCGCGGCCTGGGCGGCCTGCGGGTCGATGTCGTTGCAGGCGACCTTGGCTCCGTAACGGGACAGGGCCAGCGCGATGCCGCTGCCGATGTTGGGCCCGGCACCGGTGACGAGCGCGACCTTGCCGGCGAGGGATATCTCCATGTCAGGGCCTTTCTATCGCAACCGCGGTGCGCGACCAGCCCGCGAAACCAAAGGGCCGCACGACCATCGACATGGCGGCGTTGCGGGCTCCGGCGACCACGATGAGCACCTGCTCGGGGGCGGGCAGCATGTGCATCCCCTGCTCGTCGACGCCGCGGGCGGTCCGGTTGGCCAGGCCCTTGCCCGAGCGCTCCAGGTCCTCGTGGCTGCGCACGCAGCGGTCGTAGAGCCACTGCTGCACGTCGCGCTTGCCGAAACCCTTGCTGGCCAGCAACTCCGCGTGCTCCACGCCGAGGATCAGGCCGGCGCTCGAGAACGGTGGGATCGCCGCGCCGGTCCTGGCGATCGTGTCCGCGAAGTCGGTGAGCAGTTGCTCCGGGTCGGTGCTGGTCCGGTTGTCGACGAACTCGCAGGTCCGCAGCAGCGTCGCGCAGACGGCGTCGGTGCCGGGTTCGCCGCCGACCTCGACCGCCAGCGGCTCCCAGGGGCTGGCCTCCTCGTTCTCGCCGATGCACAGGGTCCACCGGCCGGGCACGCCCTGGGTCGCCTGCTCCAACTCCTGCGGCCGGATGCCGAAAGCGTTGCGCACGACCAACCCGACCGCCCGGGCGATCGTGGCGTTGGCGCGAAAGCCGGGACCCAGCACGCCTCCCGCGCTGTTGATGCCCAGCTCATGGCGGATCGGGCCATTGACAACGATCAGGGGAGCCGGCCCGCTCGTGGACTGCCATCCGCCGCCGTTGGCCCCGCGATCGAGCCGCAGCGCATCCCACGCGGCCAGCACCACCGGGAAGTACTCCGGCCGGCAGCCGGCCAGCGCCGCGTTCACCGCGGCCTGCTCGACCGTGCACTCCCGCTTCAGGTGCGGTACGGCGGCGATGACCTCGTCGGGGCTGCGCGCGGTGTGGGCGAGGAACTCCTCGACCAACGGCCGGGTGACCGGCACCACGGGCAGACCGTCGCTCCAGCCCTGCTCGTAGGCGTGCTCGATCGCGGCCCGCGCATACTCCAGTCGCTCCTGATCCGCGGCCAATTCCTCCGGGGCCACATCCGCAACGGTCACGCCGCTGCCCCGGGGTGGTCGGTGGTGAGTGTCGCGACGATCTCCGGCAGGGCCGAGACGGCCCGCTCGCGCAACTGCTCCGGGCCGAGCGGAGCCACCGGGTGGGCGGTCTGTACGTAGTGGTAGCCCGGGCTGCCCTGCAGCGCGGCCATCGCGTCGGCGGTGACCCGGAACGCGTCGCTGCAGATCACGACGGCCGGTACGCCGGCCGCTTCGAGCGCGAGCCCATCGGCGATCGCCGAGGCGCTGCAGGAACCACAGTCGCCCACGCCGACCACGACGACGTCGCAGGCGGCCACCAGATCGTTGAGGATCTCGGGCGGGACCGGGTCGGTGATCGAGAGCTTCTTGCGCCGCACCACGCCGGCGACGCCGTGCTCGCGCTGCAGCAGCGTGCCGACCTCGTCGAGGAACTGCTCGGCGTTGCGCTTGACGTTGGCGAGCAACCCGACCCGGCTGCCCTTCAGGGTCGGCTTGCGGGCGGCGAGCGTGGTCGCGCGGGCATCGCGGGTCGCGCGCCGAACGGTCGGGTCGATCATTGCTGGGAATTTCATCACTGTCTCCGCTAGGGCCGGGCGAACTGCGGGGTGGCCGAGGACGGAGTCGTCGCGGAACCGTTGGGTTCGTTGACCGGCTCCGGGAAGTGGCAGGCCACGAGGTGACTGGGGCCGAGCTCGCGCAGCAGTGGCCGCTCGTCCGCGCAGAGCTGCTGCGCCCGGGGGCAGCGGGTACGGAACCGGCAACCGCTCGGCGGGTTCAGCGGCGAGGGCGGTTCGCCGGCGGAGATGGCCCGCGCGTTCGACCGGGGCTTCGTCGGATCGAGGCTCGGGATCGAGGCGAGCAGGTCCACTGTGTACGGATGGCGCGGCGAGCGGTAGAGCGCGTCGGCGGGACCGACCTCGCAGAGCTGACCCAGGTGCATGACCGCCACCCGGTCGCTGACCTGCTTGACCAGCGAAAGGTCGTGCGAGATGAACAGATAGCTCAACCCCAGCTCGCTGCGCAACTGCTCCAGCAGGTTGAGCACCTGGGCCTGGATGAGCACGTCCAGCGACGAGACGGGCTCGTCGCAGACGAGCAGCGCCGGTCGCAGCGCGATGGCGCGGGCGATCGCGACGCGCTGGCACTGGCCGCCCGAGAGCTGGCGTGGCCGGCGGTTGCCGTAGGTGTCGGGGTTGAGGCCCACGAGGTCGAGCAGGTCGCGCACCCGCCGCCGCCGCGTCGTGGCATCGCCGTCGTGGAAGCCGATGAGCGGCTCCTCGACGATGTCGGTGACGCGCCAGGTCGGGTTCAGTGAGCCGAACGGGTCCTGGAAGACCATCTGCATGTCCCGCCGCCCGCGCTGCAGCGCCCGGCCCCGCAGGCCCACGAGCTCGGTGCCCTGGAAGCGGACCGAACCGGACTTGGGGCGCGGGGCCTGCAGCACGCACCGGGCCAGCGTCGACTTGCCCGACCCGGTCTCGCCGACGACACCCAGGGTCTCACCAGCATCGATGTGGAAAGAGACGTCGCTGACCGCGTGGACGGTCCCACCCCGCACGCCGCCGGCGGCCTGCACGTGGAACTCGTGGACGACGTTGTTCACCTCCAGCAGGTGGGTCATACCGAGTCTCCGTCCGTGCAAGGGTTCCAGCACGCCCACCAATGCCCGCCCTCGTGCTCGACGAACGGCGGTCGGCTCTCGGCGCAGACCGGTTGCGCGCGTGGGCACCGCGGCTCGAACGGGCAGCCCGGGGGCAGGGCCGTCAGGTCCGGCGGCTGCCCGGGGGTGACCGGCAAGGGTGAGTGCGACGGCCGCTCCAGCCGCGGGATCGCGTCCAGCAGCGCCCGGGTGTAGGGCATCCGCAACTGTCCAAAGAGGATCCGCGTGGGCGCGTACTCCACGGCCCGCCCCGCGTACATGACGATCACCTCGTCGGCGTAGCTGGCGGCGAGGCCGAGGTCGTGGCTGATCAGGATGATCGCGGTACCGAGCCGGGAGCGCAGCTCCGTGAGCAACTCCATGATCTGGGCCTGCGTGGTGACGTCGAGCGCGGTGGTCGCCTCGTCCGCGATCAGCACCTTCGGGTCCGAGGCCAGCGCGATCGCGATCATCACGCGCTGGCGCATGCCACCCGAGAGCTGGTGCGGGTACTGGTAGAAGCGCCGCTGCGGGTCGGGGATGCGGACCAGCGCCAGCAGCTCCATCGCGCGCTGCCGGGCCGCGGCCGAGTCGATCTCCTTGTTGTGCGCGCCGACGGACTCCACGATCTGGGTACCGACGCGCATGGTCGGGTTCAGCGATCGCGTGGGGTCCTGGAAGACCATCGCGAGGTCCGTGCCCCGGTGCCGGCGCATCTCGTCCTCGGGCATACCGACGAGTTCCACACCGTCGATGCGTACCGAGCCGGTCACGGTCGCGGTCGGCGGGAGCAGGCCCATGAGCGCCCGCGAGCTGACCGTCTTGCCCGAACCGGACTCGCCGATGATGGCCAGCGTCCGCCCCGCCTGGAGCTGGTAGCTCAGGCCGTTGACCGCGTGCACCCGGTAGCCGGGCTGGTCGAAGCGGACGCGAAGGTCCTCGACCTGCAGCACCGCGCTGCTCATCGGCCACCACTCCAGCGCGAGCGCAGGCCCTCACCGAGCTGGTTGAACGCGACGACCGTGAGGAACAGCGCGATCGACGGCCAGAGCACGAGGTTCGGCGTGCCCGACAGCGAGAGCTGCCCGTCGGCGATCATGTTGCCCCAACTCGGCGAGGGTCGCTGGATGCCGAGGCCGAGGAAGCTCAGCGCTCCCTCGATCACCATGACGACGCCCAGGCCGAGCATCGCGAACGTCATGAGCGACGGGCCGACGTTCGGCGCGATGTGCCGCAGCACAACCCGCCACATCGGTGTGCCCGACAGCTTCGCCGCGACCATGAAGGGTTGTTCCCGCAGCCGCAGCGTCTCCGCGCGGGCGATGCGGGCGAACGCCGGGACCGAGAAGAACGCCAGGGTCAAGATGGTGTTCCTTACGCCCGGGCCGAGGCTCAGCGAAACCGCCACGATCAGGGCCAGCGACGGGATCGCGATGAGCACGTCGAACAGGCGCATGATGACGCTGTCGCCGATCCCGCCGAGATGGCCCGCTATCGCGCCCAGGCCGCCGCCGATGGCCAGGCCGATCAGGTTCACGGCGAGCGCGACCATGATCGATGTCCGCCCGCCGTAGAGGACCCGGGAGAGGATGTCGTTGCCGTTGGGATCGGTGCCGAAGGGATGCCCGGGCGAGAACGAGGGCAGCAGCGAGTTCAGCACGCTGCCGCCGATCGGCTTCGGGATCGGGGCCAGGAACGGCAGCACGAAGCACGCGAACAGGACCAGCCCGAGCAGGGCCGCGGGCCAGGCGATCTGGAAGTTCCGCCGCCAGGCGGCGGAGCCGGCGGGCGCGGGTGGCGGGGCGTCGTCGACGGTCGGCGTCGACGAGCCCCTGACCTCAGTTACTGCCATAGCGGATCCTCGGGTCGAGCACGGCGTAGAGCACATCGGCGGCCAGGTTGGCGAGCACGGTGATGAGGGCGAAGATCATCACGATCGCCTGCACCCGGGTGTAGTCCCGGGTGAGGATCCCATCGAGCAGGTACGCGCCGATCCCGGGCAGCGCGAAGATCCGCTCGATGATCACCGTCGCTCCGATGAGCGTGCTGATGTTCAGCCCGACGATGGTGATCAGGCCGAAGGAGGAGTTGCGGAAGGCGTGCCGCAGCAGGACCCGCCAGGGACCGAGCCCCTTGGCCCGGGCCGTCATCACGTAGTCCTCGCCCTGCAACTGGTCGACCAGGTCACTGCGGAGGAACCGCGCATAGAAGCAGAGCAACGGGAAGGCGAGCGCGACCGCGGGTAAGAAGAGCGAGTACAGGTTGTTGCCCAGCCCCTTGCTGATCGACGTGAAGCCGAATGAGGGGAACCAGGGCAGCTTGACCGCGAACGCCAGGCCGAGCAGCAGGGCAAGGACATAGTTGGCCAACGACAGTCCCGCCGTGGTGAACAGGCCGCTGATCCGGTCGAAGATCTTGTTGGGCCGGCGCGCGGCCCACAGTGCCAGCGGGATCGCCACGCCGAGCGAGATGACGAAGGCTAACGCGACCAGCTCACCGGTGACCGCAAGCTTCTCCGGCAGCACCTGGGCGACGGGCTGCTTGCTCACGATGGACTTGCCCAGGTCGCCGCGCACGAAGTTGCCCAGCCACTCCAGGTAGCGCTGGACCGGTGGACGGTTGAACCCCAGCTCGTCGTTCAGCTTCGCGATCTGCTCGGGGGTGGCCTGCGGCCCGAGCAACTGCAGCGCCGCGCTGCCAGGGAGCAGGTTGAGCAGGACGAACATGAGGATGCTGACCCCGAGCAGGATCGGGATCGCGGTCAGCAACCTCTTGACGATCAGCCGGAGGGCCGGTGAGCCCAGCACCGCGGAGATGATCCGCGGTGCTGGGCCCGACTGTGCTACATCGGTCACGACTGTTCCATCCAGGCGTCGGACCAGAGAATTGCCGTGTTCACCACCACCGGCGGGATCAGGGTGTCGAGCCCGGGGCCGTGCACGCCCTTGGTCACGACGCTCGCCGGGGCGAACGCGAGGATGAAGGGTGCGTAGGCCTGGTCGCTGATCCGCTGACCGACCTGCAGGTAGAGCGCGTCCCGTCGGGCCGGGTCGCTGATCTGGCCGGCCTGCTGCAGCAGGTCGTCGATCTGCGTGTCGGAGATGCCGCTGAACGGCGAGGTCGTGCCGAACCGGAAGCCGACGCCAACGCCGACGGCCGGGTCCCAGGCGCCAGCGGTCTGCAGCATCGCCTGCCACTTACCGCCGATGAAGTTCTGCACCAGGGCTCCGAGCTGGTCGGAGTGGAGCTTGGCGTGGATGCCCGCCTGCGCCCACTCGGTCTGCAGCTCGGTGTCGACCTGGTTGGCGACATAGGCATCGAGCGTGCCCAGGTCGACGTTCAGGCTGCCGCCGTAGTACTGGTTGATGATGTCCGTGGCCTTCTGCAGGTCATAGGTGCGGTAGCCAGGGATGGTCGAGTGGTTGAACAGGCCGCCGGGAGCCGTGAAGCTCTGGCTGGCCGGGTACGCGCCCTTGAACAGGCCGGTACGGATCGCCTCGACGTTGGTCGCGTAGTAGATCGCCTCGCGAGCGTGAATGTCGTTGAACGGCGGGATCTTCGTGTTCAACTGGATCACGTACGGCGAGGTCGCCGGCTGCTGGGTGACCACGAGGGAGCTGTTGTTCTTCGCTTCCTCCAGCAACGGGATCGTGGTCATGCCCTCATAGGCCTGCGCCTGACCGGCGAGCAGCGCCTGGTACGCGGGCTGGTCGCCCTGGATGCTCTGGACGATCAGCGTGTCCAGGTAGGGCCGGCCCTCGATGAAGAAGGTGGGGTTCTTCTTCAGCACCAGCTTCTGCGAGAGGTCGTCGCTCTCCACGGTGAACGGGCCTGCGGCGACCGGCTTGATCGCGAACTGGTCACCCATCGCCTGGATCGCCGTCGGTGAGCCGATCCAGTTCACGTTCGCGATGACGAACGCGGCGATCGCGGTGGCGGTCGGCTGCGCGAACTTGATCACCACGGTGTCGCTGCCCTGGGCCGTGATGGCCTGCTCGGGCGTGCCGTCGAGCTGCCAGGTCGGCTTGCAGGTGCAGTCCGCGTTCATGTCGCGCCGGATGTTGAAGACCACCGCGTCGGCGTCGAACGGCGTGCCGTCGCTGAACTTGATGTTTGGCTTGAGCTTGATGGTGATGGACTTGCCGTCCGGCGCGTAGTCGCCGCTCGCGGCCTGGTAAGGCACGACCTTGGCGTTGCTGCCGTCAGCATTGGCTTCGAGCCGGAACAGGCCGCCATAGATGGCGCTCATCTGCGTAAGGTTGCCGCCACCGGTCGTGTTGGTGGCCGGGTCGAGGCCGGTGGGCCAGGATCCGGAGAACGCGGCGTCGTCCAGCACGGTCAACGTGCCACCATACTGTGGCGTATTAGAGCTGTTGCCGGTCTCACCGGGCTTGGTGCATCCGGTGAGTACAAGTGCCCCGGCCAGCAAGACACATACTTTCGTCCTGGTTCTCACTGCGCTCGTCTCGCTTCCTCGCGGTTACGTGGGGCTGACGAGGTGATGAAGCTCACCTCACGCGATCCAGGTTCCCGACTGCTGGCGACATCGTCACAGATACCTTCCGTTGGACGGAAGACAAGTTCGCGGGACGGTTCGTCGTGACCCGATCACCCATGGTCTGCCCATCGTCACCCTCCTGGCGGGGCATACCTGATCGACTCGTATCACATTCATCGCCGCTTATCCCGGGCGGGCGTCGGCGCCCGCCGGCGCGGCCCCGCGGACTGTCGGCGAGAGTGTAGACAATCCCACTGCACGCGTTTAATGTGACCTAACACGGCCGTAACACTCGGCTAACCTGGGCATCCGCACGGCGGTTGCCCGCCCGAGCGTGGCCCCGACCGGCCCAACCCGCGGTCTCACGCTCCCTATGTACAGCCCGGGATTGAGCCCGCGGAGGTAGGAGATGACGACCATCGGCAACGAACCGGACGACTGTTCACTGGTCCGGCGAACCGCGCTCGGCCGAGCGCTCTCGGTGCTCGACGCGTTCGGGCCGCAGCACCGGCTGTTGTCGTTGTCCGAGATCGCCCGCCGTGCGGACCTCACGCTGCCGACCACCCACCGCCTGGTCACCGAGCTCGTGGCGTGGGGGGCGCTGGAGCGCCACCCGTCCGGGCACTACTTCCTCGGTCTGCGCCTGCTCGAGCTCGCGGCGCTCGCGCCCCGCGGCCTGCAGTTGCGCGAGGCCGCCTTCCCGTACCTCGACGACCTGCACCAGGCCACTCACGCCAACGTCCACCTCGGCGTCCGGGACGGGCACGAGGTGGTCTATGTCGATGCGATGCGCTCCCGCGTCAGCGCCCAGATCTCCAGCCGCGTCGGCGACCGCTGGCCGCTGCACGTCAGCGGGACGGGGCTGGTGCTGCTCGCCTACTCCGACCCCATGGTGCAGGACGAGGTGCTGAAGTCGCCGCTGGCGCGCTACACCCCGAAGACCGTGGTCGACCCCAATGAGCTGCGCCGGATTCTCGCCGACATCCGGCGCACCGGCGTGGTCATCGCGCACGAGCAGATCAGCATGAACGCGGTCGCGGTCGCCGCGCCCGTACGCGGTCCCCGCAACGACGTGATCGCGGCGATCAGCGCGGTCGTCGCGACCAACGAGACACCGCTGGACCGCCTCGCCGCACGGCTCACCGGCACCGCGCACGCGATCTCGCACGCGCTCGGCGCGCCGGTCCCGCCCCGACCGACCGCCCGCACCACGGGCGAGACGAGTCGGCCGCCGCTCACCGCGGTGGCGTGACGCCGAGGCCGCCCCTCACCGCGGTGGCGTGACGCCGAGGCCGCCGCTCACCGCGGTGGCGTGACGCCGAGGAACCGGAAGGCGTTGTGCCAGGTGATGTCGTCGAGCACGGCCTGATCCAGGTCCATGGATCGCAGCGTCGCTCCGGCGCCCTTGCGTTCGCGCGGCATCGCCGGGAAGTCCGAGCCGATGAGCAGCCGGTCGTGGCCGAGCAGGTCGAGCAGGTAGCGCAGCGCGCGCCGGTCGAAGACCAGCGAGTCGTAGTAGAAGCGGCGGGCGTACTCGATCGGGCTCGGACCGTCGTCAGCCATCACCGCGCGCTCCGGGTCCTTGGGCTCCTCGTTCCAGGAACCGCCCCAGAAGTACTGCGCACGCGGCAGCATCAACGGATAGCCGCCAGCGCCGTGGCTGAACGAGATCCGCAGGCCGGGGCACTTCGCCGCGGTGCCGCTGGCCACCAGCGAGGCAGCGGCGAGCGCGCCCTCCAGGCCCACGACGTACGTGCCCATGACCGACATCGGCAAGCGCGGCGTGGGCGTCGGCATGGCGTGCACGAAGATGGGCAGGCCGAGCCGGTCCGCCTCGGCAAAGAACGGCAGGAATCGCTCGTTGCCGATCGACTCACCGAGCACATTGGACGCGATCTCGACTCCGCAGAGCCCAAGGTCGCGGATCGTCGCCAGTTCCGATGCCGACGCGTCAGGGTCCTGTAGCGGCACCATCCCGAAGCCGTAGAACCGGTCCGGCGCGCTCGCGCATAACGTGGCGATCCACTCGTTGACATACTTCGCGATCGCAAGCCCGTCGGCCGGGTCGAGGTCGTAGCGCAGCAGCGGCGGCATCGGGGTGAGCACCTCGGCGTCCACACCCGAGGCGTCCTGCGCCGCGATGCGCCGCTGCGCGTCGAAGAACACCTCGCTGGCCTTGAATTTGAACGGCCCGTAGTTCAGCGTGCGTGCGGTCTCGCCCTCGACCGGGTCCATCCGTGGGAAGCACGCCGGCGCGTCGGCCGGGTAGACGCCCGGCAACACGTGCGCATGCGCGTCAATCAGCATGAAGACCTCCGACTCGCGATTGCGGGACTCGCACGCTCGCTCCTCACGCTCGTCACGACAGCGCTCCAGGGTGGACGGAGACGTGGACGGAGGCCTCGCCGGGGACCTCGCCGGCCAGCGTCTCGATCGCGCGCACGGTGTCGTCGAGGCCGAACGTGTGGGTGTGCAGCTTCTCCAGGGGGAAGCGACGGGACTCGATGATGCGGATCGCCTCGTCGTACGCGCGGGCATCGACGCCGAACGCGCCGACCACGGTGAGCGCCCGGTTGATGATCATGTCCGTCACGAGGGGCACCTGCTTGCCGCCCTTGAGCCCGGCGAGCACCACCCGACCACCGTGCCGGGTCGCGAGCAGGGCATCGGTGACCGGAGCCGTCGCCATGGGGGTGAGCTCGAGCGTCACGTCCGCGAGATCGCCGTTCGTCAGCTCGGCGACCCGCTCCACGGTATTCACCGCTGAGCCGCTTGTTCCGGCGCCGTTCGTCCGCTCCTCGCTCGCTGCCGCTCGCTGCGATGCTCCTGGCGCCGGCGGCTCGTCGACGACGATGGTGTGGTCGGCGCCGAACTCGCGCGCCAGCGCCAGCTTGTGGGCGTCGGAGGCGAGCCCGGTGACGATGATCGTGCCGGCCCCGGCGGCGCGGGAGGCGATGACCGCGGCGAGGCCGCGCTGTCCGGCACCGAGGATCAGCACGGTGTCGCCGAGCCCCACCTGTCCCAAGTGGACGGCCCAGCGCACGCCCGCGCCGAGCGGGTTGAACATCACGGCGATCTCGGCGGGCAGGCTCGGGTCCACCGGGTGCAGGATCGCGTTCGGTGACAGATAGATGTACTCCGACAGGCCACCCCAGATCCCCGGCGCGACCTTCGTCGGCGTCACGCCGTGACCGACCGTACGGTTGCGGCAGGACTGGTAGCGACCGGTCAGGCACAGTTGGCAGGATCGACAGGGCACGATGATCTCCAACGCGACCCGGTCGCCCGCCTGCACGCCCCACCGCTGCGCGGCCCGCTTGCCGACCTCCTCGACGATGCCCAGCGGCTCGTGGCCCGGGATGAACGGATCCCGGGCGTTGCCGAGATGGCCCTTGTACGTCTCCACGTCGCTGCCGCAGATGCCGTTGGCCTCGACCCGCAGCAGCCCCGTGTCCGCGTTGATCTTGGGGCGCGCGAACTCCTGCATCTCGATCCGTCGCGGCCCGACCTGCACCGCCGCACGTACCACGTCAGCCATGTCCTGTCTCTCCCGCCCACGCTCGCCCGCCCGTACCCGGGCCAGCCCTTCTCAGACCGGATCGGCGACCCGGGTCAGCCGGCTCTTCATCTCCGAGCGCTCGATCGAGCCGGGCGGCACGAGCGTGACGGCGGCCTGCACCGAGAGCCGGGCCCGGATGCTCGACTCGATCGATCCACGCAGCTCATCGTGGTCGCCCGGGTGCTCACCCCACTCGGCCTCCACGCGCAGCGGGGGCTCCACCCGCGGGCCCTGCCTCGGCAGCAGGATCTGCACCGCACCGGAGGTTCGCGGGTGCATGCTCTGCACGATGTCGCGCACCGCGGACGGGAAGACATTGACGCCGAGCACGATCAGCATGTCGTCGGTGCGGCCGACGCAGCGGATCAGCGGAGCCCCGTCCGCGGCCCGTGCCGTGACGGTGACCAGGTCGCGGGTACGGAAGCGGACCAGTGGGCAGCACTCCCGATCGACCGAGGTATAGACCAGCTCCCCGGTCGCGCCGAGCTCTGCGTCGACCGGCTCGCCCGTGTCGGGGTCGATCAGCTCGACCAGCACGTGGCGACCTCCGGTGAAGCGCATCCCGCCGCTGCCCGGCGCCTCGCCGAAGATGACCGGGGCCATGTCCGCGTTGCCGAGCCCCTCGGTCACCCGCGCGCCCCACTCCGACTCGAGGTGCTCGCGGAACGCCGGCTCGCCACCACCCGGCTCACCGCCGACAAACACCTTGCGCAGCCGGAACTCCCGTGGGTCGCGGCCGACCCGCTGCCGGATGTACTCGGCGAGGTACCGGGCGTACGAAGGCGTCGAGTGCAGCGCGGTGACCCCCAGCGTGTTCATCGCCTGGATGGCCTTCTCCGACGCCCCGGTGCCCACCGGGACCACGGTCGTGCCGATCCGCTCCAACGCGTTCAAGATCGGCAGCCCACCGACGAAGAGCGTGAGCCCGGAGCCGTGCACCACGACGTCCTCGCGGGTCGCGCCCATGGTACGAAACGCGCGGGCCACCATCTCGGTCCACGCCTGCGAATCGCGGCGGGTCACGCCGACCCAGCTCGGGGTGCCCGTGGTTCCCGTCGAGGCATGTATCCGGATCACTTCGGTCATCGGCACACCCGCGTGCCGGCCGAGCGGCGGCGCCGCCGCCTGGCTTGCGCGCAGCATCTGCTTGTCGGTGAACGGGAAGCGGGCGATGTCGCCGAGCGACTCGACCGCCTTCGCGCTCACCCCGTGCGCGGCGAACAGGTCGGCGTAGAACGGCGACCGCGCGGGCAGACCCTCGAGCTGGGTTCGCAGGGCCGCGACGACCGCGTCGACATCGGCGCGGGCCACAAAGGGCGGGGTGAGCGAGTGCGAGGTGACAGCCATCTTCCGTCCGATCAGTGTTCGTGGACGATGACGCCGCGGATGTTCTTGCCGTCCAGCATGTCCTGGTAGGCCTCGTTGACCTCGTCGAGCTGGTACCGGCGGGTGATCAACTCATCGAGCTTGAGGTCCCCGGAGCGGTACAGGTCGAGCAGCCGTGGCACGTCGTAGAGCGGGTTGCAATCACCGAACAGCGCCCCGCGCACCTGCCGCTGGTAGCTGATGAGGAAGCCCGCGTGAACGTTCACCGCCTTCTCCGTGGCCTTGCCGACCGCGGTGATCGTCACCTTGCCGCCCTTGCCGACGACCAGGGCCGCGGCTCGCACGATCTCCTCGGTGAGCACCCCCGGCGTGCAGATCGCGTGGTCGGCGAGCTGGCCGTGCGTCGTGTCCACGACGAAGTCGTGCGCGGCCTGCGCATCGGCGAACGCGTGGGTCGCCCCGAACACCTTCGCCATGTCCCGCTTGAACTCCACCGGGTCGACCACCACGACGTTCTTCGCCCCCGCGAAGCGCGCGCCCTGCACCGCGTTGCTGCCGACCCCGCCGGCGCCGAAGATGACGACCGTCTCGCCGGCCCGTACACCCGCGGCGTAGACCGCGGACCCCCACCCGGTCGGCACCCCGCACCCCACCAGGGAGCCGATCTCGAACGGGATGTCGTCGGGCAGCTTGATGCAGGCCCACTCCAGCACCACCGCGTACTGCGAGAAGGTGCCGAGCGTGCAGAAGCCGCCGAGGTCGGTCCCCTCGTCGTCGTGGAAGCGCCAGGTGCCGTCGGGGAACATTCCGGTGCCGGCGTTCTTGCCCTCGTCGCACATGTTCTGGTGCCCCGTCGAGCAGGAGCGGCACTTGCCGCAGGCGGGGATGTAGGAGCAGACCACCCGGTCGCCGGGCTTGACCCGGCTCACGTGCGGGCCGACCGACTCGACCACGCCCGCGCCCTCGTGCCCGCCAACGACCGGCAGCCGGATCAGGGCGTCGCCCTCGGTGATGTGGTGGTCGGAGTGGCACAACCCGGCCGCGTGGAACTTGACCCGGACCTCGTGGTCGCGGGGCGGGTCGAGCCGCAGATCGGTGATCTGCCAACCGGTGTGGGGCGCGCGGGTGATCGCGGCCCGGGTCGTGATGGTGGTGCCCACCGTCGATGTCTGTGTCGCCGCCTGACTCACCGTTGCTCCCTGATCTCTTGCCGGACCTGTTCGCCGATCAGCGTGACGTGGTCGAGGTCGTCAATATCGTAGATATGGAAGTAGATGGTGTCTGCACCGGCCTTGGCCAGTTGCCGGCAATGGTCGGCGACGACCGCGGGCGACCCGATGGCGGCGTAGCGGCGCATGAACTCCGAGCCGATGATCGCGGCGCGTCGGTCGACCTCGGCCGGGGTGGCGCCGCAGGCCACCGGCAGCACGGCCGAATGGCGCACCGTCGTTGGGTCCCGTCCGATCGCCTCGCAGGCCCGGTCGAAGCGGACGAAGCTGGCCCGCAGGTCCTCGGTGAGCGCGCCGTTGAACTCGTCGGCGAACCGGGCCGCGATCGCGGGCGTGCGCTTCGGCCCGCTGCCCCCGACGATGATCGGCGGGTGCGGACGCTGCGCCGGGCGGGGCGGGGTCGCGTTCGCCTCGACGCGGAAGTGCTTGCCGCTGAAGCTGAACGGAGCTCCCGAGCCGGGTTCGGTGTGCCAGAGGCCGGTGATGACGGCCAGGCCCTCCTCCAGCCGGTCGAAGCGCTCGCCCAGCGGCGGGAAGCGGATGCCGAACGCGTCGTGCTCGCGCTCGTACCACCCGGCGCCGATGCCCAGCTCGACCCGTCCACCACTCATCTCATCGACGGTCGCCACGATCGCGGCCAGCGATCCGGGATTGCGGAACGTGGAGGCGGTGACGAGCGTGCCCAGGCGGATCCCGGTCGTGTCGCGGGCCAGGCCGGCCAGGGTCGTCCAACTGTCGGTGGGGCGGTAGGTGGCGTCGTTCGGGTCCACCCCGAAGAGGTGGTCGGAGCGGAAGAACGCGTCGAAGCCCGCCGCGTGCGTCGTCTGGGCGAGCGCGAGGATCTGGTTGTAGGTGGCGCCGTGGCGGGGCTCCAGCAGGACCCGCAGGCGCGGCTCGCTAGTGGGTTCCACGGAACGTGACCGTCTTGATCTGGGTCCAGTTCAGGACCGAGTCGGTGCCCATGGTGCGGCCGAACCCGCTGCCCTTGTAGCCACCGAACGGGGCCCCGATCACGCCGCCGGCCAGGATCTGGTTCACCGCCACCTGACCCGCCTGCAGGCCACGCGCCATCCTGATGGCCCGGCCGATGTCCTTGGTCCAGACCGCGGAGACCAGACCGTACTCGGTGCCGTTGGCCACCTCGAGCGCCTCGTCGTCGCCATCGACCGGGATCACCGACAGTACGGGCCCGAAGATCTCCTCCTGGGCGATGCGCATGCCGGGCGCCACCCGGTCGAAGATCGTCGGCTCGACGAAGTAGCCTCGCTCGAACGCCGCGCCGGCCGGCACGCCGCCCCCGGTGACGAGCTCGGCCCCCTCCTCGCGACCGATATTCATGTACTTGAGTACTCGTTCATGCTGCTTGGCGCTGATCAGCGGCCCCATATCGACGTTCTCGGTACCGGGCCCGACCCGGACTCTGGCGAACGCGTCGGCCAGCCGTCGCACCACCTCGGCGTGGATCTTCTTGTCGACCACGATGCGGGAGCCCGCCGCGCAGATCTGTCCGGTGTTGAGCGTGATGCCGCGGGTCAGTTGCGGGATCGCGGCGTCGATGTCGGCGTCGTCGAGCAGCACCTGCGGGGACTTGCCGCCAAGTTCGAGGCTCAGCGGTGTGTGGTTGCGCGCGCAGGCCGCCATCACGGCCGATCCGGTCGGCGGCGAGCCGGTGAAGGCCATGCGGCCGATGCCGGGGTGCGCGGGCAGCGCGGCGCCTGCCTCCGCGCCGTAGCCGATCACGACGTTGACCACACCGGGCGGGATCCCGGCCTCGAGCGCGAGCCGGGCCAGTGCCAACGGCGTGAGCGGGGCATCCTCGGCCGGCTTGATCACGATCGTGTTGCCGGCCGCGATCGCCGGCGCGACGTCCATCACGAAGTTCGGACCGGGCGCGTTCCACGGGATGATGCCGCCGACCACGCCGAACGGCTCGCGCAGCGTGAGCCCGATGACCTCAGGCGTGTGCGTGGGCAGGGTCAGCCCGTGCACCTTGTCGGCCTGGCCCGCGAAGAACGCGAGCATGCCGGGCATCGGCACCGGGCCCCAGTGCGGGCGACCGACCTCGCTGATCTCGAGCTGGTCGATCTCCTTCTCATGCTCCCGGATCAACGCGGCCCACCGGGTGAGCAGCTCGGCGCGGTGGGCGGGGCTCGTGTCCCGCCACTTCGGGAACGCCGCGGCACCGGCGCTGACCGCCGCGTCGATGTCGGCCGCGTCGCCGCGCGGGACCTCCATGATGGTCTCGCCGGTCGCGGGGTTGATCACGGGGATGGTCTGGCCGCTCTTCGCGGGGACCCATTCGCCGCCGATGAGCTGCGTGTTCTCGGTGACCAGCCCGCCGGTGCGGGGGTCTGCGGGCGCGATGGTCATGTCGGCGCTCCTGTCAGCTCGGGGATGTGCGTGCTCAGTGCTCGTGGAGGACGACGCCGCGCACGTTCTTGCCGTCGAGCATGTCCTGGTAACCCTGGTTGACGTCCTCGAGCTTGTACCGGCGGGTGATCAGCTCATCGAGCTTGAGGTCGCCGGAGCGGTAGAGCCCGAGCAGGCGCGGGACGTCGTAGAGCGGGTTGCACCCGCCGAAGATGGCGCCCTGCACGCGCCGCTGGAAGCCGATGAGCATTCCGGCGTGTGCATGTACCGAACCGTTGCCGACCGCCGTGATCGTGACCTGACCGGTCTTGCCCACCACGTTGATGGCCGACTCGATCACCGCGTCGTGCAGGATCCCGACCGTGATGATCGCGTGGTCGGCGAGCTGGCCGTGGGTCGTGTCGACCACGAAGTCGTGCGCGGACTGCGCGTCGGCGAACGTGTGGGTCGCCCCGAACACCTTCGCCATGTCCCGCTTGAACTCCACCGGGTCGACCACGACGACGTTCTTGCCCCCGGCGTACCGGGCCCCCTGGACCGCGTTGCTGCCGACCCCGCCGGCGCCGTAGATGACCACGGTCTGCCCGGCCCGTACGCCGGCCGCGTAGACAGCCGAACCCCAGCCCGTTGGTACGCCGCAGCCGACCAGAGCCGCGACGTCGAACGGGATGTCCTTCGGGATGCGGATGCACGACCACTCGGAGACCACCGAGTACTGCGCGAAGGTGCCGAGCACGCAGAGCCCGCCGTAGTCGTTGCCGTCGTCGTCGTGGAACCGGAACGTGCCGTCCGGGAACAGGCCGGTGCCCGCGTTCTTGCCCTCGTTGCACAGGTTCTGATGGCCGGTCGAGCAGTAGCGGCACTTTCCGCAGGCCGGGATGAACGAGCAGACCACGTGGTCGCCGACGGCGACCCGGGTGACGTCCTCGCCGACCGCGTCGACCACCCCGGCGCCCTCGTGCCCGCCCACCACGGGCATGCGCATCGGCGCGTCACCCTTCTGGATGTGGTCGTCCGAGTGGCACAGCCCGGCTGCGTAGAACTTGATCCGTACCTCGTTCGCTTTGGGCTCATCCAGGTGGAGTTCGGTGATCTCCCAGGGTTGGCGGGGCTCCCGACAGACCGCGGCACGCGTCATCATGCTCATCTGGCCGTTCCCCTTCGCACGCCGGTCAGTTGCCGCCCTCGGCGCACCCGAGCGTGGTCGGGGGCATGGGCGTCTATGGCTCCGGTCTCACCATCCCCCGGGCCCGATCAGGCGAGCAAGGCGCCTTTCGTGACGCGGAAGCCGGGGCCCCCGCGTCATTCCGAGGCACTCGCGGTGCTCTCCACCGCGACCGCGTGCCCCGACCACAGCCCGAAGACCCGCACCACCATGGACATCGCCGCGTTGCGCGAACCGGCCACGATGACCGGCACGTGCGCGGGCTCGGAGAGGATCTTCTCGAACGTCACGTCGTCGGGGTCGGCCTCGGGATCGGCGTAGCGGACGTTGTTCTCGCCCACGCCGTCCTTGCCGGCCCGGTGCAGGTCGGCCCGGGTCCGTCCACAGTGCTCGACCAACCAGGCCTGGACGTCGGCGCGCGAGTAGCCCGCCCCGGCGAGCAGGTTGGCGTGCTCCGGGCCGAAGACCACGCCGGCGCCGGTGCCCCGGAAGATCAACGAACCGGTCCGCGAGATCGTGTCCGCGAGGTCCCACAGGATCTGCTCCGGATCCTGGGTGTGGCGGTTGTCCACGAACTCGCAGGTACGCAGCAGCGTGGCGCTGACCGCGTCGGTCTGTGGGTCCAGGCCCGCCTCGACGGAGACCGGCGGCCACGGACTCTCCTCCTCGTTCTCGCCGAAGCAGATCGAGAACCGACCGGGCAGGCCCTGCGTCGTCTGCTCGAGCACATGAGGCCGGATCCCGTACGCGTTGCGGACGATCAGCCCGATGGCGCGCGCCACCGTCGCGTTGGGGCGAAACCCCGGACCGAAGACGCCACCCGTGCTGTTGAAGCCGAGGCGGATGCGGATCGGCCCATTGACGACGATCAGGGGAGCAGGCCCGCTCGTGCTCTGCCAGCCGGCGCCGCTGCCGCCCGCGCGGTCGTGCATGAGCGCCTCCCAGGCGGCCAGCACGACGGGGAAGTAGTCCGGTCGGCAGCCCGCCATCGCGGCGTTGATCGCGGCGAGCTCGACCGTCACGTCACGGTCGACCTGCTGGTGATGCCCGATCACCTCCTCCGGCTTGCGCGTGGTCTGGGCGAGAAACGCGTCGACGAGGGGACGCGATGCCGGCACGAGCGGCAGCCCGTCCGACCATCCCTGGTCGTAGCAGTACTCGATCGCCTCCTGCGCGACGTCGGGATCGAGCGTCACCGGCCGTCGCCTTCGCTCGCCGCACCTCCGGTCAGCAGCGCGACCACCTCGGGCAGCACCTGTTCCGCCCGCTTGCGCACCTCGTCAGGGGTGAGCACGGCGACCGGATGGGCCGTGACCGCGTACCGGTACCCGGTCGCGCCCTTCAGCGCCGCCATGGCGTCCGCGGTGACGAGGAAGGCGTCCGTGCAGATCACCGCCGCCGGGATCCCCCGGCGTTCGAACGCGACCCCGTCGGCGACGGCCGAGCCGCTGCATGAGCCGCAGTCACCGACCCCGGTGATCACCGCCTGGCACGAACCGGCGAGCTCCTCGAGCAGCTCCTCGGGCACCGGCGCGGCGAACGCGAGCTTCGTCCGGGCGAGCACGCCCTTGGCGCCGTGGCGCTCGACGAGCAGCTTGCCGAGCTCGTCGAGGAAGAGCGAGGCGTTGTGCTTCGTGTTCTCCAGCAACCCGATCGTGGCGCCCCGCAGCCGCGCCCGTGGCGTGGCGAGCACGACATCGTCGCGCACCCGCGCGGGCCCCCCGGTGGGGTCCAGGATGGCATTGACCATCCATCGAGGCAAACCCATGGCCCGCAGCGGTGTCAACGCGCCTTCCGGCTCGCGGAAACCCGACTCGCGCGATCGATCATCGGGGGCCTACGGTGCCCTCCATGACCGTTGTTGGCACCCGCGTGAAGCGCGTCGAGGACCATCGGCTCCTGACCGGTGGGGCGACGTACGTGGACAACCTGCGTGAGCCCGAGCTGGCCGGCGCCGCTTACGCGGCCTTCGTCCGCAGTCCGCTCGCCTTCGCCCGTATCACTGGGATCGACACGAGCCAGGCCCGCGCCGCGGCCGGGGTGCTCGGGGTGTACACCGCGGACGACATCGGGGCGGATCCAGTGGCACCGGCCAACCTTCCGCCGGAGGCCGCGCCGATGTCGCAGCCGGTCCTGGCCAGGGACTTCGTACGGTTCGCGGGCGAGCCGGTGGTCATCGTGGTGGCCGAGGACCGGGCCAGCGCCGCCGACGCCGCGGAGCTGGTCGAGATCGGGTACGAGCCACTCCAGGCGGTCGTCGATCTCGAGGCGGCCGCCACGGACAAGGTGCTGCTCTTCGAGGCCATGGGGACCAACACCGCCCTGGTCGTCGGCGCCCTGCCCGAGGACGACCCGTTCGCCGGGTGCGAGGTCGTGGTGACCCGGAACATGGTCAACCAGCGCCTCGCGCCAGTGCCGATGGAGACCCGGGCCGCGGCCTGTGCGCCCGACGGCAACGGCGGCGTCAAGCTGTGGCTGAACACCCAGACGCCCCACGGCGCGGCCACGGCCCTGGCCGCCCGGCTGCACCTGGAACCCGGCCAGGTCCGGGTGATCGCCCCGGACGTCGGCGGGGGCTTCGGCGGCAAGATCTTCACGGCAGACGTCGATGTCACGGCCCTGGTCTGGAGCGCGCGCCACCTCGGCCGGCCGGTGCGGTGGATGGAGACCCGCAGCGAGTCCATGCTGATCATGAACCACGGGCGGGACCAGTATCAGCGCATCACCATCGGTGGCCGGCGCGACGGCACGGTGCAGGCGTACCGGTACGACGCGTACGCGAACGCGGGGGCCTATCCCCACGGCGCGTTCCTGGCCGGGCCGACGATGTGGATGGCCTCGGGTGCCTACGCGATCCCCCGCGTGGATGTCCAGATCCGCAGCCTGGTCACCAACACGGTGCCGGTCAACGCGTACCGCGGTGCCGGGCGACCGGAGGCCGCCGCCGCCATCGAGCGGGCCATGGACCTGTTCGCCACCGAGATCGGCATGGACCCGGCTGACCTGCGGCGCCGCAACCTCCTGCGGCCCGAGGCGTTCCCGTATACCACGCCGACCGGCACGGAGTACGACTCCGGCGACTACCCGGCCGCGCTGGAGCAGGTGCTGGTCGCGGCCGACTACGCCGGCCTTCGCGCGGACCAGGCCCGGCGGCGCGCCAGCGGGGACCGGGTGCAGCACGGTATCGGGCTGGCGTCCTATGTGGAGGTAACCGGCATCGCGGGCATCGAGTTCAGCAAGATCCAGATGGACGCGGACGGCTCGGTCATCGTCGACGTCGGGGTCTCGGCGCAGGGGCAGGGTCACCAGACCACCTACGCGATGCTCATCGCCGACGATCTGGGCGTGCCCATGGACCGCGTGACGGTCCGTCATACGGACACCGGCAACCTGGGCGCGGGGATCGGCACCTTCGGCTCACGGTCGCTGCAGCTGGCCGGATCGGCGCTGCAGGAGGCGACCGAGAAGCTCATTGAGGAGGCCCGGCCGTTCGCCGCGGAGGCGTTCGAGACGACGGCCGTGACGGAGGTGAGGCTCAACCGCGCCACCGGGCGCTGGCAGGTCGGCGACGACGAGAGCCGGCAGGTGAGCTGGGGCGAGGTGGTCCGCCGGGCCCGGCCGACCGGGTCGCTCGTGGTCGAGACGACCTACACGACCCCCAAGATGAGCTTCTCCTTCGGCACGCACCTGGCCCTGGTCGCCGTCGATGTCGAGACGGGCAAGGTGACGCTGCTGCGTCACCTCGCGTGCGACGACGCCGGCCGCCTCATCAACCCGATGCTGGCCGAGGGGCAGCGGCACGGCGGCATGGCGCAGGGGGTCGGGCAGGCGCTCTACGAGGCGTTCACCTACGACGAGGACGGCAACCCCACCACCGTCACGCTGGCCGAGTACACGATCCCGAGCGCGGCCGACCTACCGAGCTTCGAGCTGCTGACCATGCAGACGCCGACCACCGCCAACCGGTTGGGTGTCAAGGGGATCGGCGAGGCCGGCACGATCGGCGCCACGCCGGCCGTGCAGAACGCCGTCATCGACGCGCTCTCGCACCTCGGCGTACGCCACATCGACATGCCGCTGACGCCCGAGCGCGTCTGGCGCGCGATCCGAGCGGCCACTGGGTCGTGAGCACCATGCGGGCAATCAGCCAGGACGTCCTCGGCGGCCCGGAGGTGCTGCACGAGGTCACGCTGGAGCGCCCGGTCCCCGGCGTGAGCCAGGTCCTGGTCGCCGTCCACGCCTCCGGTCTCAACCCGACGGACTGGAAGCACCGGGGCCGCCGCGCGTTCCTGCCGGATCCACCGTTCGTGCTCGGCTGGGACGTCTCGGGCGTGGTCGAAGCGGTCGGGTACGGGGTGACTCTGTTCCAGCCCGGGGACGAGGTCTTCGGCATGCTGCCCTACCCGTACGGTCACGGCGCCCACGCACAGTACGTGGTCGGTCCGGCGCGGGCGTTCGCGCCCAAGCCGGCGGCACTGTCGCATGTGGAGGCCGGGGCTCTGCCCCTGGCCGGGCTCACCGCCTGGCAGGCGCTGGTCGACACCGCCCACGTCCAGCCCGGCCACCGCGTGCTGATCCATGGGGCGGCCGGTGGCGTCGGCCACCTGGCCGTGCAGATCGCCAAGGCCCGGGGCGCCGCGGTCATCGGTACGGCCAGTGCCGGCCACCACGCGTTCGTGCGGGGACTGGGCGCCGACGAGGTCATCGACTACCACACCACTGATGTCTATGCGTCGGTGCGCGACGTCGACGTCGTCCTCGACCCCCTCGGCGGCGAGAGCCCGCTGCGGTCCCTGGCCATGCTGCGCCGCGGCGGCATCCTCGTCTCGCTGCTGGGCGGGGGACCGGAGCTGGTCTCGGCCGCGACGGACGCGGGCGTAAGGGTCGCCATGCTCCTGGTCGAGGCCGACCACGCTGGCATGGTGGGCCTGGCCGATCTGGTCTCGGCCGGCAAACTCCGCCCCGCCATCGCCGACACGTTCCCCCTGGCGGAGGCGGCGAAGGCGCACGCGCTCGGCGACACCGGGCACGTCGCCGGCAAGCTCGTCCTCATCGTGCGGTGATCCATGGATAAGGTCTTCGACTCCCCTGCCGAGGCGGTCGCCGACGTCACGGACGGCGCGACGATCGGCATCGCCGGCTTCGGTGTCGCGCACCGGTTCCCGTCCAGCCTGATCACGGCGCTGCACGACAAGGCGGTCACGGGCCTCACCGTCTACTGCAACGGCCTGGGCCAGCCGGGCCACCCCACGGCACACCTGCTCGCCGATGGTGGGCAGATCGCCCATCTGGTGACCTGCTTCTCCGCAAGGCCGGGCGTCGTCTCGGCCGCCGAACGCTCGATCGGGTCGGGCCAGATGACGCTGGAGATGGTTCCACAAGGGACACTCGTCGAGCGGATGCGGGCCGGCGGCGCGGGCCTGGCCGCGATCTACACGCCGACCTCGTTCGGCACCTCGATCGCCGACGGCAAGGACGTGCGGTACTTCGATGGCAAGCCGTACGTCCTCGAGCGCGCCATCACCACCGACTTCGCGTTCATTCGAGCCCACCAGGCCGATCGCATGGGCAACCTGCGCTTCCGGGGCGGCAGCCGCAACTTCAACGTCAGCTTCGCCAAGGCGGCACGCGTGGCGATCGCCGAGGTGGACGAGATCGTCGAGGTGGGCGAGCTGGGCCCGGACGAGATCGACCTGCCCGGTGTCTTCGTGGGCCGGGTCGTGCGCAGCGTGCTGCAGATGGACGTGAAGAACCTGCCGATGCGACCGAGCCGCCCCTCCGACAGCGCGCGCACCTACCTGGGCAAGCCCGGGCTGACCCGGGGCGAGATCGCCCGCCGCGCGGCCGCGCTGCTGCCCGACGGCGCGGTGGTCAACCTCGGGGCCGGGCTACCCAACCTCGTATCCAACTACATCGGTGAACGTCCGGTCATCCTGCACAGCGAGAACGGGATGCTCAACTACGGCGCCATCATCGCGGGCAGCGACTTCGACCCGGACGTGCACGACGCGAGCGGGTACTTCGTCCAGCTCCGCCCGGGCGCCTGCTTCTTCGACAGCGTGACGTCCTTCGAGATCGCCCGGTCGGGGCGGCTCGACGCCGTCATTCTCGGCGCATACCAGGTCGGCGCGAACGGCGATCTGGCGAACTGGGCGACGCCGGGCATGGTGGGCGGCGGCATCGGCGGCGCCATGGACCTCGCCGTGGGCGCGCGCAGCGTCATCGTCATGCTCGAGCACACCGACGCGCAGGGCCGCCCGAAGCTCGTGGAGCACTGCGAGTTTCCGCTGACCGCGCCGGCCTGTGTCGACACGGTGGTGACCGACCTGGCGCTGCTGCGGCGATCCCGCGACCCCGGATCGGCCCGGTTCAGTCTCGAGGAGATCGCGCCCGGGTTCACCGTCGACGAGGTCCTCTCCCTGACCGCCATGCCCGTCACCGTCGCCGACCCCGTAGCGACCATGCTGGCCTAGCACCGTTCCCGCCCGCTCGCCGGTAGCCGCACCCGACCGCCGTAAGCGGCTCTTGGTGAGCTGGGTAGCGTTGGTGCCGCCCAGCTGCACTCACGCAACACAGCGATCTTGGCGGATGATCACTGTGTTGCGGTGGTGCGCAAGCAACGCATGCGCGCCACCCAGCTCGCACAGCACCCGGCTGGGCACACATGTACCTCTGTCGAGGCGTGCGGGGCGGGGCCGGCGGCCGTAGTCTGGATCGGTGCTGGTGCCGCGGTCGGGGTCGCGGCGGGCGACGGAGCTCGCGGTCGCGCTCGTCGCCACGATGCTCGTCGCCGGGGTGGCCTTCGGGTTCAGCCTCGGCCGGACCGCGCCCAACCAGCCGGCCGCCGAGGACGATCTGTCCTGGGTCCCGGACCGCGGCGACGCCCTGCAGGTCAACCCTGGCACGGGCCACATCGAGAACCGGCTCCCGGTGGCCGAC
Organism: Micromonosporaceae bacterium; assembly: GCA_036557785.1. Lineage (GTDB taxonomy): Bacteria > Actinomycetota > Actinomycetes > Mycobacteriales > Micromonosporaceae > DATBGZ01. Next base: position 26,814 of record DATBGZ010000043.1, read on the forward strand.
CCCGGCACCGGCTTCACCCTGGCCCAACGCGACGGACTGCTCATCGTCCTCGACGGCGACGGCATCCTCGCGGTCATCGACGAGGCCACGCTGGGGGTCGGCGGCCACTACGCGGCCGGCGATACGGCCAAGGTCCTGCTGGATCCCACGCACCTGTTCGTGGTCGACCTCAGTGCCGGCACGATCACCCGGCTCGACCCCACCACCGCCGCAGTCCTCGACGCCTGGAGCGCTGGCCTGCCACTGGCGGATGCCGCCGTCGACGGCACCGGCACGCTCTACGCCCTGGGCATCGACGGGAGGCTGCACCGTCTGGTGTGGACAGACGCGGGAGCCACCACGTCCGCGGCGCCGGTCACCGTCGACGGTGCCGGTCCCGGCTCCGTGCTGGTCGCCCACAACTCCGGCGTCACCATCCTCAATCCGGGCAACAGCACGGCCGTACGGGTCGGCAGCGTCGAGGACGCCACCCTGACCGTCCCCGGTCTGGCCGGCACGATCCTGGCCCCGGAACGTGCACCGCTCGACCTCGTTCCGGTCACCGTCGACGGCACCCCGAGGGTCATCCTCGTCGCGGGCACGACCGTCATGTCCGTGGACGTCTCCGCCTTCGGCTGTGCGAAGCCCGGCCAGCCGGCGGTCCACGCCGGCCACATCTACCTGCCGTGCGCCGGGACCGGTCATATCGTCGTCCTCGACGGTGCCGGCAACCATGCCGGCGGCGACCTCAGCCTGGGCGACTCGGGCACCGCTGTGATCACGCTGGACGGCGGCCGCCTCTACGCGATCCTGCCCGGCGCTGAGGCGGGCGTGGTCGTCAACCCCGACCTCAGCACGGTCGCGATGACATTCGGAACCACGGCAGCCATCTCATCCACGGTGGGGAGCACGGCGCCCGTGCCCGGCGCCACCGCGGGCCCGACCACCGGTACCGGCAAGGGCGGCGGCAGCGGTACGGGCGGCGGGACGACCAGCACCGGTGGTGGCACGACGAAGACGACGCCACCGGGTCCCGGCGCGAGGGACACCGTGCCGATGACGCTCGGCACGGCGCAGGGCAGCGACACCTCGCAGTGTGGTGTCTCGGCGCCATTCCCGCAGTGCGTCATCATCTACGGTTACTACATCCTGACCGTCACCCCGCCCGGGAACTGGCACGGCTTCACCGGCACCTGCGAGCTGCACGACACCGGCGGCATCAGCGGCGGCGACACCCCCGTCCCGTGCGACGCGTCCAGCCAGCACGTTGTCGGCACCGGCGATGGACGCACCCACACGTTCACGGTGACCGCCTGCCAGGGCAGCGACTGCGTCACGTCGAAGCCGGTCCAGTACCGGCTCGACGTGCTGCCCTCCGGCCCCAGCCCCTGAGGGAAGTCCACTGTAGACTGCGCGGGAGCGTCACTCGTGGATGATGACGCCGCGGATGAGTTTGCCGTCGTTGAGATCCTGGTAGCCCTGGTTGATCTCGTCGAGGCGGTACCGGTGGGTGATGAGCTCGTCCAGCATGAGCTGGCCCTCGCGGTAGAGCCGCAGCAGCCGCGGGATGTCGTAGAGCGGGTTGCACATGCCGAAGATGTGGCCCTGGATCCGCCGCTGCCAGCCGACCACCGCCCCGTTCGCGGCGAGCTGGATCTGGTTGTCCCCGCTGCGTCCCACCGACGTGATCGTGACCTGACCGCCCTTGCCCACGATCGCCGCTGCCTGCGTGACGACGGAGGACTCGAGCCGGCCGATCGTGCAGATGGCATGGTCGGCCAACTGTCCCCGGGTCAGGTCGACGACGGTCTCCTGTGCCGCGTCGGCGTCGGCGAAGACGTGCGTCGCGCCGAACTTCAGGGCGGTGTCCCGCTTGAACTCCACGGGGTCGACGACGATGACGTGCCTCGCGCCCGCGTAGCGTGCGCCCTGCACCGCGTTCGTGCCGACGCCGCCGGCACCGAAGATGACGACCGTGTCGCCCGGCCGTACGCCGGCCGCGTAGACCGCGGTGCCCCATCCGGTCGGCACGCCGCACCCGACCAGCGCGGCGACGTCGAAGGGGATATCTTTGTCGATCTTTACGCAGGATTCCTGCGCGACCACGGCCCGCTGCGCGAACGTGCCGAGCATGCACATCCCGCCGAGGTCCTCGCCCGCGTCGTCGTGGAACCGGAACCCGCCGCCCTTGAGCTGCCCGGTCAGCATCTGGGCCCCGAAGTTGCACAGGTTCTGCCGCCCGGTGGCGCAGTACCGGCACGTCCCGCAGACGGGGATGAAGGAACAGACCACGTGATCGCCCACCTGGACCCGGGTGACCGTATCGCCGACCGCCTCGACCACGCCCGCGCCTTCGTGACCGCCGACCATCGGTAGCCGGACCACGCTGTCGCCGGTGCGGACATGCTCGTCCGAGTGGCACATCCCGGCCGCGCCGAACCTGATCCGCACCTCGCCGGGGCCTGGCTCGTCCAGGGTGAGCTCCGTGATCTCCCAGTCGCCGGGGGTACGCAGGATCGCTGCCCGTGTCCTCATGGCTGTCATGCCTTCCCGGAGCCGTCGATGCCTCAGGTGTAGCGGATCAAGCCGCGGACGTTGCGGTGCGCGCGCATGTCCTCGTACCCCTGGTTGATCTGGTCGAGGGTGTAGGTCCGGGTGACGAGCTCGTCGAGGAGCAGGTCGCCCTGCTTGTACAGTTCCAGCAGTTTAGGTACGTCGAAGCGCGGGTTGGCGTTGCCGAACAGCGCGCCCTGGATGCGCTTCTGGAACGCCGTGATCTCGAACAGCGGCACGGCCGTCTGGCTCGGCACCACGGAGCCGAGCGAGGTCAGCGCCACGGTCCCGGCCTTCCCGACGACGGAGAGCGCGTCCACGAGGATCTCCCCGGTCACCACGCCGACGGTGACCAACGCCGAGTTCGCCATCTGGCCCCGGGTGAGGTCCGGCAACGCCTCCCGGGCCTGCGCGGCTGAGGCGAACGTGTGGGTGGCACCGAAGCGCTTGGCCTGCTCCCGGTTGAACTCCGCGGGATCCACGGCGAGGATCTTGGTAGCTCCCGCGATGCGCGCGCCCTGGATCGCGTTGGCGCCGATGCCGCCGATGCCCAGCACCACCACCGTGTCGCCGGGCTTGACCCCGGCGCCGTAGACGGCGGTGCCCCACCCGGTGGTCACGCCGCACCCGACGAGCGCCGCCTTGTCCAGTGGGATGTCGTTCTTGATCTTGATGACCGAGCTCTCCCGGACCGTGGTGTAGGGCGAGAACGTGCCGATCAGGCACATCAGCCGCGCGTCGTGCCCGCGCACGTGGTGGCGGGCGGTGCCGTCGCGCTGCAGCCCCACCGCGACATCCGCGCCCTCGTCGCAGAGGTTCTGGTGCCCGTTGGCGCACCAGGAACACCGGCCACAGGCGGGGACCCAGCTCAGCACGACGTGGTCACCCTCGCCGACGGTGGTGACGTTGTGTCCGACCTTCTCGACGATGCCGGCACCCTCGTGCCCGCCGATCACCGGGTAGCCCGCGAACGGCAGGTCCCCGACGCGTACGTGCTCGTCGGAGTGGCACAGACCGGAGGCGGTCAGGCGTACCAGCACCTCGCCCTCGTGCGGGTCGTCCAGGTCGAGCTCCTCGATCCGCCAGTCCTGGCCGACCTCCCACAACACCGCGGCCTGGGTCTTCATGGATACCTCCTCGCTGCCGTCCACCGCCCGGGCGCGACCGGGTTGCTTGAGTCTAGGGACGGTTGCCGACGGCCGCAGAGATCCGATGATTCAGTTGCGTCAAATGTCGTAGCCGCGCTGGCCGGATCCGCTCGCTCACCGCTCCGACCAGGGCGCGGGGAACGCGAATTCCCGCCGATTCCGTAGCGACGATTGTGCACAATCTTGTCGGCCAGATGCGGGCGTGCTTTGCTGGGCAGATGGCCACCGAACCGGAAGCCGCTGGGACAGCCGTGATCGACGCGGCACTGCGGCCCATGCGCGTCACGCTGGAAGCCGACGGGTACCTGCTCGAGTGGGCCGTCGAGGAGGAGAACCAGATCGGGATCCGGGTGGTGGCGGGCGCCGACGCCTGTGAGGACTGCCTGGTCCCACCCGACATCATGCGGGCCATCTTCGCCAAGGCGCTCGGCGAGACCGGCTACACCGTCGGAAGCATCACTCTTCCCGTCGAGTCGTGACCGGTCGTCGCCGCACCAACCCGCGCACGCTCGGGGAGCGGAGCCGGCGGACACCGATCTACGGCGAGTTCGATGTGGTCGTGGTCGGGGGCGGACCCGCGGGACTGATGGCGGCCGCGGCCGCTGCGCGCACGGGCCGCTCGACGCTCCTGCTGGAGCGCTACGGGTTCCTCGGTGGTGCCGGCACCGCTGGTGGGCTGTCCACGTTCTGCGGTCTGCACGCCAAGGTGCACTCCGAGCATCGCCAGGTCGTCCACGGGCTCGCCGACGAGCTGCTCGACCGGCTGACGAAGCTGGACGGGCTCGCCAAGCCGCACCTGACCATCAACGACGGCATCACGGCGCAGGCGTTCGATATCTCGATGTACAAGATAGCCGCGGACGAGCTTGTCCTCGGCAGCGGGGCGAGGATCCTGTTCCACGCGCTGGCCGTCGGTGCGGTGATGGCCGACGAGAGCACCATCGACGCGGTCCTCATCGAGTCCAAATCCGGGCGAGCCGCGGTGCGCGGTCGGATCTTCGTCGACGCCTCCGGCGATGGCGACCTCGCCGCCTGGTCCGGCGTCGGGTACGAGAAGGCGCAACCGCTGCTCTATCCGTCGCTGATGTTCCGGATCAACGGGGTCGACGTGGCGGCCGCCGGGGACGCGCCCTGGCGCAGCGTCGAGCGGCTGATGACCGAGGCGGAACAGGCCGGCACTCACCAGTTCCCGCGCAAGAAGCCGATCGTGCGTCCGCAGCGCAACCCGCTGGAGTGGCGGGCCAACCTCACCCAGTTGAGCAATCCCGACGGCAGCCCGGTCGACGGGACCGACGTTGAGCAACTGACCCACGGTGAGGTGACGGGTCGGCGGCAGGTGCTCGACGCGTTCGGATTCATCCGCGACCGCACGCCCGGGTTCGCCGCGTCCTACATCGTCGACCTCGCGCCGCAGATCGGCATCCGCGAGACGAGGCGGATCATCGGGCGCTACCGGCTCACCGAGGACGACGTGCTCGACTGCGCGGACTTCGACGACACGATCGGCGTCAACGGCTGGCCCGTGGAGTCGCATGTCGCCGGCACCGTCGAGTTCCGCTGGCAGCGCCATCCGCGAGGCTTCAACCAGTTGCCGTTCCGCATGATCGTGCCCGACGGGGTGGCGAACCTCTACGTCATCGGTCGATGCGCGTCAATGACCCACGGTGGCCAGTCCTCGGCCCGGGTCACCGGCCCGTGCTTCGCGATGGGCGAGACGGCCGGCACCGCGGCCGACCTCGCGCTCGCCGGCGACGGCCCGGTCGACGCGGGGGCGATCGACATCGGCACGCTGCAGCGCCGACTCGAGCAGGGCGGCGCCTACCTGGGTCGGGAGGCCTGATGCTGCGCAGCAACTTCGAGCCCGGTACGACGCCCTGGGCGATGCGCCGAGCACAGTGGAGCGCGCTCGGGCTCGCCGAGGAGGATCTGACCAAGCCGAAGATCGCGATCGTGAACAGCTCGTCCGGACTCGCGAGCTGCTTCAGCCATCTCGACGACATCGTGGGCCCGCTCAAGGCCGCGATCCGCGCGGCGGGGGGCATCGCGTTCGAGGTCCGTACGGCTGCTCCCAGCGACGTCATCACCAGCGCCGGCGCGGCCGGGCGGTACATCCTGCCCAGCCGTGACCTGATCGTCGCCGACATCGAGGTCGCGGTCGAGGGAGCGCTGCTCGACGGCATGGTCTGCCTGTCGTCGTGCGACAAGACGACGCCCGCGCACCTGATGGCCGCGGGTCGGCTGAACATCCCGACCATCGTGATCGCCTGTGGCTACCAGCCCTCGGGCCGGTACCGGGGTGAGCACATCGACTTCGAGGACGTCTTCGCCTACGCCGGCCATGTCGTCACGGGCCGGCTGACGGTTGAGGAGCTCGCGCAGATGAGCGCCTGCGCCATCACGGGGCCGGGTGTCTGCACGGGCATGGGGACCGCCAACTCCATGCACATCGCCGCCGAGGCACTGGGCATGGCCCTGCCCGGCAGCACGCCCGTGCTCGCGAACGGCCCCGGCATGTGGGAGACCGTGGCCCGGGCCGGTGCACGGATCGTCGCCATGGTCGCCGAGGACCTGCGCCCACGCGACATCATGACGCCCCAGTCGCTGCGCAACGCGGTCGTCGCGACCCTCGCGGTCGCCGGCTCGGTGAACCTGCTCAAGCACCTGCAGGCGATCGCGGTCGAGGCGGGCTGCGACGCCGACATCTACGCGGCCTTTGAGGAGTTGGCGCCGGTCGTGCCCCTGCTGTCGGCGGTGAAGCCGAACGGTTCGCGACGCATCGACGAGTTCGAGACGGCCGGAGGCACGCGGGCCCTGCTGCACCAGTTGCGGTCATTGCTGGACCTCGATCAGCGTACGGTGGCCGGCACCAGCCTTCGCGAGGAGATCGAGGACGTTGAGGTGGCCGACCGCGACGTCATCCGACCGGTCGACGACCCACTGGCCCGCCATCCGGCCATCGTCCTGCTCCGCGGTTCGCTCGCGCCCGAGGGCGCCGTCGTCAAGCGCACTGTCGCCGACGATGGCCTGCGTCGCTTCGCCGGCCCGGCCAAGGTGTTCACCTCGCGGCAGGAGGCGTTGGACGGCATCCGGGCCGGGCAGGTGCAGGCGGGCCAGGTGGTGGTGCTCACCGGGCTCGGCCTGCGCGGCGCCCCGGGCATGGGATTGACCTCGGCGGTGGTCTTCGCCATCGACGGTGCGGGGCTCAGCGAGCAGGTGGCCGTGGTGACCGACGGGCAGATGTCGGGGCTGGTGAACAAGGGGCTCACGGTCGCCGAGGTGAGCCCGGAGGGGGCTCTCGGCGGTCCCCTGGGCCTGGTGCGCGACGGTGACCTCATCCGGGTGGACGTCGATGCCCGCACGATCGACCTCGACGTGTCCGAGGACGAGTTGACACAGCGCCGCTCGCAGCTACCACCGGTGACCGCGCCGGCCGGATGCGGATGGTTGTCGGTCTATGCCCGAACCGTACGGCCGCTCACCGAGGGCGCGACGCTGGCCGGCTGAGCGGGGCGGCCGAACCGTACGGGTCAGGACAGCCCGAGCAGCCGGGCCGCGTTGTTCTTGAACAGGCCCGGCTTGATCTCGTCCCGGATCGACGTCTTGGCCAGGTCGTCCATCCAGCGCTCCGGCGTCAGCACCGGAAAGTCCGTACCGAAGAGCACCTTCTCCTTGAGCAGAGTGTTCGCGTACTGCACGAGCAGCGGCGGGAAGTACTTCGGCGACCAGCCAGACAGGTCGATGTATACCTGTGGCTTATGCAGGGCCACCGAGAGCGCCTCCTCCTGCCACGGGAACGACGGGTGTGCCAGCACGATCGGCATCTCCGGGAAGTCCACCGCGACGTCGTCGAGGTGCATGGGATTGGCGTAGTGGAGCCGGATGCCGCCGCCGCCGCGCTGGCCCGATCCGACGCCGGTCTGTCCGGTGTGGAACAGGGCCGGCAGGCCGGCCGCCTCGATGACCTCGTAGAGCGGGTAGGCGAGTCGGTCGTTGGGCAGGAACTCCTGCGCGCTCGGGTGGAACTTGAACCCCCGTACGCCGAGCTCGATCAGGCGCTTCGCCTCGGCGACGCCCTCGGCTGCCCGTCTGGGGTCGATGCTGGCGAACGGGATGATGACGTCCGCGTGCACCGCGGCCCGTTCGATGACCTCCTCGTTCGTCGGCCGGGCCGGATCGTCGGGCTGGCCCATGACGTCGACCATGAAGGCCACCGCCGCCATCGTGCGCTGCCGGTAGTACGCGGCCAGGTCGTCGATCGTGTAGCTGACCGCCTCGGTCTTGAAGTAGCCGGCCAGGGCGGTGAGCTCCTCGCCCGCGTCGGCTGCCGGCGCGTTGACCGATCGGTGGACGTGGGTGTGGACGTCGATCGCAACGAGTCGATCCAGATCGATGCGTTGCGCGGGCGGCTCGGTCACGGCGTTGTCCTTCGGCGATGGCGCGGTACGGTCAGTTGCAGACTTTCATGCCGACAGGATCGTTGACAACGCCCGGCGCCGGGTGCGCCGGTCACGCGCTGGTGCTTGTCTCGGCGCGTTGGGTTCGCCGGGCGAGCCGGCGCCGCACCCACCAGCCGATCAGTACCGCCGAGATGATGCCGGGTCCGCAGTGGACGGCCATGACGCCGGCGAGGCTCGGCCCACCCCAGTCGAGGCGGTACGAGTCGGGATTACCGTAGTCGATCAAGAAGACCTCGGCGACCGCGCGCACGATGAGGTACAGCCCGAGAAGGAACGCGACGACGAATCCGACCCTGCGCATGGCACCATCCCAACGCTAGTGCGGTCCGGGGACCAGACCCTCCCGGATCGCCATGAGGGCGGCCTGGGTACGCGACGTGAGATTCAACTTGTTCAGTACGTTGCTCACGTGCGTGCGGGCGGTCCGTTCGCTGATGACCAGAATGTTGGCGATCTCCCGGTTCGACCGACCCTCCCCGAGCAGGGAGAGGATCTGGCGCTCGCGCGGGGTCAGCAGGGCCGGCCCGGCCGGCCCCGAGCGCAGATCCTGGGTCAGGCGCCGGGCGATCTCGGAGTCGAGGTGGACCTCGCCCCGGATGGCGGCCCGGATGGCGGCCGCGACCTCCGCGGCCTCGGCGTCCTTGAGCAGGTAGCCGACGGCTCCGTTGCGCAGCGCGGCGTGCACCCGCTCCACCTCGCCGAAGCTGGTGAGGACGACCACGCGGCAGCTCGGGAAGCGCCGGACGATGTGCGCGGTGGCCTCGATCCCGTTCATGTTCGGCATCACGAGGTCCATGAGCACGACCGCGGGCAGGGCGTCGCGGGCGGCGAGCTCCGAGAGCCTGCGCAGCGCCTGTTCACCGTCGGACGCCTCGCCGACAAAGGTGAGATCGTCGATGACGTTGAGGTAGGCCGCGATGCCGCTGCGGACCACGGCGTGGTCGTCGACGATGAAGACGCCCGCTGGTTGCTCGGTCACAACTGCTCGCCTCCGCGCTCGCTACGCTCCTCGGGCCTGGCGGCCCTGCGATGCTCGCTCGCTGTCGGCTCGGTCATGACCGGGTCCCGGAGGCGGTGCTGGTGGCTGGCAACGGGATCGTCAGGCGCAACTGGCCCCCATGGCTCTGCCGGCTGCGGAGCACCACGGTGCCGCCCCAGCGCTGGGCCCGTTCCCGCATGGAGAGCATGCCCAGCGAACCGGCGGACGGCAGGGGCCGGCGGAACCCCACGCCGTCGTCCTCGATATCGACGACCAGGGTGCCATTGCCGCTGCCGCGCACGCCGATGCGTACGGTCACGGCGTTGGCCTGGGCGTGTTTGACGACGTTGTGCAGCGCCTCCTGCACGATGCGGAACACGTCGTCCTCGAGCCCGGCCGGCAGGGCCACGAACTCCAGGTCGCTGCGGAACGCGACGGCGATGCGGGTACGGGCGCCGACGGACGCGACCCAGTCCGCGACCGACGCGATGAGGCCCTTTTCGGCCAGGTCGCCCGGGCGCAGTTCGAAGATCAGGGCGCGCAGGTCGTCCAGGGCCAGCCGGGACGAGGTCGCGAGTGCCTCGGCATGCTCGGCCAGCAACTCGGGCGACACACCATCGCGCTCGATGCCCAGCCGCAGCGCCTCGGCCCGCATCTTGATGGAGAACACCTGCTGCACGACCGAGTCATGCAGATCCGCCGCGACCCGGTGGCGCTCCTCGCGCCGCGCCTGGCTCTCGGCCGCGATCACCAGCTCGGCGCGGTCGACCGCGAGCGCGGCCTGCTCCGCCATCGCCACCAGGAAGGCGATGTCCTCGGCCGTGGGTGGCTGCTCCTGGGGCGTGCAGAACGCGTTGAGCACACCGACGGTACGGCCGTCGACGATCAGCGGCACGCCGACGTAGCTGTCCCAGTCCGGTTGTCCCATGATCTCGTGCAGCGGCTCCCAGCGCGGGTCGCGCAGCACCTGCGGCTTGCGGTGGGCGAACGTGACGACCTTGCCCGTCGCCACGGCCTCGAGCATCTTCAACTCGCCGCCGAGCTGCTGGACACGTTGCAGCTTGGGGATGAAGTCACTGGTGTCGTGGAATCCGGCCGTCCCGAGCAGGCGGACCCGTACGCCGGACTCGTCCAGAGCGATGACCTGTGCCGCCGCGATCTGCTCCGCGCGCACCACCTCGGCGGCCACCGCGTCCAGGGTCGCCGCGAGGTTGCCGACCGCGGCGACGCTCGACGAGGCCTGCGCGATGGCCGAGAGCCTGCGCTGCACCACCCGGGCCCGGGTCACGTCCGTGAGCCAGGCCGCCCGCAGCGGAGCCAGCGACGGGGCCCACACCGGGCGGCACTCCACCTCCAGGCGCCGCAGCCCCCGCTCCACGACCACGGGCTCGGTGGCCCGGCCGGTCCCTGTCTCCGGCGCGGCCGTGCCGTCCGGCGCACCGGGCGCCTGCTGGAACGCGGCCAACAGCTCCGCGGGCAGCCGGTCCGCGTCACCGAGGATGCGGGTCGCCTCGTCGTTGCGCAGCCGTACGGTCCCGTCGGCATCGAAGACCACCAGACCCGACGGTGCGGAGACCGCGAGATGGCGGAAAAGCTCGTCCTCCGAGGGAGAGGCCGCGTTGACCCGGCGCCGGGGGGGTGGCACGGACCGGGTCGGGGTGCTCCGGGTCGACTGTGCTGGCATGGCGGAAGCTAACCCCAGGCGGGGGTCGCCATCAGCGGAGACGGGCCGAGCTCAGCGAGCTGGCGCAGGGCATCGATGACGCCGAACAGGTGCTCGCGCATCGCCACCTCCGCAGCCTCGGCGTCCCGCGAGCAGACCGCCTCGATGATGGCGAGGTGTTCCTTGAGCCCCTGGGCCAGGCGACCCGGCAGCAGCACCACCCGGAACTCGTACCGCACGCTCTGGTAGCGCAGCCGATCGAGCATGGTCGCCACCGTCGCCTGCTTGGCGATCTCCTGAATTCTGGCGTGCACCTGTTGGCTGGTCTGGTTGTAGCCGATGATGTGGTTCTTGCGGACGGAGTCGGCCAACGGGGCTGCCAGCGCCTTGAGGTCGCGCCGCTCGGCCGCGGTGATCGTGGTGGCTGCCCGGCCGGCGCACAGGCCCTCGAGCACGGCCCGAGCCTCGAAGATCTCGATCGCCTCGTCCAGCGACACCGGCCTTACCCGCGCACCCCGGTTGCGTTCCCGGACCACGAGCCCCTCGTTGCTCAGCAACGCGAGCGCCTCCCGTACGGCGGCCCGCGAGGCGTCGTAGCGACTCGCCACCTCCGCCTCGACGAGGCGCTGACCCGGTGCCAGCTCGCCGTGGCAGATCGCCAGACGCAGCGTTTCGAGCAGGGTGGCCGCTTCGGGCGCTTGCTCCTGCTCTATGACGCTGTGCACGCTCGAATCCTCCTCTTATCCCGGGCCGTTTGACCAGCCTGCCGCCAGGATTGTCGCACAAACCGTCTCCAGGATCCGCGACGCCCGGCCCGCCCCACCGCCGCCGGCCCGCAAGATCAGACATTCAAGTACTTACGCCAGGTGGAAGTCGCCTTGCGACGCTGCTGGGCCGGGGGCCATCCTGTGCCCGGTTCGCCCGCAATCGCGGCAACTTCCATCCAGCACCATCGACGTTGGAGGTAGGCATGAAGATCGTCGTCACATCCCGCATCGCGACCGCTGTCGCCGCCGTCTTCGTGGCCCTGAGCGTGAGCCTGGCCCTTGTCGTCATCCAGCAGGGCACCGCGCAGGCGCGGCCGGTGGTCGCCGCATCCGACCGCGACAACGACTCGCCGGCGTGCGTGCGCAGCCCGCACCTGCTGGATCGCAACAAGCACAACGCGATGGCCTTCTATACCACCGCGTTCAACGACAAGAACCCGCGCAAGGCCGTCGCGCTCTACGGTGGCGCCGAGTACATCCAGCACAACCCGCTGGCGGCTAACGGCTTCGACGCATTCATCTCGTTCGTCGAAAGCTTCACCACGGCGTTCCCGGACGCGCACATCCAGATCGTCCGCGTGATCGCCGAGTGCGATCTCGTCGTCACCCATTCGCTCGCCACCGGCGCCGTCCCCGTGTACACGGCGCTCGGCACCAAGCTCGTCGACATCTTCCGCCTCGACAAGAACGGCAAGATCGTCGAGCACTGGGACGTCGGTGCGGCCATCTCGGCGACATCGGCGAACGGTAACCCCGAGGTCTGACCGCCCCCCGTCCTTCGCGTTGATCTAGGGCATAGGCACGTGGTTGGAGATCCACTCACGTGCCCTAGCCCTAGATCAACGCTCAGGGGAGGAGGACGACGGTGGTGTTGCCGTCGCGGATCACCCGGTCGGCGCAGTGCCAGGCGACCGCCCGGGAGAGCACGAGTCGCTCCACGTCGGCGCCCTTGCGCTGCAGCTCCCGTACGGACTCGTGGTGGCCGACCCGGATCACGTCCTGCTCGATGATCGGCCCCTCGTCGAGATCCTCGGTCACGTAGTGCGCGGTCGCGCCGATCAGCTTCACGCCACGGTCCTTGGCCCGCTGGTAGGGGTTGGGCCCGATGAAGGCCGGCAGAAACGAGTGATGGATGTTGATGACCGGTGCACCGAGCTCGTCCAGGAAGCCCCGGGAGAGGATCTGCATGTACCGGGCCAGCACGACCAGATCCACGTTGCCCTTGAGCAGGTGGAGCTGCTCCCGCTCGGCCGCCTCCCGGTTGCCCCGCTCCACCGGCACGTGGAAGTACGGGATGCCGAACTGCCGTACGTCCGCCGACAGGTCGGGATGGTTCGACACCACCATCGGTACGGCCATGGGAAGGTCGCCGCGCCGCTGCCGCCACAGCAGGTCGAGCAGGCAGTGGTCGGCCTTCGAGACGAAGATCGCCACGCGCTTGCGTCGTGCCGCCTCGACGAGCCGGAAGTCGAGGCCGAGCTGGCCGACCGTGGCGGTCAGCGACGACCGCAGCGCGTCGAGCTTCACCCACAGCTCCGGCAGATGGAAGACCGTGCGCTGGAAGAACCGGCCGCCGGACGGGTCGCTGGAGGACTGGGCGAGCGAGACGATGTTCGCCCCGTGGTCGCTGAGCACCCGCGACACGCTCGCCACGATCCCCGGCCGGTCGGGGCCCTGCACGATGAGGCGGCCCAGGTCACGCGTCGGCTCGCCGGGCGATTCGAGCTCGTCGTTGGGTTCCATCACTCCTGCTCGCGCGCCTGCTCGACCGACGCGAGCAGGGTACGGCGCCAGCGCTCTGTCCCGGCTATCTCGTTGAAGGTAAAGATGTGCAGACCTCGAATGTTCGTCGAGGTCGTCACGGCCGCGGTGGCCAGCTTACGGGCCAGTCCGGTGGGGCTGTACCCGCCGGGCAGCAGGAACCGCCAGAGCATGCCCTGCTGCTTCTGCAGGAACCGGGCTGATTGACCGAGTCCGATGCCGGCCGAGATCCGGATCAGCTTCTGCCGGTTCACCGGTCCCGGCATGCCGACGTGGATGGGCAGCCCCACCCCGAAGGCGGCGACCCGCGCGGCCCAGGCGGTGGTCGTCTGCGCATCGAAGCAGATCTGGGTCATGATGCGGGTCGCCAGCGGTGCCTTCTGCTTGAGCGCGAGGTCGGTGGCGTGCTGGGGGATGAACGCGTGGCCCTCCGGGTACCCACCGATGCCGACCTCCTCGAAGGGATGACCGACCGCCTGCAACGCCTGCAGCAGGGAATAGGCGTCCGGGAACGGCCCCGCCTGGGCGGCGTCGCCGCCGATGACGAAGACCGACCGCACGCCGGAACTGGCGAGGCGGGCGACCACCTCGGCGACCTGGCCCTCGTCGACGAACTGCCGTGCGGCGAGGTGCGGCGCGACACGGTACCCGTTGTGGTGCAGCCGCTCGGCCAGCTCCAGCGTGGCGTCGAGCCCCCGGGCCGCGGTCACGGTGACCGTGAGCGGGATGCTCGTCGGCACGTGCGCGAGCACCTCGTCCGCGGTCCGCTTCAACGGCATGACCTCGTAGCTGATGTTGCTCAGCAGCTGCGCGAGTATGCTGTTGCGGCGTCCGGAGTCGCCCGCCCACCGCTGGATGATCGTGGGCTGGCGCAGCCCGAGCCGCCGCAGGCCGTTGCTCACGACAATCTCCTCCCAGGCGGCCACGAGGGGCCCTCCTGCCACCAAGTAGAGCCGAGATCGCGGCCGGTTTCGCCCGGCATCGATCGGGATTCCACCGAGACATTTGACCCGCTCGGGATGACCGATCGCCGTACGGCCGCGTAGGCCCGGTAGGGGTCGTTCCGGCCTACGACATATGACGCAGCGGCGCTGGCCGTCGGCGGCCGGTTGACTCGCGCCATTCCTCGGTGTCATCGGACCTGGGCCCTACGTAGGTTTAGGCAAACCCATCGCCACCGGCGCCACGAGGACGGGCGGAACATGAGCGCGAAGAACCTGCAGGAGCTGTTGGACCAGGCCGGAAACACCGTGGAGATGCTCCGGAACTCACAGCTCGGTGCATATATCTACCCGGTTGTCCCCGCCGAGTTCACGAACTGGCGCCGCGAGGTGATCGCCTGGCGCGACGCGGCGGTGCTCTACGACCAGTCGCACCACATGGTCAACCTCTTCATCTCGGGCCCCGACGCCCTGCGGTTGGTCTCGGAGACCGGCATCAACAGCGTGGCCACCTTCCCGGTCGACATGGCCAAGCAGTTCGTCCCCGTCTCGCCCGAGGGTGGCGTCATCGGCGATGGCATCCTGTTCCACCTCGCGCCCGAGGAGTTCGTGTTCGTCGGACGTGCCCCGGTGGCCGACTACCTGACCTTCCAGGCGAGCCGGGGCTACAACCTCGACGTGCGCTTCGATGACCGGTCACCGTCGCGGCCGTACGGCAAGGCGGTCACCCGCGAACTGTGGCGCTTCCAGATCCAGGGACCGCGGGCATGGGACGTCATCGAGAAGATCAACGGTGGCACGGTCGAGCAGGTCAAGTTCTTCCGCATGGGGTACATGAACATCGCTGGCGAGCGGGTGCGGACGCTGCGCCATGGCATGGCCGGGGCCCCGGGCCTGGAGATCTGGGGACCGTACGGCTCGTATGAGAAGGTGCGCGCCGCCATCCTCGAGGCAGGCCGTGAGTTCGGTCTCGAGCCCTGCGGCTCCCGTGCCTACTCGTCCAACACCCTGGAGTCGGGCTGGATCCCATCCCCGCTCCCGGCGATCTACAGCAGTGAGGGCCTGCGCCCGTACCGCGAGTGGTTGAAGCCGGACAGCTACGAGGCGGTCAACGCGCTCGCCGGCAGCTTCGTCTCCAGCACGATCGAGGACTACTACACGAACCCGTTCGAGCTCGGCTACGGGCAGTTCATCAAGTACGACCACGAC
Organism: Micromonosporaceae bacterium; assembly: GCA_036557785.1. Taxonomy (GTDB): domain Bacteria; phylum Actinomycetota; class Actinomycetes; order Mycobacteriales; family Micromonosporaceae; genus DATBGZ01. Next base: position 42,271 of record DATBGZ010000043.1, read on the forward strand.
TTCATCGGCCGCGACGCATTGGCGGCCATCGACCCGACGACCCAACGGCGCAAGGTGACGCTGGCCTGGAACCCCGAGGATCTGGGCACGCTGCTCGCCTCGCTCGCCGACCCGGTCGGTCCCGGCTACCAGTTCTTCGACGTGCCGAACGCCAACTACGGCTCGTCCAACTTCGACTCGGTGATCGACGCGGACGGCACGCTCGTGGGCTTGTCCATGTTCACCGGGTACAGCGCGAACGAGCGTCGGGCGCTCTCGCTCGCGACCGTGGACCCCAACGTGCCGATTGGCGCCGAGGTCCGGGTCGTGTGGGGTGAGCCCAACGGCGGTTCGCGCAAGCTGACCGTCCAGCCCCACGAGCAGTTCGCGGTGCGCGCGATCGTGAGCCCCGCGCCGTACTCGACCGTCGCCCGGGAGACCTATCACGCCGGTTGGCGTAGCGCTGCCACGGTCTGACACAGATCGATGGTGGTCACCGCATCCCGATGCGCCCCTGACGGTGCGGTGACCACCATCCCCGGGGCCGGGCGGCCCCGGCCGCGACCCTGCCGCGGAGGAGTGCGGTGAGCACCGTTCGGGATACCACCCACGACCTGCTCCGCGCCTGGGGTCTGACGATGGTCTTCGGCAACCCCGGCTCGAACGAGCTGCCGTTCCTGTCCGCGCTGCCCCCCGACTTCCAGTACGTGCTCGGACTGCACGAGGGCGCGGTGCTCGCCATGGCCGATGGCTATGCCCAGGCGTCGGGCCGCCCGGCCTTCGTCAACCTGCACGCGGCCGCGGGGCTGGGCAACGCGATGGGCAACCTCAGCAACGCCCGTGCCGCCCACACGCCGCTCGTGGTCACCGCCGGGCAGCAGTCGCGGGCCATGGTCGGGCTCGGGGCCATGCTCGCCGAACCCGACCTGACCCGGGTGCCCGAGCCGCACGTCAAGTGGTCGTTCCAGCCGCTGCGGGCTCAGGACGTGCCCCGGGCCCTGTCCCAGGCCTACCACCTCGCCACGCTGCCACCGGCCGGTCCGGTCTTCGTGTCCCTGCCACTGGACGACTGGACGCAGGAGGTGGACGCGCAGGAGGTCGCGCGGCTGGAGCGGCGTCGGGTGCGCTCGACCGGCGCGGCCTCGGACGAACTGGTCGCCGACCTGGCCGGCCGCCTGGCCCGCGCCACGTCGCCCGGCATCGTGGTCGGACCGGACGCGGACAACGAGCACGCCTATCCCCTCGTCGTGGCCCTCGCCGAGCGGCTCGGCGCTCCGGTGTGGATGGCGCCCGTCCCGCCCCGATGCCCGTTCCCCACCCGGCATCCGCTCTGGCAGGGCGTGCTGCCGCCCAGCATCGCCGGGGTCAGCGAGCACCTGGCCGGACGCGACCTCATCCTGGTGCTCGGCGCGCCCGTGTTCCGTTACCACGTCTACCTTCCCGGGCCGTGGCTACCGCCAGGCGCGGAACTCGTCGCGGTGGTCACCGACCCCTACGAGGCGTCCCGCCCCGCGTTCGGCGACGCGGTCGTGGCCGAGGTCGGCGCCGTCGTGGCACAACTGCTGGAGCAGTTGCCACCGGCGCGCATCGGCCCACGGCAGGTGACCCGACGCGCCGCGCGGGTGGCGACCCCGGATCGGGCACCGTTCACGGCCAACGAGTTCTTCGCGCAGCTGTCCCGGTATGTGCCCGTCGAGGTCGCGGTCGTGAATGAGTCGACATCGAACACCGTCGAGTTCTGGGCACATCTGAACCGGGACCGCCCGCGCAGCCTCTTCTTCCCGGCGGCCGGCGGGCTCGGCTTCGGGCTGCCCGCCGCGGTCGGCGTGGCGCTCGCCCAACCGGGGCGTCGCGTGGTCGCGGTCCTCGGCGACGGCGCCTTCCAGTACGGGGTCACGGGGCTCTGGACGGCCGCCCAGCTCGGGCTGCCGGTCACCTTCGTGGTGCTGCGCAACGGCGGTTACGAGGGCCTGCGCATGTTCTTCGGGCCCCTGGGCATCGACAAGGCACCGGGCATGGAACTGCCCGGCCTCGACGCCGTCCAGATCGCGGCGGGCTACGGCGTGCCGGGCGAGCGGATCGGCACCGGCAAGGAACTCACCGCGGCCCTGTCCGCGGCGGCGAAGGCCGACGGTCCGCGCGTGCTCGAGGTACCCATCGGCCAGCGCAGCGGATGAGCGTTCGGGCCAGGTGCCCGCGCAAGACCAGTGACCGGCGCGGACTGCGTCAGGCGATAGCGCTGAGGTAGGTCCTGATCGCGTTCGTGAGGCTGCCAACCGTCGTCTGCGTGAGCTGTCCTGCCGGACCGGCCACCGCATCAGGATCGAGTGATCGCGCTCGGGAAAGATCGATCACTGCGGCGGTTGGCCAGTCCTGCCTGGTGAGCGGCACAAGAAACGCCGGGGCGAGGGCCGGGGCAGAGCGCTCGCGGACGGGCGCGATGAGCGCGTGCGCCGGGTTGTAGCGGTCCTCGCTGAGCACGACCACCCGCAACTGCTGGCTTCCAACCAGGTAGTGCAGGATGCTGCCCCGTCTCATTCGCTGGCCCACGAGGTGTCGTCGTGTGTGGACAACGCCGCGAGCGCGTCGCGCTCCGCCGGATCCGCCTGCATGTCCCACTGCCGGTATGCGGCAAGTGCAGCAGCTTCAAGGTACTCAAGAAGAGCGGCGTTGACGGCCGACGAGAACGTCGCGCCTGGCGTTCGTTCGACGTGCGCCACGAGCCTGCGGTCAACGTCTGGCCGCATCGAGAATGTGCGTTTGATCGCCGTCGCCATACCACGTGACGGTAGTAGCGGACGGGCGTACCCGATCTCCGACACGCCGTACCACCCGTAGCCAGTGCCGGGTCGGGCAAGGGTTCTGGGACGCGGACCTGGGCGGCCTCACGGGTCGTGGAATGCGGCGGGCTCGGGCGGGATCTGCTTGGCCATCAGGCAGAACTCGTTGCCCTCCAGATCCTCCAGCACCACCCACGACCCGCTCCCGATGATGCTCGATCGCCGCGCGCCGAGCTCGAGCAGGCGTGTCAGCTCCTCGCCCTGGGTACGGTCGGTCGGACAGACATCGAAATGGATGCGATTCTTCACGAGCTTGGGCTCCGGCACGCGCAGGAACAGGATGTCGGGGCTCGAAGTCGCACCCCGGATGGCAACCCCGGTCTCGTCGCGATCGGAGACCCGGTAGCCGAGCACGCCGCACCAGAAGCGCGCCAGCAACTCGGGGTCCGCACAGTCGATCACGATGTCGCCCACCCGGCTCGTCACGGACGCGAGCCTAACGCGCCGCCCAGAGCCGCGGTTGCCCTCCCGCGGCGACCTACGGGAGGATCGATCACCGCTGTCCTTCTCGCAAAGGGGTGACGATGGAGCAGGCCGCGCGGTCCTACCCGTGGGCGATCTGGGCAGAGTGGGCCGGCGACCCGGAGCTGACGCTGGCCGAGGGCGCGGACCGGCTCGTGGCCACCTTCCGTTCGGTGGAGCGCAACCTGCTGCCCGACAACCGGTCCTGGCACGTCAGCGGCGGCAAGGCCGACCTGGCCAACGATGACCCCGAGTTCGTGGCGAAGCTGACCCGACGCCTGGCGCGCTCACGCACGCCCGCGATGGTCGCCGCGGCGGACCGCTTCGCCGACGCCTCCCTCTCCGTCTCGCCGCGCTCGCCGGGCGGGCCGTGGGGTTCGTTGCTGCAGGGCGTGTCCAAGCCTGGCGACCTGCACTTTCACGACGGCTGGTTCCGGCTCGAGTTCTCGGGTGGCGGAGCATTGCGACTCGGCGTCCTGACCGAGCAGGCGCTGCGCGTGCTCGCCGACATCGCCCGCGCGTGGCAGGCCCGCAACGCGTGGATCGACATGGTTCACGTGCGCCAGCAGTGGAACCAGTGGGACAACGGCCTGCCGGTCTTCGGCTGGGCCACCTGGCTGCACCCGTCGTTCGCCACCGTCGACACCGACGGCCTCGACGTCGAGACGTCCATCGTGGACGGTTGCCCGCTGGTCGTGCTGCGCACCGATCCGGACGCCACGGCCGACCGGGCGCAAGCGGCCGGGCGGGACGTCATCTGGCGGTTGGCCGAGCGCACCACGCTGGCCGACGGCACCGCGCTGCTGGACCGCAACCCGAGGCTGGGGGCGGTGATCGCGCGTGGCGCGCCCCGGCCGCCGCTGCGAGCGCCGCGCACCACACTCACCGACCGGCTCGCGAGCACGACCGCGGCGCCGCTGGTGGACCGGATCGTGGCGCTGGGTCTGGTCGACGCGCGGGACGCGTCCCGGGTCGCGAACCTGCGGGGGCGCACGCTGCGCAGCCTCGGGGAATCGGAGGACACGGCCGTGCTCGCGCTGCTCGTGCACCTCGGCATCGTGTACCTGCTCGAGGAGGAGTCGTTTCAGGGCGTCCACGACGAGGCGGCCGACGGCTACCGGGCCGAGTTGGATGACATCGCGGAGGCCAGCCGCGGCATGGTCCGGCTCACCGACGTGGAGCTCGTTGACGCCGACGCCCGGCATCTGCTGCGGTTTTCCTGCAACGGCCGGCCGGTGCAGTGGTCGGTCGCGCACGCCGACGATGAGCACACCGAGGACCGCGCGGCCTACGAGGCGTTCCGCCGGGGGGTGGCGAGCCTCGTGCCCACGGACGCGTCGCAGCGCTGGTGTGTGGTCGAACCCGAGCTGCTCGGCGCCATCCCCTACGTATTCGCCGATCCCGACGTCCTGGCCGAACTGCTCGAGCCGTACGGCCTCGAGATCGCGGAGTAGTCCGGCCGGCGCACGCCTCAGCCGAGGACGGCGCCCACCGAGAGGACGGCGAAGAGCAGCGTCAGGTACGTGATCGACGCATGGAACAGCCGCATGGGCCGCGCCGACGCACCGCGGCGCAGTGCCGCCTGCAGCCGGTGCGCCTCGATGAGGAAGTAGCCACCGACCAGGGCGGCGCCGATGCCGTAGACCACACCCGCGTCGGGCACCAGCGTCAGCGAGGCGGCCACGGTCAGGTAGGTGTAGACGAGGATCCTGCGCCCGACCACGGCCGGCGTGCTCACGACCGGCAGCATCGGCACGCCGACAGAGGCGTAGTCGTCGCGGAAGCGCACTGCCAGCGCCCAGAAGTGCGGCGGCGTCCAGAGGAAGACGACGGCCGCCAACGCGAGCGCGGGCAGCCCCACGGTCCCGGTGACGGCGGCCCAGCCGACGAGCACGGGCACGCTGCCGGCTGCTCCACCGATCACGATGTTCGATGCGGTCCGCCGCTTGAGCAGCATCGTGTACACGAACACGTAGAACAGGAACGCGCCCAGCGCCAGCACGGCGGCCAGGGCGTTCACCCACACCACGAGGACCGCCGCTCCCGCGCCCGCGAGCAGCACGCCGAAGGCGAGCGCGTGCGCGGGTCGCACCGCGCTGCCGGCCGTGGCGAGCGGGCGTCGCGACGTGCGCCGCATAACCGCGTCGATGTCACGGTCGACGTAGCAGTTGACCGCGTTGGCCCCACCCGCGGTCAGCGCGCCCCCGACCAGCGTGGCGAGGGTCAGCCCCAGCGAGGGCAGCGCGTGCCCGGCCAGGATCATCGGCGGCACGGTGGTGACGAGCAGCAGCTCGATGATGCGGGGCTTGGTGAGCGCGAGGTAGGCCCGGGCGAGCGCGGCGGGCCCGGCCGCCACCGTCAGCGGTTGCGCGCTCACGAGGCCGCGTCCCGGAACTGCCGCGCGGTGAGCCGGGCGTGCGCCCGTTCGTCCTCGTCGAACCAGCGCCGCAGCAGCACCGCCAAGGGAACCGGCATAATGATCATCCCTACTGTCCACATGAGAGTTCCGGCCAGATGCTGGTCGGCCATCGGGGTCGCGCCCCACGGCGGTGGGTTGTCACCGTAGTACGGGTAGAGCAGTTGGTCGGCCTCCGCGATCGCCAGTCCCAGCAGCGCCATGACCGGCATCATCAGCAGCAGCAGGAACATCCGGGCCGGCGCCGACAACGGCCGCCCGATCGGCTCGGACCCGATCGTCGTCGACCAGAACAGCACCGCCGCCGCGAGATACGCGATGTGCTCGGCCTCATGGACGCGCGGCGATTCCAGGGCCGCCTCGTAGAACCCGGAGAGATGGCTCAGCACGAGCACCATGGCGAGCAGCCCGAAGGCGAGCAGCGGGTGGGTGAGCACCCGCGCCGGGCGACTGCGTACCACCGGCGCCAGGACGCTGCGCGGCAGCCACCGCGGGTCGGCGCGCAGCACCAGCCAGACGGGACCGGCGAGGACAAGCAACGGCGCGGCCACCATCATAATCAGCAGATGTTGAGCCATGTGCATGCTGAATGACTCTTCGGCGAGAGCGTCCGGCGGCCCATCCACCGCGACGACCAACGCGAGCAGCCCGGCGCCGAAGAGTGCGGCCCGGCCGGCCGGCCAGCCGACCCCCGCTCGGGACAGTCGCCACCACGCCGCCAGGTAGGCGAGCGCGGCCAGCCCGATGCCGGCCGTCGGCACAGGGTCCAGTCCCCACGCCGCCAGCACGGCGCCGACGCCCATCCTGATCTCCCCACAGCCGAGTTTCGGCGAGGATGGCACGCGGCGGCCTCGGCGGCCCGCGGATGACACAACTGTCATCAATGACGGCGCCGGTGATTACAGAAATCTCATCTTCGACGCCAGCCACTTTCCACGGTCGCGCGGACAGGTCTACACATCGGACCATGACTAAGGCAGGCAATCTCCCGTCCGCCCCGCCCCGGTGGCGCACAGCGGTCAGCTTCGCGCTGGCCTGCTGCGTGCTTGTCGCGGTCGCCGCCTGCACCAAGGGCCGAGCGAGCGAGGAACCCGAGACTACGAGCACCACCGCAGCACCCGGCATGCCGACCTATCAGGTATCCGTGTCCAAGTTCACCTACAGCGGCTTGCCCGCCTCGGTGCCGTCGGACACACCATTCCGGATCGTGTTCTCCAACAAGGAGTCCTTCGAGATCACCCACGAGATGGTCGTCATCCAGATCCCGTCCGGCAAGACGCTGCAGGACGTCATCGACGACGCCAAGGCGAACGGGCCCGACTCCGAGGACAACTGGCTGCACTTCGGCGAGATCGGCGAGGTCAATACCGGCGCGACTGGCGTCGGCACCTTCGACCTGCCGCCCGGCAACTACGCCATCGCCTGCTGGCAGGATGGCGCCGCCGGCGGCGGTACCGGTCCGCTGCACCTGACCATCGGCATGGCCCAGGCGTTCACCGCCGAGCCGTCGGCGACGGTCGCACCGGCCGCCAACACCGCTGAGGGCCAGACCGTCCAGGTCTCGGTCGCCAAGTTCACCTACAGCGGCATGCCCGCCACGGTGCCCGCCAACACCCCGTTCCAGATCGTCTTCTCCAACAAGGAGTCCTTCGAGATCACCCACGAGATGGTCGTGGTCCAGATCCCGTCCGGAAAGACGGTGCAGGACATCATCAATGACGCCAAGGCGAACGGGCCCGACTCCGAGGACAACTGGCTGCACTTCGGCGAGATCGGCGAGGTCAATACCGGCGCCACGGGCGTGGCCACCTTCGACCTACCACCGGGCAACTACGCCATCGCCTGCTGGCAGGATGGCGCCGCCGGCGGCGGTACCGGTCCGCTGCACCTGACCATCGGCATGGCCTTCGCGTTCACGGCCTCATGAACAAGGGACATCCACGGATGCGCGCCGGGCGAGGCTGGCGGATCGCCGCCTGCCTCGCCTGCGCGGCACCGGTCATGCTCGCCTCCGGCTGCGTCAAGTCCGGTATCTCGGCCAAGGCCGAGGAGACCAACGGTCTGTTCTGGACGATCATGCTGCTGGCGCTGCCGGTCTTCGTCCTGGTCGAGGGCCTGCTGGTCACGGCGATCATCCGCTTCCGCAAGCGTGCCGGCGACGACAGCCCGCCACCCCAGACGCCCGGCGGGAAGGGCGCGATGACGGCGTTCTTCGCCGCGCCGCTGGCCATCGTCATCGTCATGCTCTACTTCGGCGAGACCGTGCTCGCCGATGTGGACCGGGTGTCGAACAACGCGGACCTGCACCTGGTCGTCACCGGCTTCCAGTGGCAGTGGTCGGCGAACTACGTCGACCAGGGCTTCACGGTCACCGGCAAGACCGACAAGAGCCGGATGGTCATGGAGGTGCCGGTCAACGCGGTTGTCCAGGTCGACCTGCGCTCCACAGACGTGATGCACGAGTTCTACGTGCCGGACCTGCTCTTCATGAAGAACGCGATACCCGGGCACCCCAACGTGTTCAGCTTCAAGCCGACCAAGCTCGGCACCTATCACGGCCAGTGCGCCCAGTTCTGCGGGTTGTCGCACGCGACGATGCAGTTCGACATGAAGGTCGTCTCGGCCGCCGACTTCCAGGCGTGGGTAGAGCAGCAGAGCCAGCCCCAACCCGCGGACACCACGTCGTGCCCGGCGCCCGCCACCGCGGTGACCCTGGTGGCCGAGCACATCTCGTGGGACCAGACCTGCATCGCCGTGGTCGCGAACCAGCCCTTCGCCATCACCATCGACAACCGTGACGTCGGCATCGCGCACAACTTCGCGATCTACACGGCGTCCGACCTGAAGAACCGGCTCTATCTGTCGGGGGACAACGAGGGACCGGCGGTCGACACCTTCACCGCGCCGGCGCTGCCAGCCGGCACGTACTACTTCCAGTGCAACATCCACGGTCCGGCGATGGCCGGAACCCTGGTCGTGAGCTAGCGCTCGGGTTGAGGAGAGGGCACAAGGCGAGACGATGACCACGACTGAAGAACTGGCGCCCCGCGCGCCCGCCCCCCAGCCGCCCGACCGCCCGAACGCCATGGCTCGGGCGGTCGGGTGGCTGACCACGACCGACCACAAGAAGATCGGCATCCTGTACCTGGTCAACTCGTTCACGTTCTTCGCCCTGGGCGGGGCCCTCGCGCTGCTCATCCGCACCCAGTTGGCGGAGCCCGAGAACGATGTGCTCTCGCCGCAGGTCTACAACGAGACCTTCACCATGCACGGCACGATCATGATCTTCCTCGTGATCCTGCCGTTGCTGTCCGGGTTCGGGAACTACATCGTGCCACTGCAGATCGGCGCGCTGGACATGGCCTTCCCCCGGGTCAACGCGCTGTCGTTCTGGCTGCTCCCCGTCGGCGGCCTGACCATCGTCTCGGGCTACCTCACGTCGGGCGGGGCGGCGGCCGCGGGCTGGACGAACTACGTCCCGCTCGCCCTGCAGGAAGGTACGGGTGAGGACCTGTGGGTCCTCGGGCTCATCATCGTCGGCGTCAGTTCGTTGCTCGGCGCCATCAACTTCATCGTCACGGTCCTGCGGCTGCGGGCACCCGGCATGAGCATGGTCCGGGTGCCGATCTTCACCTGGGCGACGCTGTCCACGTCGGTCCTCGTCGTGCTCGCGATCCCGGCTCTGACCGCGACGCTGCTCATCGTCTTCGCCGACCGCCACCTCGGGACCGTCTTCCTCGACCCGGACCATGGCGGCAGTGTCTTTAACTATCTGAACACGTTCTGGTTCTTCGGTCACCCCGAGGTCTACATGCTCATCATGGGCTCCTGGGGAATCGTGTCGGAGATCCTGCCGGTGTTCAGTGGGAAGCCGCTGTTCGGCTACCGGGGCGTGATCGCCGCCCTCATGCTCGTGCTCGCCCTGTCGTTCACCGTCTGGGGCCACCACCTCTACACGACCGGCATGGTGGACGACGGCCTCTTCTCCATCACCACCGAGCTGATCTCGGTACCCACGGGCGTGCTCTTCTTCAATTGGCTGTTCACGCTGTGGCGCGGCAAGTTGCGGTTCGAACCGGCCATGCTGTTCGCGCTGGGCATGGTGGCGCTCTTCCTGGTCGGCGGCATCGACGGCGTCTGGATGGCCTCGCCAGCGATGGACTACGCCATCCACGACACCTACTTCGTCGTCTCCCACATCCACTACGTCCTCTTCGGCGGCAGCCTCATGGGCATCATGGCGGCGATGTACTACTGGTTCCCGAAGATGACCGGCCGATTCCTGGGCCGCCGTCTGGGTCAGGTCCAGTTCTGGCTGACGTTCATCGGATTCAATGTGACGTTCTTCCCCATGCACAACCTGGGGCTGGACGGAATGCCGCGCCGGGTAGCGACCTATCCGGCGGACGCCGGCTGGACGACGCTCAACCAGATCGCCACCGCCGGTTCGTACCTCATCGCGATCGGGATGCTGGTCGGATTCGCCAACCTGATCATCTCCCTGCGCAAACCGCGTACGGCCCCGAACGATCCGTGGGAGGGCAACACCCTGGAGTGGGCGACCTCGTCACCGCCACCGCCACACAACTTCGACGCGCTCCCCGAGATCCGGTCGGAGCGACCGGTTCGGGACCAGCGCCTCGAGGCCGCGGCGCAGCCAGAAGGGCAGCCGGCATGACCACGCTCGACCCGGACACGGTCCCCCGCCCCGCCGCGGCGAACCTAGACCGACAGGCGGCACGCGGCGCGAGCAGCGCCCTGCTCGCGATGATCCTCTTCGTCGCCTCGGAGGGCGTCTTCTTCGCGGCCTTCCTCGGCATCTACGCCAGCGCGTTCACCGACGCCGAGGTCTGGCCACCGCCGGAGGTGCCGTTGGCGTCGCTGGGTCTGCCCAGCGCGGCGTTGGCGGCGCTGGTGCTCAGCGCCATCACCCTCGCCGTGCCCGTACGCCAGGCGCGGCGGGGTCGCTACACAGCCGCGACGACGACCTGGCTCGCGACCACGATCGTCTTCGCCGCCGCGTTCGTGGCGCTCCTGATGTACGGCTACGCCGATCTCGGCTTCGGGATCGGCCAGGGCGTCTACGAGTCGCTCTTCTACGTCATCAACGCGTTGGCCGTGGCCCACGGCGTCGGCGGGATCTTCCTCATGGCACTGGTGCTGTTGCGGCTGCGCGGCGCGGCCCCGACGGCGCAGCGCGAGCCCGTCCTGGTCGCGGGCGTCTACTGGTACTTCGTCGTGGCGGTCGGGGTCATCATCTACGTCCTTCTCTACCTGGCGGCGTCATGAGAGTACTGTCACGCATCTTTCTCGGCCTCGGCCTGTTCCTGCTGGTCGCCAGCGCGGCGTACGCGTGGCACGCGCAGGAGTACGAGGGCGTGTTCCTGTCGCTGTCGGTGATGATCGGGGCCGTGCTCGTGGGGGCATCCGTGACCGTGATGGTCCGCCGCGCCCTGGCGCAGATCGTTGCCGACGCTGCCCCGCCCGGAACGGCCGCCGACGACGAGCCGCACGTCAAGCCGACGATCTGGCCGCTCGTCTTCGCGGTATCGAGCGTGGCCCTGGTCGTGGGGATCGTGGCGAACCGGTGGGCCCTGATCGTGGGCGGGGCCTTCTTCGTGGCCGCCGCCGCCGGCTGGATCGTCGACGTGCGCCATCAGTGGCATCACCACGCCCACACCAGTGCCGCGGCCGCCGGCCATGTCCCGAGCCAGGGAGGCGCCCATGACGGCACCGACGTATGACCGCTGTGTCCGATGTGGATACCCGACACCGCAGGGACGGACGACCTGCCGCGGCTGCAATCCGGCCGGGCTGCCCGAGCCGAGCCGCTCCCAGTACCACGCGTCGGTGTTCGTCGTCGTGATCGTCGTGCTGGCCGTCCTCGCGGCGGTGGGAATGGGCCTGTTCCGCGGCTGAACGGAGCTGTGCGGCGATGGTGCGACGGCGGGTCCCGGTCCGGCCCGAGTTGGCGCTCGCGGTCGTGGTGGCCGTGCTCGCCATCGCCGTCGGCTGGGCGCTGCGGTCGACGCACGCCACCGCGCCGGCTCCGGCCCCGTCGGCAGCACAGGGCCTGCCCCGCGACGGCGACCTGACCATGGCCGGACGCGCCGGGGACACCCTGGTCGGCCTCACCGTGCGACCCGGGCGACCCGGGGTCAACCAGGTCTACGTGTACCTGGCTCCCGACCCGGCGCCCGGCTCACCCGTCCAGGTCACCGTGGCCGGGCAGGCGCAGCAGATGACATCGTGCGGTGACTCGTGCCGCGTGGCCACGGTCGCATTGACCTCGGGCGGAAGCCTGGCCGTCGACGTCGCGGGGGCCGGGGCAGCCAGCTTCCAGCTCCCGTCACTGCCGGCGCCGCCCGCCGGTGCCCTGGTCGACCAGGCGACCGGGGTGATGCGGGCGCTGGGCAGCTACCACGTCGATGAGGACTTCTCCGGCACCCGAGCCAGCTACGACTTCGTCGTGCCGGATCGGCTGCGGATGCGGGTCTGGTACGGCAACGGCGAACAGGACACGGTCTGGATCGGTTCCACTGTGTACAAACGTGACTTCGACGGCACCTGGAGCACCTCGACCGGGACCCAGCCGGCCGTACCGTACTTCGGCTGGACCGCCTTCCAGCCGCTGGTCGCCACGACCGTCGCGGGGGCTGGCGAGGTCGACCACACCCCGGTCACCGTCGTCCACGGCTTCGGTGGCCACGGCGATGATCCCGAACCCGTCTGGTTCACGCTCTGGATCGACCAGTCCAGCGGCCGCGTCCTGCGGTCCCAGATGTGGGCGCCGGGGCACTTCATGGACGACCGGTACAACGGTTTCGACCAGCCGGCCGAGATCCAGGCCCCGGACGTGCCTCGATGAGCCGCCGCTATCGGCCCGATCCGGGCGAGAGCTGGACCGCCTGCGAAACCGCGGCGGCGGGCTCCAGGCACTGCACGGTCGATGCGAGGCGAGGCAGGCGCAGCTCGAAGACGGCCCCCGCGGTCGTGGCATTGCGGACCGACACCCGGCCGCCGTGGGCCTCCGCGATCGCCCGCACGAGCGCCAGGCCGAGACCGAGGCCATTGTGCTCGTCGGCCTGCACCGTCCGGCCGAAGCGCTCGAAGATCCGCTCCTGGTCCTCCGTCGGGACCCCCGGCCCCTGGTCCGCCACGGCCACCACCACGCAGTCCCGGTCACGCCTGGCCGTGAGCGTCACCGAGCCGGCGGCCGGCGTGTGCTCGAGCGCGTTGCTCACCAGCTCATCGATCGCGTCGGCGATGCGGCCTGGATCGACCCGTACGAGCTCATCCACCACGGTGCCGAGCCGCACCCTCGACGTCGTCGGAAACCAGCGCGCGCCGGCCTGCGTGATCAGATCGCTGACCGACGTCTCCACGACGACGAGGAAATCCGGTCGTTCGGACCCGGCGAGGGCGATCAGACGGTCAGAGATGGTCTTGAGGCGCCGAAGCTGGCCGATGATCACGTGGACGTCGTCGACGACCGCCGGCCCGGTCGGGTCCCGCAGCAGCAGTTCGGCGTGGCCCATTGCGATCGTGAGCGGTGTCCGCAGCACGTGCGAGGCGTCCTGGATCAGCCGACGCTGCTGCTCGAGCAGCTCGAGGTTGCGCTCGGAGACGACCCGCGCCTGCTCGCGCGCCTGGACGTGGCGGCGCACGTACCACACCATCGCCAGGAACACCGTTGCCATCAACGGGATCTCGGTGAGCTCGTCGACCGGTTGGTCGCCCAGGAAAACGTCATACGTCAGCGAGAGCCCGGTCGAGAGCACGACCACCCCGAGCCAGACCCACGTGGCGGTCAGCCCCCAGACCCGCCAGCCGTACAGCAGCGTGATCCCGATCCAGATGAAGTGGAACGGCACGGTTGCCCATTCGGACACGACGACGACGGCTGTCGCGTTGGCGGCCACCCAGACCGCCCAGAGGGCCTCCACCCAGTACCGGTGGGCGAAGGCCCGCAGCGAGCTAGACAAGATCCACACCATATCCTTTGCCGCGCACGGTCTGGATGACGTCGTTGGGCAGCTTGGCACGCAGGCGCCGTACGGTCACGTCGACCACGTTCGAGCCCGGATCGAAGCTGTAGCCCCAGACCGCCGAGAGCAGCCGCTCCTTGGACACCATCTGCCCCGCGTTGCGCATCAGCTCCGCGAGCAGCATGCACTCCCGGTGGGTCAGGGCGACCGGCCCGGAACCCGCGTCCACCTTCTGCCCCACCGGGTCGAGCGTCAACTGCCGCGTGGCGAGCACCTGTGGCAGGGCGGGAGTGCGTACTCGCAACCTGGCCCGTACCCGCGCCAGCAGCTCGTCGAGCGCGAACGGCTTGCAGAGGTAGTCGTCGGCGCCCATCTCGAAGCAGCGCACCTTCGAGGTGGTATCGGAGAGGCAGGACAAGACGATGACTGACTGGTCCGGACGTGACTGCAGGATCTGGTGCAGCACCGCGAAGCCGTCGGTGCCGGGCAGAACCAGATCGAGCACGATCAGGTCGTACGACTGCTCCTGGCTTCGTCGGATGCCGTCGTCGCCGGTGCTCGCGGTGGTGACGCCGAAGCCTTCGCTGCGCAGAGCACGCGCGAGGAACGACAGCACCGACGCCTCATCGTCGATGGCGAGCAACTGGCTACCGCGCACGGGGCACCTCGTCCGGGGTCAAACGAGCCCTGATCCGGGGCAGCCTAACCCAAGCCTGGCTCCGGCAACATCCACCAAACCGACCGCGTTCGTCTCCTGACGAGAAGGGAACACATGCACATAGCTTCGCGGCGTTGGATCGCGGCCGCCCTGGCGCCCCTGGTCCTCGCCGGATTGTGGCTGCCCACGGCGTGCGCGTCCCCGTCCACCGCCACCACCGGCGGGCACCCGACGGCATCGACCACTGTGGAGGCCTGTCCGACCGGGACCGGGACACCGATCGAGCACCTGGCCCCCATGTCCTTGCCGTGCCTGGGCGACGGCGTGCCCGCGATGTCCGTGACCGCCGTGCACGGGCGGCCCGAGGTCATCAACTTCTGGGCCTCCTGGTGCGCGTCGTGCGCGGCGGAACTCGATCTGCTCGCCCGCGCCCATGCAGCGGCGGCCGACCGGGTGCTGATCCTGGGCGTCGACTCGAAGGACGACCAGGGGGCGGCCACCGACGCCATCGCCGCGGCGGGCGCGACCTACCCCGAGGTGCTCGATCCACCCGGAGCCTTCGCCCTCAAGCTGGGCGTGGTCGGCCTTCCAGCCACCATCTTCATCGACGGTTCCGGCACGATTGTCGAGCGGGTGCCCGGCCCGCTCACGCCCGAACTGCTGGCGGCGGCGCTGTCCCGGATCGGCGTGACCGGTCTATCCATTGTGGATTCCTAACCGCTCCGCCGAGCGGCCACCTAGAGTAGCCGTCATGGGCGTCTATGCGGTCAGTGGCTGCGCCTCGGGCATGGGGCTCGCGTGCGCCGAGAAGCTTCGCGGGTCGGGCCACACCGTGATCGGCATCGACATCCAGCGCGCCGATGTCCTCGCCGACCTCTCCACGCCCGAGGGAAGGCAGTCCGCGGTCGAGGGCGTCCTCGCCGCGTCGCGGGGCCGGCTCGACGGCGCCGTCCTGGCCGCCGGGCTCGGTCCGGAATCTGCGCACCATCGAAAGTCAGGCCAGACTGACCACGATGGAATAACAACGATTTAATTCACTGCGAGCCCTTAAGACCGGCACGCTCAAGGCCGAGGCCAAGGCATGGCCACGTACTATGATCAACAATTCGTCGCTTGACAAGACAAGGTCATAGGAGATCTTGATCCGTTCGTACCCTCGCCTCGTCCAGATGTGGGAAGTCCAGGGTCGGACCGGATCGCTGGTTCGTAAATTGCGCCCAATCGATTTGGACCGCGTTCATCGTAGCTTCGCACAGGGTCACCACAGCCAACCAGAGCCGAAGGCCGATGCCCGCCCCTGACGTGCGCGGTCACCGCGGCCGGTTCGCTGATCTCATCGGCGACCACATGCTCGGCCGGCCAGCAGTCAGCGGCGCGACGCCCGCGCCGATCGTACGTAGGCGACGACTGTGGATCTGCCAGCCTGCCCAACCCCGAGCCGCACGACCGCATTGCGGTCATTACACGCGCCGACGTCAGGACCACCGGTGCGCCCATTCTTATGGCTCTGCTCGCCAAAACTCGACACACCGTGCGGCGGCGTCCAGAATCGCGCCCGCGTCTATCGCTGTTCGCGTCTCGGCCAAGCTGTGGGTCGGCCAGCCGCACACGAATGTGACCGGACCCGGCGGCGGCAGGGGCCAAACCCAGTAGTCCACCTCGAAGCGGTGCCCTGCACCGCCACCAGCGAGCGCGACCAGTAGCAGCCCGGTCGGAACCGAGCCCGAAGCCGGTGGATGCCAGTGGCGGTTAGCCGCGCTCAGACCGTTCGAGAACTCGACGCCCACCTGGCAGAACTCAGTGATGAGCGGCCCCGACTCAACGTCCACGCGGACGCGCCATCCCATCCCACCGCGGTCCGAGACCGAAGCAGCGCGCACGAGGCCGGTAACCGTGAACTGGAAGCCGTTCCGATACGCCCGAATGGCCCCCACCGTCAAAACGACCTCACCGGTGCGCCCCAGAATAAGGTCGACCCCAACGCTGCCCGGCATCATCGTGTCTGGCCTTGCCCACGCGGGTCGAGCGAGCGCCGACATCCGCCCCGGCTCGTCGTGCGGACCATTGTCCATGCCACGACCGTAGCGCTGTTTGGGTTTCCGCCAGGTCCGCTGGAGACCGCCACGCCCGGGGACAGGTCATAAGGGCCGGGTAGGCGGCGGTGGGTGTGATCACCTAATCTGGCCCCGGCTGGCCATGAGTCGATAAGGGGTCAGTTTTCAGGCGCCCTTGACACCTGCGGCACTCCGACCGCGACCACCCGCGCGGACCTCCTTGGCCGCCTTGTCCAGCAACGGCCGAACCACGTCGAGCTTGCGGTCTCCCTTGCCGAAACAATCCACGGGATACCGTACTGCGCGGCGTAGTGGCGCACGTCAGCCCGGAACTGGGTGTCGATCTTCTCGAACAGTGCCGGAGACGGGATCGGGTTACCCAGATGAACGGTCAGGAGCGACGCCACCTGCCGGCCGGTCTGCAACCTCGGCACGTGCGCCCGTTGAGATAGACCGATCAAGACACTCCAGATCCAGCCCGACATGCCCGTCGAGAAGATCGTTGACCGTCACCGGGACCCTCATGAACCGGTACGCTGCCGCAACATCAACACACGCGCCAGGCAACCACCTCGGCGGTCAGAGGCGAAGCCTCGTTGGGGCTCAACAGTCCTGCCGGTTCCTTGGGCTCTTCGGCGTCATTTCTCGCTTGTTTGAGGATTCGACCAGAGACCGCTACCGATGACGCCGGGCACATACTAAAGTGAGAAAGTGACACTCCCCACGGAGACGGGGACTGTCAGCAGAGGACGGCCATCGGGAGAAGGAGATCCACATGGCAATCCGAGCCACGCGCGTCATCGTCCCAGCGCTCGTACTGCTTCTGGCGCTGCTCGCCTTCAGCATGCCCGCCAACGGGGCGCAACCGGCAGGTCGCCAGACAGGCGTCACCGGCATGGGCGTGCGGCCAAACGACATCTACCAGTGCTACGTGTTCCCTGACGGTGATGGCGCGTCCGAAGCCTACTGTAGCGGAACAGCACCATCGCAGTTCCGGGTGTGGATCATCTGCACGGGCGGTGGCTTGTACTACGGTCCCTGGCGCACCGCTGGCGGTGGCTCCACGTCGTACGCACAATGCACTGTGAATCACTTCCGTGTTGATGATGGTGTCGTGACCCGCAGCCAGCCGCCGTCGTGAAAGTTGAGGAAGTGCGACCCCCAGCGCCCGGGGAGTGGTTGAGTCGGCCTGGGGCGCGGTATCGGGATTGCCCCCGGTCCGTTTCCGCAGGCCACTCGCCGAACCCGCCGTGCCTCCCCCGGCGACAGGGCTCCACGCCCGTTTAGGCGTGGTTGAGGGGGACCTAGGGTTGGGGATCTTGAAACAGCGGTAGCGGTATCTGGTGGCCCGAACCGAGTCATCGGCCGGTGCTTCGACAACGGGCGCAACATCGAGTTCACCAAATTCATGAACGACGTGGCCCGCAAGTATCCCAAAGCCCGGGAGATCCACGTCGTCCTGGACAACCTGTCCACCCACCACAACGCCGACGTCTGGCTGGCCAAGCACCCCAACGTTACCTTGCACTTCACCCCGGTGGGCAACTCCTGGATCAACCAGATCGAGAACTGGTTCGGCATCGCCACGCGCCAAGCCATCCGGCGGGGCTCTTTCACCTCACTCGGGCGCCTGATCAGAGAGGTAAATGACTACATCAAGCGCTGGAACGCCGACCCCGAGCCCTTCACCTGGACCACTACCGCAGCCGAGATCATGGCCAAGTCGCGATACTCGACCGCGACTCCAGGCGACTCGTCGACAACAACCAGCAGCCGACCAAGTAAAGCAGATTCAATTGCAGGGCAACCAGCACGAGTCGGGAGCTTGCATGGTTCGGGTCATGATCGCGCAGTTGCGACGGCGACGTGGGCGGGCCGTGGCCCTCCTGATCGGGATGCTGGTCGCCACCACCGGGTTCACCGTGCTAACGTCCGAATCGGCGGCGGAGAGACTGCAGGTCACATCGACGGTCAGCGCGAATGCCCGCAGCGTCTATGACATCCTGGTCCGGCCGAAGGGATCCCAGACCAGCGTCGAGACCAGATCCGGCCTAGTCACCCCGGACTTCCTGTCCGGGCAGTTCGGGGGGATCACCCTCGACCAGTGGCATCAGATCCAGGCGATTTCCGGCATCGACGTGGCCGCGCCGGTGGCCATGATCGGATACGTGTACGTCCAGGCGGACTTTCGGATTGACGTGACCAGCGCGATCAACCGTAGCAAGGCCACGCAGGTGCTCCGGCTGGACCGAACCTGGATGGCCGACCATGGCTCGACGTCGCTGCCGGATCCGGCCGCGCAATATGTCTATGTGACTACCCGCCCGATCGCCTGGCCCAGAGGCGATCCGGACGATCCAACCTGGTCAGACGGGAAGAAGCGCAGGAATAGCAGCCGGTGCACAACCTCGGATGATCCAGAATTCATCGCAAATCCGATCGAGATCGAGCCGGACGGTTCAGAGCGGGTGCTGTGCGAACAGCACGAGTTGGACAAGAATAGTGACAAGTCAGCGAGCATGATGATCGCGCGCATTCTGCCCGACGGCACCTTCGAGACTGGCGACCAGTCGTCGACGAAGACCCTCACCGTCGATGAGAGATGGCCCATCCCGATGCTGCTCGCTGCGGTGGATCCCGCGAGTGAGGCCCAACTGGTCAGCCTCGACCGCGCTCTCACCTCGGGGTCCTACCTGTCCGAGGCCGACGTCAAGCCGGACGACAGCGATGGCATAGTCCGTTACACCGTCCCCGTCCTAGCCACCGACCAGCCGGCGCTCGACGAGCAACTTGTCGTCGACGTCGAAGCCCTGCATGTCCCCGACGGGGCCGATGTCGCGACTGCAGGTTGGGATTCGCCCGAGGCGCACGTGCCTGCGGTACTCAGCGCGGCGCCCGCAACGAGAGTCAGCCAGCAGACCCTGACGGCCGACCAGGAGTACATCAACACGATCGCCAACCCGCCGTTCGGCGCGGGACAACTCGCATTCATGAGCGGCGTTGCCTTCGCCCAACCCAGCCCGGCGACCTTCGCCACCAACTTGGACGGATCGCTGCGGCCACAACCGGCACCGCCAACCGACCCCGATCAACTCAACTTCGGTCAGACGCAAGGATCGGGTCTGCCAGTCCTGCCACCCCTGTTCGGCGACACGGCGTTCCGGGCTCTGACGCCTTACGTGCCAGGCGGGGACGTTTCAAGCCCATCCATCGTCAGCATTGTCAAGGCGGGGACGTTCAACCCCTCGAAGATTGAGAAGTCAGCCAGCCTTGGCGCCGCCTCGCTGGAGACGTACCAGCAGCCGTCGTTGGTCGGCGCGGACGCGGCCAGCAAGGCGGCGCTGGGTGGTACGCAGCTGCAGGCCGACGGGAACACCACCGGGTATGTGGCGACGCCACCCGCACTGATCACGTCGCTTGGTTCCCTGTCCCAATTCCGCCTGCCCAAGCCGATCTCCGCGATCCGGGTCCGGGTGGACGGCGCCACCAGCGCTGATCCGCTCTCCCGGGAACGGGTCCGCATCGCCGCCCAGCGGATTGAGGAGGCCACCGGCCTCGACGTCGATATCACCCTCGGCTCGTCGGCATCTCCTCAGACCATCGACCTCGCCGCCGGTAGGTACGGCCGCCCTGCGCTGAAGCTGACCGAGGGCTGGACCCGTAAGGGGGCCGCCCTGGCCATTGTCAGTGCCCTCGACCGCAAGAGCCTGGTCTTGTTCGTACTGATCCTGGTGGTGTGCATGCTGTTCCTCGGCAACGCGGTGGCGGCGGTCGTCCGCAGTCGGCGACGGGAGCTAGCCATCCTCGCGTACCTCGGCTGGCCCCGGCGAAGACTCGTGGGCCTCATCCTCGGCGAGGTCGGCCTGATCGGCCTGATCGCTGGGGCGGTGAGCGCCGCTGCGGCCATCTCGATCGCACACCTCGCCAACATCTCCCTCACCTCTGGCCACGCGCTGCTCGCCGTACCGGTGTCCCTGGGTCTGGCACTGATCGCCGCAGCCGCCCCGGCGTGGCGGGCTGGCCGGGTCCGGGCCACCACCGCGTTGTCCACCTCGGTCCGCGCGCCCCGCCGCGCGATCCGCAACCGTCGGCGCACAGTCGCCGGGATCGCGCTGGCCAACCTGCGTCGCTCCCCCGGTCGAACGCTGCTCGGCGCGTTGGCACTCGCCATCGGCACTGCGGCGGTCACCGTCCTCACCTCAATTGATCGCGTGTTCCACGACCTGGTCACCGGTACCCTGCTCGGCGACGCGGTCTCCCTCCAGGTCCGCGGCGTCGATCTGGTCGCCGTGCTGGCCACCGTGATC
Source organism: Micromonosporaceae bacterium (assembly GCA_036557785.1). Classification (GTDB taxonomy): domain Bacteria; phylum Actinomycetota; class Actinomycetes; order Mycobacteriales; family Micromonosporaceae; genus DATBGZ01. Next base: position 62,975 of record DATBGZ010000043.1, read on the forward strand.
CTCGGCCTCGTCGCCGTCGCCGACATGCTCTATCTGTCAATCCAGGAGCGAAGCGAGGAGTTCGCCGCGCTGCGGGCGATCGGCTGGTCTGACGCCGCTGTCGGTCGGCTCGTCGCCTATGAGGGTGTCGGTATCGGCGTGCTCGGCGTGGCGATGGGCGTGGCTGCCGGCCTGGTTTCGACAGCCACGTTCGCCGGCGAATCGGTCGCCGGACTGATCGGTATCGGGATCGAGGTCGCCCTGTGCGGCGTGGTGCTGACCGCCGTGGCCGCTACGGTGCCGGCTTTCCTGCAGCGCTACCTGTCCGTCTCCGCTCAACTGGCCGAGGAGTGACCGATGCCCGCCATCGTGGTCGACAACCTGACGAAGACGTTCCGCACGGGCGGTGTCGAGGTCATCGCCGTCGACCGGGTCAGCCTCCAGATCGAGGAGGGAATGACTGTCGCTTTCACCGGGCCGTCCGGCTCCGGCAAGTCGACCCTGCTGCACCTCATCGGCGCGGTCGAGCGGCCGGACAGCGGCACCATCCGGGTCGGCGACACCGAGGTCGCCCTGCTCAGGAGGGACAAACTCGCGGCCTACCGAAGAGGCATCGGATTCGTCTTCCAGCGCTATCACCTGCTGCCGGCGCTGACCGCGCTGGAGAACGTGATGGCACCCGTGCTGCCCTACCGGGTGCGCTACAACAAGGCCGCCCGAGCCCGGGAACTGCTTGCCGCCGTCGGGCTGGAGGGTCGAGAGCGGTCCCTGCCGGCCGAACTGTCCGGTGGCCAGCAACAGCGGGTGGCTATCGCCCGCGCGCTAATGAGCCGCCCGGCGCTGCTGCTCGCCGACGAACCAACCGGCAACCTCGACTCGGTCACCGGCGCCGGAATTTTGGACCTGCTCGCCGACCTGCGCCGTGAATACTCGATGACTACCCTAGTCGCCACGCACGAGCAGCACGTCGCCACTCGCGCTAGTCGGCTGATACGGCTGCGGGACGGCGCCGTCATCGACGATCTCGATCTGCACGGCGGGACACCAGAGGCGACCCTGGACCGCGCCTCCTGCCCACGCGCGTAACCGGTCTCGACCGAAGTACTTGGGCAGGATCGTGGCCTGCGTCACCGGTCGCCGCAGCACAGCAGGGTCCTCACCGGTATGAGTTTCAGCGTCATCCCGGCTTCGCACTTAACCGGGGACGGAGGGGTCCGGCGTGCCTGCCGTGAGGGAGCCCGCCCTTGCTTGATCATCGCTGTATCTCACTACTGCATGATCGAGAAGGACGGGCCGTGGAGCAGGGTACGACGTTGTTGCTCGGGCTGCCCGGAGTGGCGGTCGCGCGTGTCGAGCGCTATGAGGAGGGCACGCGGGTGGTTCATGTGATCACAGCTGGCGAACAGGCCGGACCGTGCCCGCGGTGCGTTGTGGTTTCGACCTCGCGGAAGGAGAGGGTGACGACTCGGCCCCGGGACATCCCGTACGGCACGGACGGGCTGGAACTGTTGTGGCACAAGCATCTGCTGGCGTTGCCACAACGCAGAGTGTCCGCACGTCGCCTACCTGCGGCGGATGAGAGCGTTCAGGCGGACGGAGTAGCGCGGCGGTAGGCGGGGGCGCGGCTCGGCGTGCGCCGGGGCCTGGCCGAGAGCAGGGGCAGCACGCGGGCGCCGACCACGACCGAGAGCACCACCGTGCTCGTCGACCGGACGACCACGGGCGCGCGGTCGATGGCGAGCAGGGTCTCCTGCAGGTCCGCGTGCGAGGTCGCGGCCACCCGGCACAGCACGTCGCTGGCCCCGGTGGTCGCGTGGGCCTCGATGACGCCGGGGATTGCCGCGAGGTGCTCGGCGACGTCCTCGAGGGCGCCCTGCGCGATCTCCAGGGCCACGAACGCCTGGACCGGGTAGCCCGCCGCGGTCAGGTCGATCTCCGGGCCGTAGCCGGTCACGATGCCATCGGCCTCCATGCGGCTCAGTCGGGACTGGACGGTCGGCCGTGCCACCGAGGCGAGCCGGGACAGTTCCAGCACGCCGGCCCGGGGATGCTCGCGGATCAGCGCGAGCAGGGTCACGTCGAGGGCGTCCAGCGGGGCCCGTGGTGAGGGTGTCAGATCGGTCATGGCACACCAACCTCCTGCCACATCAGCTTGCCAGATTGTCAAGCCCGTACGCCCGAGCTTGTCCGTTTGCCACGCCCGGCCTCTACTGTCGGGATGGCAGACCTCCTGACCGGGCCACGCCCTCTCGATCCGGCGGAAGACACCCTCGTCGGCGCCGTCGCCCACGACCTGTCCGCCGATCCGTTCCCGGTGATCGGCATGGACCACATCCGGTTCGCCGTCGGCAACGCCCGGCAGGCTGCGCATTACTACTCCTCCGCGTTCGGGATGACCTGCGTGGCGTACCGCGGTCCCGAGCAGGGCCAACGGGATCGCACCGAGTATGTGCTGACCTCCGGCAAGGCCCGGTTCGTCATCACGGGCGAGGTGTGCTCTGGTACCGAGATCGGCGCCAGCGTCGCGGCCCACGGAGACGGTGTGATCGACCTCGCCCTGGAGGTGCCCGACGTCGATGCCGCCTACGCGTACGCGGTCGGGCAGGGCGCGACCGGGCTGACGCAGCCGTACGAGCTGACCGACGAGCATGGCACGGTCCGCCTCGCGGCCATCGCGACCTATGGGCAGACGCGGCACACGCTGGTCCAGCGCTCCGGCTACAGTGGACCGTTCCTGCCCGGCTTCGTCGCCCGCGACCCCCTGTTCCGGGGCAAGCCCGCACACCACCCCAAGCGGTACTTCCAGGCGGTCGACCACTGCGTGGGCAATGTCGAGCTCGGCGCCATGGACCGCTGGGTCGCTTTCTACAACAAGGTCATGGGCTTCACCAACATGGCCGAGTTCATCGGGGACGACATCGCCACCGAGTACTCGGCGCTGATGTCCAAAGTGGTCGCCAGCGGCAACCACCGGGTGAAGTTCCCGCTCAACGAGCCCGCCGTGGGGCGGCGCAAGTCCCAGATCGACGAGTTCCTCGAGTTCTATGGCGGCCCCGGGGTGCAGCACATCGCGCTGGCCACCGGTGACATCGTCGGCACCGTGCAGGCGATGCGCGAGATGGGCGTGGAGTTCCTCGACACCCCGGACACCTATTACGACACCCTCGGCGAGTGGGCTGGCCAGACGCGCGTGCCCGTGGAGACGCTGCGCGAGCTGCGCATCCTCGCCGACCGGGACGAGGACGGCTACCTGCTGCAGATCTTCACCCGGCCCGTGCAGGACCGGCCCACGGTCTTCTTCGAGATCATCGAACGTCACGGATCCCTTGGCTTTGGCAAGGGCAACTTCAAGGCCCTGTTCGAGGCGATTGAGCGGGAGCAGGCCCGGCGCGGCAACCTCTAGACACCACCGCTACCCCGACCACGGCGACACAGGTACGTGGGTTCACCGCGTGTCTGTGGTGTCCGCTTCACTGTCCACAACGGACCCCGTCCCGCAACCGGGTGTCACGCCGGCGCGTCCGAAGCGCACAGTCGTCACCCTGTGATCATGGGCGAAGATCACTGTGTTGCACAGACGGCCTCGGGCGCACGCGCCCGCCACCCGGCCCAGGGCGCCCGCCGGGCGGGAGATCGCGTTCACGGACCTGTTCGTGGCGCACGCGAACATCGACGGCATCCTGGCCGGCGGGTACCGCAAGTCCGTCATCCTCTCCGAACGCAGCGAGCCCGCGGACATCGAGGCGCGCATCCTCGACATGCTCGCCGACTACCGGCAGGCCCCGGAACCCGCCTTCAGCCTGATCAGCTCGAACGAGATCTGGGTCACGGTCGGCGACCGCCAGTTTGGCATCGACATGACTGACTACTGGCAGTCCATCGCCATCTTCAAGCGTTTCGTCACAGCCCAGGACAATGCCCTCTACGCGCCCACGGCCCTGACCGGCGGCCCGAGGACCTGCCCCATGTTCCGGATGCCGATCGACGCGACCCAACCAAACTGCTACTAACCGGGGTCGGCGAGGTCGGTACAACCGTGCTCGCCCCACTATCCACAGCGGACTGCAAGAACCGGTCAGCTCGTTGGGCTCTGCGGCGCTGGATGCGGACGGGCGAGTGACGGTGGTGGCCTGGCGCGGTACCGACCTCTCGTGGACGATCCACACCGTCACCATCGACGCATCCGCGTTGAGCGTTGTCGCCGCGAACGACACGCGGTTGGTCGCGACGGACCACCTCCGCGACAAGGTGCTGCCGGGCCTCGGACACAGCGTCGTCATCACCGTGACGCACGGCGACGAGACGTCGGGCGTGCGCCGGGATCTGTGGACCCTGGACGGGAAGACGCTCGCGCGGGGGCCGCGGCTGCCGCTCAACAGCGGTCTGGACATCACGCCGGCAGACTCGGACAGCGTCTACGTCTTCGGCGGGCCGGCAAAGAACACCGTCGGTCTGCTCAGCCTGGCCAGCGGGACGTTCACCGGCGACCTGCCGAGCCTGCGCACGCCCGCCGGCAGCTACGTCGCCGCCCTGCTTGGATAGCTACCGCCCACCGGGGCCACGGGACGCGCGGGTAGTGCAAGGCCACGATGCCGGATGCCGTGCCCTGGCACGGCTATGCGGCAGGCACCACACGGCGGGCGAGAGCGAGGAACCTGTCAAGTGTGCCCACGACGTCGAGGTGGACGATCGTGCCGTGGGGATGCTCGACGAGGTCGACGACGACGGCGACCGCGGGCGCGTCTTCGTCGCCGGCGACGACCAGTTCTCCGGGCTTGATGAGGGAAGGGTCGCGGGCGTCAGCGAGGAGGGTCCAGACGTAGCCGGTCTGGTCCTCAGAGTTCAGATCGGCTCGGATGTCGACGGTGATCACGTCAGCCTTCCCTTCCTGCGACGCACCTCTTCACCATAATGCGGGTTGCGCTGACTTGGTCCAAGCGCGGCCAGCAGTGGCTCGACTCGATCAAGACCACCCAGCACCACAGTCATGTGCGGGCGGCGGAACGTCGGCAGCACGGTGAACCCGGCGCCGGCCAGTTCTCCCAATGGAACGAGGTGGACCACGCGGTAGGTGACCAGCTTGTCGGCCAAGATCCCGTCCACAGAAGCAGGACCGATGTCGTCCAGCGCCGCGTAGACCGATATGCCCAGCACGGGCTCACCGTCGAGCACGAAGATCGTGCGAACCCGTTCGGCCTGAGCCACGAGTTTCTCGACCGCGTCGGGGCCGCCGCGGATCAGGACGACAGCGTCTCGGGGAGTGGGATCGTCCCGCACGTGGTCCCGGAGATCTGGCAGATCGGACATGCGGGCACCGTATTACCCACCTCGGACAAGTCCGGTCGCTCGTCACCCCTAACCACTTGTTGCACCCGCAGCGTCAGAAGAAGCAGTGCTGACAAGCCGACGTGACACACCGCCGCCGGGCCGGAAGTTGGTCACTGTCCGTGGCCCAAAGCGCCGTCCAGGGGTCAGCCGTCGTAGGAGAGGGTCACCCGGTCGGTCGTCGGCAGTGACTGGCAGGTGAGCACATAGCCGGCGTCGAGCTCGGCCTGTTCGAGGGCGTAGTTGCGGCGCATCGTGACCTGGCCGTCGATCAGGCGCGCACGGCAGGTACCGCAGACCGCGCCCTTGCAGGCGAAGGGCAGGTCGGGGCGGACCCGCTGCACCCCATCGAGGATCGGCACGCCGGGCGGGATGGCCACCGTGCTCGTCCGGCGATCGAGCACGATCGTCACCTCGGCGCCGACGACGGCAGCCGGCTCCTCGTGCTGGCGCGGTTGCGGCGGCTCATCGCCGACGTAGAACAATTCCCGGTGGATCCGATCGGCCGGGACCCCGAACTCCGCGAGCACCGCGGCCGCGTCGACGGCCATCGCGTACGGACCGCAGATCCACCAATGGTCAATCGCGCCGACCTCGATGGTGGCGGGAAGCAGCGTGCGCAGTTTGGTCGCGTCGAGCCGGCCATTGAAGAGCTCGACCTCGTGGGCCTCACGGCTGAGCAGATGGATGACCCGCATCCGCGCCGGGTGGGCGTCCTTGAGGTCGGCGATCTCGTCGACAAACATCACTGAGTCGACCCGGCGGTTGCCGTAGATGAGCGTGACGCTGGACTTCTCCTGGGCGGCGAGCACCGAGCCGGCGATCGACAGCAGTGGGGTGATGCCGCTGCCGGCGGCGAGCAGCGCATGGCTGCCGGGGATGTCGACGTCCGGCGTGAAGGTACCGGACGGCGCGAGCACGTCGAGGACGTCGCCGGGTCGCACCTCGTGCACCAACCAGCCGGAGACGGCGCCGCCGGGCACCTCCCGCACGCCGATGCGGGGCGCCTGGCCACGGGGTGCGCAGATCGAGTAGGAACGGCGCTCGTCGCCGTGGCGCACGGTCAGCCACTGGCCGGGGGCGAAGGCGAACCGATCGGTCAGCTCGGGCGGTACATCGAGGGTGATCGCCGCGGAGTCGGCCGTGGGGTGGTCGACGCGTCGCACGCTCAGGCGGTGGAACCGGGCGGCCATCAGGTGTCCTTGACGTACTCGAAGGGCTCGGTACAGGCCCGGCAACGGTACAGGGCCTTGCACGCGGTCGATCCGAACGCGGCCGTACGGACGGTGTCTGCGCAGCCGCAGCGAGGGCACGCAACCTCTGCCGGGCGCAGCGCGAGCGTGAGGGGGACGGGGCCGGGCGACGCCGGGCGCGGCGGGGCGATGCCGGCCTCCCGCAGCTTGCGTCGGCCCTCGTCCGTGATCGCGTCGCTGGTCCATGCGGGCGCCAACTCCAGCCGTACCGTGACGTCGGCGAAGCCCGCCTCGTGCAGCCGATGGCGCAGGTCCGCGGCGATCTCGTCCAGCGCCGGGCAGCCCAGATAGGTCGGCGTGATCGTGACCGACAACTGCCCGTCGCGCAGTACGACATCGCGCAGGATGCCGAGATCGCCCAGTGTCAGTTGAGGCAGCTCGGGATCGGGAACGGCCGATGCCACGTCCCGCGCCCTGGTCAGCAGGTCCATCGTGGACTCACCAGGTGCCGAGCGGGTGCGCGCGAGCCACGCTCTGCAGCTCGGCCAGGATGTGACTCAGCGCCTCGGTGTGCACGCCGTCGCGACCGGTCCGGCCGCCGATCCGGGCGACGGCCGGCCCGGACGGCCGGGCCAGCGTGGCCGCCGCCACCACGGCGTCGATCGCGGCGTCGAACTCGGCCCGCAGCGATGCCGGGTCGGCGAGCTCGGCCGGCAGGCCATCCAGGGCCGGGTCCGGCAGGAACAGCTCCTCGACGTACGGCCACACGGCCTCGAGCCCGGCCTGCATCCGGGCCCGGGACAGTTGCGTGCCGTCGCCGAGGCGCAGCACCCAGCCTTCGGCGTACTCGCGGTGGTAGGCCAGCTCCGTCGCGGCCTTGCCGGCGATCGCCGCGAGCCCGGGGTCCGCGCTTGCCCGCAGTCGCTGGAGCATGGCGAGTCGCCAGGTCGAGAAGACCAACTGCCGTGCCACGAGCTCGGCGAAGTCGCCGTCCTTGGCCTCGACGAGCCGTACGTTGCGGAACTCGTGCTCCAGCCGGAAGAACGCGAGCTTGTCCTCGTCGGGGCCGAGATACTTCCCACCCACGGCTTCGCCCGCCCGGAACCCCTCGGCGTGACCGGCCCGGGTCAGCAGCAACCGGGCCTGGCCGAGCAGATCCAGCGCGATGTTGGCCAGCGCGGTCTCTTCCTCGAGCTCGGGCAGGTGCGTGACCCACTCCTGCAGGCGGTGCGAGTAGATCAGCGCGTCATCGCCGAGCATGAGGCAGCGCTGCACCAGCGCGGGGTCGTCGGTCGGCTCATCCAGACCGACGATCGCGAACGGGTCGACGAACCCGGTCCCGAACGCCCACCGGTGGTCGAGGAGGCTCTCGTCATCCATAAAGATGCCTACATGTGTGGAACATTGTCGGGGATGGGGTAGAACGTGGGGTGCCGGTAGATCTTGTCGGCGCTGGGGGCGAAGAACGGATCGCGCTCGTCGGGGCTGGACGCGGTGATCGCGTCGGCGCGGACCACCCAGATGCTGACGCCCTCGTTGCGCCGGGTGTAGAGGTCACGGGCGTGGTGCAGGGCCATCTGCGGGTCGGCCGCGTGCAGCGACCCCACGTGCACATGGTTGAGGCCCCGCTTGCTGCGCACGAAGACCTCAAAGAGGGGCCAACTGGAGCGCACCGGGGCGGCATCGTCAGGCATCGTTGCCCTCCGTGCGATGTTTGGCGGCGTACGCCGCGGCGGCCTCGCGCACCCAGGCTCCCTCCTCGTGGGCGGCCCGCCGCCGCGCCACGCGCTCGGCGTTGCATGGGCCACGCCCCCGCAGCACCGCCTCGAACTCGTCCCAGTCGATGGGTCCGAAGTCGTACGAGCCACGCTCGTCGTTCCACCGCAGTTGCGGGTCGGGCAGCGTGACGCCCAGGGCCTGCGCCTGCGGGACTGTCATGTCGACGAAGCGCTGGCGCAGGTCGTCGTTGGAGTGGCGCTTGACCCGCCACGCCATCGACTGCGCCGTATGCGGGGAGGTACGGTCCGGCGGGCCGAACATCATCAACGACGGCCACCACCACCGGTCCGTGGCGTCCTGGACCATGGCCCGCTGTTCGGGGGTGCCGCGCATCATCGCCATGAGCAGGTCATAGCCCTGCCGCTGGTGGAACGACTCCTCCTTGCAGATGCGCACCATCGCCCGACCGTAGGGCCCGTAGGACGTACGGCAGAGCGCGACCTGGTTGCAGATCGCCGCCCCGTCGACGAGCCAGCCGATCACGCCGATGTCGGCGAACGTCAGCGAGGGGTAGTTGAATATCGACGAGTACTTCTGCCGGCCGTCGATGAGCCGTTGGGTCAGGTCCGCCCGGTCCGCGCCCAGCGTCTCCGCGGCGGCGTAGAGGTAGAGCCCGTGCCCCGCCTCGTCCTGGACCTTCGCCAACAGGATCGCCTTGCGCCGCAGCGAGGGCGCGCGGGTGATCCAGTTGCCCTCGGGCTGCATCCCGATGATCTCCGAGTGCGCGTGCTGGGCGATCTGGCGGATGAGCGTGGCCCGGTACGGGTCCGGCATCCAATCGCGCGGCTCGATGCGCTGCTCCCGGCCGACCGTGTGGTCGAAGTGGGCCTGCAGATCGGCCGGGTCAGCGGCGGCGGTCAGGGTCATCCGGACCACTCCTTCGCCACCATCGTGAGCACGTCGTAGGACGCCGCGACACTGCCATCCTGCTTGGTCACCTCGGCGTCCCAGCGTACCTCGCCATAGTCCCCGTCGCGTGGGCTGATCTGCTTGCACGTCAGCGAAACCGTCAGCTCGTCCCCGGGGTAGACGGGCGTGGTGAAGCGCAGGTTGTCGATGCCGTAGTTCGCCAGCACCGGCCCGGGATCCGGCTTCACGAACAACCCCGCGGCCAGGGCGAGCACCAGGTAGCCGTGCGCGACCCGACCGTCAAAGAAGGGGTTGGCCGCAGCGGCTGCCTCATCCATGTGCGCGTAGAACGTGTCGCCCGAGAGCGCCGCGAACTGCTCGATGTCCTCCAGCGTCACCCGTCGCGGCCCGGCCACGATGGCGTCGCCGATGCGCAGTTCGGCCAGCGACTTGCTGAACGGGTGCCGTTCCCCATCGTGGCGCTCGCCGCCCTTGACCCAGCGCCCGGTGACCGCGCCGAGCAGCGTCGGGCTCGCCTGGACCGCCGTGCGCTGCATGGAGTGCAGCACCCCGCGAATGCCACCGAGCTCCTCGCCGCCGCCGGCGCGCCCGGGACCTCCGTGCACCAGGCCCGGCATCGGCGATCCGTGGCCGGTGGACTCCGGGGCCGCGGTGCGGTCCAGCACCAGCAGACGCCCGTGCCACGGCGCGAGCCCGGTCACCATTGCCCGTACCACGTCGGCATCACCGGTCACCACGGAACCGGCCAGGCTGCCCCGACCCCGGGCCGCCAGCGCGACCGCGTCCGCCACGTCGCGGTAGCCGATCACGGTGCTCACCGGACCGAACGCCTCCACCGCATGCGGCTCCTCGCGGGCACTGTCGTCGCAGCGCAGCAGGATCGGCGACAGGAACGCGCCGCGGTGCGCGTCAGCGCCGGCGACCGTGACCTTCTCCGCGTCGCCGTAGACGATGCGCCCCGCGTCGGTCAGGGCCTTCAGCGAGCGGCGCACCTCCTCCCGCTGCTCGAGGCTGGCCAGCGGTCCCATCCGTACGGCTTTGTCGTTCGGGTCGCCCACCACGACCCGCTCCAGCCGGGACCGGGTCGCGTCGACGACAGCGTCCACATGCGACACGGGGACCAGCACGCGCCGGATCGCGGTGCACTTCTGCCCGGCCTTGGCGGTCATCTCGGTCACGAGTTGGTCCACGAACAGGTCGAACTCCGCCGTGCCGGGCGTCGCGTCCGGGCCGAGGATCGAGCAGTTCAGCGAGTCGCTCTCCGCGTTGAACCGCACGGACCGGCCGATGATCGTCGGGTGGGAACGCAGGCGCTGTGCGGTGTCGGCCGAGCCGGTGAAGCTGAGCACGTCCTGCTCGACCAGGTGGTCGGGCAGGTCCCGGGCGCTCCCGCACACGAGTTGGACCGCACCCTCCGGCGCCAAGCCGGACTCCACGATCAACTCGACCAGCCGGGCGGTCAGGTACGCGGTCTGCGAGGCGGGCTTGATCAGCGACGGCATCCCCGCGAGCAGCGCGGGGGCCAGCTTCTCCAACGGCCCCCACACCGGGAAGTTGAACGCGTTGACCTGGACCGCGACGCCGTGCCGTGGCGTGAGGATGTGCTGGCCCAGGAACTGCCCGCCCTTGCTGAGCGGCTCGGCGGCTCCCTCGACGTAGACCCGGTCGTTGGGCAGCTCACGCCTCGCCCGGCTGGCGTACCCGAGCAACACCCCGATACCGCCATCGACGTCGATCCAAGCGTCGGCCCGCGTCGAGCCGGCCCGCGCCGACAGGGCGTAGAGCTCGTCCCGGTGCTCGCGCAGCATCAGGCCGAGCGACTTGAGGATCACCGCACGCTCGTGGAACGTCATCTCGCGCAGCACCGGACCGCCCACGCGGCGGCCGTACTCCAGCGCGGCCGCCACATCAACGCCCTCGGCGGAGACCCGGGCGACCTCGTCGCCGGTCACCGCGTCACGGACCGCCACGCCGTCCGTCGGGGCGTACCACGCGCCACACGTGTAGCTGCGCAGGACCGCCATCGCATCCTCCTCTGTGGACTCACTCGGGCTTGTCGACGGGTGCCTCGATGGCGTCGGCCACCCGGCGGACGAACCCCGCCGCGGTCACGCCGTCACCGACCCGGTGGTCGAAGACGAACGAGAGCTGGGCGATCTTGCGGACCACGAGCTGGCCCTCGCTGACCCAGGGCCGGTCCAGGATCCGGCCGATCCCCAGGATCGCCACCTGGGGGTGGTTGATGATCGCCGCGCTGCCGTCGACGCCGAGCGGCCCGTAGTTATTGAGCGTGAACGTGCCCGAGGAGAGCTCTGCCGCGGTGAGCTTGCCCTGATGGGCCCGTTCGACGAGTCGGTTGACCTGTTCGTCGAGCTGATCCACGGTCAGCGACTGCGCCGCCGCGATGGCCGGCACCAAGAGCCCGCGCGCACCCTGCACCGCGATGCCGAGGTTGACGTCGGCGCACTCCACGATCTCCTGCCGCGCCGTGTCGAAGCGGCCGTTGAACATCGGGTACTCGACGAGCGCGTCGACGACGAACCGCGCGAGGTAGGCGAGCAGCCCTGGTCCGGGGGAATCGGCCGTGCGGCCGCGCTCGCGCCGCTCGACCAGCCCGGTCGCGTCGACATCGACCCAGATCGTCGCCTCGGGGATCTCCGACCGGCTGCGCGCGAACGAGGCCGCGGCGGCCTTGCGGAAGCCGTTGAGCGGGGTACGGCGTTCGCCGGTGGCCGCCCGCTCCACGTCGGCGCGGGTGATCAGGCCGCCGAGGCCAGTGCCGTGCAGATCACTGATGTCGATGCCTCGGGTTCGCGCAAGTTGCCGCACGAGCGGCGAGACCACGCGCGGCGCCTCCCGCCGGACCGTCCGTTCCGCGCTGCGCACGCCCTCGCTCGTCCGGGTGGCGGCGGCGACCGGGACTCGAGGGCGGCGCCGCCGGCCGCCCGTGGGCGTGCCGCTCGTGCCGTAGCCCACGAGCACGTTGCCGGAGCCCCCGCGCTCCTCCTCGCGGTAGGTCTCCGCGAACTCTCCCGCGCGCGAGGGCTTCGCGACCGCCGCCGCCACGGCGACGTCGGCCGACTCGACCGCGATCAACGGCGAGCCGACCGCGATCGTCTGCCCCTCCCGGCCGTAGCGCCGGCTGATCCGCCCCGCGAAGGGCGTGGGCAACTCGACGACCGACTTGGCGGTCTCCACCTCGACCACAGGCTGGTCGACCCGTACGTCCTCGCCCTCCGCGACCAGCCACCGCACGATCTCCGCCTCGGTCAGCCCCTCGCCAAGGTCCGGCAATCGGAATGTCTGGATGCCCATCAGGCGTACTCCCACTGCAGGGTGTCGACGGCGTCCAGGACACGGTCGACGCTCGGCAGGTGCATGTTCTCGTACCGCGGCGGTGGATAGGGGATGTCCAGGCCGGTCACCCGGCGCACCGGCGCGGCGAGCGAGTGGAAGCAGCGCTCGGTGACCCGGGCGACGATCTCCGAGGCCACGCTGGCGAAGCCGCTCGCCTCGCTGACGACGACCGCCCGACCCGTCTCGCGCACGGCGGCACAGACGGTCTCGTCGTCGAATGGCACGAGGCTGCGCAGGTCGATCACCTGCAGGCTGCGCCCCTCGTTCGCCGCGGCCTCGGCGGCGTCGAGCGCGACCGGCACCGCCTGGCCGTACGCGATCAGCGTGGCGTCCGTGCCATCCCGGCGCACCACCGCGGTCCCGATCGGTGGCACGGCCTGGCGCAGCGAGACCTCCTCGCGTGACCAGTAGAGCTTCTTCGGCTCCAGGAAGACGACCGGGTCGGGTGAGGCGATCGCCTGACGCAGCAGCCCGTACGCGTCGGCGACCGTCGATGGCGCGACCACGTGCAGCCCGGGGGTGTGGGCGTAGTACGACTCCGAGGAGTCGCTGTGGTGCTCGACGCCACCGATCCCCCCGCCGTACGGGACCCGGATGACCAGGGGCAGGCTCACCCGACCCCGGGTGCGGTTGCGCATCTTCGCGACATGGCTGACGACCTGCTCGAACGCGGGGTAGCCAAAGGCATCGAACTGGATCTCCACCACGGGACGCAGCCCGTTCATCGCCATGCCGACGGCAACCCCGACGATCCCGGCCTCGGCGAGTGGGGTGTCGAAGCAACGGTTCTCGCCGAACTTGGCGGCGAGGCCATCCGTGATCCGGAAGACGCCGCCGAGCGGGCCGACATCCTCGCCGAAGACGACCACCGAGTCGTCGTCGGCCATCGCGTCGCGCAGGGCGTGGTTGAGCGCCTGCGCCAGGGACAACTGCTCTCGTTCGGGCATTCAGGCATCGACCTCCCTGCTCAGTTCGTCGGCGACGAACGCGGCCTGCTCGACCAACTGCGGCGTCGGCACAGCGTAGACGTGGGCGAACAGGTCATCGACCGCGGGCGTGATGTCGCGGGCCAGCCCGTCGCGCATGCCGGCCGCGAGGTCGTCGGCCCGGGCAGTGAACGTCTCGGCGAGCGCGTCGGTCAGCACGGCGCGCGCGGTCAGGTAGCTCTTCAGTCGCTCCAACGGGTCCCGCTCCACCCAGTCACGCACCTCGTCCTCGGAGCGGTACCGCGTGGCGTCGTCGGCGTTGGTGTGCGCGGCGACCCGGTACGTGTGCGCCTCGATCAGCGTGGGTCCCTCGCCGGTGCGGGCCTGTGCCACCGCCGTGCCGAGCACCGAGAGCAGGGCGGCCACGTCGTTGCCGTCGACCTGCTCGCCGGGCATGCCGTAGCCGATCGCCTTGTGCGCGAGCGAGGGCGCGGCGGACTGCCGGGCCAGCGGCACCGAGATCGCGTACCGGTTGTTCTGAACCAGGAACACCACGGGTGCCCGCAGCACGGCCGCGAAGTTCAGCGCCTCGTGGAAGTCGCCCTCGCTCGTGGCCCCGTCACCGCACATGGCGAGCACCACGCTCGGCTCTCCCCGGGCCACCCCGGCCCAGGCGACGCCGACGGCCTGCGGCAGTTGCGTCGCCAGGGGCGTGGCCTGTGGCGCGACCCGGCGCTCGTACGGGTCGTACCCGCAGTGCCAGTCGCCCTTGAGCAGCCCCAACGCCTCGACCGGGTCGACGCCACGCGACACGACCGCGGCCGTGTCGCGGTAGGTCGGGAAGAGCCAGTCCTCGTCGGCGAGCACGTGGGCCGCCGCCACCTGGCAGGCCTCCTGCCCGTGCGAGGACGGGTAGACCGCGAGCCGGCCCTGGCGGACCAGTGCGGAGGCCTGATCGTTGAAACGCCGCGCGGCCACGAGGGCCGCGTAGGCGTCGAGCAGAGCGTCGTCGCCGGGCAGGACGTACGCGTCGTGCGCGACCGCCTCCCCACGGGGGTCGACCAGCACAACCGGCGTGTCCGACGGCAGCAGACGCAACGGGTCGCCCGTCATGCAAGCATGCTGCGTCATGGGTTATCCGTGTTCCACTTTCGGCCTCAAGTCGAGAAGATGTCAACTGGGACCGCCACGATGATGGCCAAATGTCCAGCCACGTGCCAGGAGCCGAGGGAGGGGTGAGACCGATGGCCAGCCCGCTCGACGCGACCGATCGACGCATCGTGGACGCCCTCGCCAGGGACGGTCGGATGTCGATGCGCGCGTTGGCGCAGTTGCTGCACATCTCGCGGGCGAACGCGTACGCGCGAGTCGAGCGACTGCTCTCGACCGGGGCCATCCGCGGCTTCCGGGCCGAGGTCGACCCAGCCGCCGTCGGCATGGCGACGTCGGCCTACGTGACCCTCAAGCTGCGCCAGCCCGACTGGCGGGACGTGCGGGCACGGCTGGCCGCGATCTCGGGCATCGTGCACATCGCGCTCGTCGCCGGCGACTTCGACGTCATCGCGCTCGTGCGGGCGCACGACAACGCCGACCTGCGCCGCATCGTCCTGGACGAGATCCAGGGCATGCCCGGGGTGTTGAGCACCCGCACGCTGCTGGTCTTCGAGGAGTCCACGGCCGATCAGCCCTGGAGCGAGCCGCCGCCTGCTCCCTAGTGGACGGTCGCACGCCACGCATACCGGCGGGTCAAGGGCGCAGGCTCAGACTCCGGGGGTCCCGGCCGTGCCGAGCGGCACCGATCGCGAGAAGTCCACGGTGCGTCGGGCGTTGGCCAGCGCCGTGACCGTGGCGGTGCCGAGCGGGCCGGCGCGGTCGAAGACCTCGGCGGTACCGACCGCGATGCCGTTGGCGGCCACGTGGTCGAGCGCGCGCAGCCCCACGGCCACGCCGGTCGGACGCCGGGTGAGGGCGAGGCTGATATCTGTATTGATGTACTCGACTCCGTTGCTGCCCCAGTTGGTCACCATGCTGGTCGCGTCCGCGACCGACGCGACGGCCTGGAACGGCGTGACGGGCTCGCCCGCGACGATCGGCACCGCGGTCTGCCAGGTCTGGTGCCGGCCCGCGTTCTGGTGCTCGGTCCAGTTGTCCGACCATGGCTTCTCGCTGGCGAACAGGGGCACGTGGAAGACGTCGGCGAGCGGTGCGAGATCCGCGGGCGCGGGCGTGGGCCGCCCCGCCTCGGACGACCACACCACACCCGACGGGTTGGTCGAGGGCTGCAGGAACGTCGCGGTCGCGCGAGCGACCCGGACGTCGCCCTGCTGCACCACCGCGTCGAGCAGCACCAGCCGCGGCCCTTGCCGGACCACGGTCGCGGTCGCGGTGGTCTCGGCCATCCGCGCCGCCCGGAACAGGTCGACGTGGTAGCGCGCGGGCACCAGCTCGGGACGCCCCAGCGCGAGCACCGCCCGTTCCAGCGCCCGGGCCAGCAATCCGCTCACGGCCACGCCGTGTATCTGGCTCTCGCTCCACAGGCTGCGCGCGAGCGGCAACGGGGTGAACGCCTCGCCGTCGCGGCGAAACCAGCCCAACTCGTCCACTGGGCGCTTCGCCTCCCGCATGTGCGTTCTGCCCGAGCGGTCCTCGCCCGCCCGAGGCTAACATGAGCGTCCGGCCGTACGGCTCGGCGCGGCCGCGTGCCCGGACGGGTGATGCTACGGCGTGTCCAGCGAGGCGGTCCACTCCGCGACGGTGACCGTGCTCGCCTGCCGGGGGAAGACCTTCTCGGTCAGCACCCGGTGGACCTCCGGATCACCGTCGGCGCACGCGTCGGTGAGGACCGTCAGCCGGTAGTCGAGATCGGCGGCCTGGCGCACGGTGGAGAGCACGACGCCGCTCGTGGCGATGCCGCAGAGCACGAGCGAGGTGGCGCCGAGCCCACGCAGCACGACGTCCAGGTCCGAGCCGGCGAACGCGCTGACCCGCTTCTTGAGGACGACCGGCTCATCGGCCCCGGGCGCGAGCCGTGGATGGATCTGGGTCGCCGGGTCGTCGACCGTGAACTGCGCCCCCGCCGCGACGAGGCTGGAGAAGCTCTTGTTGTTCGGGCTCACCTCGGGGTAGCCGGCCCGGAACGCGACCCGTACGTACACAATGGACAGTTCGTGTTTCCGGGCGGCCCCGAGCGCCTCGGCGGCTCGGTCGACGACGGTCAGGGCGTCCCCGTAGCGGGCGACAACGCCCACCTGGAAGTCCATGGCGAGCAGCGCGGTAGTGGTCACGTTCGCCGATCATACGACCGGGTGTATGCCCACGATCGGTGGGCAGCGGCGGATATGGTCGCCTCATGCTCAGTCGCGCCTGGGGGATCACCCGGTCGCTGGCCATGTACTACACGCCGGCCAAGTTGCGCCGGATGCGGCGCCTCTACGGCATCTTTCTGGGACCGGGCGAGGTCGGCTTCGACATCGGGGCGCACGTGGGCAGCCGGGTGCGGGCCTGGCGACGCCTCGGGGCCCGGGTGGTGGCGGTCGAGCCGCAGCCGGACTGCCTGCGGGTGCTGCGGGCGTTCTTCGGGCGCGACCCCGGCGTGACGCTCGTCCCCGTGGCCGTCGGCGCCGAGCCCGGGCACGCGCGTCTTGTCGTCTCCACGGCGACGCCGACGGTCTCCTCGCTGTCGCAGGAGTGGATCAGCACGGTCGCCGAGCACGAGCGCTTCGCCCGCATCCGCTGGGACAGCGCCGTCGAGGTGCCGGTGACGACCCTGGACGACCTGATCGCGACCCACGGCGAGCCGGCGTTCTGCAAGATCGACGTGGAGGGCTTCGAGGTCCCGGTGCTGCGCGGGCTCTCCCGGCCGCTGCGGGCGCTCTCCTTCGAGTACCTGCCCCAGGCGCACGACGCGGCGCTCACGGCACTGGCTCTCGTCGAGCGACTCGGAACCTACGCATATAACTACTCGCCTATCGAAACCATGCGCTTCGCCAGCGACGAGTGGCTCGACGCAGGCGAGCTCGCCCGGCTGCTCGACCGGTTCCGGCCCTTCGGCCGCTCCGGTGACGTGTACGCCCGCCTCCGCACCCCACCTGCCTGACCCAGCACCGACATCGGTCGGCCATCAGGATCGTGATCGGACAACCAATTGATCGGCTTGTCCGATCGGTGCGTCAATGGTCTGGGCAGCGGTCCCGTCCGTATGGTTCCTCGGAGTGACCACACCGCGGGACGATCACGACAGGAGAACGGGGAGGCGCATGGCGGTCGAGGAGACGGGTCAGCCACCGGCCGTGGGACCGGGGTCGAAGGCTCGGCTGGTGTTCACGCGTACGGCGTGGGAGCAGTACCCGAGCCAAACGGATCGCCGACTCATCCGGCGTATCAACGAGCTCGTCGCCGACATCATCCGCAACGGTCACGGTGGCATCGGTAAGCCCGAGCCGCTCCGTGGCGAGCTGTCCGGGTTCTGGTCGAGGCGCATCGATCAAGAACATCGACTTGTGTATCGGATACAGGGCAGTGACATCGAGATCATCGCGTGCCGGTACCACTACCAGCGGTGAGCGTCATTCCGCTTGGCGTAGTCTACGAGACCAGGTACAGTTTCCTGTACTTGCAGGAGGGCAGTCGGCGTGCGGACAGTCAACTTCACCGAACTTCGCGGCAATCTGGCCGCTGAGCTCGACAGCGTGATCGACGACGCGGAGGAGCTCGTCGTCACCCGCTCGGGCCACGAGCCGGTCGTCATCGTCTCGCTCGCCGAGTACCAGTCGATGAAGGAGACCGAGTACCTGCTACGCAACCCGAACAACGCGGCGGCGTTGCGTCGGTCCATCGCAGAACTTGAGCGAGGCGACTCCGCTGAGCGTGATCTCATCGACCCTGACGCCGAGCGCGAGATCGCCTGAGCAGAAAAGGACGGCGCCGAGATGACGTCGACGTCCGAGCGGTCGAGCGATGGTCAGGAGAAGGTGGCGAGGAAGCGGTCGCGCAGGGTGTCCATGCGCCAGACCGGGGCCTGGTCGCTCGGGATGAGCCCGTCCTGCCATCCCCATTCGTCGATGCGCGAGAGCACTGAGGAGTCGCGCGTCACGATGCTCACCGGGACGTCGCGGTTGGGCCCGGTGCCGGAGACGGTGGTGGAGGGCTGGTGGTCGCCGAGGAACATCAGCACCAGATCGTCGTCGCCGTACGTCTGCACCCAGGAGATCAGCGACTGCAGCGAGTACGCGATCGCGTGTGCGTAGTCGGCGCGTACCCGGGCCGGGTCGCGCTGCAGGATGCTCTCCGCGGGCTCCAGCTTCTCCGTCGGTTTCGGGTAGCCTGACCCGTCGCCGATCGTGTTCCAGTCGACGAAGTCCGGCACCGGCGACCAGGGCGCGTGGCTGGAGATCAGCGTGACCACGGACATCAGCGAGCCCGCCGGCGCCGGCCCGTACTCGGTGCGTTGGAAGACCGAGAGCGTGTACTGGTCGGGCATCGTGTCGAAGCTGTAGATGGGCCCGGCGTACCCCAGCTCCTTGTTCGGCACGATCTGGTCGAACGAGTAGAACGGTGCCTGCGGCCACTCCATCGTGGTGCCGGGCATGATGGCGACGGTCCGCCAGCCGGCCCGCTGGAACGCGCCGGTCAGGGTCAGGCGGCTGGTCGAGGCGAGGTCGTCGTAGCGCTGCTGGTTGGTGACCCAGGTGCCGGAGAGCAGGGTCGCCTCCGCGAGCCAGGAACCACCGCCGAAGGTCGGCGAGGTGAGGAAGGCACTGCGCGAGGAGAACCCCTGCGCCGTCAGGCCGCGCTGCCCCGCGTCGAGCACGCCGGTGACGGCCGGAGCGATCTCGGGACTGGTCAGCGCGACCCTCCCGTAGCTCTCGACGAGCACGACCACCACCTTCTTGCCGCGCAGCGCGGTCAGCAGCTCGTTGCCCGGGGTCTGCCGGAACGGGTCGTCCGCGAGCTGCTTGGTGAAGTCGGCGCCGTCGCGCATGCTCGTGCGCACCTGCCCGATGCGGTCGAGGGCGTCGCGCGCCGCGACCGGCTCTCCCGTGACGAGCTGCGCGCCGGTGGCCAGGCACACGACCCAGACCACGCCGAGCACCGCGACGGTCCGTAGCGTCCCCTCGCGATGCCGGGCCGCCAACGTGGACAGGCGCAGCACCGACAGCGTCACGAGCGAGACCAGCACCGCCGCCACGACCGCGGTGAGGATCTCGGCGCCGAGCGTGCCCGCACGCCCCAGCGACCGGCCCACGACGACCATCGCCGCGTTCAGGAATCCCCAGTCGAGCAGGGGGTCGAAGCGCCGGCCGAGGAAGAAGAAGAAGCCGAGATCGATGACGTGCACCACGCCCCACAGCCCGAGCACCACGCCGACCACGGCCGCGACGGCGGTACGGGCCCGTCCGGGCACGGCCGCCACCAGGGTCGCGGCGATCAGCGCCTCCACGGGGACGCGCAGGAACGCCGCGGGCGTCAGGATGTCCAGCCGGTCCGGCACGAGCAGGACCGCGAGCAGGAGCAGGCCGGCCAGGATCGTGGTCGCCCACGAGGCGGCGACCCGCGCCCGGTCCCACCGCGTGAGCCCACGCGGCCGCGGTTGCGCCGCCGCGTCGAGGCCAGCCGACGGCGGGCCGGCCTCTCCGATCTCGTCCATCAGCCGATCCCTTCCGCCGTGCCGAACCGGGGCGACAGCGCATACCGCAGCAGGACCACGTCGCCGATCTGGCGCACCTCGGCGAGCTCGGCCCTGCGGTCGACATTCCACGGGAAGTGCCCATCCCCGACGAACCGCCGGGCGCGCGAGTCCCCTACGAAGAACGGCGCCACCACCAGGTGCAGTTCATCGGCGAGGCCACGGGAGAGAAACTGGGTGTGCATGGTGCCGCCGCCCTCGACCATCAGCCGCGCGATGCCCCGATCGCACAGGTCCGTGGCGAGCCGCCCGACATCGACGGGTTCGCCCCCGTCGACAATTGTCGCGACGCGGCCGAGCCGGGCCACGGCGTCCTCGAGGGCCGAGCTCGAACAATAGACGATCTTCTCCACCTCGCCCTCGGTGAAGAAGGCGGCGCCGGGGTCCAGCCGCGCCCCGCCCGTCACGGTCACCTTCACCGGCGAGGGCGGCAGTCCCCGTGCCACGCGGTCGTGCCGGCGCCACTGCTCCCGGACCAGCAGGCGCGGGTTGTCCCGGCGTACGGTCGTGGCGCCGACCAGGATCGCGTCGCAGGCGGCCCGCACGGCGTCGACCCGGTCGAAGTCCTCCGGGCAGGACAGCAGCAGCCGCTCGTCGGTGGGACCGCTGACGTATCCATCCAGGGACATGCTGCAACTGAGCAGGACGTACGGTCGCTCACTCATGGACGCGCTCCGCAACGCTCCGCCCGCCCCTCGGCTCGCGCGCCCCGGCCGCGAGCACGCCGGCACCGGGCAGGCAGGAGATCAACGTCAGGGTCCCGTACGCGACGGCGGTCGTGACCCCCACAGTCGCGCCGAGGCCGGCCGTGGCGAAGGCCCAGGCGGCCACGCCCTCCCGTGGCCCCCAGCCGGCCAGGCTCAGCGGCAGGGCCATCGCCAGCAGCGCGAGCAGGGTCAGCGCGGCGAGCAGCTCCAGTGGTGCGCGCGACCCGGCGGCGCGGGCGGCGATGACGAAAACCGTGAGGTTGCCGGCGAGCACGGTAGCGGAGCTGAGCACGACCACGAGCCAGGTGCCGCGGGCGAACACGCCCTCGCGGATCTCGGCCGCGCCCGCGCGCAGCGCCGACGCCAACCCGCCGGCTGCCCGCAGGGGCCGGGCCGCGGTCACGGCGATCCCGGCCACCACGGTCGCGGTCGCCACCCCGGCCACCGCCACGGCCACCGGCAACCGGGACATGCGCAGTGGCGAGGGCAGGAGCAGGAGCGCGGCGGCCGCGACGCTCGCCTGGGTGGCCAAGCTCGCGCTGCGTTCCAGGACCACGGCGCGCAGGGCAAGCCGTACGTCGCCGATGTCGCGGCCGTGCCGCACCGCCCGGTGCGCGTCGCCGACCACGCCGCCGGGCAGCGTCGCGTTGAGGAACTGCGACCGGTAGTAGGCGGCGACCGAGTCGCGCAGGCCGAGCTGCACGCCGAGGCCGGCGGCGACCCGGCGCCAACGCCAGGCGCTGGAGAGCGTGGTCAGCAGGCCGACGAGCATCGCCGCGAGCACCGCGGTGGTGCCCACGACCCGGAACCCGGCCAGGAACGGGCCGGTGCCGACCCGCCACACGACGATCGCGAGGATCGCGACACCGGCGGCGACGCGCAGCCAGGGCCACAGTCGGCGTACCGTCGACGTGGTCCGCGCCGGCGCCTCACCGTCCACTGTGGGCACCGATCGCGCGGGCGACCCGTCGGGGTGCCGCGGTACGGCTCGGCAGGCTCGACAGGACGGCGGCGACGGTGTCCACTGTGGTCGCCCAGCGCGGCAGCGTGCCGCGGCGGGCATGGGCGGATTCCCGCAACCGGGTGCGCAGCTCGGGTTCCCGCAACCACCGCCCCAGGGCGTGCGCCAGCGCCGGGGCATCGCCCGGGGGGACGAGCAGGCCGGGCCGGGTGCCGTCGGGTGCCAGGCCCAGGGCCTCGGGCAGCCCCTGGCCATCGGTCGCCAGGACCGGGATGGCGCGGGCCAGTGCCTCGGTGACCACCATGCCGTACGTCTCACCCCGCGACGGCAGCACCAGCAGGTCCGCCCGCGCGTACTGTGCCGCGACCCCGGCGCGCGGGAGGGCGCCGGTGAAGCTCAGCCGCTGCCCGATCCGGTACTCGTGCGCCCGGTGCCCCAGTCCCTCGGCGAACGCGGGTTCCCGGTCCAGCGCCCCGACCAGGACGCAGCTCCACGGCAGCTCCCGCAGTTCGGCGAGCGCGCGCAGGAGGAGATCGTGTCCTTTGTGGTGGGTCACCGCGGCGACGCAGAGCAACCGGGTGCCCTCCGGTGTCGCCTTCGCGATCCGGGCCGGGTCGGTGCCGGGCCGGGCCACGTGGACGCGTGCGGGGGCCAGGTCGTAGAGCTCGAGCAGGCGTTGCCGGCAGTGCGCGCTCGTCGTGACCACCGCTGCCGCCGTGGCCAGCGCGTCCGCCTCGCGGCGCAGTGCGTCGGCATCGCCCGTCGCGCCCAACGGCAGGTGCACGAGCACCACGAGACGCAGCCGTTGGGCGTGCTCGGCGAGCAGCTCCGGCGTGACCGAGGCGATCAGGCCGTCGACCACGGTGAGCGCGTCGTCGGGCAGCCCGGCCAGCGCCGCGGCGAGCGCGGCCCGTGCCGGCGGTGCCGGGCTTGGCCACTCGCCGGGCACGGCATGCTCGTGCACCACCCAACCCCGGGCCAGCAGCCCTCGGCAGAGCCGGCGATCGTAGACGTTGCCCCCGCTCGGCCGCGCGGGATCGTCGATGTCGTTGGGCAGCAGGACGTGCAGCGTCACAGTGCACGCTCATAGCTCGCCCAGGCCACGGGCGACTCGTGCAGGGTCACCGCGACGCCCGCCAGACCGCGCGCGCTCTCGCCGAGGTTCCCCGCGTGCACCCGCTGGACGAGCCGGTCGGCGATCACCTTGGCGAGGGCCTCGGTCGTGGTGTTGATCCCGGCCAGTGTCGGCTCCTCGTCGAGGTTGCGCATATCGAACTCCCCGACGATCGCGTCCACCTCCCGAGCGGCCAGGGCGATGTCGACCACGATGCCATCGGCGTCAAGCTCGACCCGACGGAACGTCGCATCGACCACAAGCGTGGCGCCGTGCAGCCGTTGCGCCGGTCCGAAGACCTCGCCGTGCAGGCTGTGGGCGATCATCATGTGATCGCGGACTGTCACGCTGAACACTCAAGTCCCCTCACCGTACGAAGTGGACACACCGGAGAGACCGTACGTGATGACGTGGCACAGGCCCGGGCCGACACCCGCCGCCATCTGGCCGAGCACCCGCGGCAGCTCCGCGAAGGGCGAGCACCCCGAGCGCAGCGCATCCCACACCGGGTCGCGGAGCAGGTCGAGCGCGAGCGCGAGTCGGTCCGCGTGCGAGCGGCTCGACCGTCGGGCCGGAGCGATCGCGCCGACCTGGCTCGCTCGGATGCTCAACCGCCCAGAGTGGAAGGACGAACCGAGCCGAAGGTCCACCGACCGATCCCCGTACCAGCTCAGCTCCACCACCGTGCCCTCCGCTGCCAACAGGGCCAGGCAGCGTTGCAGTCCCGCCCCGGTCGCGCTGGCGTGCACGACCAGGTCCCGTCCGGTCGCGGCCTGGTCAGGCAGCGCGAACCGCACACCCAGCGCCGATGCGACGGCCTCGCGTGACGGGTCGACGTCAACCAGCTCAACGTCGATGCCGGGGAACCGGGCCAGCAGCGCGGCGACACTGCAACCGACCATACCTGCTCCAACGATCGAGACCCTGTCACCGATCAGGGGCGGCGCGTCCCAAAGCGCGTTCACGGCGGTCTCGACGGTCCCGGCGAGCACGGCACGCTGCTCCGGCACGCCCTCGGGCACCACGTGTACCGCGGTCGCCGGCACGACGTAGTGGGTCTGGTGCGGATAGAGGCAGAAGACCGTACGCCCGAGCAGCTCCGGGGGTCCGGCCTCCACCTGCCCCACGTTGAGGTAGCCGTACTTCACGGGTGCCGGGAACTCGCCCTCCTGGAACGGGGCCCGCATGACGGCGTACTGGCTGCGCGGCACCTCGCCCCGGAAGACGAGCGTCTCGGTGCCCCGGCTGATGCCGGTGCAGAGCGTCCGCACGAGCACGTCCTCGGGGCCGGGTTCGGGCAACACGGCAGGGCGGATCTCTCCCACGCCCGGCGAACCGATCCAGAAGGCGCGCGCGTGGTAAGCCATTGGCCCCCTTTCGTCGCGGATCGCGTACGGCCGCACACCCCGGATCGTCGCACCCCGCCGCTCGGACGGCCGAGCCGTTGCCGATGTTGCGTCACAGGTCATCACGGAGGATGGAGCGCGTGGTTCGCATGACCCCCATGATCACGTTGCGGTCGGCGCTGGCCAGCCGAGCGGTGCGAACCGTACGCATCGGACCCCTGCTCGGGCTCGCCGGGCAGACCGTGGTGCTGGCGGTACTCGGCGTGACGGCCGGGATCGGCCTCGACGGATGGCTCGCGGGCCTGGCGTACGGCCTGGTCGTCTGTGTCGCGCTCAGCCGTGGCCTGGGCCGGGCCGGGGCGGGCCGGCTGCGACCGGCGGATCGGGTGACCGTCGCCCGGGCGGCGCTGGTCGGGGGCGTCACGGCCCTGACCGTGCACGCGTTCGTCGGCCACGTCCCGGTTGCCCTGCTCGTGTCACTGGCCGTGGTGGCGCTGGTGCTCGACGGCGTGGATGGCGCGGTGGCCCGGCGCACCGGCACGCAGACGGATCTGGGTGCACGCTTCGATATGGAAGTCGATGCATTCCTGATCCTGGTGCTGAGCGTCGCCGTGGCGCGCACGCTCGGCTGGTGGGTGCTCGCCATCGGCGCCATGCGGTACGCCTACGTCGCCGCGGGCTGGCTGCTGCCGTGGCTGCGCGGTGGCGTCCCGCCCCGCTACTGGCGCAAGGTCGTGGCGGCGACGGAGGGGATCGTGCTCACCGCGGCCCTCTCCGGCCTGTTCCCGACCTGGCTCAGCGCCACCGCGGTGGCGATCGCGCTGGCGCTACTCGTGGAGTCGTTCGGCCGCGACGTCGTATGGCTGTGGCTGAATGTTAGGAAGGGCACCTTGCACAAACCTGGACGTTAGCAAGGTGCCCTTCCTAACATTCAGCCGGTCGTGCCGGCGACCACGGCGTGGACCTGCGGGGCGCTGCAGCCGTCGCCGACCCAGGTCACCTTGACCGGATCCTTGCCGACGTTGAACGGGGGCCACACCTGCATCGCGGCGTACGGAGTGCAGGACGTCCCGTCGTCGTTGATCGCCTCCGTCTCGACCATCGCCGATGCCTGGTCACCGGGGTTCAGCACCAGTTGCGGGGCGTCCACACCGTCGCCCAGGCCGCCGAGGTAGCCGCTGGGAGACTGCGCGGCCGCCTCCAGGATCGTGTCCGACCCGTCGAGCAGATTGACGGCCGGGAATCCCTTCGTGGAGCAGGGCGCGCTGCTCGAGTTCGTGAAGATCAGGATCACGGATCGGTGGGTCGAGCCCGACGGGCCCTCCTGGGCCGTGATGGTGAGCTCGGCTGCGGTACAGAGGTCGGCTGAGTCCGGGGTGGTCGGCGAGCCCGGGGTCGTCGTGGCGCCGGCATTGTCGGTGTTGCCGCCGCCCTTTCCGCCCAGACCACAGGCGAGGGCGAGCATGACCGCGGCCACCGCGGACGCGGTGCCGAGCAGAGTGCGCTTCGATGGCGTTCGCATGCCCGGGACGGTAGCTGTGCCCAGCCGGTAAGGAATGAGGGTTTGTCCTACAGTTGGCCCGCCGCGGGCGCCGGGCCGCGCACCTGCGACGCGATCGATCCCATCAGGCGTCGCAGCCTCGACACCACCTCAGACTCCCCGGCCGAAGACTCCCCGACCGAAGACGCCCCGACCAAAGGCTCCCCCGCAGAGGTGTGCGGCGCAGCCCCGGCGAGGGCACGCAGTTCGGGCAGGGCTGCGGCAAGGCTGGCGTACCAGGCGAGCTCGGGACGATTGAGCCTGGCCAGGCGCCTGGCCACGCGCAGCGGCGCCTCGGCATCGCGCAGCTCAGCCAGGGCGGTCTCGAAGCGGCGCAGCGCGACCGGGGTCGGCTCGTCGAGGCAGGCGCGCAGCCGTCGCAGGCAGATGGCGGTCCGTTTGCGCAGCACATCGCGGGTGTGCGGGGCGAGCAGCAGCGCCGGACCGATCGCGCAGACGCCGCCGACCGCGATCGCGAGCAGCCGCAGCCCGAGCAGGGACCACGTGCCGGTGGCGCCGCCCAGCGTGGCCAGGAACGCGAGCGAGGCGGTCAGCGCCGCGGTCCAGACCACTCGGGACCGCTCGCGCACGCCCCAGCCGAGCGCGAGCACGACGAGGATCGTGACCACGGTGGCGGCCGGATGCGGGGCGAGCAGCGCCGCCGCGGGAGAGGCGAGCGCGGTCGCGATGAGCGCCCCGAGCAGGCGCGACCCGCTGCGCAGCAGGACCTCTCCGCGCGACCGGGAGCTCAGACTCACCGTGATGACTGTGATGACCGCCCATGGCCAGTGCTCGGGAAAGAGCACCTGGCCCACGAGCAGGCCGGCGGTCACGGCGATCGTCGAGGCGAGAGCGAGCCGGGTCCGCGCACGGGTGCTCGGCGCCTCCGCGGGATCCACCGGTTCCGGTTCGCCCGCGACCGGACGGACCAGCAGCTGCCGTACGGCAACGAGCCACACGCTCGCGACCAGGCAGGCCAGCAACGCCCACCCGAGCCCGGCGAGCGGGCTGTGCCCGGCGACCCGGATCGGCGGA
Source organism: Micromonosporaceae bacterium (assembly GCA_036557785.1). Taxonomy (GTDB): domain Bacteria; phylum Actinomycetota; class Actinomycetes; order Mycobacteriales; family Micromonosporaceae; genus DATBGZ01. The sequence continues at coordinate 89,792 of DATBGZ010000043.1, forward strand.
GCGAGGAAGAGCGCGGTCAGTGGCAGCAGGATGACCCGGCCGAGGGCGGCCCACCGCGGGCCGAAGCGCCCGACGAGGCGCGAGGCGATCAGGACGGCCACGTAGATGGCGTCACCGAGCCAGAGCGAGTAGCTGAAGATCACGGCGAGCGCGCCGACCCCGAGCGTGGTGGCGAGCACCGAACCGGCGTGCTGGGCCGCGAGTCCACGCCAGCCGCTGACCGTACGTCCGACCGCCGTACGGTCGCCGGCCCCGGCCCGGCGCGGCGACCCCGCGGCCAGGCAGACCGCCGCGCCGAGGACCACGACGCCCGCACCGAGGTGGTACGCGGCGGCCAGGGGCATCAGCGACAGGACGGTCAGCAGCAACGGAGTGACACCGAGCGCGGCCGCTCGCACCCCGAACCCGCGTCTCACGAGGCCTGACTGTAGCGACCGGCCCGGACAGTCGGCCATGGCGTGGTGGCAGGGGGCCGGAGCAGAATCGGGCGGTGAGCGCGGGAGCCGTCCTGGCCGGTCGGACCGGCGGATCGTACCGGCTCGATGAGCTGATCGCCCACGGCCGCCATGGCGACACGTGGCGCGGCGTCGATACGACGACCGACGGCACGGTCGCGGTCAAGACGCTGCATCCGCGCGAGGGCGACACCGGCGACCTCGACTCCGCCGGGCAGGAGGAGTGGGGCTTCCTCAAGCGACTCGAGGCGAACTGCCGAGGGATGCCACGGCTGCGCCACCCCAGTCTCGTCACGTTCCGCGACTTTGGCTGGACCCCGGGGATCGGCGCGTACCTGGTGCGGGAGTACGTCGCGGGCACCTCATTGTGGGATCTGCTGCAGCACGGACGCCTCGGCGCGCCGCGGAGCATGCGGTTGATCGCCCAGGCGGCCGCCGGCCTCGTCGCCGCGCACGAGTTCGGCGTCTACCACAGCGATCTGCACCCGGCCAACCTGCTGGTCTGTCCGGACGACACGCTGCTCGTCAACGACGCCGGGCTCGTCCGGCTGGTGATGCGCCTGCCCCCGCAGGGCGAGCCGCAACTGCTGGGTCGCCCGCCCTACCTCTCGCCGGAGGAGGCCATGTTCCAGACGCCGAGCCGGGCATCGGACGTCTTCGCGCTCGGCGTGGTCGCCCACCACTGCCTCGCCGGCCGACCGCCGTGGACGGGCGAGACGCCAATGCACATCGCCTTGAGCATGATCCGCGAGCCGCCCGCCCCGCTGCCCGACGACGTCCCGGACGAGGTCCGGACACTGGTCGCGTCCGCGCTCGTCACGAAGCCGGCCGACCGCCTGCTGACCATGGCCGGCTTCGCCGTCGCCGCCCGTGACCGATCCGCGTCAGGTGCGTGACGCGGAACACCGGTTACCGGCGACGCGGGTCTCGACTACGGTCTGACCTATGGTCGGCGTGGCGGGACGGGCAGCGGGCGAATCGACGGCCGAGCCCGGGATCGGGTTCCGGTCCGAGCGCGGACCAGTGCTCATGGCGCTGCTGCTCTGCGTTGGACTGATTGCCATCGATTCGACGATCATCGCCACCGTGGTGCCCTCGACCGTGCGGGACCTCGGTGGCTTCAACCAGTTCCCGTGGCTGTTCTCGGTCTATCTGCTGGCGCAGGCGGTCTGCGTACCCATCTACAGCAAGCTCTCCGACCAGGTCGGTCGAAAACCGATCATGCTCATCGGCATCGGCCTGTTCCTGGCGGGCTCGGTGCTGTGTGGCGCGGCGTGGTCGATGCCCGCGCTCATCGCCTTCCGCGCCGTGCAGGGCCTCGGCGCCGGCGCGGTCCAGCCGATGGCGCTGACGATCGTCGGTGATCTCTACTCGCTGCAGGAGCGGGGCCGGGTGCAGGGCTACATCAGCAGCGTATGGGGCATCACGTCGGTCGTGGGTCCCGCCGTCGGTGGCGTGTTCGCGGAGTACGTGAGCTGGCGCTGGGTCTTCTTCGTGAACATCCCGCTCTGCCTGGGCGCCGGAGCGACCCTGGTGCGGGCGTTCCACGAGAAGGTCGTCCGGCGCGAGCATCGCCAGGACTTCGTCGGCGCCAGTCTGCTCACCGTCGGCTGCACGCTGCTCATCCTCGGCCTGCTCGAGGGCGGCCAGGCGTGGGCCTGGGTCTCCCCCGCGAGCATCCTCGTGCTCGTCGCCGGTGCGGCGGTGCTCGGCGTCTTCGTCCTCGTCGAGCGGGTCGCCGCCGAGCCGGTCCTGCCGGCCTGGGTGTTCCGTCGCCGGGTGCTGCGCAGCGCCAACACGGTCGGTCTCATGCTCGGCGCGGTGCTCATCGGGCTCACCTCGTACGTGCCCACCTTCGCCCAGGGCGTGCTCGGCACCGGGCCGTTGGTCGCCGGGTTCGCCCTGGCGACCATGACCTTCGGCTGGCCGATCACGTCATCGCAGTCGAGCAGGCTCTACCTGCGCATCGGCTTCCGGGCCACCGCGCTCATCGGTGGCGCGGTCACGATCGTCGGGTGCGCCCTGCTCGCGGCGCTGGGCCCGCACTCGTCGATCGTCGCGGTGGCGGTCGCGTGCTTCGTGGTCGGCTGCGGCATGGGTCCGGTCGCGGCGCCGGTGCTCATCGCGGCCCAGAGCACGGTCGGTTGGGCAGAGCGCGGTGTGGTCACCGGTACGCACCTGTTCTCCCGCTCGATCGGCAGCGCGGTCGGTGTCGCGGTCTTCGGCGCACTGGCGAACGCCGCCCTGGGGTCGGGCGAGCGAACCGCGTCCAGATTGGACGTCGCGTCGCACCACGTCTTCCTCGCCTCGCTCGTGGCGGCGACCCTGATGGTCGTCGCGATCGCGACGATTCCCGCCGTGGTACGGCAGTTCGCTGAGCCCGACCCCGTGCCGGCTCAGTAGTCGGAGGCGCGCTCGATGAGGTCGGCCAGGTCGGCGACCTGGGCGTCCCCGGTCTGGTAGTACGCCTCCCGGGCGATAGCGGACAGGTCGCCGAGGCGGACATCGCGGCCGTACGGGCTGTCGCGCAGCACCTCGGCGAAGAACGCCGCCGCGTACGTGACCCGCAACCGGGGCGAGGTCGACCCGAACGGCCGGCTGAGGTCGGAGACCGTGACGTCGGCCGCCGCCTCGGAGGGCCGCCCCGAGGTCGGGTTGAGCCAGTGGACCCGGGCCGTGGCGAGGTGGCCGTTCGCGCCCGGGTTCAGGTGGACCACATAGAGCGCGGTGACGGTGTGCCCGGACCGACCTCTCCGCCGTCGACCTGGTCGTTGCGGAAGTCGTTGCTGGCGAGCACCCGGTCGTCGTACCCGACGAGTCGGTACGTGTCCACAGCGGACGGATCGAAGCTCACCTGCACCTTCGCGTCCTGTGCACGCACCGCGAGGGTGGCCGGCAGGCGCTCGACGAAGAGCTTGCGCGCCTGGTCCCGCTCCGAGACGTACGTGACGAACCCGTCGCCCTCGTCGGCCAGCCGCTCCATGAGCGCGTCGCCGTACTCGCTGCCGACGCCGACGCCGAGCAGGCTGATCTGCTTGCCGGCCTCCTCGCGGATCTGGTCGAGGATCGGCTCGGCCTGGGTGTCGCCGACATTGGCCAGGCCATCGGAGAGCAGGATCACCCGGTTGCTCGCCCCCGGCACGAAGCCGTCGCGGGCCACCCGGTACCCGGTCACCACGCCGGCCTCCAGGTTGGTGTTGCCGCCGGCGTTCAGGGCGTCGACCGCGGCGTGCAGCGTGCTCCGGTTGCTCACCGGCGTCATCGCGCGAAGCACCTTGGCCTTGGTGTCGTAGGCCACGATCGCCACGTAGTCGCTCTCGCGGAGCTGGTCGATGAGGTAGTGCAGGGCGTCCTTGACCAGGTCCAGGCGTCCGGGTTCGGCCATCGAACCGGAGACATCGACCACGAAGGTCAGCGCCGCAGGCTGCCGCAGCGCCGGGTCCTCCGCCCTCGTCTGCAAGCCGACGCGCAGCAGATGCTCGCCGCTGTCCTGTGCCGTGGCCGAGGGCGACCAGGCGCCGTCCATGGTGATCGTGAAGCCGTCACCGGGCGGCTGCGGGTAGTCCTGCTGGAACGCGTTGATGAACTCCTCCGGCCGTACGGTCTGCGGGTCCACCCGGTTGCCGTCGAGAATCTGGCGACGGGCGTAGTTGTACGACGCTGTGTCGATATCGATGGCGAACGTGGACTCCGGTTGCTGGGCGGCGTCGACGTTGGGCTCGACCGCGGTCCGGCCCTCGCCACCATCGGCGTTGGCCTGGGGATTGGCGGGGTTGGGGTTGGCGTTCCCGTTCGGGGCAGGCTGATACGGCGCGCCGGTGTTGTTCGACTTGCTGCTCGCGCTGCAACCGGCGACGAGCAGCAGGGCGAGGGCGCCAGCGAGCACGCCGGCGATCGCGGCGGCACGCACGCTGCCGCCTTCTCTATGTCCCATGTGGACCTCCAGGGGGAAGGGCGGGGCGTCTGCTATTGAGACATGTCCGCGTGCCCCGCGGTTCCCCTGTGACCGCCCTGAAACAAACGTGATAACTGAGGCGCCCTGCAGGTACGTTCCGTGACTGTGCCGCGCCCTTGGCGTGACCGGTCCGTGTCGCGTCCGGTACCAGCCATCCCTATCGTTCCTGACGTCACGCTCCGTACGCGGCAGGGAAGCCCTCGCGCCAGGAGGAGTAGCGCGGAACCCAGCCCAGCTCCCGCCTGGCCTTCGCGTTGGACGCGCCCCGGCAGTCGCTGATCATCGCGACCGCGTCCGAGCCGGCGACCAGGCGCGCCGCCCAGGCGGGGACGCGCAGCGGCGGCTTGGCGCCGAGAACCGCGGCGAGCACCGGTACCCACTCCCGCATCGGGGCGGGCTCATCGTCGACGATATTGAAGATTCCGGTGCTGCCCTGCTCCAGCGCGCACACGGTCGCGTCGGCGGCGTCCTCCAGGTGAATGAATGACATGATGCCGCGGCCCCCGGCGACAAGCGGGTACCGGCGCTTGCGCACGGGGTCGAGCAGGCCGGCCTTCGTCGCCGGGTCCGTGTCGCCATAGAACGTGCCGTACCGCAGCGCGACCCCGCCCGCTCCCGTGACGGCCGCGTCGAGATGGCTCATCGCGGCGAACGTCTCGCGGGCCGCCGGTGGTGGCGTCGCCTCGATCGGATCGTCCTCGGTCTTGACCGGCCCGCCCTCGCGGGCGTACCGGTACGGCGCGTAGCTCTGGGCGACGAAGCGACGGACCCCCGCCGCCTGCGCCGCGGCGAGCAGGGCGTCCGTGCCGACCGTGCGCAACTGGTTCGTGGCCGCGAACGTACGGTCGAGGTGGCGCCCGAAGCGCGCGTCGGCCAGCGCGGTCGCCTGGTGCACGATGACGTCGGGCGTCGCGCCCCGCACGGCCGCGACGACGGCGCTGGCGTCGCGCAGGTCGAGCTGCACCGTACGGGCGCCGAGCGCCATGACCCGCTGCTCATGCCCCGCGGAGCGATAGCTGCCGATGACCTCGTGGCCACGGTCGATGAGCCGGGCCACGATCCGCGTGCCGAGAGCGCCGCTCGCCCCCGCGACAAAGACCCGCATGTCACTCCTCCATAGGTGCGAACCGTCGGTACGGGAGGGGTCGTTCCTGACCGTACCGCTTTCGGCGGCACGCCTACTGGCGAAGGTGGGCACCGGTCCGGGTCGCGAGCGTGTGCAGGATCGCCGTGCGGCGGGCGCCGATCGTCTCGCTGGTGAGGGTGGCGCCGGGCGCCTGAAGGCTCACGCGCAGGGTGACACAGCGGTGGCCGGCGGGCACCCAGGAACCGCGGAACTCGTCGACGAACTCGGCCGTGGTCACCAGGGCGTCCCCGTCCCGGGCCGCGGCCTCGATGCTCGCCCAGGTGACGGCGTCCGCGACGACGACCGAGAGATCGAACTGCGCGCCCGGCAGCTCCGGCACGGGCACGTACGTGTTGTCACGAGACGCCGCGGCGGCGACCGGGCCGAGGTCGAGCTCCAGGCAGACCACGTGCGTCGCGTCGAGTCCGGCCAGCCGGCGACACCGCTTGGTCAGCAGCCCGAGCGTGCCGATCGCTGTCCCACCACTGTGGACGGCCAGCCGAGCCGAGGCGTCCGCCCAGGGCGCGGTCCCGCCGTCGCCGAGACGTACCGGCGCCAGGTGGCCGAGCCGGGTCAGCCGGTCGACGAGACCCTTGCCCCGGCGGAACAGCAGGGCCCCGTCCGCGCCGGTCATGAGCAGGGCCAGGCTCGTCGACTGCCGGGGCATCGCCTCGAAGCCGTCGTACGGCTCGTAGGCGCCGCCGTGGACGATGGTGCCGACCTCGAAGATCTCCACAGTGGACGTCCACCGCAGGTTCGCCACGGCCGCCTCGAGCAGGTTCGGCACGAGCGAGGGCCGCAGGCAGTCGCGATCGGCCATCCCCTCGACGCGTACGGTCGCCTGACTGGACAGACCCGCCGCGGCGAGGAACGCCTCGCTCACCCACGGATAGGTCACCACCTCCTGCAGGCCCAGCCGCAGCGCGAGCGTCTCGCGGACCCGCCGTGACACGGGTCGCGTGCGCAGCGAGCGGACCGGCGCGAGTTCGACCGCCAGCGGAACGACGGGCAGGCTGTCGTAGCCGTGGATCCGCGCGACCTCCTCCACGATGTCGTGCGGGTTCGCGATATCGCCGGTCGACCGCCAGGATGGCGCCGTGAGCGTGAGCCGGGCGCCGGTCTGTCGGACGCCGAAGCCGAGCCCGCGCAGCGTGCGCGCGACATCGCCCGCGTCGAGCGTGTTACCGATGCGCCGGGCCAGGAAGTCCAGTCCCACGCTCAGCCTCGCGGGCCGGGTGGGCTCCAGCGTGATGTCCTGCAGCCCGTCCACTGTGGACCCGGGTGCCAGCTGGCCGAGCAGGTGGAGGAAGAGGTCGATCGCGGCGTCGACGCGCTGCGTGTCGAGGGCCTTCTCGAACCGGGCGGACGCCTGCGTACGCAGGCCGAGCTCCTGCGAGGCGCGCGACGTACCGGCGTCGCGCGAAAGGTCGCCACCTCCACCACGATCCGCCGGGTCCCCGGTCCGATCGCCGAGGCGGCGCCGCCCATGATGCCGGCCAGCGCGACCGGGCCGTCCTCGTCGGCGATCACGGGAGTGCGAGGCATCACCTGCACGGTCGCCCCGTCGAGCAGGAGCAGGGGCTGGACGGACCCCGCGCGTACCGCGCTCAGCGGACCGGCGAGCTGGCCCGCGTCGTAGGCGTGCATGGGCTGCCCCACCGCGAGCATGACGTAGGTGGTCAGGTCGACGGCGAGGTTCACGCCGCCCTGCCCGACGCGGACGAGCCGGTCGCGCAACCAGTCGGGCGAGACCGCCTCGCCCTCGCCGAGGTCGAGGGTGAGCGCCGCGAAGCGTTGGCAGATCTCGGGATCGAGCCGCCCGACCACGGTCTGAACCGGCCCTGGACGCCGGGGTCGGGGCAGCGGTCGCAGCGGTACGTCGAAGATGACGGCGAGCTCACGCGCGATGCCGTAGTGGCCCCACAGGTCCGGCCGGTTGGTCAGCGACTTGTTGTCGATCTCCAGAACGGCATCGCCGTCGAGGACCAGGACGTCCTCGACCTCCACGGTCTTCAGCGTCAAGGCGTGCGCGAGATCCCGCGGCGCGACGGGCGGCAGGTCGACGTAGTCGGCGACCCAGTCGAGGCTGACTCTCATGACCGTCCTATCGGAACTGTCCGAGCACGCGCAGGTCCGCGTTGTGCATGAGTCGTACGTCGTCGATCCCGTACCGCATCATCACCAGGCGATCCAGGCCCACGTTGACGTAGAAGCCCGTCCACACGTCCGGGTCCAGCCCGCCGGCGCGCAGGACGTTCGGGTGTGGGCTGCCACCGGGCATGACCTCCAGCCACCCGACACCCCGGCACGTCCGGCACCCCGCCCCGGCACACACCTGGCACTGCATGTCGATCTCGAAACCTGGCTCCACGAAAGGGAAGTAGCCCGTGCGCATGCGGGTACGGACCGGCCGGCCAAAGACCGTGTCCAGGATCGTGCTGACCAGGAACTTGCCGGCCGTCAACGGGACGTCGCGGTCGACGATGAGCACCTCGTACTGGAAGAAGGCGCGCTCGTGCCGGGCATCCGTGCTCTCGTTGCGGTACACCCGGCCCGGGTACACCACCCGCAACGGCGGCTCATGGCGCTGCATGAAGCGCACGCTCGCGCCGGTCAGGTGCGGGCGCAGGCAGAGCCGCTCGTCGTGATGGGGCTGCTCCGCCAACCAGAACGTGTCCATGCTCTCCCGCGCCGGGTGATCCGGCGGGAAGTTCATGTAGTCGAACTCGTAACGCTCCGAGCTGATCTCCGGCCCCTCGTACACCTGGAAGTTCAGAGCCGCGAAGGCGTCGTTGAGGTCGTACATGAGCTGCACGGTCGGGTGCAGCCCGCCCGCGCGGGTGGCGATCCCGGGCAGCGTCACGTCGAGCGGCCGCGGCAACGCCGGTTCGTCGTCGAGAAGCTGCTCCGCGCGGCGGTCGAGCAGCTCCGCGAGCTCGCGCTGCAGGTCGTTGACCGCCGCGCCAACGACCTTGCGCGCCGACGCGTCCAGGGCCCCGATCCCCCGGCGGATCGCCAGCACCCGCCCCGAGCGACCGAGCAGGTCGCGGCGCAGCTCATCCACCTCCGCCAACCGCGTGGCCAGCTCGACCTTCGCCAACGCCGTCGCTCTCAGCCGCGCCACCTGGCTCAGCACAGCATCGCCCGTATCGACCACACGTCACCCCACGTCCGCTCACGACGGCCTGTCACGCCAGGCCCTGAGAAGGCAGAAACCCCCGGGTTCGACCGGGGGTGGCGTCACGCGAGATGTGTCCCTGAGGTCACGTCCTACCCGCGCACGGCGCCCACCGGTCAGCCCGGGGGCGAGTAAATCGCCGAACGCACGCGGTCACGCCGCCATCCTGCCCGACCGCTCCCGCTGCCCGCAACACCGTTCGCCGTCTCCGTGCACCGCAATTCGCGCCGGCCGTTGGGGGCGGACTCCACTAAGGTGCAGGGGTGGCTCTGCGGCTGGAAGCGGTGACCTTCGACGTGACCGACACGGCAGCGGTGGCGGCCTTCTGGGCCGGGCTGCTCGGCCGGGAAGTTCGCACCGAGTCCGGCGGCGCGTTCCTACCGGGCGACAACACCCAGGTCGGGCTTCGTTTCGTCACTTCCGACACCGAGCACGTCGGCCGGCCGCGGCTGCACCTACACCTCACCAGCAGCAACCTCGAGCACCAGCAGCGAACCGTCGAGATGGCGCTGCGCCTGGGCGGACGCCACATTGACGTCGGTCAAGGGCATGACGACAAGCACGTCGTGCTGGCCGATCCTGGCGGCAACGAGCTGTGCGTGATCGAGCCAGGCAACAACTACCTGGCCGGCACCGGCTACCTCGGCGAAGTCACCTGTGACGGAACCCGTGACGTCGGCCTGTTCTGGCGCGACGCGCTGGGCTGGCCGCTGGTGTGGGACCACGACGAGCAGACCGCAGTCCAATCGCCCCTCGGCGGCACCAAGATCTCCTGGGACTCATGGGGCGGACCGTCGGGCAAACCCCAGCACGGAAGGAACCGGCAGCGCTTCGACCTGGTCACCGCTGACCCCGCCAGCGAGGCGGAACGACTGGTCTCGCTCGGTGCGACCCGGCTCTCCGCCCTGCCCGATGGCGTCGCCCTGCCCGACGGCGTCGCCCTGGCCGACCCAGACGGCAACGCATTCGGCCTTCGCTCAGCCTGAGCGTCGGGCCACCGACTCTCAGTACCGTCCATACTGGTCATCGATCGCTCTCCAGCGCTTCTGCGGCACCCAGTCGCCTCTCGATCTCCTCGGTCGAGGCGGATGTGCCCGGCGGGCAGAGCCAACGGCGGCACGCTGCGATAGCTTCACGAGCGTGAGCTCCGTGCCCAACAATCGGCTGTCGAGTGGCGACGACCTGGCTGACGGCGTCTACGAGCACTTGGTGACGAATGCACTGGACACACGACTGGTCGTGGTCGAGCCGGCCCTGGTCCGTCGCGAGGGGCTGGAAGCAGGAGACGCCCACGAGGTTCTGACGAGGCACATCGCCGCGCTGACCCGCAGAGCCCTGCGCGAGGCCGGTGGCGCTACAGAGGCCGAGAAGGTCGCGAAACAAGTCGAGCGCGCCAACCGAATCGCGGGTGCCATCGCCGAGATCGCGCCGGAGTCTGTCGACCCCGAGGACCTTGTCGCCGCGTCGCGCGATCTCCTGCTGGCCATCGCGCGGCCACCCGTTGCGCCGGCGGCGCCAATCTTCCCCCTACGCCCGAGCGTCCCTTTCAGCGAGAGCGCACTGCTCGTCAATGGCCGGGGCCAGCCCCGCATCGGCCACGAGGTCAAGCACGAGCTCGACTCGGCGGACAGTGTCGACCTGCTCTGCGCCTTCATCAAGACCCGTGGGCTTCTGCTTGTCGAGGACCAAATCCGTGAGCTGACCGACGGGGCGGCAGATTGCGGGTGATCACGACGACCTACCTGGGCGCGACCGAACGGCGAGCGCTGGACCGGCTCGTGGAGTTGGGCGCGCAGGTCCGGGTCAGCTTCGAGACGCGGATAACCCGCCTGCATGCGAAGGCCTGGCTCTTCCGTCGGGCTACCGGGCTCGACACCGCCTACGTTGGCTCCTCCAACCTGTCACATACCGCGCTCGTCGACGGTCTGGAGTGGAACGTTCGCCTTTCGGCGGCCGAGCAGCCGCACCTGATCGATACGTTCGCCGCGACCTTCGATCAATACTGGGGTGACCCGACCTTCGAGCCGTACGAGCCAGGCCGCGACGGGCTCAGGCTCGACGAGGCGCTCCGCGCGGAGCGACGGGGAACGGCGGAACTCCCGCTCGAGATCACGACCCTGGAAGTCCGACCGTGGGGCTACCAGGCCGAGATCCTCGACGAGCTCGACGCCGAACGGGTTGTGCACGGACGATGGCGCAATCTCGTGGTGATGGCGACCGGCACAGGCAAGACCGTTGTCGCGGCCCTCGACTATCGGCGGCTGCGTGCAAAGAGGACGGCAGAGTCGTTGCTCTTCGTAGCGCACCGCGAGGAGATCCTGCGCCAGAGCCGCTCCGTGTTCCGCCAAGTACTCCACGACGGCACCTTCGGTGAGCTCTTTGTCGGCGGATCCGTGCCGAGCCAGTGGCAGTATGTCTTCGCCTCGGTGCAATCGTTGTCGCGCGTCGAGCTCGATCCCGGGCGCTTCGACATGGTTGTTGTGGACGAGTTCCACCACGCCGAGGCCGACACGTACACGCGCATACTGAACCACCTGCAACCGGCTGTCCTGTTAGGACTGACAGCGACTCCCGAGCGGTCCGACGGTCGCGACGTCACGACCTGGTTTGGCGGCCACATTGCCAGCCAACTGCGGCTCTGGGAGGCCTTGGAACGACAGCTGCTCTCGCCGTTCCACTACTTCGGCATCCACGACGACGTGGGCCTTGACCATCTGAGGTGGCGCCGCCGGCGTGGTTACGACGAGCGCGAGCTGAGCAACCTCTACACGGGCAACCACGCCCGCGTACGGCTCATTCTGGCCGCCCTGCGCGACAAGATCTACGACATCGGGTCGATGCGGGCACTGGGTTTCTGCGTAAGCAAGGAGCACGCCCGATTCATGGCGGCCCAGTTCACCCAAGCAGGCATCCCAAGTCTTGCCGTTACCTCGGACTCGTCGCCACAGCAGAGGCGCGATGCCCGCACGGCGTTGGAGTCGGGCGCAGTAAAGGCACTGTTCACTGTCGACCTTTACAACGAGGGCGTCGACATCCCGGCCATCGACACCGTGCTGTTCCTTAGGCCAACCGAGAGCGCGACGGTCTTCCTGCAGCAGCTCGGCCGCGGCCTGCGTCTGGCCGACGGCAAGAGCTGTTTGACCGTGCTCGACTTCGTCGGCGCACAGCACGCCGAGTTCAGATTCGATCTGCGGTACATGGCGCTGATGGGCACGAGCCGACACCGCCTGGCCACCGAGATCGAGCAGGGTTTCCCCACCTTGCCCGCCGGCTGCCACATCCAGCTCGACCGAGTTGTCGCGAACCTCGTGCTCGAGAACGTGCGGCGCAGCCTGCGAGTAAACTGGACGGGCCTCGCAAGCGAACTGCGCCGGCTTGGCCCGCAGACGACTCTGCCTCAATTCCTCAACGAGGTCGGTCTCGATCTGACGGACCTGTACCGGCCGGGGCGTGGGGGTTGGGCCGGGCTTAGGCGGCTTGCGGGGCTTGACTTGCGGTCGCCGGACGAGGGTGACGAGCCGCTCGGTAAAGCAATCGGGCGACTGCTACACATCGACGACCCCGAGCGTCTGACCAATCTGCATCGGATCCTGGCCCTCGGAGCAACGCGTCAGACCACGGCGAGCGCGCGGGAGGACCGCCTGCAGGAGATGCTCCGCGTCGCACTCTACGGTGTGGGCAGCGATGCACCTCATTTGCCTGACTTATCGCGCCACATGTCGCGGTGTGAGGAGCTCGCCTCCTTGGCGATGCTTCTGGGGGAGCGCATCCACCGAGTCACACGCCCGGTCGACCCCGGAGGCGCCGTGCCACTGCATGTCCACGCCCGCTACAGCCGCGACGAGGCACTCGCGTCATTCGGCTACAGGGGGCAAATGAGGGAAGGTGTCCGGTGGATCGAGGCTGAGCACGCCGACGTCTTCTTCGTCACGCTGCGGAAGACGGAGAAGCGCTTCTCCCCCACGACCATGTACGCCGACCGTGCAATCACGCCCGAGTACTTTCAGTGGGAGTCTCAGAGCCGGACCACCGAGCAGTCGACCACCGGCCAGCGCTACATCCATCACCGCGAACGCGGCTCAAGCGTGCACCTGTTCCTGAGGGAAACGTCGGAATCCGACCGCGCACTTGGCCGACCACCGTATTTGTACGCCGGCCCTCTGTCGTACGTCGAGCACCGCGGCGAACGCCCGATGCGGATCACGTGGAAGCTCGGCTACCCGCTGCCAGCCGACATCTTCCACTTTGCCAGCGTCGCCGCTTGAGCCTGGTCCTCCGTCGTTGTTCTCTACCTGAGTCAACCGTCTGGAGTGGACCATCTAGTGGACCTCGGGCACAGGACTTCGGCAGCCGCTTCAGCACGGACGTGACCCGCCCGCTTCCCGCGACTTGGGCACGGGGTTGCGGGGCGCGCAGGCGTCACCGGATGATGGCGCGGCATCTTCTCTCGCCCGACGATTCCTCGATGGCGGCCAGGTCAACGGGAAGCTATTCCTCAGTTACAGCTCCACTGACCGGGCGTACGTAGACCGCTTGGTTGACCACCTTCAGAAGCACGGCGTGCCGGTGTGGTACGACCCGGACATCCAGCCGGGGGCGCGGTACGTACAGGTCATCGAGGACGCCATCAACCAGTGCTCGGGCGTCATCGTGGTGATGAGCCGCGCGTCGGAGGCGTCCCGTCGGGTCGAGCCCGAGTGTGCCTTCAACCAGAACAAGCCCGATCGTGCCGCCCCGACGATCGAGGGCGAGACCGTGCTGCTAGAGATCAACTGAGGCGGTTTCGCCCTCGATCATTCCGGATGGGGGCTACCCGATGGAGGCCTGGCCCAACCGTCGACGGCGCGCCGATGGCAGCCGCGTTCGACGGATGGATCGGCGGTGTCAGTGGATGGAGGCCGTCGCGAGCGCGTTGATGTCGGCCGAGTCCAGGATGCGCTTGGGCGAGCCGGCGAGCGCGAGCTGGATCATCGCCCGCCCCAGGCGCTGGGTCGTGGTCGCCGAGCGCGGTGCGACCCGCAGCATCAGCGGCGACAACGGACTTGTGGCCAGGTAGATCGCGCGGTACCAGAACGTACGAGATCGAACTCCGTGCATGGGTTGGATGAACGCGGGTCGCATCGCGTACCCATGGAAGGGCAGTGCCAGCAGCGCGTCCTCGGTCTCGCCCTTCACCCGCGCCCACATCATGCGCCCGGTGGTGTCCGTGCCGGCCCCCGAGACATACACGAACGTCATCTCATGGTTCGCCTCGGCGAGTGGTCGTGCCACGGCCAGGGTGAGGTCATAGGTGATCCGCCGGTACTGCGCCTCGCCCATGCCCACGGACGAGACGCCGAGGCAGAAGAAGCAGGCGTGGAACTGGCTCAGCGGCTCGCCGACCCCGGTCAGGTCGGCGGTGACGACCTCGCGGAGCTTCGGGTGCGCCTGCCCGGTGGGGCGACGCCCGATCGTGAGCACCTCGGTGACCCGTTCGTCGAGCAGGCACTCGCGCAGCACGCCCTGCCCGACCATCCCGGTGGCGCCGAAGATCAGTACCCGCACGCGTCGATCGTAGTGCCGGTCGGCGTCACCGAGGCTTGCGAGCGACCCCGGCGAGGATCACGCTGGCGGCGGGATTGTCGGCGAACTCGCCCGGTTCGTCCGGGTCCGGGCGCCAGGCGGGTGCCCACGTCAGGCCCGGCTCGACCAGCTCCAGACCCTGGAAGAACCCGGCCACCTGCTCGCGGGTCCGCAGGCCGAGTGGCGTGGCCGTGCGCTGCTGGTAGAGATCCTTCGTCTGAGCCACGTGACCCTCGTCCAGGTCCTGATCGTCGAGCGTCACGTGGGTGATCGCGACGTAGCTGCCGGGGGCCAGCGCGCTGGTTAGCCGCGCCACCACGTCGTCCGCCTGCTCGTCATCAGGGACGAAGTGCAGCACCGCGACGAGCAGCAGCCCCAGTGGTTGGCTGAAGTCGATGAGCTCGCGGACCTGCGGGTTGTCCAGGATCGCCTGCGGGTCGCGCAGGTCGCCCCAGAGCGCGGTCGCGGTCGGGTTGCCATCCAGGATGTCGATGCTCTCCGATACGGCGACCGGGTCGATGTCCAGGTAGACCACGCGCGAATCGGGGGCGAGCGCCTGCGCGACCTCGTGCACGTTGCCCTGCGTCGGGATGCCCGAGCCGATGTCGAGGAACTGCCGGATGCCCTGCGCCACGAGGTACGCGACGACCCGGCGCAGGTAGGCCCGCCCAGCCCGGGTGATCGCCGGGACCTGCGGGAACATCTTCACCATCTTCTCGGCGACTTCGCGATCGGCCGGGAAGTTGTGGATGCCACCGAGGTGGTAGTCATAGATGCGCGCCGCTGTCGCGGGCTTCGCCCGTCCGTCGTCGGACACCGCCGTCACTGCTGCCTCCCCAGGCTCACACGTCACACGATCATAAGCCCGGGGTGCTGGCTCACGCGGGGGACAGGGCCGCGTCGATCTCGTCCCGGCGGCCGAGGACCAGCGCGTCGAAGACCGCGTCCGGCAGTGGTCGGCGCTCGCTGAAACGGATGCCGCCCTTGCTCGCGTCGAGGCCCGCGTGGCCCGCGACCACGCCCGCCACGACGCTGCCGCTGAACGGGAAGACCGAGTAGCCCTGCCTTGTGGCGATGACGCTGATCAGGGGCCGTCCCCGGTAGCGCAGGGCAGCCATCCCGTAGCTCTTGCCCTCCTCGGCCGTCGGCACGAGTTCGATCGCCCGCAGTCGGTATCGATCCACGACCGTACGGGCTGGCAGCTCCAGACCGGCGATGTACTCGGTGAGCTCACCCACGCGCGGGATCATCGCACACCCCACGAGCACGGCGGCCAGGGTCTGGACCAGCCCGTTCCGCGGGCGGGCCGGCCCAGACGCTGCGGGGCCACTGGCCGTGGACCGGGCCGGCGAGGCTAGCTGGCGGCGCCGAGGGCCGCCTCGAGCGCATCAGCCGGCGCCGGCGTGCCGGTCTCGTCGCGGAACTGGCCGTACGGAGCACCGTACGCGGGGGTACCGACGGAGAAGCGGCGGCCACCCTCGCCGAGCGTTCCCGCGTCCACGGCGTCGTAGCCGATCTTGTCGAGGAACGCGATCGCGGCGGCCTTGGCGGCGGGGTTGTCGCCGGCGATCGGCAGCGCGCTGCGATCCGGCGCGCCGGCCGGTCGGGCCAGCGACGCCAGGTGCTTGAACATGATGTTGTTGAATGCCTTGACGACGTGGGCGCCGATGAGGTGCTTGGCCAGCAGCTCGCTGTTCGTCGTCAGGTCATTGTCGAGGACCTCGATCTTCCCGTCCCGCTGCGGATAGTAGTTGTTGGTGTCGATCACGGTCTTGCCCACCAGCGGCTCCACGGGGACCGTCGGGTAGGCCCGCAGCGGGATGCTCACCACGACGAGCTCACCCGCGGTGGCCGCCTCCGTCGGCGTCGCCGCCCGGGCGTGCTCGCCCAGCGACGCGACGAGATCGGCCAACGTCTTGGGTGTGCGGGAGTTGGAGAGCACGACGTCGTAGCCCGCGGCCACCGCGAGTCGTGCCACGGTGCCACCGATGTTGCCGGAACCGATGAAGCCGACCGTCGTCATGCGCTACCCCTCCGTACGGCGTGCGGGTGCCGAGTCGACCGTAACCCGCGTCGGGCGCCCCGGCCCGCCCATCACCGGCCGCGTCCGCTCCCGGGTGAGCGCCGGTGTCCCGCGTGAGCCCCGGCTCGGCGTACGGTCGGCGGGTGAGGATCGGGTTCGCGCTGCCGGTGTCCGGGTCCTGGGCTACACCGGAGAACGTCGTCCACGTCGCCGGTCGGGCCCAGGCGCTGGGCTACCACGCGGTGTGGACATTCCAACGGCTGCTGTCCACGCCGGACTGGGCGCCGGTGTACCGCAGCGTGCTGGATCCGTTGACGACGCTCGCCTACGCGGCAGCCGTGACGACGGACGTACGGCTCGGCGTCGCCGTGGTGAACCTGCCCTTCGTGACGCCGGTGCTGCTCGCCAAGCAGGCGGCGACACTCGACGTGCTCTCGGGTGGCCGCCTCGATCTCGGCCTGGGGCTGGGCTGGGCCGACGAGGAGTACCGGGCCTCGGGCGTGAGCAAGCGGCACCAGGTGCGCCGGGCCGAGGAGTTCATCGCCACGGTCCGGACACTGTGGACACAGGGCGACGTCGCCCACGACGGCGAGTTCTACCACGTCCCGCCCAGCAACGCGCTGCCCAAGCCCGTGCAGCCGGGCGGACCCCCGATCCTGCTCGGCGGCCTGGCTCCCGGAGCTCTGGCCCGCGCCGGGCGCCTCGCCGACGGATGGGTGAGCAGCAGTCGGGCCGACCTCTCCGGGATCGGCGATGCCGTGGGGGCCGTGAAGCGCTCCGCCGAGCAGGCCGGACGCGACCCGGAGTCGCTGCGGTTCATCTGCCGTGGCGTGGTGAAGGTTCGCTCGCCCGGCGCCGCCTCGACGGACGCGCCGCTGACCGGGACGTTCGACACGATCCGCGCCGACATCGCCCGCCTCGGCGAGCAGGGCATCACCGAGCTCTTCGTCGACCTGAACTTCGACGACGAGATCGGATCGCCCGACGCCGACCCAGCCACCAGCCTGGCCCGCGCCGACGAGGCACTCGCCGCCCTCGCCCCGGCGCCGCCGTGGTAATCCGGTGTACCCCTGGGTGTCCCTCGCTACCACGGTGATGTGGGGCAGCGGGGGCACCGCCGCGGGGTCCCGCGCCACCCGGCCCGCCGGAGCACCTGCGCCACCTGCATGGCCACCTCGCACGGCCGCTGCTCGACGTCGGCCATCCCGTACCGCAGCGGGGCATCGCCCTCGGCGACGCGCGCGTTGTCGCGGCGCATATCCCGGAACCGCTCGTGCCGCGGGTGGGCCGCCTCGCCGTCCAGCTCCACGCTCGTGCGGTACTGCCGGTACCGCACGTCGAGGTAGTTCCGGCGTCGGCCGCGGGTGACCCGGACCTGGCGATCCCCCGTCGGCAGGCCGTGCCCGCGTTCGACTTTGCGCAGGTACGATAGCTCCAGCACCGAACGGCAGCCGGCCGCGACATCGCCGAGACCCTCCCGCAGCAGGCGCCGCCAGCGCATCCGTGGTCGCTTCGCCATCGCGGCGAGCAGGCGCTCGGGCGTGCTGAGCCCCGCGTTCACCGCCCGCGCCATCACCGCGTACGCGTCCTCCAGCCCGGCCACGAGTTGGCTGAGATCGAGCACCGTCTCCTCCACTCGCGTCTGCGGCGGCAGCACCGTCGGATGACGCAGCCGCCGCGCGTCGCGGGAGCGGTGCACGATGACGCCGGGGACCCGGCGGACCTTCCGTGTCGCCGGGACCGTCACGTGCACGACCTGCGCCGGGGCACGGTGCGCGTCCGCGAGGCCCGCGACCTCGGCCGCGCTCCAGTGGCTGAGCATGGCGCCGGGACCAGCCGCGAGGAGAGCGGCCCAGAGCGTCGTCTGGCGTGGCACCGGCCCACTGAACGTGGCGTACACCCCGGCAAAGACGCGCTGCCACCGCCCCGCGGCGAGGTGGTGCCTGATCGCCCCCCGGGTGACTCCCCCGGCCAACGCCTGCGCCCGCGTGAGCGCACCACATTGGGTTCGAAGAATGTCGTCGATCACAGGCGTCCATCGTGGCCGGGTCGCGTGGTCGCCGGTAGATGGTCGTCGCGATCTGTGGATAACTGGGCGGGTGCAGTGGGCACCGTGGTAGATCGGTGGCACCCTTCGGTGGCCTGGCTTACCACGATCTGTGGGGAGTGTCGGGGGCTGCGCCTACCGTACGAGCATGCGGGTCAGCCCTACCGATGCCCTCGCCATGCGCATGATCAGCTTGCTGCTGGCGCCTCGGCCGAGCAGCTACGGCAGCGAGCCGGTGCCGAGCGACGTCGCCGGGGTCGTGACCTGGCTCGGGGCGATGCAGGCGCAGGACAACGCCAGCGCCGCGTGGTCGTTCGGAATGCGGTTGCCGGGGCTGACCGCGGCGGGGCTCGACGCCGCGATCGAGCGCCGGGAGGCGGTTCGCACCTGGCCGATGCGCGGCACCGTCCACTATGTACCACCACGGGACGCGCACTGGATGCTGGACCTCATGGGCGCCCGGGTGCTCGCCGGCGCGGCCAAACGTCGCGCGTACCTCGGGCTGAGCCAGGAGGTGGCGGACCGCTCGGTGGACGTCTTCGGCGAGGCGCTCGCGGGCGGCAAGCGCCTGACCCGGGCACAGTGCCTGGACGCGCTGCGCGACAACGGCATCGACGTCGGCTCGCACCTGGGCTACCACCTGCTCTGGTACGCCAGCCAGCGCGGCGTGACCTGCTTCGCCCCGAACGTCGGCAACGAGCAGGCATTCATGCTCCTGGACGAGTTCGTGCCCGACCCCCATCGCCTCGACCCGGAAGAGGCGCTCGCCACGATCGCGCTGCGGTACTTCCGCGGCCACGGCCCGACCACGGCAGCCGACTTCGCGGGCTGGACCGGGCTGCCCATCACCGCGTGCCGACGCGGCATCGCGGCCACGGGCGACGCGCTGGCACAGGTCGATGTCGATGGCGTGCCCATGGTCGCGGACCGGGCACTGGTCGAGTCGTTCCCCTTCGGGGCGCGGGCATCACGGCGCGCCTCGGCCTTGCCGGGCTTCGACGAGTACCTGCTCGGCTACAAGGACCGTTCGCTGATGCTCGATGAGCAACACACGCAGGCGGTGATCCCGGGCGGCAACGGGGTCTTCCAGCCCACCGTGGTGCTCGCCGGCCGCGTGGTCGGAACCTGGCGCCGCGCGACGAAGCGGGCACGGGTCGAGGTCACGGTCACACCGTTCGGCACGCTGCGCACCCGGGACCGTACCGCGGTCGAGGCCGCGTTCCGTCCGTACGGCGGGTTCGTCGGCCTGCCCTGCACCGTCACCTGGGCGTGAGCCAGGGGGCGGCGGCGGATGTCGGTGGTGCGTGCCATGCTGCCCGCCATGACGACAGGAGCCAAAGCGGACCTGCACCGCTATCTGCAGCGATCGCGCGACGCGTTGCTCTGGAAGATGGACGGGCTCTCCGAGTACGACATCCGCCGGCCGATGACCCCCACCGGAACCAACCTGCTCGGCATCGTCAAGCACGTGGCGAGCGTGGAGGCCGGCTATCTCGGCGATACCTTCGGGCGTCCCTTCCCGCTGCGCTTCTCCTGGTTCGCCGAGGATGCCGAGCCCAACGCGGACATGTGGGCGACCGCGGACCAGAGCCGCGAGCGGATCGTGGGGCTCTACCGCCAGGTGTGGGGGCACTCGGATGCGACGATCGATGCCCTCGACCTCGATGCCGTGGGCCAGGTGCCCTGGTGGCCCCCGGAGCACCGCGAAGCCACGCTGCATCGGATCCTGGTCCACATGATCGCCGAGACCGACCGCCACGCCGGGCACGCCGACATCGTTCGCGAACTCATCGACGGCACCGCCGGGCTGCGGGCGGACGACGCGAACATGCCATCCGGTGGCCCCGACTGGTGGGCCGAGTACCGCGACCGACTGGAGCTCGCCGCACGGCAGGCGGCCGGAATGGAGACTCCGAGCTGAGGGGCGGCCGGAATACGGACTCCGAGCTGACGGACGTCACGGCCCGGGTCGCCCGACGCCGATCTCCACCGAGTCTGAGGCGGGCCTGGTGGGCTGGCGTCGACGCAGGGCACCGGCGCCGACGACGATGAGCCCGGCGAACGCCGCGACCACGATGAACGAGGTCGACAGGGACGTCGCGTGCGCGATGCCGCCGATGCTCGCCGGAGCGGCCATGCCGGCTCCGTAGGCGATCGTGGCGGCGCCGGCGATCTGCTGACCCGGGCGCGGACCGGCGTTGCCGGCTGCCGCGAACGTGAGCGGCACGACCACCGCCACCCCGACGCCGATGCACGCGAACCCAACGATGGCCGGGACCGGTGAGCGGGACAGCACGACGATCAGCGCTCCCGCAGCCGCGGCCATCCCACCGGCCCGCACGGTCCGCACCGGCCCGAAGCGGTTCACCAGGCCATCCCCGCTGAGCCGGGCCGCGGCCATCGTCGCGGCGAAGCCGGTGTACGCCGCCGCCCCGACGGCGGGTACCGCGTGGGCGACGTCGGTGAGGTACAGCGCAGCCCAGTCCTCGCTCGCCGCCTCGCCGAAGACGGCCATGAACCCCACCAGAGCGATGAGCACCACGGGTCGGGGCGGCAGCGCGAACACGCGCCCGCCAGGCTCAGGCGCCGCGCTGCCCTCGACCAGCCACCGGCTCACCGCCACCGAGGCCAGCGCCAGGACCGGGCCCACGACGAGGAACTGCCACGGTGCCGCCACGTCCGCCCGCGCGCAGATGGCGGAAATGCCCGAGCCGACGAGCCCACCGAGGCTCCACATGCCGTGCAGGCCGGACATGATGGAGCGCCCGTAGGCCTGCTCGACCACGACCCCCTGGGCGTTCATCGCGACGTCGGACGCGCCCCCAGCCGCGCCGTAGGCCAGCAGCGCGGCACACAGCACGGGCACGCTCGGCGCGACGGCGGGCAGGACCACCGCGAGACACCACGGCACCATGCACCCGGGGACCACGGCCCGGGCCGGAAAGCGGTGGACCAGCCGCCCGGCCAGCGGCATGACGACCAGACTGCCGATCGACACGAACAACAGCGCCAGGCCGAGCCCGCCCGGGTCGGTGCGCAGGTGCTGCGCGATCCACGGGATCCGCGCGGCGAACGTGCCCATGACCGCGCCGTGTAGGCCGAAGATCGTGGATACGGCGATCCTGGCCCTGCGTGGGGCGGCCATCTGCTCTCCCGGGCGACGTGACTGCGCTGGTCGCACGACGCTACCCGAGAACGGATCCGCGGGTACGCCGGCCATCGCTGCGGGCAGCAACCGACGACGGGCCGGCGACTGCGCCGCCCGGCGGCGGGAAGGGGGCGCGGAAGGTGAAGGCGTCGGGGCCGGGTCCCTGGGTGCGCAGGGTCTCCAGGCGCTGCCAGGCTTCGTCCACAGTGGGCAGATGGGCGGCCGGCACCCACCACAGCACGGTGTAGACCTCGCTCGGGGCGTGGACGAAGAACTCCCGGCGCCGGCGCAGCAGATCCAGATGGGCACTGCGGTAGACGTACTCACGAAGCAGCTCGATCGACGTCCAGACGGACATGTTCACCATCAGGTCGGGCCCGAACGGGCGCAGCGCGGTGGCGTCCCCGTCGTCATCCTGCAGGCGCCAGACAAAGCCCGGCGCGTTGTCGGCGAGGGCATTGAGCCGCGCGAGCCCACCGACGAAGTCGGCCATGACCGGGTCGTCCAGCGACGCGACGGGTCGGGCCACGTTGAGTTGGGCGAGGTGGTACCCGCGAACTGTCACGCCGGGAGCACAACACGCCCGCCGTCTAATGTCAATCCTGATTGCTCTTAGAGATGCGGACGCAGCAGTGCCCGGGCACCGGA
Organism: Micromonosporaceae bacterium; assembly: GCA_036557785.1. Taxonomy (GTDB): domain Bacteria; phylum Actinomycetota; class Actinomycetes; order Mycobacteriales; family Micromonosporaceae; genus DATBGZ01. The sequence goes on from DATBGZ010000043.1 coordinate 111,934, forward strand.
TCGGTCGCCGCGCTCCACCCCGTCACCCCCAGCCCCTGCACGAGCCCCTCGACCAGGGCGAGGTTCATGCCGCAGACCAGGGGCGGGAACTGTTCGGCCAGCAGATGAAACGGGCAGTTGCGCAGCATGACCGTGTCGGGTCCGGCGACCGGCTCGTAGCCGTCCTCGGTCAGCGCCCGTACGAGATCGTCGATCCCGGCCTGCCGCGCTTGCCGGGCACGCCGCGGGCGGTCCCGGGCCGGGGCCTGCGCTCGAGCCTGTGCCCGTCCCCGCTCCCGGGCCACAGCGAAGAGCGTCGCGTCGGCGGCGGTGCGCTCGACCGCCTCGGCGAGCAGTTCGGCGACGCGGTGGTAGGCGCGCGGGGGAACCGTGACCGTGTGCTCGGTGGCGCTGCGCCGGTAGAGCTTGGCGGTACGGCCGGCACCCGGCCCGGCGCGGCCCGTGCGGCGCGCGAACGACACCTCCAGCAGGCCCGCGTCGACGAGCTTGTCCAGATGAAACGCCGCCAGCGTCCGCCCCACGCCCAGCGCGGCCGCGACGTCGTCGCGCGAGACCGCCTCGGCGCCAGCCTCGCAGACGACGCGGTACACCGCCCGCCGGGAGCGGTCGGCGAGCGCGCCCAACGCCCCGAGGTCGGGTTCGAGCTGTTCGGGGCCGGTCACGCCACCGAGTCTATAAGTCGCCACGGTTGGCGATAGAACGTCGTAGCGCCCGGGTACGGTCGGGCCATGGTCACCGTCGCGGAGGTGCGCGCGCTGGCGCTGACGCTGCCCCGGACCACCGAGCACCTGATCCATGACCGGGTCAAGTTCCGGGTCGGGGCGATCGTCTACGTGGCCTTCTCCCGGGACGAGACGAGCATGGGCTTCGGGTACCCGAAGCACGAGCGTGACGCCCTCATCGCCGGCGAGCCGGATCTCTTCTTCCTGCCGCGCGAGTCGGATCTGCGCTTCCACTGGGTGTGCTGCCATCTCGCCCGGCTCGAGCACGACTACATGACCGAGCTGGTCGCCGAGGCGTGGCGGATGGTGGTACCGAAGTTCCTGGCCCGGCAACGTCTCGGGACATGACACCGCGCAACCACGTCCCACGATGCGGATGCGGCTTGGAGATTCCCTACCGGCATGGCAGGGTTAGCGGCATGTGCACCGCGACCGAGGTCCTTCTCGTGGCGCGTCGCCACGTGGACTACCGTCGCGTGGCCAGTGCAGTGTGCCGTCAGCACCGCTGACCCGTCGCCACTGTTTCCCATCACGCCGGCGCCGGGCGCGCTGGCGGACGATCCCCACCGGGTCCTCATCGGCGCGCGCGAGCGTCCTGATTCCAAAGGGGATCCCGGTGCCCACCGCGGCAAAACCTCCCACGACCCGCCGCTCGGACGCGCGGCTGCGAACGCTGGCAGCCAAGGCCGAGGTCGAGTTGGCCGAAGCCACCGCCCACGAGGTGCTGGCGTGGACCGCGCACACCTTCGGCGGTCGATGGATCGTGGCATCGAACATGCAGGACGCGGTCCTGGTCGACCTCGCCCACCAGGCCCGGCACGACATCGACGTGCTGTTCCTGCAGACCGGATACCACTTCCCCGAGACGATGCAGACCCGTGATGCCGTCGCGGGGGCCTATCCGGAGATCCGCATCCTCGAGGTCGAGGCCGAGCAGTCGGTGGCCGACCAGGAGGCCGAGTTCGGGACGCTGCACCGCAGCGACCCGGACCGGTGCTGCCACCTACGCAAGGTCGTGCCGTTGCGGCGCACGCTGACCGGCTACGAGGCGTGGGTGACCGGGGTGCGCCGGGTCGATGCGCCGACCAGGGCAGCGACGCCGATCGTCGCGTGGGACGAGCGCAACGGGCTGGTCAAGGTCAACCCGATCGCGGCCTGGTCGGACGAGCAGTTCGACGCGTACGCCCACGAGCGCGGCATCGTGCAGAACCCGTTGGTAGCGCTGGGATACCTGTCGATCGGGTGCGCGCCCTGTACCAGCCTGCCGCGGCCGGGCCAGGGTGCCCGCAGTGGCCGCTGGGCAGGGCTGGAGAAGACCGAATGCGGACTGCACAGGTAGGTCGAGTTGACAACCATCGAAGCATCCACCGGACTGGACGTTCTGACGCGCCTGGAGTCCGAGGCGATCCACATCATCCGCGAGGTCGCGGGCGAGTTCGATCGACCGGTGATCCTGTTCTCCGGCGGGAAGGACTCCACCGTGCTGCTGCACCTGGCGGCCAAGGCGTTCTGGCCCGCCGCGGTGCCGTTCCCACTGTTGCATGTGGACACCGGCCACAACTTCGACGAGGTCATCGAGTTCCGCGACCGTACGGTGCGGCGCTACGGGCTACGGCTGATCGTCGCGAGCGTGCAGTCCTATCTCGACGATGGGCGCCTGGTGGAGCGACCCGACGGCACCCGCAACCCATTGCAGACGGTGCCGCTGCTCGACGCGATCACGACGAACGGGTTCGACGCCGTGCTCGGCGGCGGGCGTCGCGACGAGGAGCGGGCCCGGGCGAAGGAACGCGTCTTCAGCCTGCGCGACTCGTTCGGGCAATGGGAGCCGCGGCGCCAGCGCCCCGAGCTGTGGAACCTCTACAATGGACGGCACCGCCCGGGCGAGCACGTACGGGTCTTCCCACTGTCGAACTGGACCGAACTCGACGTCTGGCGATACATCGCGCGCGAGCACATCGACCTGCCGTCGCTCTACTACGCCCACCGCCGGCTCGTGGTCAAGCGCGACGGGATGTGGCTGACCCCGGGGCCCTGGCTCGGCTCCACGCCCCGCGACGCGGTCGAACTCATGGTGCGCTACCGCACCGTCGGCGACGCCTCCTGCACCGGAGCGGTCGAGTCCGACGCCACGGACCTCGAGGCGGTGATCGCCGAGGTCTCGGCGAGCCGGCTCACCGAGCGCGGCGCCACCCGGGCCGACGACCGGATCAGCGCCGCCGCCATGGAGGACCGCAAGCGGGAAGGCTACTTCTAGGGTGGGCACCGACCTGCTGCGGCTGGCCACGGCTGGCAGCGTGGATGACGGCAAATCCACGCTCGTGGGCCGGCTGCTCTACGACACCAAGTCGGTGCTGGCCGACCAGCTCGACGACCTGCACCGCGCCAGCGCCGACAAGGGTCTGGCCACTGTGGACCTGTCATTGCTGGTCGACGGACTTCGCTCGGAACGCGAGCAGGGCATCACGATCGATGTGGCGTACCGCTACTTCGCCACCCCGCGGCGCTCGTTCGTGCTCGCCGACACCCCCGGCCACGTGCAGTACACCCGCAACACGGTGACCGGGGCGTCGACCGCGCAACTGGCCGTACTGTTGGTGGACGCCCGCAAGGGGATCATCGAGCAGACCCGGCGGCACGTGGCCGTGCTGGCCCTGCTCGGCGTCCCGCAGCTCGTCCTCGCCGTCAACAAGATCGACCTTGTCGGATACAGCGGGGCGGCCTACGAGGCCATCGCGGGCGAGTTCGAGGCGCTGGCCGGGGCGCTGCGCTACTCGCCGGAGGCGATGCGGTGCATCCCGGTCTCGGCGCTGCTCGGCGACAACGTGGTGCAGCCTTCGGACCGTACGCCGTGGTACGACGGGCCCACGCTGCTCGCGCACCTGGAGACGGTTCCGGTCGAGCCCGAGCCGCACGACCTACCGCTGCGGTTCCCCGTGCAGTATGTGATCCGCCCGCGCACCGCCGAGCACCCCGACTACCGCGGCTACGCGGGGCAGATCGTCGCCGGCACGGTCCGACCCGGGGACGGCGTGAGGGTACTTCCCCGTGGGGCACACACCACGGTGATGCGCATCGACACCCCTGACGGCGCACTCGACGAGGCCCAGGCCGGGCAGTCGGTGACGCTGATCCTGGCCGACGACATCGACATCGGGCGTGGCGACCTGATCGCCGACGCCGACGCGACGCCACCGGTGACCGACGAGTTCGACGCCACGCTCGCGTGGCTGGGCGACGGCACGCTGCGTCCCGGCGCACGCGTGCTGGTCAAGCACGGAACCCGCACCACGCGAGCGATCGTCACGGCGCTCTCGGCCCGGCTCGACGAGCAGTCCCTGACCACCGTCGCGGATCCGGGGTCGTTGTCGCTCAACGAGATCGGCCGCGTGACCATGCGAACGGCGCAGCCTCTTCCCCTCGACGACTACGGCCGGTTCCGGCGTACCGGGGCGTTCCTCGTCATCGATCCCGGCGATGGCACGACGCTTGCCGCGGGCCTGGTCGGCGCGGGCCTGCCCGGCTTCGATCCACAGTAGACAACAGCCGCCCGATGGCGTAGTCGCGCGGCTCCTCAACCCTGCTTATCCGACCGATTAGATAGGAAAATCAACCGTGGCCATCCAGAGATCCCGTACCGCCGTCGCGGCAGCCCTCGCCCTCGCCACGACCCTGGCTCTGACCGCCTGCAGCAAGCCCGGCCCAGCCGGCGGTCCTGGCGCGACCGACGCCTCGACGGTCGGACCGCCCGTCACGCTCAACCTCGTGGGCTACTCGGTCGCCGAGGCCGCGAACGCGGCGGCGGCCCAGGAGTGGGCCAAGACCAACGAGGGCAGCAACGTCACGTTCCGGACCTCCTACGGGGCCTCGGGCGACCAGAGCCGAGCGGTCCTCAACGGGCTCGCCGCCGATGTAGTGCACTTCTCCGTGGAGAGCGACATCACCCGGCTCGTCCCCGACCTCGTCGACCCGAGGTGGAACTCGGGCCCCACCAAAGGAATCATCTCCTCGTCCCTCGTGGTTTTCGTGGTCCGGCCCGGCAACCCGAAGAACATCCACGGCTGGGACGACCTCATCAAGCCGGGCATCGGGATCGTGACCCCCAACCCGGCCTCGTCCGGGTCGGCGCGGTGGAACGCCCTCGCCGCGTGGGGCCAGGTGATCGCCGCCGGCGGCACGGAAGACCAGGCGAAGGACTTCGTCACCAAGCTCTACGCCAACGCCGTCGCGCTGCCCGCGAGCGGTCGCGACGCCACCACCGCGTTCCTCGGCGGCACGGGCGATGTCTACCTCACCTACGAGAACGAGGCCATCCTCGCCAAGCAGAGCGGAGAGGACCTCGACTGGGTCTACCCCGACACGACCCTGCTCATCGAGAACCCGGCTGCTGTGCTCAAGACCGCCGACCCGAAGGCCCAGGCGTACCTGAACTTCGTGCTGACCCCGGCCGGGCAGCGGGCGTTCGCGCTCAAGGGCTACCGGCCCGTGATCAGCGGTGTCGACACCTCCGGGATCCCCGGCGTGCCGGACCCGACGAACCCGTTCCCCACGCCGAAGAAGCTGCTCACCATCGCCAACGACTTCGGCGGTGACTGGGCGGCGTTGTCGAAGAAGTTCTTCGACGCGGACACGGGCATCGTCGTGCAGATCATCGCCGGCACGGGCAAGTCGTGACGGCACAGACCGCGGTGTCGGCTCGACCGGTGCGATCGCGCCGGTCGGGCCCACCGTCGAGGCCGCAGCGATCGCGCTCGGACGGCCACCCGCTGGGGCTGACCTCCGGTCTTGGCCTGGGCGTGGGCGTGCTGTGGTTCAGCCTGCTCGTCCTGATCCCGCTCGCTGCCATCGTCGTCACGGCGTCGCAGGGCGGTTGGCACGCGTTCTGGCAGGCGATCACGAACGGCGAGACCGCGTCGGCGATCGAGCTCACGGCCGGCGCCGCCGCTCTGGTGACGATCGTCAATGTCATCATGGGCACCGTCATCGCCTGGGTGCTGGTTCGGGACAGGTTCTTCGCCACGCGCGTGCTCGAGTTCCTCATCGACATCCCGTTCGCGCTGCCCACGATCGTCGCCGGCCTGGTGCTGCTCTCCCTCTACGGCCCGCGCAGCCCCGTCGGCTGGAACATCGCGAACACCAGGACGGCGGTCTTCGTGGCGTTCCTCTTCGTCACGCTGCCCTTCGTCGTCCGAGCGGTGCAGCCCGTGCTCGCCGAGCAGGATCGCGAGGCGGAGGAGGCTGCCGCGTCGCTGGGAGCGGGACGGTTCACCGTGTTCCGGCGGATCATCGTGCCCGGTCTGGCGCCGGCCATCGCGGCGGGCGGTGCCCTCTCGTTCGCCCGAGCGGTCAGCGAGTACGGCTCGCTCGTCCTGCTCTCCGGCAACCTGCCGAACCGGACCGAGGTGACGTCGGTGCGCATCATCACGTTCATCGAGGGCGACCGTCTCGACAACGCCGCGGCCGTCGCGGTCGTCCTGCTGCTCATCTCGCTGGTGGTCATCGTCGCCGTGGATCTGCTGCAGCGCAGCGTGGTTCGGCGTGGCTGAGCCATCCATCATCCACAAGGGACGCCCCCGGCCCGGCGCGGCCAGAGCGTCCAAGCGCAGTCCGGGTACCTACGTGTTGCGGGTGCTGGTCATCGCCTACCTGTTCTTCCTGGTGGCGTGGCCGGTTTACCTGGTCGGCAGGAACGCGTTCGCCCGTGGCCTGACCGACCTCGGCGCCATCCTGTCCGACCCCTACACGGTCTACTCCCTGGAGCTGACCCTGTGGATCGCGGTCGCCTCGGTCGCGATCAACACCGTGTTCGGGGTGGGCATCTCGCTGCTGATCGTACGGTTCCGGTTCGTCGGCAAGCGGGTCCTCAACGCACTGCTGGACCTGCCGCTGTCGGTCTCGCCCGTGGTCGTGGGTCTGGCCCTGGTGCTCGTCTACGGCGGGCGTACCGGATGGTTCGGCCCCACCGTGCAACGCTGGGGGCTGACGGTCATCTATGACGTGCCCGGCATGATCCTGGCCACGACGTTCGTCTCCCTACCCCTGGTCATCCGGGAGGTCATCCCGGTGCTGCAGGAGGTGGGCGACGAGCAGGAGCAGGCGGCGCGCACGATCGGCGCCAACGGCCTGCAGACGTTCTTCCGGGTGACGCTGCCCGCCATCAGGTGGGGCGTCAGCTACGGCGTGGTGCTGTGCCTCGCCCGATCACTGGGCGAGTTCGGCGCGGTGAAGGTCGTCTCTGGAAACATCTACGGTGAGACGAGGACGGCCACACTCACCGTCGAAAATGAATATCTCAATTTCGACAAGGGTGGTGCCTACGCCACGGCGTTCCTGCTCACGCTGGTCGCCGTCGCCGCCCTGCTGGTCGCCAGCCTCGCCCGGAACGCGCCGTCGCGCGCCCGGAGCGCACCCTCGCGCGGCCGTGACGTAACGGAGCAGCCCAGGCAACCCGAGGAGCGGCGTTGAGCATCGAGATCAGCCACGTCAGCAAGCGCTTCGACGGCTTCGTCGCCGTCGATGACGTCTGTGTCAGCATCCCCACCGGTCAGCTCACGGCCCTGCTCGGCCCCTCCGGCGGTGGCAAGTCGACCCTGCTGCGCATCATCGCGGGCCTGGATCGGCCCGACTCGGGACGGATCGAGATCGCGGGCGTCGACGCGACCAACCTGCCACCGCAGAAGCGCAACGTCGGCTTCGTCTTCCAGCATTACGCGGCCTTCAAGCACCTCACCGTGCGCCGCAACGTCGCGTTCGGACTGGAGATCAGGCATCGGCCCAAGGCGGAGATCCGCGCCCGGGTCGACGAGCTGCTCGCGCTGGTCCAACTGGAGCAGTTCGCCGACCGGCTGCCCGCCCAGCTCTCCGGCGGCCAGCGCCAGCGGATGGCCCTGGCCCGCGCGCTCGCGGTCGAGCCGTCGGTACTGCTCCTCGACGAACCCTTCGGCGCGCTGGATGCCCAGGTACGCAGGCAGTTGCGGGACTGGCTGCGCCGCCTGCACGACGAGGTGCCGGTGACGACCGTCCTCGTGACGCACGACCAGGAGGAGGCGCTCGAGGTCGCCGACGAGATAGCCGTCATCAACCAGGGCCGCGTCGAGCAGGTCGGCACACCCGACGAGCTCTATGACCGACCCGTCAACGACTTCGTCATGCGCTTCCTCGGCCCGGTCACCGAGCTTGGCCCGCGCCTGGTCCGCCCCCACGACCTGCGGCTGACGATCGGTACGGCCGGTGGGGTCGTGACCGGACGGGTCAGCCGGATCGTACGGGTCGGTTTCGAGGTGCGCGTGGACGTCGCCACCGACGACCAGGTCATCACCGTGACCCTGCCCCGCGGCGAGTTCCTCGAGCTCGGCCTGCGGCTCGACACCGTGGTCGCGGTCGAGGAGGTCGCGGTCGAGGAGGTCCCGGCCGGACCCCTCTCCGCCGGGACGCACTGAGCGCGGTCAGGCCAACGGCGGTCGCGGCGGGAGGTGACGGAGTTTGGCGGGGTTGAAGACGTTGTAGATCGCCTCGATCCCGCTCGGCCCGACCGCCAGGCTGATCACGGCGAGGACGCGGCCGGCCGGGTCGCGGGCAACCCCACCCAGTTGCCCGTTGACTCGCGCCAACTCCACCGTGACGCCGGCTTCCCGGGCCTTGCGCAGGACGCCGAGCACGAAACCGGGCGACCCGGGTACGGCCGGTCGCGGGCTCGGCCAGCGCCGGCACCACGCCGCCACCGTCGCCGAGCACCGTGATGTCCTCGGCGAGCAACTGTTCCAGGGCTGGCAGATCACCGGACGTGCAGGCAGCGAAGAACCGCCGCACCAGTTCGTCGCGATGTGCCGGTGTGACGGCGAAGCGCGCCTTCGGCTCCCGCACGCGTGCCCGCGCACGACCAAGGATCTGGCGGCAGTTCGCTGGCGACCGCTCGACGATCTCGGCGATGCGCTCGTAGTCGTAGTCGAACGCGTCGCGTAACAGCAGCACCGCCCGCTCCACCGGGTTGAGGCGCTCCAGCATGACCAGGAACGCGGTCGACAGGCGCTCGCTGAGCTCGGCGGACTCAGCCGCCGGGTCGGTCGAGTCCCCGGCCACCAACGGCTCGGGGAGCCACGCGCCCACATAGAGCTCGCGGCGCGCCCGAGCCGATCGCAGATGGTCGATGGCCAGCCGCGTGGTCACGGTCACGGCGAACGCGGCCGGCGAGTCGATCGACGTGGGGTGGCGGTGCAGCCGCAGCAGCGCCTCCTGCGCCACGTCCTCGGCCTCGGTGGCGCTGCCCAACATCCCGTACGCGACGGAGAACATCAGCGGGCGCAGCTCGGACAGGTCGGTGATGTCACTCACGGCTGGAATCTGTCACAGCGGCCACGGCGGCTCCGTCGTGGGGGTTGCGTGGACCCAGTGGGTCCGCAGAGAGGAGCCGATCATGCGGATGTTCGTCGCGGGCGGGACCGGCGAGGTGGGACGCCGTCTCGTGCCGCAACTGGTGCAACGGGGGCACGAGGTCGTGGGCACGACCCGGACGCCGGCCAAGGCCGACCAGCTCCGCGCGGCCGGAGCGGAGGCGGCCGTGCTGGACGCGCTCGACGCCGAGCAGATGATGCGGGCCGTCGTCGATGCCAAGCCGGAGGTGGTTCTGCACGAGCTGACCGCACTCTCGGGTCCGGCGAGCATTCGCCGCTTCGACGCGTTCTTCGAAGCGACGAACCGCCTGCGCACGGTGGGCACGGACAACCTCATCGCCGCGGCGTTGGCGGCCGGCGCGCGCCGCATCGTCGTGCAGAGCTACGCGGGATGGACGTACGCGCGCACCGGCGGCATGGTCAAGAGCGAGTCCGACCCGCTCGACGAGCAGCCGGCGCGTAACGCGGCCGCCACGCTCGCGGCGATCAAGTACGCCGAGCGGGCGACGATGGCCGCCCCGATCGAGCACGTGGTGCTGCGCTACGGCGGCTTCTACGGTCCGGGCAACGCCCTCGGTCGCGACGTCGGCAAGGACGGCGAGCTCCTGACCATGGTCCGCGGGCGCCGCCTGCCCATCGTCGGCAGTGGCGACGGCCTCTGGTGCTTCGTGCACATCGACGACGCCGTCTCCGCGACGGTGCTCGCGGCGGAGGGCAGTCCACAAGGGATCTACAACGTGGTCGACGACGAGCCGGCCCAGGCCCGTTCCTGGCTGCCGTACCTCGCCCAGGCGATCGGCGCGAAGCCGCCCCTGCACGTTCCGGCCTGGCTGGTCCGCCCCTTCGTGGGCGAATACGTGGTGATGACGATGACCACGGCACGCGGCGCGTCCAATGCCAGGGCACGGGCGCAGCTCGGGTGGCAACCGCGCTACCCGAGCTGGCGCGACGGCTTCCGGACCGGCCTCGGCTAGGACGTCCCGCGGGCCGGTGGCTGGTCGATGCGGACGAGGTTGCCGGAGGGGTCGCGCACCGCGAAGTCGCGGGTACCCCACGGCTGCTCGGTCGGCTCCTGCACGATCTCCGCGCCCGAGGCGCGCACCTTCTCGAAGGTGGCGTCGAGGTCGTCGGTGTGGAAGTGGACACCGTTGAGCGCACCCTTGGCCAGGAGCGCGGCGACCGCTGTGCTGTCGGCGGGGCTGCCACCCACGTAGTTGGTGAGGACGATCGCGACACCGGGCTGGGCCGGTGCGCCCACGGTGATCCAGCGGAAGCCTTCGTTGGCGACGTCCATGCGCAGCTCCAGGCCGAGCACGTCACGGTAGAAGGCCAGCGCGAAGTCGGGGTCGTGCACCTGGACGAAGCAGCGCGAAACTGTGAGCTCCATACCGGCCACCCTAGGCAGGCAGGGCCCGGCGTGCTTCGGCGAGCCCGCGTGGATGGCGGCTCGGGCGGGTGAACTCCTTGGCGACGCAGCCGGGCACCCCGGCCAGCGCGCGGTGGTCCCGGGCCCGGTACGCCGTCGGTGTCTCGCCCACCAACTGCGTGAACCGTGCGCTGAACGATCCGAGCGAGGTACACCCGACGGCCATGCAGACCTCGGTGACGGACATGTCGCCGCGGCGCAGCAGGGCCATCGCCCGTTCGATCCGGCGAGTCATCAGGTAGGCGTAGGGCGTCTCCCCGTACGCCGCGCGGAACTGCCGGGAGAAGTGCGCGGTCGACATCAACGCGGCGCGGGCGAGCGCCGCGACGTCGAGCGGTCGCGCGTACTCGCGGTCCATCAGATCGCGGGCTCGGCGCAGGTGCACGAGGTTGGCGAGCTCGTCCGGCGTCATGGTGCCAGCCTAGAAGCTCGGTGGACGCCCGGCGAGGGTGCCACCGGCCGACCGCGCTCGGCCGGTGCGGCCTGTGGCACGGCTAACGCGGTGGCGCGGGCGGCTCGTTCGGGTGTTCCCGGGCGCGCATCGTGTCGGCGACGGCGACGGCCGTGAGGACGAGGGCGGGCGCGACGGCGGTGCCCAGCGGCGGGAGCACTCTCATGGCCGGCGCCAGCGCGACGAGCGCGAGCATCCCGAACAGGCGGGACGGCGACACTCGGCTGAACACCACGTACTCGAAGATCGACCGTCCGGCGAGGAAGACCAGGGGCCCGCCGAGCATGAAGACGATCCAGGCCGGATCGGTGGACCCGAACGGGTGCTGGATGACGAGCTCGGTCCCAGCCGAGATGCCGATGATGCCCGCGAGCATGAGGACGTGCGCGGGCACCGTGAACCCGGCGAGGTGGGCCGGTTCGCGGGCACCCGCGATGGCGGCCGGCAGCAGTTCGCCGGCGCGATAAATGTAGATCCGCCACAGCAGGGCGGCCGTGGCGAACGATGCGACGAACGCGACGGTCGAGCCGGCAGACAGGTCACCACGACTGTAGGTCGCGCCGAGGGCCAGGATCAGCTCGCCGAGCGCGATGGTGAAGAACAGCCGGAACCGCTCGGAGAGGTGCTCCGGGTCGATCGACATCTCCGATTCCGGTTGGCGGCCGAGCTTCGGGGTCGGCTGCCCGAAGGCCACGCCGGCGTAGTCCACCGCGATCGCCAGCGTCCACAGCACCCCGCGCACCCCGTTACCGAGCAGTGCCCCGGCGATCCAGGGCACAGCCGAGATGCTGGACCACACCAGCATGCGCAGCGCGCGGCGTTGGACCGGGTGACCCCGCAGGGCGGGCACGAAGAACAGGCCCTGCACGAGATGGATCGACACATAGGAGCCGGCGAAGAGCAGGCTCCGTTGCTCGAAGGCCTGGGGGATGGCCACCCCCATGAGCAGGGCACCCAACAGCGCGGCCGCGGCGAGCAGTTGGATCTCCGGCCGCTGCGGATCGAAGAGGTTGGTGGTCAGCGTGGTGACGAGCCAGACCATGTACGTGGCGAGCAGCAGGATCAGCGACTCCCCCGCCTCGGTGCGCAGGACCCGACGCTCGCTCGTGAGTTCCTCGACCAGCCGCTGCGTCATCCGGGTGAGGGCGAAGACGTAGACCAGGTCGAAGAAGATCTCCCAGGAGGTGGGGCGCAGTGGCTGGCGACGCTTGCGCAGCAGGGCCTCCGCTCTGCGCGTCGCCACCAGCCCGCCCCTTTTCGTCGGTTTTGCCAGTCTTCGGGGCAGTCATACCATGCGGGCCGGGATCCCATGGATCCCGGCCCGGCTTCGTTACTTCCGTGGTGGGGTCAGCGCCAGCCGGTGATGTCCAGCAGGGTGCCGTGCCCCGACTTGTTGTGCTGCACGCTGACGTAGAAGTGCCTGCCGCTGGCGTCGAAGAAGCCGCCGGTTCACTCCGAGCTCAGGTCGTTGAGCGAGGCAATCCGCAGACACCCGTCGCTGATCAGGGCCGTGGTGGCCCGTCGTCCAGGCACGACCACGGATGGTTGTTGTGCGGCCGCTCGAACGTGGTCTCCCCGTCCTCGTGGATGATCCAGTTCCCGCGGCCCGGCTGGTAGACGATGTTGTCCGCATGTTGTACTCCGGCGAGCCGACGATCAGGACCTGACCCTGCGGTACGGCCGAGTTGGTCGTCGCGTCGGCCACGGCGCCGTCGGTGAGACACATCGTCTCGCCGTAGTAGTGCGCCTGCTTCCGACCGGTGTTGTTGCCACACATCCGGATCGAGCCGCCGGCCAGCCTCGCCTCGTCGAACGTGTAGTCCTCGGGGCGGTGGAAGCCGGTGGTGTGCACCGCGAGCGCGCGGTTCGCGATGACATCAGGGCCGAGGACATTGCTGCGCGCCATCGCAGAGTGGTTGCGGGGCGACCCGATCGCCGCCCGCCCGCTGCACTGGGCAGCGTTGGCGCGTCCCAGCCCCGCTGCCGCAACACAGTGATCTTGGTGGATGATCACCGTGTTGCGGTGGTGCGCAAGGAAAGCAGAAGGCGCCACCCACGGCGCGTTGCCACCGGTCCGGGTAACCGAGCGTCGCGACGCCGAGCAGCGTGCTCGGCACATCGTGTTCGCCGAAGTGTCAGCTGACGGTGTTCCACGCGAGGACGAGATCCTCCCTGTGGGTACTGGAAACGTAGACGGCCGTCTTGACGACCCAGCCAGGATAGATGCGGTCGAGAAAGCGTGCCGAACCGGTGGACTCGAACGTGATCTGGGCCCGGGTGCCTTGCTGGGGGCGGAAAATCGCGCGGCCTGGGGTAGCCAGGGCGGCTAGGTTGCCGGCGTGAGCAGGATTGTCTCGGTCAACCTCGCGGTGCCGGAGCCCAACCCGGCCAAGGGTGTTGGTGTCACGGGTATCAATAAAAGGCCGGTTGATCGCCTGGTCATCGTGCGCGCGCCAGGGCCAAAGACGACCGGGCTGCACAGCGGCCTGGTCGGCGACCAGATCTTCGACATCGAGCACCACGGCGGCGACGACCAGGCCGTCTACGCGTACGCGCGCGAGGATTACGACTGGTGGCAGGCGCGGCTGAGCCGGCGGCTGGCCAACGGGCTGTTCGGAGAGAACCTCACGACCGAGGGGGTCGACGTCAACGGCGCGGTCATCGGCGAGCGGTGGCGCGTCGGTCCCCGGGTGCTCCTCCAGCCGACGTTCGGTCGCATCCCGTGCGCCACCTTCCAGCACAAGATGGGCGAGCCGCGCTGGGTGAAGACGTTCACGCGGGCGAACCGCCCGGGCGCGTATCTGCGGGTGCTGGAGCCGGGCGAGCTGTGCGCCGGGGACCCGGTCACCGTGGCGGACCGCCCGGCGCACGGGGTGACGATCGCGCTGGCTTTTCGGGCGTATCTGACCGAGCCGGAGCTGCTGGCCGAGCTGGTCGAGATCGACGGGCTGCCCGACGATCTGCGCGAGACCTTGGCGGCGCGGCTCCCACGGCGGCAGGCGTGACCGGGTAGGCAGCGCTGCGCCGGCACCGTCCTACCGGCACACCCGGGTGAGCTGGGTAGCGCTGGTGCCTTCCTGGTTCACTCGCGCAACCCAGTGATCGTGGAGGATGATCACTGTGCTGCGGTAGTCCACGAGGAAAGCGATCGCGCCGCCCAGCCCGGGCAGCACCCTGCGATCGGATGACGCCAGAGGAGCAACTGGAGATGTTCGGCGCGCGGCTCTACGACGCGATCGGGGGCGCCTACACCGCGACCCGCCGTACCGACCCGCGGATCGCTGCGAGGATCTGGGATGCGCTGGCAGATGCGCGGACGGTGCTCAATGTCGGCGCCGGCACCGGCTCGTACGAGCCGCCGGACCGTGACGTGATCGCGGTCGAGCCGTCGGCGGTCATGCGGGCGCGCCGACCCGCGGGCGCGGCGCCCTGCGTCGCCGCCGCCGCGGAGAGCCTCCCGTTCCCGGACCAGTCCTTCGACGCCGCCATGGCCGTCTCCACCGTCCACCACTGGGCGGACCCGGTCGCCGGGCTGCGCGAGCTGCGGCGCGTGGCCCGCCGCGTCGTCGTGCTCACGTTCGACGCCAGCCAGACCGTCCTGCATCACCAGTTCTGGCTCACTCGCGACTACCTACCCGAGTTCGCCGGCCTCTTCACAGGCTGGCCAACGCTTTCCGGGCTCGCCGACGCGATCGGGGGGCGCGCGGAGCCGGTGCTCATTCCGTGGGACTGCGCGGACGGCCTGTTCGAAGCGTACTGGCGACGGCCCGAGGCGTACCTGCACGATGAGGTGCGCCGGGCGCAGTCGGTATGGACGAGGGTCGGGCCGGACGTCGAGCAGCGGGCGGTCCGCGGCCTCCGCGACGACCTGGCCTCGGGCCGGTGGACCGAGCGCAACCGTGACCTGCTCGCCCTCGACGCGGCAGAACTCGGCCTCCGCCTACTCATAGCCTGAGCCCCGCCGACACCTGACGCGTGGTGCGACGCCGACCATGCTTACGCACGTCGATCAAGGTCCAATCTGACCATTGTGGACAGATCTGAGCAGAGTTCGTGTTATCCCGTTGGGCGTACGCTGTGCCTGTCCACCACGCGGGAGGCGCGATGAGCAGGCTGATCAGCGTCGACGAGGTACCGAGGGCCGACCGCGCCGACTTCCTCAACAAAATGAACGCCACCCTGTGGGTGCCGATGGAGTGCCGCATCGACCAGGGCCTGGACTACCGGGCACAGTTTCGGGCGAGCGGCCTGGGCGCCATGCAGGTGGTCGTGCTCGATCTCATGCCGATCTCGGTGCGGCGGACCCCGCGCTTGATCTCCCTCGCCGACCCCGACATGGTCAAGATACTGATGATGTGTAGCGGCGGGTCGTCGGTGGTGGACCAGGGTGGCCGGCAGGCCCGGCTGTCTCGCGGTGACTTCGCGATCTACGACACCCGACGACCCTACGAGGTGACGTGCGGCGTCGACTCGGGGCAGCCCATCAAGGCATTGACCTTCATGTTCAGCCCATCTCTGCTTCCCGTGCCACGCAAGCGCATCGATGAGCTGGCCGCCGTACGCGTCGCCGGGAGCTCGGGCCTTGGTGATCTGACGTCGACCCTCCTTCTCCAGTTGGCGCGCAGCGTCGACCAGTACAGCCCGGCTGAGGCGGCGCGGCTGTCGACGGCGGCGCTCGAGGTCCTGGCGACCCGGCTCGCGCGCGAGCTTGACGCCAGCGAGTGGGCCACGCCCGAGGCTCGCCGGCACGCCGTGCTCACGACGGTCCAGGCCTTCATCCAGCAGCATCTGGGAGATCGACAGCTCACGCCGGCCGCGATCGCCGCGGCGCATCACATGTCCCTGCGGGCCCTGCATCAGCTCTTCCATGACGAAGGGCTGACCGTGGCTGCCTGGATCAGGCACAGGCGCCTGGAGCAGTGCCGCCGTGACCTTTCCGACCCGGCGTTCGGCTCGAAGCCGGTCGCGGCCATCGCGGCCCGCTGGGGCTTCTCGAGTGCGGCCGACTTCAGCCGGGCGTTCCACGCCGCGCATGGCCTTCCACCGGCCGAGTACCGCAGGTTCGCACTGGTTGTGAAGGACTCTGCACCGTAGGCCAACGACACGCACCGCCCGCATGCCCACCCTGGTCCCCATACGGAGAACCGGGAGGTACGAGCGATGAGTTACCCGTTCGCGGATCGAGCCGCCGAGGACGACCGCCTCGTGGCACAGGGCAGGGTCTTCGATCCGCTCACGCACCGCCTGCTTCGCGAGGCGGGCCTTAGCCGGGGGATGCGCGTGCTCGACCTCGGCAGCGGCGCCGGCAATGTCTCCCGGCTCGCAGCCGAGATCGTCGGCCCCGAGGGCACGGTGGTCGGCATCGAGCGGGACCCGGCCGCGGTCGAGCTCGCCCGACGACGGACCCAGGCACCGAACATCGAGTACCGCGTGGGCGACGTGCAGACGCTCGATGGTGTTGAGGACGGTTTCGATGCGGTGGTGGGGCGGCTGATCCTCATGTATGTCACCGACCCCGCGGCGGCACTCCGCAACGCCGCCGCCCGGCTACGAGACAACGGCCTGATCTGCATACATGAGTGCGACCTCGTGTGCCTCACGGCGGCACCGCCGACAGCGCTCTTCGACCGGGTGCACGGCTACTTCTTGCAGGCGCTGGAGAAGGCCGGCGTCGAGCTCCGGATGGGTCCGAGCCTGTTCTCCGCGTTCCTCTCAGCCGGACTGCCCGGCCCTGACCTGCTCGTGGAGGCGTTCGCGGCGGGCGGCTCCCAAGCGCCGACATGGGCGTGGGCGAACGTGATCGCGGCCGCGGTCCCGCTCATGGAGCGGCTGGGCGTCGCGACCCGAGACGAGGTCGGCGTGGAAACCCTCTCCGACCGGCTGCTGAGCGAGACCATGGCCAGTGGCAGTTGCGTCTATGGTCCACCGATGACGGGGGCGTGGGTCAGGCTCCGCGCGGCCCAATGACGTCGAGACGCTCGAATGGGCTTGGACCGTCGTGCGGCTTCGGCGGGGCGCCGAGATGACGGGCGCGCAGTTCGTCCATGAGCTCCTCGATGAACGCCGGACCGTCATCGCGCATGAGCTGCTGGCGACTCCGAAGCTCCGCGTCGCCGCAGCGCCAGTCGAGGCCCCAGTTGCCGAGTGCGTAAATGATCGGGAGGGTCTGGATGCCAGCTTCCGTGAGGCTGTAGCGGGCGCGCTGCCCGCGGGCTGCGGTGCCGCGGGTGAGGATGCCTGCATCGACGAGTCGCACGAGGCGGTCGGCGAGGATGTTCGACGCGATGCCCTCGATCGACCCGGTCAGCAGCGCCCGGAAGTAGCGGCGGTCGCCGAAGATGACGTCGCGCAGCACGAGCAACGACCAGCGATCTCCCAGCACCTCGACGGCGGCGTTGATCGGACACCCGGACCGTGGTTCCACGACGCCTCCTTGACAGGCAGTTCGCTCCCAATATAGTGGTTGCAAATCACAATCACTATGGAGCGAGGGAGCGATGGGCCGGTTCGTGTACTCGATGAACGTGTCCCTCGACCTGCGGATCGAGCAGGTTCCGGGCGACAACGGCGCGGGCGAATGGCTACGCATCACCGAAGGGCTGCACCGCGAGGCCAACGCGCTGGCACGGGCAGTCGCGGTGATGGTCCAGGGCCGGGTGTTCTACGAGACGATGGAGGAGTACCAGCCGCGGGCGCGCGACGACGCGTCGCTGCCGGACGTCCTGCGTGAGTACGGCGAGATCTGGACATCCAAACCCAAGGTGCTCGTCTCTCGTACTCGCCGCAGTGCCGACCACAACACGCGGATCATCGGCGGAGACGATGCGATCGAGCAGCTCGCCGCCCTCCGTACCCAGACCGACGGCACCATCAGCGTGAACGGCGCGGCGCTCGCCACGCAACTGCTCCGCGCCAAGCTGCTCGACGAGTTGCTGCTCTGGACCCATCCCGCGATCCTCGGCTTCGGCAGGCCCCTGTTCGACGACTACGACGTGCCGATCGAGCTGGAACTGCTCGAGCAGCGATCGTTCGAGCAGGGCGTCACGATGCATCGCTACGCCATCCACGAGGTGAGCGAGGCACGCTCATGCTGAGGCAGGTCGCCGAGGGCGTACTGATCCACGAGAGTGAGTTCATTGAGAGCAACGCCGTTGTCGTGCAGGGCACGGCGGGCGTGCTGCTCATCGACGCCGGGATAACACGCGACGAGATGGTCGCCATCGCGGACGACCTTCGTCAGTTGGGCCTGCCCGTTGTGGCAGGGTTCTCCACCCATCCCCACTGGGATCACCTGCTCTGGACCGCCGAGCTCGGCGGAGCGCCCCGTTTCGGTACCGCCCGCGGCGCGGCCGATATCCAAGCCTTCCTATCGGACGCGCACTGGAAGGACCACATCGTCGAGGATCTGCCGCCGGAGATCGAGGTACCGCTGGACCTGCTCGGTCTCATCACGGGCCTGCCCGCCGAGGCGACCCAGGTTCCTTGGGACGGACCCAAGGTCCGGATCATCGAGCATCAAGCGCACGCTCCTGGCCATGCGGCACTGTTGATCGAAGAACGGAGGGTTCTCGTCGCCGGCGACATGCTCTCTGATGTCCTGATTCCGATGCTCGACCTGAGCGCCGCTGACCCGATCGAGGACTACCTCGCCGCGCTGCGGTTGCTGGAGGGCGTGGCGCGCGACGTCGATGTTCTCGTCCCCGGCCACGGGTCAGTCGGCAGCGCTGACCAGGTGCACGTGCGGATCGAGCGGGATCGGGCGTACGTGCTGGCCTTGCGGGAGGGCAAGGTTCCTCGTGACCTGCGAGTCGGCCCATCGGCCAAGCCCGGCTGGGAGTGGGTAAGCGACGTGCACGACGGGCAACTCCAAGGTCTCGCCCACAGAAGCGAGCGTGACGCGACGCTCGGATAGCGAACGGCGCACGCGGTCACCGTCACCTGTCCACGGCCCGGCGGCGAAGGATAGACGAAAGATCGGCGTCGGTCGCTGCCCTGGGGGCACGCCCGAGTGCTGCTACTGACCTACCTCGATGTCAAATCGGTAGAGGCGGGCGCCGGTCACGTAGAGGGTTGAGGTACGCGGAGAAATCGCAATGGCCGCGAGGGCGCCGGATACCCGCATGCTCGCCGTATTGGCGCCGGTGCGGCTGTCCCAGATCCGTACCGTCCGATCGCTACTGGTGGTGGCCAGCCACGTGCCGTCAGGGGCGATCGCCACCCCGGTCACCGGGCCGGTGTGGCCGACGAGCGTGGCCCGGATCGCGCCGGTCGCTACGTCCCAGATCCGCACCGTCCGATCGCGACCGGCGGTGGCCAGCCACGTGCCGTCGGGAGCGATCGCCGCCTGGTTCACCGGGCCGGTGTGGCCGACGAGCGTGGCCCGGGTCGCGCCGGTCGCGACCTCCCAGATCCGCACCGTCGGCTCGTGACTGGTGGTGGCCAGCCACGTGCCGTCGGGAGCGATCGCCACCCCGGTCGTCCCCTCATCCTGACTGACGAACACGTTATGGAGGGCGCCGGTGCCCGAGTCCCAGATCCGCACCGTGTCGTGATCGGGGGTGACCGTGGCGAGCCAGGTGCCGTCGGCCGAGATCGCCAGCCCGTTGACCCGGTGCGCCCAGTCGCTGATCGTGGTCCGGGTGGTTCCGGTGGCGATGTCCCAGAGCTGTACCTGGCCGCGGTGGCTGACGGTGGCCAGCCACGTGCCGTCCGGGGCGATCGCCACCGCGACCGTCCACTCGGTGAGGCCGGTGAACGTGGTGCGGGCCGCGCCGGTGGCGGCGTCCCAGATCCGCACGATCGCGTCGTCGCCGGTGGTGGCCAGCCAGGTGCCGTCGGGCGCGAGCGCCAGCCCGTTGAGCCGATGGACGTTGCCGGTCCGGGTGATGCGGTTGGTTGTGTCCCAGAGCCGGACTGTCTGATCGCGGCCGGTGGTGGCAAGCCACGTGGCGTCGGGCGAGATCGCCACCCCGGTTGCCCGGTGGCCCCACTCGGCGAACGTGGTCCGGATGGCGCCGGTGGTGGCGTCCCAGATCCGTACCGTCGTGTCGAGACTGGCGGTGGCCAGCCAGCTGCCGTCGGGCGCGATGGCCACTGCGGTGACCTGATCGGTGTGGCCGCGCAGCGTGTGGCTGACGGTACCGGTGGCGACGTCCCAGATCCGTACCGTCTGGTCGTCGCTGGTCGTGGCCAGCCAGGTGCTGTCGGGCGCGATCGCCACCCCGGTCAGGAGAGTGTCGCCGGTGAGCGTGGCGCGGATCGCGCCGGTAGCGGCGTCCCAGAGCCGTACGGTCTGGTCGGCGCTGGCGGTCGCCAGCCAGGTGCCGTCGCTGGCGACCGCCACCCCGTAGACCGTGCTCGTATGACCGGTGAGGGTGGCGCGGATCGCGCCGGTGGCCGCGTCCCAGATCCGTACCGTCCGGTCCCAGCTCGCGGTCGCCAGCCAGGTGCCGTCGGGGGCGATCGCCACGTCGGTGAGCGCGTTCGTGTGGCCGGTGAGGGTGGCGCGGATCCCACCGCCGACCTCGAAGATCCGGGCCGTCTTCTCGCGGCTGGCGGTCGCCAACCAGGCGCCGTCGGGAGCGATGGCCACCACCCCGGCCCACGTTTCGGTAGGGGCGGCGAACGTCGTGCGGGTGGTGCCGGTGGCGACGTCCCAGATCCGTACCGTCTGGTCGTCGCTGATGGTGGCCAGCCAGGTGCCGTCGGGCGCGATCGCCAGCGCCGTAACCGTGTTGGCGTGGCCGTCCAGGATGCGAAGGACGGCGGGGTGGGGCGAGTCGGGCAGCGTCCAACCTGGACGGACGCGCAGCCGGCCCGCCGGTTGGCTGGCCCGGAGGTGGACGACGGCGGCGGCGAGGTCGGGATCGGTGTCGAGGCGGGCGGCCACGGTGTCGGTGTGACTGTGCGCCGGTTCGATCGCGCCGAGCAGGTGCCCCTCCAGGCGCAGCGCCCGGCGCAGCGCGGTGACGGTCGGGCCGCCGGTGAGGGCGAGATCGGCGTCGAGGGCGGCCGGGCTGTAGCGGGCAAGCCTGGCCTGGGCCCACCGCAGGTCCTCGGCCAGCGCCCGCAGTTCCTCGCCGCGGCCCGCGGCGGCAAGGTGCATGGCCAGGTGCCGCCACAGGTAGCCGGCCGAGTCCGGCAGTTCCCACCATGCCCGCCCGCCGTAGGCCGCCAGCAATGCCTCGTGCGCGGCCCGGGCCTCGGCGGTGCCGAGTTGGTCGCGCAGGTACGAGCGCACGACGTCGTGCACGCGCAGGGTGCGGGCGTGCGGGCGGAACTCCACCAGGTTCAGCTCGTGCAACGCCGACGCCAACCGCGGCGCGTCGCCCCACAGCCGGGACAGCAGGTCTACATCGATGTCGGCGTCTGCGGCGAGGACGCCGAGCTCGAGACAGCGCTGCCGGTCGGGCTCGTCCAGCAGCCCCAGGCTCGCCCGCAGGATGGCGTTGATGGTTTCCTGCCGGCCGCCGTCCCGACCCAGGTCGAGCCGCTCTGCGCCGGCGGTCCGCAGGATCGCGTTGACGCTCTTCAACGCCAACGCCCATCCACCGACCTGGCGCAACAATCCAGCGGCGCGGTCCTCGGGCAGGCCGACCACGCCATCGAGCAACACCCGCCTCGCCTCGCCCTCGTCGAGGTCATCCACGGCCACCGCGGTCGCGGCCCGCGGCAGTGGGCTCCCGACACGAGTGGTGATCAGATGCCGCGCCGTAGCGGCCGGCACATCCAGGAACGGCGCCAACTGGTCGGCGTACCACACATCATCGACCACCACCAACGTCGCCGGCCGGGCCGCCAGCAATACGGCCAGCTTCTGCGCCGCCGCCTCCGGGCCGGCCACCCGACTCGGCCCGCCGCCCAGCCGCAGGCACAACTCGTCGATCGTCGCCGCCAACACGCCCCGCCGCCGATGCTGCCCGACATCGACCCACAGCACGCCACCGGGAAACGCGGCCCGCACATCACCGCGGGCGACCACCATCCGGGCCACCATCGTGCGCCCGAACCCGCCCCCGCCGTACGCCCCGGTCACGACAACCGGTCCAGTCCCGGCAACCAACGCGGCCGCGACCGCGTTGGTCTGCGCCGGGCGGGCGACCATACCCACCGGCACCGACCAACTGTCGGAGACGAGCCCATCGCTTGCCTGTACCGCCCGGCTCTCGTCCACGGCCCCGTCCCCACAGCGACGTACCAACCCGGCATTACCGGCCATCATGCCGAGCCGACGCCACACCCTCCCGGCCGACGAGCGCCGTCGATCCCCTTCCGCCGTCGCAGGCACCGCCGTTCGGCAAAATCCTGCCGCTACGGCAGTGGCCATGATCACCCGATCAGGTCATCGATGTTCGTGCCGTCCGGCAGCGGGATCGTTCCAGTGGCGGCGAAGCCGCGGACGACGACTTCGGCCGACGGTTGGTCCGCCAGCAGCGTGCGTAGCTCGTTGCGACCGCCCTCGACGTCGCCGCCGGCGAGCAGCGCCGCCGCGTGGATCATGCGGAGGTTCTTGTCGCCGGGAAGGAGCGCCAGACCCGCCTCGACGCGATCGCGGGCGGTTCGAGCATCACCTCGCCAGAGGCTTTCGATGGCCGTGTTGAACTGACGGTAGGCCTCGGCCGCGTCGAGCAAGCGGGCGAGTTCGCCGAGCGGGTCGTCGCTGTAGTCCACCCGAACGTCGATGAGCCGTCCATCGCCGGGTTGGGCGCCGACCACGAGTATTGCGGCGGACTTGACTCCGCGGGCATCGCCGCCGGCCGCCTGGGCGGCGTTCAGGGCGGACAAGAGCCGGCGGGCCAGGGGGCCCTCGGCTGAGGTGTAAGCCTGCGCCATCGCGGGCCATACCGCCGGGCTGGCCATCATGTTGGCCTGCACGGCGAAACCTTCGGCACAGGCATGCCCGGCGTGGCCGATGCAGCCAGGCCCGGTGTGTGCCGCGCCCTGGCCCGTCGGACCGACGACGCCGACCTGGCGCACGAACGGTGTCGGGTCGGCGGCGACGGCCTCGGCGAGCGCGTCAGCGCTGGATGCTCCGGCAGCGAGCAAGTCGAGGCATCGCGGCCCGTAGCTGGGCTCGGTGAACGCCTGTGTCGCGACCGCCCCGACGCCCGGCCGCGCCCACGGCACAGCCGCGCCGGCGCCCAAGAAGTACGACTGAACCGCGACTCCGAACTCGCCACTCGCCGGGTCGCGGGCAACGATCGAGAAGGTCATGCTCTGCTCCTTTGCCGTCCGGTCATTGCCTTGTGCTGCCTGAGAACGTCCGCACGCCCCGTCCCGTCGCCGTAGACGAGCGCCGATAGCATAGGAGATCGGACGTTACGGTTCTCTTGTTTGGTGTCGCGGATGATGGCAGCTGGTGAGGCACGCGAGTCGCGCAATTGAGGACGGTCAGGTGGGCCACGGGCGTATAGGCCGGCATCGGCCAGGGTATCTGCGGAAGGTCCCGATGCGAACTGCCGTTGGTACAGCCGCGGCGATCGCCATCTGCTGCACGGCCGGGTGCACCGGATCGTCAAGCCCGGTCACGCAACCCGGCCCTGCGACATCGGCGGCGTCAAGTCCCAGCGACCTGCCCCCCGGGACCACCGTTCTCGACTGCTCCGATCCCATCGGTACCGTGGTAGCGCCGACCGGCTCACTGCGCAACATGCTCGACGTGGTCGGCCTGGACGCGAACAGCACGTCGACACTGCAGGTCGGCGCGCGCGGCGGCCCGGACGATCCGCATCCCCTGGCCGCCAAGGTGGGGCTTCTCGTACACGCCGGGCGCGAGGCGACCATGACCATACCTGACGATTGGGCCCGGAAGGTGTCGATGAAATGGGGCAACCATCCGACCGCGTGGACCACCAGCCTGTACATTCCGGCCTGCCCGCTGCCCTACCCGGGCGCCAAGCAGTGGCTGGTCTATCCCGGCTTGTTCTCCCTCGACGCGGCCGCCTGCCTACCGCTGGAGGTCCGGGCCGGAACCACGACGAACACTTTCACCATCTCCCTGGGGGTACCGTGCCCGCCGGTGGCGAACGTCCGGAGTTGAACGCCCGGCACTGGCGCCGTCCCGAGGCGTACCTGGACCAGCTTGACGCTTGCCGCAACCTCAGATGGCACCACCCGCGTCTTTGCGCGCGTCTGTGGCGCGGCTCAATATGTCCACTATGGATCGTCGGGCGCCCATTGTGTCAGCCTGTGCGGCGTCTGGTTGTCTCGATCAGGGCGTCCAACGCGCGATGCCGGAGCTGCGGTCGGCCAGGATCTCTGGGAGTGGTTGCCGTCGATCGGCTGGCCGCTACCGCGCGTGTCCGTAGGGCGAACACGCACGTCAACGACATGATCACGTCCTGTGGTGGGCACGGCTGGGTTCGAACCAGCGACCCCCCGGTTGTAAGCCGGGTGCTCTTCCACTGAGCTACGCGCCCGGGCGCCCGCCATGAGCGGTGCCGGACTACCGCAACAGCGTACCGGCAGAGGCACCGCGGGGCCGAACGGCTTGCACCAGCACCCGGGCCATGCACGGCTGGGCGGGCCGTGCCATCCTTCCCAGAGACCGGGCGGGCAACCAGAGGAGTCGGCAATGAGGTTCGGCAGGCACATCGCGACGGCCGTACTCGTGACCGCGGTGGTGATCCCGGTCGCCGCGTGCTCGAGCGGCACGCCGAACCAGCCGCCGGGCAACTCCTCGACAGCCAGCGACACGCCGGCCGCTGACGCGACCACGACCGGCCCCGCGACGCTGGACACGGCCGAGGGCGCGGCGACCCGCGTCTACGACGCCTGGCAGGCCAACGACAAGGCGAGCGCGCTGGAAGCGGCCACCCAGAGTGCGGTTGACGCGCTGTTCGCCCAGTCCTGGCAGCCGGACACGTACTTCTTCGATGGCTGCTCCGAGGCGGGTTCGCCAAGCTCGTGCCAGTACAACACGCCGCAGGGCACGCTCATCTTCACGGTTGAGCAGTCCGGCAGCACCTGGCAGGTGACGGCCGTCCAGTTCGGTAACGCCGGCTGATCCACCCGATCCTCCGGCGACCCCGACGGGGTTCCCGAGCCGACCAGGTCAGCTCAGCGCCGTGATCGCCTTCCGCCAGGCCTGCTGGTCCCGGGCCTGCCCCGGCTCGTTCATCTCGGCGAACCGGACGATGCCCTGCTTGTCGATCAGGAAGGTGCCGCGGTTGGCGATGCCCGCCGCCTCGTTGAAGACGCCGTAGGTCCGCGCCACCTCGCCGTGCGGCCAGAAGTCGGCCAGCAGCGGGAAGTGGTAGCCCTCCCTCTCGGCGAAGACCTTGTGCGTCGGCGACGAGTCGACGCTCACGGTCAGCGTCTGGACCGCGTCGTTGACGAAGTCGTTGAGGTTGTCGCGCACGGAGCACAGCTCACCGGTGCAGATGCCGGTGAAGGCGAGTGGATAGAAGACCAGCAGCACGTTCTTGACCCCGCGGAACGACGAGAGCCTTACGGCCTGGCCGTGCTGGTCCTTGAGCTCGAAGTCCGGCGCCTCGGCGCCCACCTCGATCGGCATAGATATCTCCCTCTGTCGGTGCTCAGCGCTTCTTCTGCGCCGCGCGCGGGGCGACGAGTCGGGCGCCGCTCCAGTCCTTGCCCACGCTCATGGTCGATGTCTGCTGCAGTCCGGCCGTCGGCGCGGACTCCGTGATCTCGCTGGGCTCGACATGGCCGTCGCGACCCGCCTTCGGCGTCAGCAGCCACACCACGCCGTTGTCCGCCAGCGGGCTCAACGCGTCCACCAGCGTGTCGACGAGGTCCCCGTCACCGTCGCGCCACCACAGCAGCACCGCGTCGACCACCTCGTCGGTGTCCTCGTCGACGAACTCCCCCACCCGCTCCAGCAGAACGTCCCGGAGATCGTCATCCGCGTCCTCGTCGTAACCGATCTCCATGACGACCATCCCGGGCTCGATCCCGAGCCGGTCCGCCAGGTTCTTTGCGCCGTCGGCCTGGCCCGCGGTCGCGCTCACTGTCGAAGACCCTCCTGTCCATCCGGCTCCCCCGCGTCGCGAGCGAGCATGTACCGCGCGTAGTCCACACACTCCCCGACGGCTCGCCTCGCCGGAAACGTAGCTACCGTCCAGCGCTGCGCGCAAGAGGCGCACCGCCGGATACCAGGGACGATACAGGCGCGGGCGCGGCGCACGCGCGCAACAAGCGTCTCAGGCGCCGAGCATCCCGGTGGCCGCCTGCTCGATCGCCGCCTCGGAGACCAGCACGTGGTTGGCCGCCCCCCCGAGCGGGATGAACGTGTCGGCCGACGCGACGCGCCGCACCGCGCCGACGTACCCCGCGTCGACCAGCGCGGCGAGCACGCCCTCCCCGACCCCACCGCTGCGCCGCGTCTCGTCCACGATCAGGACCCGGCCGGTGGCGCTCGCCTCGCGCACCAGATCCGCGGCGGGCAGCGGGGAGAGCCAGCGCAGGTCGACCACGCGTACGCCCACCCCCCGCTCGGCCAGTCGCGCCGCCACGCGCAGTGACATCCGTACGCCGTTGCCGAAGGTGAGCACCGTCAGGTGCTCGCCCGCGCCGTAGACGCGCGCCCGACCGATCGTGAGGTGCTCCCGCGACCACTCGGCGGGCGGGCCGTACGGCGCGAGCCAACCGTTGTCATTGGGCGCGTGCAGGTCACGCGTGTGGTAGAGCGCGATCGGCTCCAGGAAGACGCAGACGCTGCCATCGATCGCGGCGGCGGCCAGGCAGGTCCGCAGCATGGGCGCGGCTTCGGCGGCTCCCGACGGCACGCCGACGACCAGGCCCGGGATGTCGCGCAGCACCGCCACCGAGTTGTCGTTGTGGAAGTGGCCGCCGAACCCCTCCTGATAGGCCAGGCCGGCGACCCGGACCACCATCGGGTTGCGGTAGGCCCCCGATGAGAAGAACTGCAGCGACGCGGCCTCGCCCCGCAGCTGATCCTCGGCGTTGTGCAGGTAGGCGAGGTACTGGATCTCGGGGATCGGCAGCAGCCCGGCCAGGCCGGTGCCCAGCGCCAGGCCCAGGATCGAGGTCTCGTCGAGCAGGGTGTCGAAGACGCGCCGCGGGCCGAACCGGTCGCGCAGCCCCTTGGTCACCCCGTAGACGCCACCCTTGGCCCCGATGTCCTCCCCGAACACGAGCACGGCCGGGTTGACCAGCAGCGCATCGGTGAGCGTCGCGTTGATCGTCTGCGCGAGCGTGAGCGGCCCGGCCTTCTCGGGCAGCCGGCCACCGAACGCCTCCAGGCGCGCCGCCTGCCCAGGGCCCTGGGCGAAGTCAGCGGCGTCGGCCACGGCCCGCGCCACCCGTACCGGCCGGCGTGGCGCGAGCGGCGCCACCACCTCAGTGGCCGAGGTCAGCTTGGGCTCGCCGATGACCTCCTCGGCGACCCGGCGCACCTCCCATCCCACCTGCTCATACCGGGCGAGCACCTCGTCCGGGGTGAGCAGCCCCGCCCCGACGAGGAGCCGGGCCGTGGCCGAGAGCGGATCGCGGGCCAGGTCGGCGGCGAGATCACCGCCGGCGCGGTAGGCGATCTCGGCGTCCGCACCCGCGTGCCCCATCAGCCGTACGACATCGAGGTGCAGCACCGCGGGGCGGCGCTGCGTCCGCACCCACTCGACCGCCTCGACGGCGGCGTCGTGGACCGCCGGCAGGTCGCAGCCGTCGGCGCACGTGTAGCGCAGGCCCGGCCGGGCCGCCAACGCCTCGTGCACCCAACCCCGCGGCGACGGCACGCTGATGCCCAGACCGTTGTCCTCGCAGACGAACAGGACGGGCAGCCGCTGATCCCGGTGGTCGAACCAGCCTGCGGCGTTGAGCCCCGCCTGCGCCGTCGCGTGGTTCACCGAGGCGTCGCCGAAGGAGCAGATCACGATCGCGTCCTCGGGCCAGCGCGTCTTGGCGGCCCTATCGAACCGGGAGACCTTGCCGGCGCGGGCGTGCTCGAGGGCGAGGGCCACGCCCACCGCGCGCGGCAGGTGCGAGGCGATCGTCGAGGTCATCGGCACGACGGCGAGGTCGGGGTGGCCGAAGACCTTGTGTCGCCCACCCGCGACCGGCTCGGTCGCGGCCGCGACCAGGCCGCGCAGGACGTCGCGGATCGCGTCTGCGCCGGGCTGCCCGGCACCCGCCTGAGCCGCGCGGGCACAGTAGAACGCCCCGGAGCGGTAATGCAGCAGGGCCGGGTCGGTGAGTCGGCTCGCCAGCGCTATGGCCGCGTTGCCCTCGTGTCCGGCCGAGCCGATGGTGTAGAAGCCCTCCCCGAAGCCGCGCAGCCAGCGAGCCGCGAGGTCGAGGTGCCGGCTGGCGAGCTGGGCTTCGAACAGGCTCAGGGCCTGCTCCCCGGTCAGCCCGGTGCCCTCCTGCACCGGCGCGCCGGGGTCACCCTCCCGTTCGGCGGCGGCAAGCTCCCCGACCGTGGCCCGGAACCGCTCGTCAAGCTCCTGCGGACTCGTCACCGGCCCATTATCGACACGCCCGCGAGCTACGAGTCGCCGCCGGTCTCACCGACCGGCGCGGCCGTGACGTCGTCGATCGCGTACTTGCGCGCGGCCTCCTCGACGACCCCGACAGGCACCTCACCCCGCTGCGCGAGCTGGCCCAAGGCCGCGACGGCGATGGTCTCCCCGTCGACGTGGAAGTGGCGGCGCAGCGCGTGGCGGGTGTCCGACATGCCGTACCCGTCGGTGCCGAGCGAGGTGTAGGCTGCGGGCACCCACCGGGCGATCAGGTCCGGTACTGCTCGCATGAAGTCGGAGACCGCGACCACGGGCGCGTCCGTTGCCGACAGCGCGCGGGTCACGTACGGCACGCGCGGCGGCTGCCCGGGGTGCATGAGGTTCCACTCCTCGGTGGCCACCGCGTCGCGGCGTAGCTCCGTCCACGACGTCGCCGACCACACCTCCGCCGCGACGCCCCAGTCCTGGGCCAGCAGCGCCTGGGCCCGCAACGCCCACTGCATGCCGGTGCCGGAGGCGAGCAGCCGTACCCTCGGCGTCGTGCCGGCCTCCGCGTACCGGTAGAGACCCTTGAGCAGGCCGTCGACGTCCACATGGGACGGTTCGGCCGGCTGCGCGATCGGTTCGTTGTAGACGGTCAGGTAGTAGAAGATGTCCTCCGGCTTCTCGCCGTACATCCGATGCAGCGCGTTCTCGGTGATGTAGGCGATCTCGAAGGCGAACGCGGGGTCATAGGCGACCGCGGCCGGGTTCGTCGCCGCGATCAGCAACGAATGCCCGTCCTCGTGCTGCAGGCCCTCGCCGTTGAGCGTGGTACGACCCGCGGTGGCGCCCAGCAGGAAGCCACGCGCCATCTGGTCCCCGGCAGCCCACAGACCGTCGCCGGTGCGCTGGAAGCCGAACATCGAGTAGAAGATATAGACGGGAATCATCGGCTCGCCATGCGTGGCGTAGGCCGAGCCGGCGGCGGTGAACGAGGCAACGGAACCGGCCTCGTCAATGCCCTCGTGCAGGATCTGGCCGGTGACCGCCTCCCGGTAGGAGAGGAACAGCTCGCGGTCCACCGGCGTGTACTGCTGCCCGTGCGGAGAGTAGATCTTGGCGGTCGGGAAGAGCGAGTCCATGCCGAAGGTTCGGGCCTCGTCGGGGATGATCGGCACCCAGCGCGGACCGAGGTTCTTGTCCTTCATCAGGTCCTTGAGGAGCCGCACGAAGGCCATCGTGGTGGCGACCTTCTGCTTGCCCGAACCACGCTTGAGATCGCCGAACGCCTCTGTGGACGGGATCGCCAACGGCCGGCTCTTCGTGCGTCGCGACGGGATCGGGCCACCGAGGGCAGCGCGACGCTGCATCATGTACGCGATCTCGTCCGAGCGCTCGCCGGGGTGGTAGTACGGCGGCCGGTACGGGTCGGCCTCGAGCACCGAGTCGGGGATGTCGAGGTAGAGCCGGTCGCGGAACGTCTTGAGGTCGCCCAGAGTGAGCTTCTTCATCTGGTGGGTCGCGTTGCGCGCCTCGAAGCTGGACCCCAGCGTCCATCCCTTGATGGTCTTCGCGAGGATCACGGTCGGCTGCCCGGTGTGCTCCATCGCGGCCTTGTAGGCGGCGTAGAGCTTGCGGTAGTCGTGGCCGCCACGCTTGAGCGCCCAGATCTCGTCGTCGCTCATGTGCTCGACCATCTTGCGGGTACGCGGGTCGCGACCGAAGAAGTGCTCCCTTACGTACGCGCCGGACTCGGCCTTGTACGTCTGGTAGTCCCCGTCCGGCGTGACGTTCATCAGGTTGACCAGCGCCCCGTCGGTGTCGGCGGCGAGCAGCGGGTCCCACTCCCGGCCCCAGACCACCTTGATGACGTTCCACCCGGCGCCGCGGAAGTAGGCCTCCAGCTCCTGGATCACCTTGCCGTTGCCCCGGACCGGTCCGTCCAGGCGCTGCAGGTTGCAGTTGATCACAAAGGTGAGGTTGTCGAGCTCCTCGCGGGCGGCTACGCCGATCGCGCCGATCGTCTCCGGCTCGTCCATCTCGCCGTCGCCCAGGAACGCCCACACGCGCTGCTGGCTCGTGTCCTTGATCCCGCGGTTGTGCAGGTAGCGGTTGAAGCGAGCCTGGTACACGGACGCGAGGGGGCCGAGGCCCATCGAGACCGTCGGGAACTCCCAGAAGTCGGGCATCAGGCGAGGGTGCGGGTACGAGCTCAGGCCCTGGCCACCGGTCTCGCGCCGGAAGTGGTCCAGCTCGGCCTCGGACAGGCGGCCCTCGAGGA
>DATBGZ010000044.1:0-1858 GCA_036557785.1 Micromonosporaceae bacterium
CACTTCGCAGGCCCTGCTACCGCCCAGTAGCCACCAGACTGAGATTCATGACAGAACTAGTCGACCGCCACCGCGCCGTCCTCCCGAACTGGATGGCTCTGTACTACGAGCACCCCCTGGAACTCGTCCGCGGCTCCGGCAGCCGTGTCACCGACGCCTCCGGCCGCACCTACCTGGACTTCTTCTGCGGCATCCTCACCAACATGCTCGGCTACGACGTCCCCGAGGTGCGCGAGGCCGTCGAGCGCCAGCTCGCCACCGGCGTCGTCCACACCTCGACGCTGTACCTGATCCGCAGCCAGGTCGAGCTGGCGGAGAAGCTGGCCCGGCTGTCCGGGATCGAGGACGCCAAGGTGTTCTTCACCAACTCCGGCACCGAGGCGAACGAGACCGCGCTCATGCTGGCCACCGCCGCCCGCGGCTCCAACCAGGTGCTGGCGATGCGCAACAGCTACCACGGCCGCTCGTTCGGCGCGGTCGCGATCACCGGCAACCTGGCGTGGAAGAGCTCCCCGCTGGCCCCGTTCGGCGTGCACTACCTGCACGGCACGGACCGGGAGCTGCCGGGCTTCGCGGGGATGACCGACGGCGAGTACATCGCCGCCTGCACCGCTGACCTGGAGCACCTGCTGACGGCCGGCGCCGCCCGCGAGGTGGCGTGCCTGATCGCCGAGCCCGTCCAGGGCGTGGGCGGCTTCGCCATGCCCCCCGACGGCCTGTTCGGCGAGTACAAGAAGGTGCTCGACTCCCGCGGCATCCTGTTCATCTCCGACGAGGTGCAGACCGCGTGGGGGCGGACGGGCGACCACTTCTGGGGCTTCGGCGCGCACGGGATCACCCCCGACATGATCACTTTCGCCAAGGGGCTCGGCAACGGCTTCGCGATCGGCGGGGTGATCGCCCGCGGCGACCTGATGGACGGCCTGCCCGGCAACGGCATCTCCACCTTCGGCGGCAACCCGCTGTCCACCACCGCGGCCAACGCCACCCTCGACTACGTGCTCGACCACGACCTGCAGCGCAACGCCGCCACCCTGGGCAGCATGATCATCGGGGGGCTGACCGAGGCGGCCGCGCCGCTGGCGGCGGTCGGGGGGGTGCGGGGCAAGGGCCTCATGTTCGCCGTCGACCTGGTCGACCCGCGGACCGGCGCGCCGGCCCCGGCGCTGGCCACCCGGGTGCTCGAGGAGACCCGCGAGCGGGGGCTGCTGATCGGCAAGGGCGGGCTGTACGGCCACGCGCTGCGGATGGCCCCGCCGATGACCCTGACCGATGCCGACGCCAAGGAAGGCATGGGCATCCTGATCGACGCGCTGCGGGCGGTCGACGCAGAGGCGAGGAAGTAAGGAAATGAAGCACATCACCCACTGGATCGGCGGCAAGCTGTGGGACGGCGCCGCCGACCGCCACGGCGACATCTACGACCCGGCGACCGGCGAGGTGACCGGCACTGTCGACTTCGCCTCCGCCGCCGTGGTCGGCGACGCGGTCGCCGCCGCGGCCAAGGCCTTCCCGGGCTGGCGGGCCACCTCGATCACCAAGCGGACCCAGATCATGTTCGCGTTCCGCAACCTGGTCCGCGAGCACCAGCAGGAGCTCGCCGAGCTGATCAGTTCCGAGCACGGCAAGGTCGCCTCGGACGCGGCCGGTGAGGTCGCCCGCGGGCTCGAGGTGGTCGAGTTCGCGTGCGGGGTCGGCCACCTGCTCAAGGGCGGTTTCTCGGAGAACGTGTCCACCGGGGTGGACGCCTACTCGATCCGGCAGCCGGTGGGCGTGGTGACCGGCATCACCCCGTTCAACTTCCCGGCCATGGTGCCGATGTGG
This sequence comes from Micromonosporaceae bacterium, assembly GCA_036557785.1. Taxonomy (GTDB): domain Bacteria; phylum Actinomycetota; class Actinomycetes; order Mycobacteriales; family Micromonosporaceae; genus DATBGZ01. Next base: position 1,825 of record DATBGZ010000044.1, read on the forward strand.
ATGTTCCCGGTCGCCATCGCGTGCGGCAACGCCT
>DATBGZ010000045.1:0-102746 GCA_036557785.1 Micromonosporaceae bacterium
CGGACGACACGAAGATCAAAAAGGCCAGTGACCGGGCCACCCGGCAGGCGCGCCGAGGTGGTCCCATCACTGGCAATCAGGTGGTCCCATGGTGCTGGCAGAACTCAGCTCAAGGTGGTCCCTTCCTCATGGCAGGCGACACCCTCGCCTCAGGCTCGGCCCTTCTGCAATCACCCATACAAATCTGGGGGACGCCACGCAGGCAAGCAGACCTAGGCCGTTCCACGTTGGAACCGGCCCAGCCGGAACCCACAGTCGCGACGTCATGCGGCAACCTTATCGAGTGGTCCGAGTAGATCAAGGAGAAGTAATGACCCCAAGGTCCAAACAGGTCAAAGAGCTAGCTGGATCAGCTCCAGGATAAGGTGGACGCCGTGCGGCCCGGGGCCTAGTCCTAGTAGCCCCGCCAGGTGCCGAGCGTCTCCCCGGCCACCTTGCCCCTCAGGTGGTAACGACGTGGTTGCTGCTCGGGCGGACGTGCGGGCTCAGCGGAGGGCGTCGATGAAACGGTAGATGCGTACCGGGGAGACCGGGTACGGCGTGCGCAGCTCCTGGGCGAACAGGCTGATCCGCAGCTCCTCGATCATCCACCGGACCTCCACCACGTCAGGAGCCTCGCGCCGGTACGCCGGCATCGTGGCGAGCAGGTCGTCGTACTCCGCCCTGACGTCGTGCACGTCCTGCATCCATGCCCGGTCGCGTGACGGGTTGCCGGGCAGCCGCGACAGGCGCATCCCGATGCCGCGCAGATATCGGGGCAGGTCGGCCAGGCGCGCCACGCCGGTCGTGGTGACGAACCCGGGGCGGATGAGCGCGACGAGATGCTCACGCATGTCCTCAATGGACGGTTCCAGCGCGGCTGGCTGAGGAGCGGCCAGCGCGAAGCGTACGGCGTGTGCGGCCGCGACGACCTTCTCGACCGCGACCACGACCGAGGCGGTGAGGTCCGGCAGTTCGGCGTTGGCCGCGGCGCGCAGCCGAGCATGACCGGCGTCGTCGAAGGCCGGGCCACCGTGGCGGGCGATGATGGCGTCCATCGCGGCCGCGACGCAGTCCTCCAACAGATCCGGCACCCGGGCGTAGGGGTAGCGGGTCAGCCCCAGCTTGACCGCGTTGGTCAGGCGTTTGGAGAGCACGGGCACGGGCGTGGGCACCTCGAGGAGCAGCAGCCGTCGCGTGCCGGCCGCCATCGCGCGTGCCTGTTCCGCCGCCGAGGCGAAGGCCCGAACGCCCACGCTGTCCACCTCGTCGACGAGAGCCGGATAGGCGGTGACCTCCTGTCCGGCCCGCCGGCGCTGGACGACCCGGGCCAGTGTGCCGGGGTGCCACTCGCGCAGCCCCGAGCGGGCAATGTCGTCAGTCGCCTCCTGGACCGCCGTGCGGGTCTTCGGCGCGAGCTCGCGGCGCAGGGCCTCAAGGTCCTTTCCTTCGGCCACGATGGCGCCGGAAGCGTCCTCGATGCGAAAGGTCATCCGCAGATGGTCGGGGACCCGGTCGGCGGTGAAGTCGTCCCGGTTGACCACGAGGCCCACCAGGGCGCGCAGCGTGGCCCGCAGCTCGTCCACGAGCAGGCCCGCCGGTTCGGTGGGCAGCGCCGCGTACAGAGCCGCCGCGTAGTCGGGTACGGGTACCACCTGGCGCCGGATCTGCTTGGGCAGCGACCGGAGCAGCGCCGTGATGAGCTCGCGCCGCAGGCCGGGCACCTGCCAGTCGAAGCCCTCGGGGGTCACCTGGCCGAGCTGAACGAGTCCGATGTGGACGGTCACGCCGTCGGCGGCCCCGTCCGGTTCAGCCTGGCCGTCCGTGCGCTGGTCGCGCTGCGCGAAGTGGTAGGACAGCGCCAGCCGCAGCGAGCCCTGCCGCCACTGGTCGGGGTAGTCGGTGGGCGACGGCGCGTCGGCGGCCATTAGCTGTGCCCGGGTCAGCGTGAGCAGCTCCGGGTCGGTGCGGCGTGTCCGCTTCCACCAGGCGTCGAAGTGGCGGCCGGAGACGACCGGCGCCGGGACCCGAGCGTCGTAGAAGGCGAACAACGTCTCGTCGTCGGCGACGATGTCGTGCCGCCGTGCCCGGTGCTCCAGGTCCGCGACCTCGGCGAGCAGCGCCCGGTTGGCGTGGAAGAAGTGGTGCCGCGTCTGCCAGTCACCCTCGACGAGCGCGTGCCTAAGGAACAGCTCCCGGGACACGACGGGGTCGATGCGTCCATACTGGACAGAGCGGCCCATCACGAGCGGCAGACCGTACAGACTCACCCGTTCCGTGGCCACGACCGAGCCCCGGTCGGCGTCCCAGCGCGGCTCGCTGTACTCCCGCCGCACCAGGTGCGGCGCGAGCCGTTCGGCCCACTCGGGCTCGATGCGCGCCACGACCCGGGCCCACAGCCGTGACGTCTCCACGAGCTCGGCTGCCATGACCCAGGTCGGGTTGCGCTTGGCCAGGGCCGAGCCGGGGAAGATGGCGAACCGTGCACCGCGGGCGCCGATGTACTCCACGCCCGTACGTCCTCGTGGTGCACCGGAACCGCCCGTGCGCGGTGCCTTCGTGCCGTCCCGTAACCCGATGTGCGAGAGCAGCCCGGCCAGCAGCGCCTGGTGCACCAGGGCACGGTCGACCTCCTCGATCGGCCCGGAGGGGATGCGTCGCGGGGCCGCCGGCGACGTCGATGTGCGTGGCGTGGGTTCGCCCGAGGTGCGCGGCGCACGGTCCGCGCCCATTCCCCGGACGATCTGGCGCAGTTGGTTCTCCAGGTCCTGCCACTCCCGGACTCGCAGGTAGTTGAGGAAGTCGGTGCGGCACAGCCGCCGGAACTGGCTCGACGAGAGCTGCTTCTGTTGCGTCACCAGGTAGCGCCAGAGGTTGAGCAGGGTGAGGAAGTCCGAGTCCGCGTCACGGAACCGGGCGTGCTGGGCGTCGGCGGCCTGCTGGTGCTCGAGCGGGCGCTCACGTGGGTCCTGTATGGACAGTGCCGCCGCGATCACGAGTACCTCGCGCAGGCAGCCGTTGCGCTGCGCCTCGAGCACCATCCGGCCCAGCCGAGGGTCGAGCGGGAGCTGCGCGAGCCGGGCACCGAGCGTAGTCAGGCTGGGGCTGACGCTCTGGTCGCGACGCGGGACTTGGACGCGCTGGCCGCGAGGCCGGTCCGGGTCGCTGCCGCCCTCAGGGGCGAACGCCCCGAGCTCGCGCAGCAACACCACGCCATCGCGCACGCTGCGCCGGTCCGGCGGCTCGACGAACGGGAACGTCGCGACATCGCCGAGGTCGAGGGCCGCCATCTGCAGGATGACCGAGGCCAGGTTGGTGCGCAGGATCTCCGGGTCGGTGAACTGCGGTCGGGCCTGGTAGTCCTCTTCGCTGTAGAGACGGATGCAGATGCCGTCGGAGGTCCGGCCGCAGCGGCCAGCACGCTGGTTCGCCGACGCCTGCGAGACCGGCTCGATCGGCAGGCGCTGCACCTTCAGGCGCTGGCTGTAACGGGAGATGCGGGCGGTGCCCGGGTCGACGACATACCGGATGCCCGGCACCGTCAGCGATGTCTCGGCCACGTTGGTCGCGAGCACCACACGACGCCCGGTGTGCGGGCTGAAGACGCGCAGTTGGTCGGCCGTGGACAAGCGAGCGAACAGCGGTAGCACCTCCAGCGCCCCCGCCTGCACCAGCGCGAGGTTGCGGCGGCGCAGCGCGTCGGCGGTATCGCGGATCTCCCGTTCGCCGGAGAGGAAGACCAGGATGTCCCCCGGCCCCTGCGCCGCCAATTCGTCAACCGCGTCGCAGATCGCGGTCACCTGGTCCCGGACCTCCTCCTCGGCCTGGCCTTCGTCCTGCGCTGGTTCATCCACAGTGGACAGCGGGCGGTACCGGAGCTCCACCGGGTAGGTGCGACCGCTCACCTCCAGGACGGGCACGGGCGAGTTCGTGGCGCGGGAGAAGTGGTCGGCGAAGCGCTGGGGGTCGATGGTCGCCGAGGTGATGATGAGCTTGAGATCCTCGCGGCGCGGTAGGAGCTGGGTCAGGTAGCCGAGCAGGAAGTCGATATTGAGGCTACGTTCGTGCGCCTCATCGATGATGATCGTGTCGTAGGAGAGCAGGGACCGGTCGTGCTGGGTCTCGGCGAGCAGGATGCCGTCGGTCATGAGCTTGACCAGGGTACGGTCGCCGACCTTTCCGGTGAACCGGACCTGGAAGCCGACCGCCTCGCCGAGCGGCGTCGCGAGCTCTGTGGCGATCCGCTCCGCGACCGACCGTGCCGCGATGCGGCGCGGCTGGGTGTGCCCGATCATGCCGCGCACGCCCCGGCCGAGGTCGAGGCAGATCTTGGGCAGCTGGGTGGTCTTGCCTGACCCCGTCTCGCCCGCGACCACCACGACGCGGTGATCGCGGATGGCCGCGGCTATGTCCTCCCGGCGCTGGCTGACCGGCAGCTCCTCCGGGTAGCGCACGATCGGGACGGACGAGGCCCGCGCGGCGAGCCTGGCCTCCGCCTCGACCACGCGGCCTGCCAGGTCTGCCAGGTCGGGCGCAGCGCGACCGTGGCCCGGGGTGGCCCGATGCAGGGCGCGGGCCAGGCGCTGCTCGTCGACGAGGGTGAGCCGCGCCACCCGCTCCCGAAGCGCGGCCGCCGTTGGCCGGTCATCGGATCCGCTCGGGCGGGGCGCGGAGTCGGCGTCGGTGGCGTGCATGACAGTGAGCACTGTAGGCAGCGACGCCCGTCGCCCGCCCGTGAGTTAACTCCAGCCGGCCGGTGCTGTGGTGCGGAACACCGGGAATCGCGCTCCTCGGGCCGGGCTGGCGCCGCTGGGCCCGGGCAGACTTTGCGCGTGCATCGGACGGGAGCGGGGCCGGGCCCCGAACTGAAGGAGTTGCTCGCCGCTGGCCATCGGCGACTGGCCTGGGCAGCCTTCGTGCTGCTCGCGGCCGAGGCCCCGCTGACTGCGTGGCTCCGGCGCGGTGACGCGTGGCTGCTACCGCTGTCCGTTGCCGGCATGGTGGCGTACGCGATCGTCGTCGATGACCAGCTACGCCACCGCGCGGCCGCCAGACAAGCAGCCCTGCCGAGGCGTTGACGCAGCCGGCCCGGGGCCGTCCTGCGGACGGCCCCGGGCCGGTCAGCTGCGAGGATCCAACCCTCGGGCCGATGGACGGCCCTTCGGTTTGATCCTGCCGGCGGTCAGCGGGACCGGTCTCCTCGACCCGACGTCTGCTGACCCGACCCCTGACCCATGCCCTGACGGGCCCGCTCGGCCGCCTCCTCGGCGGCGTTACGTCCCGCCTGTCCGGCGCTGCGCGCACCGGACTGCGCCTGCTCCTGCGCCTTGTCACCCAGGCGGCTGGCGCTGTCCTTGAGATCGGACGGGGACCAGTTGCGTCCGCCCGCGGGCTGCTGCTGTTGCTGCTGGCCGCTCGCGTTCTCCGGCCAGCGCTGGCCGCTCTGGGACGTGCCGTACGTGCCGGACGATACGTACGACCCGCCCTGGCCCGCGTGCTCATGCTGCTGCGCGCCGGCCCCAGCCTGCTGCTGACCGTACTGCTGGGCGCCGTACTGCTGCTGGCTCGCGTAGCGCTGGGTTCCCGTGCCGCCCATGGCTGCCCGCTCACCCATCGCGGCCTGCGCCTGCTGCTGGGCGATCTCGCTTCCGTCCCGCGCCAGGGCCCAGATGCAGAAGACCGACAGTGCGACCATCAGGATGGCCCACAGCGGGAAGTAGACGAGGAAGAAGAAGTTGGCGACGACCGAGGCCACACAGAGCAGGATGGCGACCGGCCGTGCCCAGGTCGTGTTGCGGGCCAGCAGGGCAATGCCGGTGACCGCGAGGAGCACCCCGAGGATCACGTGGAGCCAGCCCCAGCCCGTGCTGTTGAGGTGGTACGGGTAGTTCGCGCCCACCGTGTAGAAGTTCCTCCGGGCAAATCCGGCGATGCCCGAGAAGAAGTGGTACACGCCGAGCAGGAACAGCAGTGACGCCGCCAGGACCGATCCGCCCCGGGCCAGCATCGCCGCCGCGCTCGGTGGAGCCATCTGCCCGCGCTGCATCTGCCCGCTGTTGGTCTGACCGCTTTCCATCTGCCCCGTTCCCGGTGCCCGTGTGGCATTCCGGGTGCTTGATGCCCTGGTATTGGTCGTCATAGTTCGCCCCCATGCGATCTCGGCTTGTCAGGGCTACCGCATGCTCCCCGTTTGCGGAGCGGCCGTGGTTTCGGCGGCAATCCGTTCGCCGCGGATGTCACGGCTGAAGCGGTTTCAGTAGCGATCGTCTCTCCGGTCGGGCCCGGCACGGGGGGAAACCGCGAAGTTGGCCCACAGCAAGGACACCGGTGCCGGTACGCACGAGGCGCGACGGGCCACCAACGGTGCCGGCCGCGACTCGTGGCCAGTCGTCGGGCGGCGCTGGCAGGCGAGTCGCACGCGCCAGCGGTAGCCGCCATGGACCGCAGAACCGTTCTGCATCTGGTGATGCTGACGGCGGGCCGCAGCGACCACCGTGGTCGCCGGGCGTGCTGGGACGGGTCAGCCCACAGCCGCGGGTTGACCCCAGGCGGACTTCATCGCGTGCTCGACGAGGCAGATCAGCGCGTCGCGCGCCGACTCACGCTGGCGGGCATCGATCATCATGACCGGGACGCCAGGGTCGAGGTTGAGCGCGAGCTGCACCTCGGCCGTCTCGAAGCGCCGCGTTCCATCGAACTGGTTCACCGCGACGATGAACGGCACGCTGCGCCGCTCGAAGTAATCCACCGACGGGAAGCAATCGGCGAGCCGTCGGGTGTCAGCGAGCACGATCGCTCCGATCGCACCGAGCGACAGCTCGTCCCAGACGAAGAGGAACCGGTCCTGCCCCGGCGTGCCGAACAGGTAGAGCACGAGGTCGTGGTTGAGCGTGATCCGGCCGAAGTCCATCGCGACAGTGGTGGTCTGCTTGGACTGAACCTGAGACGTGTCGTCGATGCCGATGCTCTCGTCGGTGAGGTACTCCTCGGTGAGCAACGGTTGGATCTCACTCACCGCGCCGACGAGCGTGGTTTTCCCGACGCCGAAGCCGCCCGCGACGAGGATCTTCAGGGCGACGGGGAGGCTTTCCTCTCCGTCGATGTCAGAGGGACCGTAGGCCATCGAGGACCGCCTTGAATACGCGCTCAGTGGGAAGTTGTGCGGCCGGTGCGGGGGAGCGGGTCCTGATGTACCCGCGGTCGAGCAGATCGCCGAGGAGCACGCGCACGGTGCCCGTCGGCAGGTCCATCCGGGTCGCCAGCTCGGCCACGGAGACTGGGCTCTGGGCGAGTCGGACGATCGCCGAGAGTTCCGGCTGCAGTCCGGCGTCGACCTGTGCCAGCGTCCTCGTGGCCATGATGAGTGTAATCAGGTCGAACTCGCCGCGGCGGGGTCTGGTCCGGCCGGAGGTCATCGCGTAATGGCGGACGACAGGACCGGCGTCTTCGTCGACCCATTCGGGATCGGGGCGTTCCGGTGCGGTCATCTGGAGTACTACCCCTCGGCGGGCGTCGACCGGACGGGCGTCGACAGGTACTGGCCGACTCGTGCCACGAGCATCTCCATCTCATAGGCGATGAGTCCGACGTCGGCATCCTCGGTCGCGAGTACCGCGATGCAGGCGCCGTTGCCTCCCGCGGTGACGAAGATGAACCCGGCCTCCATCTCGATGATGGTCTGCCGAACGGCGCCCCGGCCGAACCGACGGCCGGCGCTGCGCGCGAGGCCGTGCATGCCCGAGGCGACCGCGGAGAGGTGCTCCGCCTCTTCCCGGGACAGGCCGGTGGACTTCGCGATCAGGATCCCATCGTGCGACAGCACGACAGCCTGATGGACGTGGGCCACCCGGTCAACCAGGTCGTTCACCAGCCAACTGATGTCGACCGACGCGCTTGCTCGCTGCGCCGCCACTGGTCAGCCTCCCTCTTCTGTGTTGCGCATCTCGGGCGTGGACTGTGTCCATTGTGGTGACTCCGTCGTGGAGCCGTTCCACTCGGGTGACTCGGGGGGCTCGGCCGGTGGTGGCGCCGGCGGCTCTGCCCGCGGCGGCGCCTCCGAAACCTCGGACTGCGCTGACGCGGGTGGCGCCAACACGGGCAGTGGCGGCTCGGGCAGTGGTGGCTCGGTTGGCGTGGGACCCGTGGGCTCCTCCTCGGCAAGGCGGGCGGCGTCGCTGCGCCCACGCAGCGTGCCCGACCGGTACGAGGCCATCATGCTGCGGGTCACGTCCGGATCCCGAGGCCCGGTGTGCGTCGGCCCCATGCCATCGGATGCTGGCATGGTCGGATCGCTGGCTGGGGCGGCGGTCGCGGGCCCGAACCCCGCATCAGCCACGGCGGCTTCCGGTTCCCCCGTGGGGCGCCGCTGGCGCCACGGAAGCCCGGAGGGCGTGAGCTTCGGTTGCTCGGCGAGCGTGGCGGGCTCGGCTGTCGCGGGCACGGTCGTCGCGGGCACGGTCGTGGCTGGACTTACTGGCGATGATGTCAGCGCCGTCGGCTGCCCGACGCCGTTGCTCGGCGACGCGAACAACGGTGCCTCATGGCCGGCGCCGTTGAGCGCCTGTGCCGTCTGCAGCGCAGGTGCCTCCGCGACAGCGGTGGCGGCCTCGCGTTCGCGGGGTAGCCGTTCGGTCTCGCTCTGCAGTCGGTGCCGGCCGACCCCGGCGAGTTGCGCTGGCCGGTAGCTGTCGAGCTGGCTCGGGTCCAGCGGGTCCTCTCCGTCGCCGCCTTCGGCCATGATCGATCCCGGCAGCAGCACGATCGCGGTCGTGCCACCGTAGGGCGACTCCGTGAGGCGGACCCGGATGCCGTGGCGTTCGGCCAGGTTGCCGACGACGTAGAGTCCCAGCCGCGCGGTGCTGGTGAGACGGAACTCCGGCGGGTCGCGCAGTTGCTCGTTCGCGGCGGCAAGCTCCTCGGGAGTCATCCCGAGGCCACGGTCCTCGATCTCAATGGCGAACCCGTAGCCCACGGGCGAGCCGCCGACCCGCACCGTGGTCTGCGGTGGGGAGAACGACACGGCGTTCTCGATCAGCTCGGCGAGCAGGTGGATCACGTCGCCCACCGCGCGACCGAGCAGCGACGCATTGCCCACCGGCAGCACGGTGACCCGCGTGTAGTCCTCGACCTCGGCCAGGGCGCCGCGCAGCACGTCAACCATCGGCACCGGCTTGCGCCAGGCCCGCCCCGCGGTCGCCCCGGAGAGCACGATCAGGTTCTCGGCGTTGCGCCGCATACGCGTCGCGAGGTGGTCGATCCGGAACAGCTCGGCCAGCTCCTCGGAGTCGGTGGCACGCCGCTCCATCGCGTCGAGCAGGCCCAGTTGGCGGTGCAGCAGTGCCTGGCTGCGGCGGGCCAGGCTCAGGAATACGTCCCGGACGCTGCGGCGCAACTCGGCCTGTTCGACGGCGACCTGGATCGCGGTCTCCTGTACCTGGTTGAACGCCTCGCCCACTTGGCCGATCTCGTCCTGACCGAACTCTAGGGGAGGCGCCTCCTGCTTGACGTCAACCTGTTCGCCGTACTGCAGGCGCTCCACGACGCGGGGCAACCGGTAGGAGGCGAGGTCGCGCGCCGCGTTGCGCAGCCGCTCGAGCTGGCGCACGATCCGGCGGGCCGTGGTGACCGAGATGATGATGGACGCGATGACAGCGACCAGACCCAGCACGCCGGCGAGTATCAGCCGGATGAGCACGCCGATGGCCACGGGTACGGCGCGCGCCACGACGCCGTCGCCGGCGGCGAGAACCTGGTCCTGCGAGGCCTCGAAGACCGGGCGGATCGCCGCGCTCCAGGCGGCGGAGCTGACCGTTGGCCTCGTGGTGGGGCCCTCGGCGATGACCGAGTTCTCCAGCGCCTGGAAGCTCATCACGATGTTGCTCGCAAAGAGTGCCTCGAAGGCCGCCTGGTCTGTTGGCGGCAACTCGCTGATCGCCTGGGTGTAGAGGTAGCGTTGGGCCCCGACAAGCTGCACGAATGTCGCGTAGTCCTCCTCCGAGATGGTGCCCTCGGCGAGGGCCCCCTCCAGGACCGCGTCCTCCTGGGCGAGTTCTTCGCGGGCCCGGGTGAGCTGGATCAGGGTCCGCGCGTCCTTGGCGATCGACTGGTCGTCCACGGCCGAGATCGCATCGACGCATGAGAGTACGCCCTCGATCAGGACGTCGTACGGGGTGCTCGCGTCCATCCGGTCGGAGCTGCCGTTGTCGATGGCGGCACGGTCCGCGCCGATCTTGGCCATGAGCGCGTACGCGTCGGAGAGCCGCTGTTCGAGGAGATCACTCGCGGCGAAATGCACCGCGCCGGAGTTGGACTTCTCGATGAAGGCGGCGATCTTCTCGTCGGTGTCGGACCGTTGGGCCAGCATGGCGTCGCGGGCTGCGGTGCTGTGGCTACCGAGGTAGACCTCAGTGAGCCGGCGCTCTTCCTGCAGGGCCGGGAGCAGGACCTCCTGCGGTTGCGCGACGCCGCCGTCGAGGGTGGTCACTGACAGCAGGTTCAGACCTTCGCGCACCGTCACGTACGCAGCGAAGCCCCACAGTGCCGCCAGCGAGGCAAGCAGTGCGATGACTTTTGCACGCACGCGGGTAGTACGGGCTTTGCGGGGACTCATGACACCCGTCCGAATCGAGGCAAATGGGTCGCTGGACCGTTTGGGCGGTTGACAGTTACGAGGTCCGCGTCCTCCGCGGCGGGCCAGCCGTGCCTGAGACCGCACCAACGCACGGCGGAACCCTAGCAGTGACCGGTCAGGCCACTCAAGCGCCCCGTGTGTCGAACGGGACGGAGAGTGACGTGCGTTGCCCAGAAACCGGACGTTCTGCGACATCGCGAAACAGAAGATTCGCATAGAAGCCGCCCGGCAAGCCCGTCAATGTGATCACCCTGCCGAGGGGTTACCGGTGCGACCGATCGGTCCACACTGGCCTATGCGCTTGTCGTCTGCTCGATGGGGGGCATGACGGGGGACCGGCACCGCGGCGCGAGCGGACCACGGACGGTCACCCCTTGTGGCGGTCACTTCCGTGCAGGGCCGCGAGGACGGCACCCTCGATGATCGCGTCGGGGCGGTAAAGGTCCTTGTCATGCCACATCGCCGGCCCCTCGGGCAGGCTCTTGGCGACCACGCGCTCCCGCAGGTACCGGTTACCGCGCGTGATTGCCTCGGCGAGACGGGGCAGCCTGTGGCCGGGTGCCGCCTCGGCGGCCGTCAGCACCATGACGGAGTAGGCGGTCTCCTCAGCGGTGCCGGCCCACAGTCCCCATGAGCCATCCGGCCGTTGGCTGTCGAGCACCCAGCGCGCGGCGCGGACGAGCGAGGCCCGTTGGGCGCCGGCGCGGGCGAGGGCGAGGGCGCAGCACCATGTCGCGTAGTAGGGCGAGGCATGCCAGCGGTCGGACCACGATCCCTCCGGATGCTGTTGGTCGACCAGCCACCGACAGACCCGGCGGACCGCCCTGTCGACGCGCGGCGTGGCCGTCGCGGTCACCAACGCCTCGAGGACGTGGGCGTTGACGGTGGGGGAGGCGCCATCCTCGCCGGGCCAGGTGCAGAAGTGTGTCGGTGTCTCGAACGCCCACAGGGCATCGACGGGGTGTGGCCGGCCGGCCAGTGCCATCGCGTAGAGGCTCGCGGACGTCGTATCGGCATCGGCTGGCAGTCCCGGGCCGGCCGCGACCGCGCCAGCGCGCAGCGCGCCGGCGAGGCCCGAGACGATGTCGCGAGGGCGTGCCGGTGCCAACAGGCCCGCCCGGCCGAGCTCGCTGAGCACCCACGACCGCTCGAAGGCAGTGATCGGCAGCCCGCACGGGACCGGGCCGCCGGTCCGCCCGACCAGTTCGTCCAGGTGGTGGCGGCTGGATGCCGATCGCGGTTGGGACGATCCGAGCCATGCCGCGGTCGCAGCCGGAGACGCGCCGACCGTTCCGCCCACTGCCGGCATCACGCCGCGGACGCCCCGCGCCTCGTCGCCGAGTACCTCCAGAGCATGCACGAGTTTGTCGGGGAGGAGGTGGCCAGCACGTACGCTCGCCCGCAGCCTCGCCAGCCTCTCACCGCCCAGCCTCGGGTGCGACGGCAGTGCCCGGGACCGCGGCATCACGCCGGTCAGTGGGCGAGCGCGGTCGGCAGCGAGATGGCTGTTGATTTCTTGCACCAGGGCGGGCGCGATCAGGTCGATGGCCGGCATGTCGGGGAGGTCGAGGTCGGTAGGGCGCAGGAGGGTGCGCAGCGCAGAAAGCCCACGGACCGCGGCCTGCACGACCGCACCCCGATCCACAGTGGATAGGCCCCGGATGGTCGACGGCTTCCCGTCGGCGAGCCGCCGCGCCGTGGTGAGCAGCGCCTCGGTCGCGCTCAGCGTCGGCACGAGGCCGTACGCTCCGGGTCCGCCCCACCGCCCGTCGGGGTTCTGCTGGCGCAGCAGCCAGGACACGCGTGTGGCCTGCCCGCGCAGCCACGGAGCGAGGGTGACCACCCGGCCGGTCTCGTAGACCGAGGGCGACACCTGCCCGTCGGGCTGCGCGCGGATGCTGTCCAGCAGCCGTCGCGCTGCCGCGCCGCGGCCGCGTGGCCGGGGAGCCGGTGTCAGCCCTGGTGTCGCCGGTCGCCGGCGTGGCGAGGGGGGCAGGGCGTCATGGTTGCCGGCGCGTGGAAGCGGCACGACCCGGGTCGGGTCGTGCCGGGCTCTTACCGTCACAGCTGTCCCCAGTAGTCGGTGACGCCGTAGAAGCCGCTGCAGAAACCGATCTGTCGGCGCAGGAACGCGACCAGCCGGGGCTCGCTGGCCACCAGTGGCAGGAGCGTGTCCTGGGTCTGCCTGACCAGCGCCTCCACCCTCGCGGCAACCTCCGGCCGCTCGACGCCGAGCAGCAGCGCGTTGAGGTCGCCCCAGGCGACGTCCCGGTCGACGGTACCGAGGTCGTTGAGTAGTCGGATGACCTTCTGCTCGGCCCGCAGCGCCGAGGTCACATCGGCCAGGTGCGAGAGCTCGAGATCGGGTGTGGTGACCAGCCAATGGCCGATGTTGACGAATGCGGATCCCAGATTGTCGGCGTTGTCCAGGTACTCATCGAGCGTCGGCCGGTGGCCGGCGGCGCGCCAGCCCCACTCCCGGCGCATGCCGGCGAGCATCCGCGAGAGCTCTTCGCCCCAGGCGTCGAGAGATGCTCCATCGTCAGTGCCGGAGGCGACCTGGGCACGGAGGTGCTCCAGGAGGCGGGTGAGACCGTCGACGGGCGCTGCCCCGTCCGCTACCGCCAGGCAGCGCCCGACCACGCCGTCGACCTCATCCGCGCTCTTGAGGACGTAGTCGATCTGCCAGTCGACGGCGAAGCCCCACAGTGCGCCCCGGTTGAGCATGGTCAGCTTCGCGGCGGGTAGGTCCTCGGCGCTGAAGGCGTTGGCAGCGCTGAGGGTGCCGAACAGCGTGGCGTCGAAGGGACGCGGCGGGAACAGCTCGGGCTCCTGCGCGGCCCAGCTCTGCAGGTCCCGTTGGCCCGCGCCGGCAGCCGCGCTGGTCCGCCCCGCAGCGGCTGCTGCCTGGATGGTCGGGTCCGCCATCCAGTCCATGGTGATCTCCAACTGTCGACTCCGGTGGCTCCCGATCAGCGGTCAGCGTACGGCGTTCAGGCGCATCGTCACGCGTTGCGCCGGCCGCAAGGACGCCGACACCTGGGGCGTCACCGGACCGTCGACGGTCACCTCGGGCCGCCAGCGGGACAGGATGCTCGCCGTGATCAGTTGCGCCTCGGCGAGGAAGAAGTGCGAGCCGAGGCATTGGTGAGCGCCGCCACCGAACGGGAAGTACGCGTATCGGTGGTGTCCCTCGGCCTTGCCGGTGGCGAACCGTTCGGGATCGAACTCCAACGGTCGATCCCACAACCAGTCCATCCGGTGGCTGAAGTAGGGGCTGATGACGACGGTCTGGCCCTTCTTGATCTTCACTCCGTCGACGACATCGTCCCGCGCGGCCTGTCTGGGCACCAACCATCCCACGCCGTAGAGACGGAGCAGCTCCTGCAGCACCATCCGGGTATAGCGCAGCTCCGCGATGTGTGCGCGCTGCACGCGGCTGTCGCCCACCACCCGGTCGATCTCGTCGTAGAGGCGCGTCGCGACCTCTGGATAGTCGCGAAGAGCCACCCACAGCCAGGTCAGGGCGACCCCGGTCGTCTCGGTGCCGGCGGCGAACATGCTCACGACATCGTCGCGGATCTGGGTGTTGGTCAGGCCCTTGCCGTCCTCGTACTCCGCCCGCGCAAGGGTGGTGACGATGTCCTTGCCCGTGTCCTTGGAGCGCGCCTCCTCAACCAGCGGAAGCATCACCTCGTCGATCATCTTGGTTGCTTTGCGGAACGCCCGGTCGCCGGGCAGGGGTACCCAGTTGGGTGCGAACGGCATGGCCAGACGCCACAGGATCGAGGTGGCGGCCTGTTCGACCGCCGGGGCCAGCCGGTCGGCGTCGGCAAGGGAGATGCGATCGCCGAAGAAGACGCGGATCACGGCGCGGTGCACGATGCGCGTGAGCTCGACAGCCGAGTCGACCTCCGCACCGTCCTTGGCCCTCGTTGCCAGGTCATCGACGGCGTCGGTGATCGCGGCGGCCATGATGTCGAACTGCGACTCGACGTGCTTGGCTGAGAAGAGCGGGTTCATGAGCTTGCGGCTGGTTGCCCAGTTCGTGCCCTCGCCGAGGATGCCGTTGCCGACCAGCCGCCGGATCGCCTGCCACAGCATGCCCTCGCGGACATAGTTGGCCGCGTTATCCCGTAGTACGCGCTGCACGTGCTCGGGCTTGAGGAACAGGTAGGGCCGGAACACGCCGAAGTCGAGCCGGACGATGTCGCCGTTGGCCGCGCGCGCGGCGTCCTCGACCATCGCGATGGGGTGGGAGAGCAGCTTGCGGGGTGTGCGGTAGAGCCGGACCGTTCGTAGCGGCGGACGGGGCCGGCCGCGGGATGGCGGCCGCGACGGAGCGACCGGGGTGGCGACCATGTGATGACCTCCTCACGCCTGCGCGAGTCTGGTCGTCGCGGCCCCGCGGAGGTCCGGGTACAGAGGTCCTATGTGGACGGACGATCCGCGCCGGTCCTGTACGGGGTCACCGGCGACTACGCCGGGACCCGAGCAGTTGTCACTCATTGTCCAAGGGCGAACACGGAATTGGCAAGATCGTCGGGGCTCGACGTGCGAGAAATGGGACCTGGCGTCGGGCGAGCTATACTCGCCGCCGGCGGCGGGGAAAACCGTACCAAAGTGGACGCCGCACGTTTACCCGCGGAGAACCGGATCTGGCCCGCACCCGGTCTGCGCGATCGCCAAGGCGGCGCCAGCCAAGATCGGTCCACAGTGGATCGTCGTGACCGCGCGCCCCGCGAGTCACTGGTCGACCGCCTGGCGGCTCGCCGCGACGGCGACACGAGCCTCTTTCCGTCCGTGCGGGCGATCGTTACCGTGCTATGTCATGACGTTTGATCTGGTCGGCTACACGGAGCGGGTCGCCCCCGCCATCGTTCTTGTCGTCGCACTGTACGTCGTTCTGCGCGGTGAGAAGGCGCTGCCGCTGCGCATCATGGCAGTGGTGATCGGGTTCCTCATCATCCGGGACAACCTGGTCTCGTTCGGAGTCTGGGGCTATGGACTTGCCCACGGCTGGCTGCCCTACGTCCGTTTCCTGCATGAGCCGGTCCTCGTCGCCGGATTCGCGGTGGGATCGATCCTCACCACCGTGTTTCTTGTCCTCATCGAGTTCGACGGACGCAAGCTTCTGGTGTGGGGCAGGTTCAGCTGGCGGTCGGTGGTGTGGGGGCTAGGTGGGGGCGTGGTCGTTGCCGGGGCGCTGACCGTGGCCTACCAGTTCGTCCCGCTCGCCGAGCGTGGTGGTTCGCTACCGCACGACATGCTGTGGCCCATGGTCGCGGTCGCGATCTTCGGCAACCTCACCGAGGACATCCTTGTTCGCGGCTACATCCAGGGCTACCTCTCCGCCGCCCTCTCGCCCGTGAAGGCCGCCATCGGATCGGGACTGTTCTACGCCTTCTGCCACCTGTTCCTCGCCCTCGAGATCACCACGGTGTTCCCTCAACCGGGTCTGCATCTCGGTGTGCCGGTGCTGGTGTTCGCGCTCTTCGACGGCCTTGTCTGCGCGTTCGTGCGGATGAAGGTCGGGCTGATTCCCGCCGCCGTGTCCCATGGCATGGGCGTGCTCGTGCTCGCGACCGGCCTCATCTGACGATCGGTCTGCGACGCCCCCGGGCGACCTGGATCCTCAGCCCTCCTTGCGGATCTCGTCGGCGATCTTCTCGCCCACCATCACGGTCGTGGCCGCCGGACCGCGGCTCGGTACATCGGGCAGGATCGACGTATCGACGACCCGCAGGCCCTCGATGCCGTGCACGCGCCCCGACTGGTCCACCACGGCGCCCGGGTCGTCGGGTGCGCCCATCCGCGCGCTGCCGGCGGTGTGGATCGCCGTACCCAGGCGGTAGCGGGCCCAGGCGTCCAGCTTGGCGTCGCTGTCCAGGATCTTCTGGCTGATTTCGGTAAGCCGCGGGAAGTACGGCCGGAAAGCGCTGGTACGCACCAGGTCGGCGGCGGTGCGCAGGAGGTGGCGCATCCGTGCGCGGTCGCGCTCTTCGGACAGGTAGTGGTACTCCAGACGGGGGTAGACCGTGGGATCGGCCGACATGAGTGTGAGCGTGCCGCGTGACTGCGCCTGCTGCACACCCACCACGAGGTTGTAGCCGCCCGCGTGCAGCAACTGGTCGACGTTGCGCATCAGCGGCGAGCCCTTCATGCCACGCATCGTCTGGATCGGCCGCATTCCCATTGACATCAGGCCCCGCATCGAGGGCCCGAACACCGACCGGATGAAGGGTCGCAGCATCGGTAGGATCTCCAGGTCCCCAGGGGTGGGAGAGCCCGGCGACGTGAACGCCAACACCCCCTCGAAGAGCTGTTTGAGGGAGGGATCGTCGATGCGCTTGCGGGTCGCGAAGTTGACCAGGATGTCCGGGTGGTCGGTGAAGCCTTTGCCCACACCGGGCAGGTCGTGCACCACGGTGACACCGGCCCGCTCCAGTTCGGCCGCGGGGCCGATGCCGGAGAGCAGCAGCATGTGCGGTGACTTGATGGCGCCGCCGCACAAGATCACCTGCGCCCCTCGGATCACCGTGCCGCGGCGGCGTCGACCCACCTCCACGCCCACCGCCCGCGCGCCCTCGAGCACGATGCGGCGCACGAACGTCCGCGTCCTGATCGTC
Source organism: Micromonosporaceae bacterium (assembly GCA_036557785.1). Lineage (GTDB taxonomy): Bacteria > Actinomycetota > Actinomycetes > Mycobacteriales > Micromonosporaceae > DATBGZ01. The sequence continues at coordinate 17,239 of DATBGZ010000045.1, forward strand.
AGGTTCGGACGGTGGTCCCGCACGGGCGACAGGTAAGTCAGCGCGGTGCTCATCCGGAGACCGTCGACAGAATTCTGGGTCAGGGGCCCGTACCCCTCGTTGGACGTCATATCGTTCTTGTCCGCCTCGTACCGGAATCCCAACTCCTCGGCGGCGGCGTAGAACGCTTGCGTGAACTCGGACGTGTTCTCGGTGATGCGGTTCACCGGTACGGGTCCATCGCCGCCGTGACCCGGTCCATTTCCGTACGTGAGATCCTTCTCGAGCTTGATGAAGTACGGCAAGACCTTCTCGAACGCCCACTCGTTGTTGCCCAGCGATTGCCAGCGGTCAGTGTCGACCTTGCGAGCACGCACAAAGTACGCCCCATTGAGCGCTGTCGACCCGCCGAGGATCCGGCCCCGGGCGACGTTGTAACCGAGGTCGGGGGTGAGCTGGCCCGGGAACGCCCAGTTGTTGGGGTGACTGGGCATCGCGGCCGACATCATCGACACGGCTCGCAACTCGAACGGGTAGTCCTCGGCCCTGCGAACGTCGGGTCCCGCCTCGATGAGCAGAACCGTCCGGCCGGGGTCCTCGCTGAGTCGAGCGGCGACCGGTGCGCCCGCCGCGCCGGCTCCCACCACGATCACGTCGTAGTCGTCCATTTCGTCGGGTCTCCCGGTCCATCGATCGCGCCCCTGCCCCAGACTAACGCCTCATGCCCGTTCGGTATAGGGCCAGACTATCCACAGTGGACGTCGCGCGGCTGTGGAGGGAGCCCGGGCGTGCGCGTCCTTGGGCATGGTCAAGGCGACCCCGCGCTGCTACCGTGGATCACGGACGGTCAACATCGGGCAACTCGTCGCGGCAACCCAACGGCACACCACCTCGGCAACGTTAGGGATACCCAAATGCTCGCACCCTTCTATCACGTCGGCATCGTCGTCCCGGACGTCCCCGAGGCGCAGGCAGAGGTCGGCGGCGCGCTGGGCCTTACCTGGGGCACACCGATGACCATCCCTATCCCGGTCCAGTACGAGGGCGAAGTCACGCTCCGCGAGTTCACGTTCGTCTACTCCGTGGACGGCCCGCCGTTCGTCGAGCTGGTCGCCGCCGGCAGTCCACCGTGGACCATCAGCGACGGCGTGCACCACATCGGCTACTGGAGCGATGGTCTCTCCGGGGACATCGAGCACTTGCGGGGCAAGGGCTACACCCTCGTCGCCCATGGCGTGAACGAGGATGGCGCGCTGTTCGGGTTCGCGTATCTCCGCGACCGGTACGGCCTGCTGGTCGAACTTGTCGACGTCGCCGTGCAGGCGATGCTCATCGGGGGCACGGCCTAGCGCACACGAGGCACCGGGCAACTGCCCGGTGCCTCGTCGTCGGTGACCCCTGATGATGGGCCGAGGTCTGGGCGCTCGCTAGCCCTTGGCCGCCTCGTAGAGACGCTCGGGATCGACCGCTCCCACGAGCAGGCGACCGTCGTCGGTGAGCAGCACCGAGACCAGCCGGGTCGACAGCAGCCGGCCCGAGCCCCAGTCGCCGCTCACCTTGGGCAGCAGGCCGAGCACGTCGCCGAGCGTGCCAGCCGACGGGTCGACGTCGGGCACCTTGCCGACCAGCACGGTCGTCCACCCGCTGCCCACGACCGAGAACTGTGGCCCATGATCGGGCGCGGTGGCGTCGGGCACAGGGATCGCCGGCTTGTCGGGCACGCCCGGCGACGCATCCGGCTTCGCCTGATCACCGTCGACGACCTTCGCGCCGGGCGGCGGGTTGAACGTGAACTGGCTCGCGTCAGGGCGAGCGAAGCTCACGTCCGTGAACGCGACCTCGATCGCGGGGGCGCCACCGTCACTGGGCAGCACCGCCAGCCGCAGCGGGAAGTAGTTCTGAGCATCGATGTCGACGACCACGGATCCGATGAGCGAGGCCTTGTCGCGCGGCTTGAGCGCGAGCTCGTAGGCGGCTCGCCCCGCCACCGACGCGTTGCCGTCGGTGGTGATGTCCGTAGATGGCGACAGGAACGTCACGAGCATCTGCGCGATCGCGTGCGGATCCATCCCACTCGGCAGTGACCCGATGCTCGGCAGCCCGGACGGGATGGGCATCCCGCTCGGCGCCGGCACCCCGCCCGGCGCCGGCATCGCCGAGGCGCCGATGGAGCCGAGCCAGCCGAGGTCGGGGCCGGCTCCGCCGGTCAGCCCGCCCGAGCCGAGCAGACTCGGCAGTCCGAGCTGGCCCAGCAGGCCGGCGAGGCCGCCGCTGGGCAGCGTCGAGTGCACGGCGGTGTTGGTCTTGCTCGACCACACCCACACCTGCGTGCCGTCCGTGATGACGTCACTCTCGCCCTGCTGTCCCAGCAGCGCCAAGCGGGCATGGTCGGGGCTGGAGTACCAGACGCGCAGCGTGTGCGTGCCGGCGGCGAGCGAGGAGAGGTCTGCGCTGCCCGCGCTCGGTATCGGCAGCGACGGCAGGCCAAGGTCGGCGCGGACCGTGACGGTGCCCTGGACGCCGTCGGGGTGCGTGGTCAGCAGGTCAGCCACCAGGTCCTGCGCGGACAGTGGCGGAAGTGAGTGGTCGGCGGCGCTGGTGACGACCCCGATCGCGACGCCACCACCGACGACGGCGAGGGCGGCGCCGGCGGGCACGAGCCAGCGGCGGAGTACGGACGGGACGGTCATGGACATGGCGGACACCTCCGCCCACAATCTTGCCCCGCGCCGGCTGTGCCGGTGCTGAGGCCCCGGGCGGCACCCGCCTGTGGCCCGGCTGTGGACCAACTCGCCCGACGTGGCCGGGTTCGTCGCGGCGTGCCAGGCTGATGCGGTGCGAGTGCTCGTGGTCGAGGACGAGCCGCGGCTGGCTGCTGCGCTGCAGCGCGGCCTGCAGGCGGAGGGCTTCGCCGTGGACATCGCGGCCGACGGCCCGACCGGCCTCGAGGCCGGCCGCCACGGCGGGTACGACGCGATGATCCTCGACGTGATGCTGCCGCGGCTCTCGGGCTATCGGGTGGTCCGGGCGCTGCGTGCCGAAGGGCACTGGCTGCCCGTGCTCATGCTCTCCGCCAAGGATGGCGAGCACGACCAGGCCGACGGTCTGGACTGCGGTGCCGACGACTACCTGACCAAGCCGTTCTCGTACGTGGTCCTGCTGGCTCGGCTCCGGGCGCTGCTGCGGCGCGGCACGCCGGAGCGCCCCACCGTGCTGACCGTCGGCGACGTGAGCCTCGACCCGGCGAGCCGCCGGGTGACCGTGGCCGGAGCCGAGGTGACGCTGACGACCCGGGAGTACGGCCTGCTCCAGTACCTCATGCGCCGGCCCGGCCACGTGGTCTCCAAGACCGAGCTGCTCGATCACGTCTGGGACGCCAGCGAGCAGACCGCGCCCAACGCGGTCGAGGTCTACGTCGGGTACCTGCGCCGCAAGTTGGGCCGGGACGTGCTGGAGACCGTCCGCGGCGCCGGCTACCGGCTGGTGCCCGCGTCGTCGCTGGCATGAGGGCCGCCGTGCGAAGGCATGGCCGGCCATGAGGGGCTGGTGGCATGAGCGGACGCTGCGCGGCCGCCTGATGGTCATCGGAGTCGGTGGGCTGGCCCTGGGCTTCCTCGCGGGCGGGCTCGCGCTGGCGGGCGTGCTCGGGATCGTCCTGCAACGCTCCGTGGACGCGGAGATCGACTCGACCGCCCGTCAGGTCGCCACGCTCGCCGCCACCGACGCCCTGCCGGTGCCGATCCCGGTGCCCGCGGGCGACCAGGTGCAGGTGGTCGACGCGCAGGGCCGGGTCCGCGCGGCCTCGGCGGATGCCGACCCGCTCGTGCCCATGCTGGCGCCCGACGACCTGGCCCGGCTCCGCGCCGGCGCGCACTTGACCATCCACAGTGGAGGCGCACGGACGCCGGGTGGGCAACTGCGGGTGGCCGGCGTCGACGTCGGTACTCCGGGCGACCCGCGGACCGTGATCGTCGGCCGCTCCACTGTGGACACGATGCGGGGGTTGGGGCTGTTGCGGACCCAACTGCTGGTGCTCTTCCCGCTGCTCCTGCTCGCCTCGGGCCTCGTGGCGTGGCGGGTGATCGGTGCGGCCCTGCGCCCGGTCGAGCAACTGCGCCGTGGGGCCGAGGAGATCACCGGCGCGGGTGCAGGGGCGGCCTCGCGCCTGCCCGTGCCGGCCGGGCATGACGAGATCCATCGGCTCGCCCTGACCCTCAATGGGATGCTCGACCGCCTCGAGTCGGCCCGTAACCGGCAGCGGGAGTTCGTCGCCGATGCCGCGCACGAGCTGCGCTCGCCGCTGGCGAGCATGCGCGCCCAGCTCGAGGTCGCCCAGCGACTGGCGCCGGGGACGGACTGGTCGGCGGTCTCCGACGACCTGCTCACGGACACCACCCGGCTCTCGCGCCTCGTCGACGACCTGCTGCTGCTGGCCCGGGCGGACGCCGCCGCGCCACCGTCGCGGGTGGAGCCGGTCGAGCTGACCAGCCTGCTCGCCGAGGTCGCGGTGGCCCCGAACGTCCGCGTGGCGGTGGGCGATCCCGTGTGGACGGTCGGCGCGCCCGACGAGCTGTACCGGATCGTGGCGAACCTCGTCGACAACGCCGTACGGCATGCCCGTACGGGCGTCGAGGTGGCCACCCGGCGCGACGGTGACCGGGCGGTGGTCACGGTGACCGACGACGGCCCCGGCATCGCGCCCGTTGATCGGGAGCGGGTGTTCGAACGGTTCACCCGCCTCGACGACTCGCGCACCGCCGAGACCGGGGGAGCGGGGCTGGGCCTCGCGATCGTGCGCGAGCTCGTGCGTCGCCACGGCGGCACCGTGACCCTCGCCGACGCGAACCCGTCGGGCGACCCAGACGCGCCGGGGCCGGGTTTGGACGCTCTGGCCGCGGGGCCGGGTTTGCACGCTCTGGCCGCGGGGCCGGGTCTCCGCGTGGAGGTCCGGCTCCCCGCCGCCGAGGGGTCGTGACCGGCCCCGGCGGCCGGAGCGGTAGGCACTGCCCGCGTGATAGGAAGTTCGGATGAGCGGCGACGCGGATGACGAGCTGGTCCGGACCTGCTCGGACCTGATCCGGATCGACAGCACCAACACCGGCGATCCGGCGACGAGCAAGGAGCGGGCCGCCGCGGAGTACGTCGCGGAGCAACTCGCCGAGGTGGGTCTGGAGCCGACGGTGCTGGAGAGCGCGCCGGGTCGGACCAGCGTCGTCGCCCGGATGAGCGCCGCAGCGGGGACCGACCGGCCGGCGCTGCTCTACCACGCGCACCTCGATGTCGTGCCCGCGGACGCGCAGGAGTGGAGCGTGCATCCGCTCTCGGGTGAGGTCCGGGACGGCTACGTGTGGGGCCGCGGCGCGGTCGACATGAAGGATGTCGACGCGATGCTGCTCTCGGTCGTCCGGGCCATGCGCCGTGAGGGCAGGGCCCCGGCGCGCGACCTCGTGCTCGCCTTCGTCGCCGACGAGGAGGCCGGCGGCGCCTACGGCGCCCAGTGGCTGGTCGAGCACCACCCGGGGCTCTTCGAGGGGTGCACCGAGGCGGTTGGCGAGGTGGGCGGGTTCTCGTTCACCGTCGGCCCCGACCTGCGGCTCTACCTCGTCCAGATCGCCGAGAAGGGGTTGATCTGGCTGCGCCTGCACGCCAAGGGTCGGCCTGGGCACGGTTCGATGGTGCATGACGACAACGCGGTGACGGCTCTGGCGGAGGCCGTGGCGCGGGTGGGTCGGCACCGGTTCCCGGTCAGGCTCACCGGCCCGGCACGCGACTTCCTGGTCGAGCTCGGCGACGCCCTCGGCTTCGAGGTCGATCTCGAGGCCCCTGAAGCGGCGCTGGCCAAGCTCGGCACGATCGCGCCGATCATCGGCTCGACGCTGCGCAACACGGCCAACCCGACCCGCTTGGCGGCGGGGTACAAGGAGAACGTGATCCCGAGTCGGGCCAGCGCGACCATCGACTGCCGTACCCTGCCGGGCGAGCACGAGAGCTTCCTCGACCAGCTCCGGGAGGTGGTCGGGGACGAGATCGACATCGAGGTCGTGGAGCGGCTGCCGCCGGTCCAGACGAGCTTCGATGGACCGCTCGTGGCCGCGATGACCGCGGCGTTGCGGGCGGAGGACCCCGGCGCCCGACCGTTGCCGTACATGCTCTCCGGCGGGACCGACGCCAAGTCCTTCGCGACGCTCGGCATGCGCTGCTTCGGCTTCACCCCGCTGCGGCTGCCGCCCGAGCTGAACTTCGCCGCCCTGTTCCATGGCATCGACGAGCGCGTGCCCATCGATGGGCTGCGGTTCGGTGCCCGGGTGCTCGACCGGCTTTTCGCGACCGCTTGAGTCAGTCTGAGAAACCTCCGCTAGGCTGCCGACGATCGAGGGCGGGGGCCTTACCCGAGGGACTGTCATGTCGGACGGATACGCAAGCATCGAGGCCGCGCTCGACCGGCTGGTGGCCGCCGCCCGCGACCATCTCGCGGCGATACGGGCAGCCGACGGCGCCCCCGACGATGAGGGGGTGTGGCGCGCGTACGTGGCCCTGAACAACGCGGCGTACGCGTACGACGACGTCCTCAACGACGTCTACGGGGAGGTCACGCCGTTCGACGTCGAGGAGATCACGGAGAGGGGTGGCGTCCCGTTGCGTTCCGCGCACGTCTCGGTGCCCACGCTCGGTGCGGTGGATCCGTACCCACGCGTGGTCTCGGTGCGCCAGCGCCGCGATTACCGGGTGCCGAGCGTCGCCGCCCTGCTGCGCGTGGCCGAGCTGGGCCGCCCGGCACCGGCCGAGGGCGAGACCTACGAGCCCATCCGTACGGTCGGCGAGGCCGTGGTCGAGCTGCTGCAGTCCGGCGACGGGTCGTTGGCCATGCTGGACCTGCCCGAACTCGACCCACTCGACGGTGTCGTCGTGGTCGCCGAGGTCGAGGCCGCGCTCGCGCCCGACGTGCTCGACAGCGTCGCCGAGGCGGAGTCCGACCAGCCGTTCCGGGTCGGCCCGGGTGGTGCGGTCCTCGCCCGCATGCACGAGGGCGCCGTCCCGGGGAGCACGAACTGATCGAACCGCCGGCTCGGCGCCCCGGGTCCGGCGGTTGACCGTACGCTGCCGGGGGCGGTCACGCCATCGGCACCCGAACCGGGAGTGTGGATGAGACTCGGACTGACCCTGGGCTATCAGACGCCGTGGAGCACGCCGGCTGACCACCTGGCGCTGGCCGTCGAGGCCGAACGGCTGGGCCTGTCGGTGGTCTGGGCGGCCGAGGCGTACGGCTCGGACTCGCCGAGCATCCTGTCCTGGATCGCCGGCCAGACCAGCCGCATCGATGTCGGTACCGCGGTCATGCAGATCCCCGCCCGGACCCCAGCGATGACCGCAATGACCGCGGCGACGATCGACACCTTCTCCGGCGGGCGGTTCCGGCTCGGCTTGGGCGTCTCTGGGCCGCAGGTCTCCGAGGGCTGGCACGGGGTTCGCTTCGATCGGCCCCTGGCCCGCACCCGCGAGTACGTGCGGATCGTGCGGGCCGCGCTGGACCGCGAGACGGTGGAAAGCGACGGCGAGTTCTACCGGCTGCCGCTGCCGGGCGGGCCGGGCAAGGCCCTCAAGCTGGGCTTCCGCCCGCTGCGGTCGCAGATCCCGATCTATCTCGCCGCGATCGGCCCGCGCAATCTCGAGCTGGCGGGCGAGATCGCCGACGGCTGGCTCGGCATCTTCTTCTCGCCTGAGCACTGCGCCGAGCAGTTGGCGAGCGTGGCGGCGGGCCGGAGCAGGGTGGGCAAGGATCTCACGGGATTCGATGTGGCGCCCTCGGTACCGGTCGTCATCGGTGACGACGTGGCCGAGTGCGCGGAGCTCGTCCGGTGGTACGCGGCCCTGTACATCGGCGGAATGGGCAGCCGCGCGCAGAACTTCTACAACCAGCTCGCGGTCCGCATGGGCTTCGGCGAGGCCGCGGCTCAGGTGCAGGAGCTCTACCTGGCCAAGCGACAGCGCGACGCGGCGGCGGCCGTCCCGGTCGAGTTCGTCGACGCGACCTCGCTGCTCGGCCCGGTCGAACGGGTCGCCGCGCGGATGCGCGACTTCGCAGCGGCGGGCGTGACCACGCTGTCGGTGAGTCTCTTCGGGCTTGACCTGCCGGGCTCGTTGGAGCAACTGCGCGGCGTGGCCGCGGCGTACCAGCAGGCGGGATTCAGTGGCGAGCGGGTGCAAGCGGGGGGAGCGGCCTGATGGACGGCATCTCGTTGTGGCAAGCGGCGGCTCTCGGCGTCGTCGAGGGACTCACGGAGTACCTGCCGGTCTCGTCGACGGGCCACCTCACGATCGTCGAGAGGCTGTTCGGTTTCACGACCGACGACCCCGCGATCACCGCGTACACCGCGATCATCCAGGTCGGCGCGATCGCCGCGGCCATCATCTACTTCTGGCGGGACATCGTCACGATCGTGGTCGCGTTCGTGCGAGGCCTGTTCCGGGTCGAGGCGCGTCGCGAGGCGTCCTGGCGGCTGGCCTGCGCGGTGATCGTCGGTTCGATCCCGATCGCGCTCGCGGGCCTGTTGCTCAAGGGCGTCATCGAGAACGACCTGCGCAGCCTGTGGGTCGTCGCCGGCGGCCTGATCGGATGGTCCGCCGTGATGGTCTTCGCCGAGCGGGCGGCGACGCAACAGCGGGACGAGCGCGACGTTCGGCTCGTCGACGGCCTGATCATCGGAGCGGTGCAGATCTTCGCCCTCATCCCCGGCGTCTCCCGTTCCGGCGCCACGATCTCGGCCGGCCTGCTGCGCGACCTCGACCGGGTCACCGCGACCCGGTTGTCGTTCCTGCTCGGCATTCCCGCGCTCCTTGCCGCGGGCGGCTTCGAGGCGCTGAGCGCGCGGGACGACATCTCCTCGCGGGTCGGCTGGTCACCGACGATCCTCGGCACCGTCATCAGTTTCGCGGTTGCCTATGCCTCGATCGCGTGGCTGCTGCGCTTCGTCTCCCGCAACTCGATCATCCCGTTCGTGTGGTACCGCGTATCGCTGGGCCTCGTGCTCATCGTGGTGCTCGGCGCCGGTTGGCTGTCGGCCGTCTGACCTGCCCGCTCGGTCCGGTGGCTTGGGTGCCGCACGGTCACCCGTGGGCGTGTCGTTCCGTTGTGTGGACGGAAGCCCGACACGTGGGAAATCCTGCCGACGTGCTCCCTATGCCCCTGCTCGTGCGATCATCGCTGCCGTGGAGAGTGGCAACGGGCTGGCGTGGCGCTCGGCGGTGGTGCCGGTGCCCGCTCGCGGGATCGGGCGCGTGCCAGGCATTCCGGAGCAGGCCGGGACGGTCGCGGCGACGCCCGACGACGTGGCCTGGAGCCGCGCGGTCGAGGAGATCGTCGCGTGGTGTGAGGCGGACGACGGTCCATTGTGGCTCGTCGAGGGACCCACGGGCTCGGGCAAGACCCGGCTCGCGGAAGAGGTCGGGCACCGGCTCTCCGCCCGCGGTTGGCCCTGCGGGTGGGCCCGGCCGGGCCTGGGCACCTACGCGGTGACCGCGGCGGCGCGCAACGGCGCCCGCGCGCTCGTGCTGGTCGACGACGCGGAGACGCGGGCCGACCTGGGCGAGATGATCCGCACGCTGGCCAACGGTGGCACGCCTCTGCCGGTCCGCGTGGTCCTGCTCACCCGTGAGCTGGGTCCGTGGTGGAAGACGACCTTCGACCGGCTGGCCGCGCACGAGCAGGATGCGCTGGCGCCGCACACCAGCGTGCTCGGCGCCGGGCGTCCGCAGGACATGTCGCCGCGTGCGCTGGCGCTGCGCTCGTTGGACCTCGCCGTCACCGGCTCGAAGGCGCAGACCGTGGCGATGCTCGCCGCCGCTGACCCGGCGACCGGCTCGGTGCTGCTGCGCCAGGCGGCCCTCGTGGTCGCGCTCTCGACCCGGGTAGGTCAGTTGGGCGCGGCCGAGGTACGGGCCGCCCTGCGGGACCTCTTCGAGGAAGAGGAGGGCTACTGGCGCCGGGCCGCGGCACAGGTGAGCCCCCCGGGACAGTCGAACCCGTCACTGCGCTCGGCGCTGGCCGCCGCCGCGGTGGTCGGAGCCGACGGGCTGGGTGACGCCGCTACGGTGCTGCGCCGGGTGCCGGCGCTCGCGGTCGGTGCCGCCGATCGCCTGGCCCGGCTCGCCATGTGGTGGCATGGGCTCTACACCCGTACGGGCTCCTCGGCCGTGGCCACCCCGCAGTTGCCCGCCTGGCTCGCCGACCGGATCCCGGATGGGTTTGGCGACAGTTCCGGTGTCTCGTGGACGGTCGCGGCACTGGATGCCGAGCGGCGGGTCACCTCCACACTCTCCCGGCTGGCGCTCTCGGCGCACCGCGACGTCTGGCCGCACGCGTCCCGGGCGGCCGAGCAGAGTGGCATCGCTCCGGCGCAGGCGGCCGCCGCGGCCCACGCATCACTGCGGCGAGGGGTGGAGTCCGCCTCGCCCGTCGACGAGGCGTTGGCCTGGCTCTCGCAGGAGCTGCAGCTCTCCCCCGAGGAGGTCGACTCGCTCGGCGAGGCGATACCCTATCCGAGTCCGTCTATGGCGCGCACCGCGATCGTGTTGGCCCGGCGGCTGATGCAGAGCACGGGCGACGAGGGCGACCGAGCGGCCTTCCTGCTGAGCCTAGGCGCTCGCTACGGCGAACTGGGCCAGTGGCGGGAGGCGTCCGAGCATACGGCGGCGGCGGTCACGACCCTGCGTACGCTGGTCGCCGACGACCGCGAGGCCTACCTGCCCGACCTTGCCAGCGCGGCCGCGAACCTCAGCTCCTGCCTGGCCCAGCTTGACGAGCTCGAGCCGGCGTGCGACACGGGCTACGAGGCGGTGACCCTGCACCGTGAGTTGGTTGAGCGTGAGCGGGACCAGTTCCTGCCACATCTGGCCCGTGCGTTGGTGAACCTCTCCGCCTGCCTGAGCCGGGCCGGACGGCCCGAGGCGGCCGTGGGTGCGGCCGGGCAGTCGGTCGGGCTCTACCGGGAGCTGGTCGGCGAGAACGCCGACCTGTACGCGCCGGAGCTGGCGGCGGCCGAGCACAACTGGCGGGTGTGCAGCGAGGCCCTCGACCGTGACTGCCCGCCCGCGCCGACCGCTGCAGCGCAGACCGGCCCACCGAGGCCCGGCGCGAGCCCACCCGCGGCGATCACGGCCGGCTGACGGGCGACGCGACCGCCGGTCCGGTACGGGACCGTTGGGGGTGGTTCGTCGGCCGGTGTTGGTGCAGGATGCACAGATGGATTACGAAACCGCACTGCTGCGGTTACCGCCTCATGTCGACCGGGCGACCGCTGCGGTGCAGCTCGCGATTGCCGCCGAGTACTCGGGCTGGGAGCTGGCCCGGGTACGCCTGTTCCGGGACGGGACCCGGAAGGTGGAGCTCCGCCGCCGGCGCACGACGCCGGCCCTGCCCGCCCTGAGTTACTAGCGCTGCCGACCGGGCCGCGACCCTCCGACAGAACCCGACCGCGCGTCGCGGGTTCTGCCGGTTGAGTTCGGCCGTCGCCGCAGACGTATATGTGTAGATGCCCGGTCGCCCTCGCGGTAGGTGTCCATGACCGCACGAAGGGCGGCGTGCGGCCGACCCCGCGGTGCCGAGCGCCGATCCTCGCCTACGCTCGGCAGATGGCCACCGTCCTGCTGCTGCGTCACGGACGGACCGCGTCCAACGCATCGGGGTCGCTGGCCGGACGGACCGCCGTGGGTCTCGACGAGGCCGGGCTGGCCCAGGCCCGGGCAGTCGGTGAGCGACTGGCCGGCGTGCGGCTCGCCGCGGTGGTGAGCAGCCCGCTGACGCGATGCCTGCAGACCCTCGACGTGGCACTGCCCGGCGCGCAACCGGTGCTCGATGCGGGCCTGATCGAGTGCGGCTATGGCGAGTGGGAGGGGCAGCCACTCAAGACGCTGGCGAAGGACCCGCTCTGGCGGGTGGTTCAGCAGCACCCATCCGCAGTGACCTTCCCGGGCGGCGAGTCGATGGCCGCGATGTCGGCGCGGGCCGTCGCCTCCGTTCGCGCGCACGACACGCGGGTGGCCGCCGAGCACGGACAGACGGCACTCTGGCTCGCCTGCAGCCATGGCGATGTGATCAAGGCGATCGTCGCGGACGCACTCGGTCTGCACCTGGACCAGTTCCAGCGCATCGTCGTCGACCCCGGCACGGTGACCGTCATCCGGTACACGCCGGGGCGGCCGTTTCTGGTACGGCTCAACGACTCCAGCGGTGGGCTGGCTTCGCTCGTGCCGCCCGCCCGGGGTCGGCGGCGCCGCCGCGCTCTCTCCTCTGACGCGCCCGTGGGCGGCGGCGCGGGTAGGGTTTAGCCCGTGACGCAGGTCTTCGCGTTCGAACCCCCGGAGCGTTTTGTCGCCGGGACTGTTGGCGTGCCTGGGGAGCGAACCTTCTTCCTGCAGGCCCGCGGCGGCGGACGCGTGGTGAGCGTCGTGTTGGAAAAGGTGCAGATGTCGCTGCTCGCCGAGAAGCTCGAGGAGCTGCTCACCGAGGCGCAGCGCCGGTTCGGCGTGACGCTGCCCGAGTCCGCCGGTGGGCCCGAGGACAACGCACCGCTGGACACGCCACTGGACGAGGAGTTCCGGGTCGGCACGTTGGGGCTGGCCTGGGACGGGGAGACCGACACCGTGGTGATCGAGGCGATCGCCGTGGGGGAGTACGAGGCGGAGGAGCCGACCGAGGAGGAGCTGGCCGGGTTGGATCGCCTGCGGGTACGGCTGACGCCCGCGGCCACCCGCGCCTTCATCTCCCGTGCGAAGAAGGTCGTCGCCGCGGGTCGACCGCCGTGTCCGCTGTGCGGGCAGCCGCTGGATCCGGCCGGGCACCTGTGCCCGCGCCACAACGGCTACCGCCGGTAGCGCGTGGCCACGGGCGAGCGGAGGCCGGTTCGGGTGTCCGGCGCGGCGCGGCGCAGACTCCGTGCGGACCTCTCGGTCGCGCAAGCCGTACGGCTTCTCACCCAGGGCGAGCTCGAACTGGAGGGCCGGTTGCGGGGAGCGTCCAACACGACGCTGAGGGCATTCGTCACACTCGATGGTGTTTCCGCTCGATGCGTCTACAAGCCCGTTGCCGGCGAACGTCCACTGTGGGACTTCCCGGACGGCACGCTCGCCGCGCGCGAGGTTGCGGCCTACCTCGTCTCGGAAACGACCGGCTGGGGTGTCGTCCCGCCGACCGTGCTCAGAGACGGCCCGCTCGGCCCGGGCGCGTGCCAGCTCTGGGTCGAGACGAGTCGGTCCACGTCGACGAACCTCGTCGGCTTCGTCCTCGCCGACGCGCTGCCCACCGGCTGGCACGCGATCGCCGACGCCGAGGATGATGACGGCACTGAATACCTGCTCGCCCACGCCGACGACCCGGCATTAGCCCGCATGGCGCTGCTGGATGTCGTCATCAACAACGCCGACCGCAAGGGTGGTCATGTGCTGCACGCGCATGACGGGTCGCTGCGCGGCGTTGACCACGGGGTGACCTTCCACGTCGACGACAAGCTACGTACGGTGCTGTGGGGCTTCGCGGGGCGGCCCATCCCGGCCGAGGACCTGGCCGTGCTGACGGCCCTGCGGCGCTCCCTGCGTGGCGACCGGGCCTCCGACGCGGTGTCTCTCCGCGACGGCCTGTGCCCACTCCTCGACGCGGACGAGGTGGCGGCCACGCTGGCCCGCCTCGACCGGCTCGTCGAGGCGGCAGTCTTCCCCGCGCCGTCGGCCGGCCGCCGCTCCATGCCCTGGCCGCCGGTGTAGCGCGGGCCCGGGCACGCGCATGCGGCCGTGCGGTTCGCCGACCGGTGGGCTGGTTACCCTGGCGTCATGGACTCGTGGATCCCGCCCGACGTGCCCCTTCTGCCGGGCCGCGGTGCACGCCTCGCCCTCTATGACACCGCCCGGACCGGCGTGTACCCGGAGGCCGACGACGGCGAGCGGACCATGTACGTGTGCGGCATCACACCGTACGACGCTACCCACCTCGGGCACGCCGCGACCATGATAACCTTCGATCTCATCAACCGGTACTGGCGCGATGCCCGGCACCTCGTGCGGTACGTCCAGAACGTGACGGACATCGATGATCCCCTGCTGGAGCGGGCCGCGCGCGATCGCGAGGACTGGGTGGTGCTCGCCATGCGCGAGACCGCGCTGTTCCGCGAGGACATGGAGTCGCTGCGCGTGCTCCCACCCGAGTGCTACATCGGGGCCGTGGAGTCGATTCCGTCGATTGTGGAGAAGGTAGCTACGCTGCTCGAGCGCGGCGCCGCCTACCGTCTCGACGATGGCAGCGGGGATGTCTACTTTGGAGTCTCGGCCGCGCCGCGCTTCGGGTACGAGTCGCACCTGCCCCGTCCGCAGATGCTCGACATCTTCGGGGAGCGTGGTGGTGACCCGGCCCGGCCCGGCAAGCGTGACGCGCTGGATCCATTGGTGTGGCGGGGGGCCAGGGAGGGCGAGCCGTCCTGGCACGGGGCCGAGCTCGGCCCGGGGCGACCCGGTTGGCACATCGAGTGCGCGGCGATCGCCCTGGATCATCTGGGGCCGGTCATCGATGTCCAGGGCGGCGGCAACGACCTGATCTTTCCGCACCACGAGTGCTCCGCCTCGCACGCCGAGGCGCTCACCGGGCAGGCACCGTTCGCCCGCTACTACGTCCATGCCGGCATGATCGGCCTGGACGGGGAGAAGATGTCCAAGTCGCGCGGGAACCTCGTCTTCGTCTCCCGCCTTCGCGCCGACGGGGTCGACCCCATGGCGGTGCGCCTCGCGCTCATCTCCCAGCACTACCGGCAGGACCGCGCATGGAACGATGACGTGCTCAAGGCCGGGCAGCGGCGGCTCTCGCTCTGGCGCTCCGCCGCCGCCCTGACCGCGGCACCGTCCGCGACCGGGCTGCTCGCCGACGTACGCTCCGCCCTCGCCGACGATCTCGACACCCCGCGCGCACTCTCCCTTGTGGACGCCTGGGCGGACACGGCCCTGAACGGGGAAGGTTCCTCCGACCGGGACCCGGAGGCGCCCGGCCTCGTCGCCGCGACCGTCGACGCCCTTCTCGGGGTGTGCCTGACCTGATTCGCGTCCCCTGAGTGGGTCGCTCCTCGAATGCCCGTTGCGCCGGCGCGCAGCCGTGTCTAGGCTCACCGGTACACGTGAAGGGAGGTGGTCCAGGCTTTGTGTAGCAATCGGACTCGTGAGGTGCTCGTCCGCTAGCGCGCCGCTCCCTTCGCGGAGCGCGTTGCCGTCAGACGGCCGCTGGCGAATACCAGCGATCACCGCGACCCCTGGGGCGTCCAGCCGAAGTCCAGCTGGACCGCACTGCCCCAGGGGCCGTTTCCTGTCCGCCTGACCTCGCCTCAGGGGCGGGCAGAGTCGAGCAGGCCGAGGTCGACGGCGCGGCGGACGGCGTCGCGACGGGTGCGGGCCTCGAGCTTTCCCAGGATCGCGGCGACGTGCGTATCCACCGTTCGGACCGAGAGCACCAGCCGGCCCGCGATCTCCGCATTCGTCAGGCCGGCGGTGAGCAGGCGCAGCACCTCCAGTTGCCGATCCGTCAGGCCAAACGGATTGCCCCGAGTGGATGGGGCCGGTCCCCGCGGCACCGGCGTCACTCCGCGCTCCCGCAGCCGCTCCCGGAGCAGCCGCGCGAGCGGTGCGGCGGCGAGATCGTCGACGAGGGACAGCGCGGTGAGCAGATCATCGGCGACGGGACTGTGCGACAGCGCCACCGCGCGCTCGTACTCGCAGCGGGCCTGTGACCACGCCTCCGCTGCGCGTTGCCAGCGCCCCTGGGCCAGGTGCGCATACGGATGGTCGGCCTCGACCACTGTCGCGGGTGCCCCGCGAGCCGCAGCCAGTACCCCAGTGCGGCGGAGAACGCCGCGGGAGCGTGGCGGACCGCTGCGTCGTACCACGGCGCGACCCGGTCCACGGCTTCGGTCAGCGCGGTCGGTGAACGGGTCAGCCACGCGGCCTCCAGCAGGCGCCGACCGCCTCGGCGATGCTCGGCGGTACCCCGCCGATATCGTCCGAGTGCAGCACCTCGGTGACCAGAAAGGGGTTGCCTGAGGTCAGACTGTAGACGTCGTCGGGGTCCAGCGAGGTAGTCGAGCCGAGTCGCCGTACCGCGGCGATGGACAGCCGCTCCAGGCGCAGTCGGCGAACCCTGCGGCTGCGCGACACCAGGCCCAGCAGACCGCGAAGGGGATGGTCGGCCGCGATCTCGTCGCGGTACGTCAGAACCAGCACCGCAGGCAGCGTCTCCACCCGACGGGCCAGGAAGCGCAGAACGTCGAGAGTCACCCGCGAGTGCTTCGCGGGCGGCGTGCCCCAGCTCGGCGAGCTCGGTCTCACGCTCGAGCATCGGTCGTCCCACGGCGGCGATTGTGCCACCCGAAATCACCCGCGGACGACTCCGTAGTCTGTCGGCCCGCGGTCTCGGTAGCTCGCGGCGTCGATATACGTAGCCGTAACCGATTCGGACTGCGCGGCCCGCGACCTACAAACGATGGGTGTCCCACACCTGGCAGCGCGAGGTCCCCGAGCAGGGGTTCACGCAACGGATCATCGGCGACCTGGGCGCCGCCCTGGCCGCCGGCGGCGTGGTGATCGGCGACCGGCTCGGCCTGTACCGGACGCTGGCGGCCGGGCCGATGCGGCCGCTGGAGCTGGCTCAGCAGACGGGAACCGCGGCGCGCTATGTCGAGGAGTGGCTGCGGGGTCAGGCCGCGGGTGGCTACGTCGAGTACGACCCGTCGACGCAGGAGTACCGGCTGACGCCGGAGCAGGCACAGGCTCTGGCCGACCCGGCCGGCATCCCGGGCGCGTTTGCACTCGTCCTCGGAGCCCTGCTGGCCCAGCCCCGGGTCGAGGCGGCATTCCGGACCGGGGAGGGTATCGGCTGGCATGAACACGACAGGCAAGTCTTCGACGGCTGGGCCCGGCTGCAGGAATCCCTTTACGCCAGCGCGCTCGTGCTTGACTGGCTGCCGGCGCTGCACGGCGTCACCGCGAAACTCCGGCGGGGAGCGACGGTCGCCGACATCGCCTGTGGCCACGTGGTCGCGACGATCCTGATGGCGAAGGCCTATCCGGCCTCACGCTTCGTGGCCTTCGACAACCACCCGGACTCTGTCGCGACCGCGCGCGCCCGGGTCGAGGCGGCGGGACTGACCGACCGGATCACCGTGACCGAGTCATGGGGGCAGACATTCGGGGGCGGGCCGTACGACCTGGTGACCACCTTCGATGCTCTGCACGACCAGGGCGACCCGGTGGGCCTGGCGCGGCACATCCACGATCAGTTGGCCGCGGACGGCACCTGGATGATCGTCGAGCCAGCGGCCGGCGCCTCGGTGCGCGAGAACCTCACCCCGATCGGACGTCTCTACTACGCCCTGTCGATCTATCTGTGCGTGCCGAACGCGCTGGCCCAGGAGGGCGGCCACTCGCTCGGTGCGCAGGCCGGGGAGGAGCCGATTCGCCGGGTCGTCGCCACCGCCGGGTTCGGCCATCTCCGTACGGCTTCCCGGACCGAGCTCACGGTCGTCTACGAGGTCCGTCATGCGTAGGTCGCCCTGTTGGTACCGCGCCGCCACCCTGCTCGCCAGCACGACCGAACCGTCCACAGAGGAGTGACTTCCATGCGAACCCACGATGTGGTCGTCGTCGGCGCTCGTGCCGCCGGAGCCGCGACCGCACTGATCCTGGCGCGGCTCGGCCACGACGTGGTGGTCGTCGACCGTGCGGACCTGCCCAGCGACACGCTATCCACGCATCAGTTGGCGCGGACCGGCGTCGTCGCGCTGCACCGGTGGGGCCTGCTCGACCAGGTCGTCGCCAGCGGGGCACCCGCGATCCGCCAGGTCACCTTCCAGAATGTCGACGACGCTGGCGGGCAGGGCGGCGGGGCCACGCACAACATCAAGGCGAAGTCCGGGGTGGACTTCCTGGTCGCGCCACGCCGCTGGATTCTCGACACGCTGCTGGCCGACGAGGCCCGCCGGGCCGGTTCGGCTGTCCACTATGGAGTAACAGTGACGGGGGTGCGACGTGGCGATGGCGGCCGGGTGGTCGGGGTGCACGGGTACGACCGGCGCGGCGAGTCGGTCGAGATCCGCGCCCGGTTCGTGGTCGGCGCGGATGGGCTCGGCTCCCGCATCGCCCGGTCCGTCAACGCTCCCCTGATCGCTGATCGGGGGGCTCCCGGAGCCGTGCTCTACGCCTATTACACGGGGCTGCCATGGCCGGCCATCGAGTTCGTGAGTCGGACCGGGTCGTTCGCCGGGGTCTTTCCGACGCACCACGGCGAGGCGGTGATCTGGGTCTGCCTTCCCACCGCGACGGCGCGGACAGCCCGGAAAGCTCGCCCCGCGGATGAGGCGTTCACCCCGCTGCTCCAGACCGCGGCACCCGATCTGGCCGACCGTCTGCGCGCGGCGTCGCGAACCTCGCCGGTACGCGGGATGCTGCGGGCGCCGAACCTGATCCGGCGCGGGGTCGGGCCGGGCTGGGCTCTGGTCGGGGACGCCGCCTACCACCGCGACCCGGTCACCGGACACGGCCTCTCCGACGCGTACCGCGACGCCGAGTTGGTCGCGACCGGGCTCGACCTGGCGCTGACCGGCACCGAGGAGGAGTCGGTGGCGCTGGCCCGCTACGAGCAGGCACGCCTGCACGAGCTCAAGGAGATCTTCGATCTCACCTGCGCCCTCGCGCAGTACCCACCGCTGCCGACATTCGTCGAGCTGAACAAACGTCTCGGCGCCGCCATCGACGCCGAGGCCGCGGCCCTCGCCGCCCGCCCCGTTCCTGGGGCGGCGCTCGCGCGGGCATGACCATCCGGTGGACGCGGACCGGCGCCCACCACCGTCCGAAAGGGAGTAACACCATGACCAGCACGGTCAAGCAGAGCCGCAACGGGGTCGACACAGAGACCCTCTTCGCGACCCTCGACGCGGTGAAGGCCGCGCCCGCGGCGGCGAAGTTCCAGTTCCGCGCCCGCAACCAGTGGGTGAGCGGCACGCACAACCGCAGCACCATCGCGGAGTACTTCGGGGTCGGCGAGGAGCGCGCGCACGAGCGCACCTTCGTCTTCGACGCCGACCACCCGGCCGTGTTGGTCGGCCGGGATGCTGGACCGACTCCCGTCGAGTTCGTGCTGCACGCCCTCGCCGCATGCCTCACCTCGGGCCTGGCGAACATCGCCGCGGCCCGCGGCATCACGCTGCACGAGGTTCGATCCACGGTCAACGGTGACATCGACCTCAATGGCATTCTGGGTCTCAACCCGCAGGTACGCAACGGATACCAGCAGATCTCGGTGCGTTTCCAGATCAAGGGCGATGCCCCGGCCGAGGTCCTCGAGGGACTGATCGAGCAGTCGCGGAATCGCTCCGCGGTCTTCGATGTCCTCACCAACGGCGTCCCGGTCACGATCGACGTCGACGCCGAGTAAGGGCGGGTGATGGAGTAATACGACCGCGACCCCTGGGGCGCTTGTCCAGGTGGACGAGCTTGCCCCGGGGGTCCTTCGTTGCCAGGGTGTCTGCATGAGCAGGCCAAGCCTCGCGGCACTTCCGGCCGCGCGCGACCGCACCATCCCCGACGTGCTCGGGCCGGGCCTTGCCGTGGTGTTCTGCGGCATCAACCCCGGCCTGTACTCCGCGGCCACGGGGCGACACTTCGCGCGCCCCGGCAACCGATTCTGGCCGGCGCTGCACCGCGGCGGGTTTACCCCACGCCAGCTCGCGCCGGCCGAACAGGAGCTCTTGCTCACGTACGGTCTCGGGATCACGAACCTGGTCGCCCGCGGCACCGCCCGGGCCGCCGAGCTCACCGCCGCCGAGCTGCGGGCGGGGGCGTCGGCGCTCGCCCGGAAGGTCCGCCGCTGGCGGCCCGACTGTGTCGCAGTCCTCGGCGTCACCGCCTACCGAACCGCCTTCGACACTCCACAGGCGACGGTGGGTCCGCAGCAGGCGTGCGTCGCCGGAGCGCGCGTCTGGGTCCTGCCGAACCCGAGTGGCCTCAACGCCCACTACACCCTCGACGGCCTCGCCGCCGAATGTGCGCGCCTGCGGGCGAGCCTGGGCTGAGCCCGGACCGCCATGAGCCGGCTGGCGCCATGCGATCGTGGCACGACGAGCGAGGTCAGCGGCTCTGCAGTGCGTCGAGGGCGACGGACATGGCGATCACGAGACGCCGGTCGATCTGTGGGTTCCGGATGCTCACGATGTACTTGTCGCGGATGCCCCACTTCTTCTCGACGGAGAAGACCGGCGTGCCACCGGCGTCCGAGGCGCCGCCCGTCGCGAAGTCGAAGTGGTACGGGAGGAAGCTGATGTCCGAGAAGCGGCGCAGCAACGCCACGAGCATGCTGCGCTCCTGTCCCATGATCGGGGGCAGCCCGGACTGCTCGACGTGCCAGGTCGAGCGCAACAGGGATTTCGCGAAGTCCTTGCGGAACAGCCCGATCGGCGTGCCCACGCCGTCGGTCACGTCGTAGGTCGCGCCGAGATCGATGACCTGCCGGGCCTTGAAGCCGGCCACGACCGTGGTCTTGGTGTCGTCGGTGTAGAGGGTCACCTGCTCCTTGAGCGCCATCCGCTTCTGCTGGGCGAAGGCGACCATGACCGTCGGGTTGCCGGCCTGGTCGGCCGCCCACACCTCGTACCGGTTGACCATGAGCGTGAACCGCTGCTTGACGAACAGCGTGGTCAGTCCCTGCAGTGCGGTCACGTCCATGTCTGCCTCCCGGGTCCACGGCCGTTGTGGCCGGATGGGATTGTGTCACGCCACCGTCGCCGCGCAACCCCGCCGGCGCCGCGGCGCTCGGGCCGTGCCGATCGGAGCCACCGCCATGCATGAACGTCCATCACCGCGGTGTTGGCTGCACCCTGACGTCGAGGTCCGGCCGTCGCCGATCGGCGGCCGCCGGCTCTTCACCCGGGCCGCCGGTGAGCAGGCCCTCAGCCCACGGCAACCTCGGGGTCGGTCTCCTCGATCGGTCCGGGGACGGGGTAGCTGTCGACGAGCGTGGTCACCGGGCCGGGCCAGGTCGCCTGGGCCACTTCGATCGGCGCGTGTGCCTCGTCGAATCCGATGTGGACAAGATGCAGCACCGGCGTATCCGGACGGATCCGTAGGGCCGCGGCCTCTTCCCGAGTCGGTAGCCGGGCCGTGAGCTCGTCGCTGGCCCGGACGTAGCGTCGACCGGTCTGCTCCTCCACCTCCTGGTACAGCGGTCGGCCGTACGGGCGAGCCTCCACAAGGGACGTTGCCTGCACCTGCGCCGGCACAAACCAGGACGCGCCGATCTCGACCGTCGCGTCCTCGTCGGTACGCACGAGGTGGCGCCGCACCAGCAGCGGCGTACCGGCGGCCACGCCGAACGCCTCGGTGATCTCGTGCGGGGCCGGTACGATCGCGACCTCCGCGAGCACCTGGCGGTACCGGGCGGCGAGATCGGCGTGGTAGCCGCGCCGGACGCCGTAGCGCCCGCGCGCCAGGCGGCTCAGCCGCCGCCGGGTGCCGCGGACGTACGTGCCACTGCCGGGCCGGGTGATCAGCGTGCCTTCGACGCGCAGTTGATCGATGGTCCGCTGCACCGTCTGCTTCGCCACGGAGTAGGCCTGCGCCAGTGCGGGGATCGAGGGCAGCCGCTCACCGGGCGCCCACTCGCCGGCGAGGATGCGCTCACGCAACGCCGCCGCGATCTGCCGGTGCGGGTGCTCCGGGGTACCTGGGTTGACGGTCATGACCTATAACCTAGCTTCCTAGGACGCCGTACGGACGGCGACACACCACACCCGGGCGCCACACTGTGCCCGGGCAGAACAGCAGCGAGGGGAGGGGTCCTTCCCGGCCCGGTCCAGCGGCAGGGCACCGCGAGGCGCTCGCTTCCCACCCCGTGGACCTGGGCCACAATCTCGAGCGGGCACCGGGGGACAGAAGAATATGGTGTGCCGATGGAGGTCACCCAGTCGGCGAAGCTAGCCAACGTCTGCTACGACATCCGCGGTCCCGTGATGCGGGAGGCGAAGCAGATGGAAGCCGATGGTCAGCGCATCCTCAAGCTCAACATCGGCAACCCGGCGCCCTTCGGCTTCGAGGCTCCTGAGGAGATGCTGCAGGACGTCATCCTCAACCTGCCGGTCGCGCACGGATACGGTGACTCCAAGGGGCTGCTCTCCGCCCGACGTGCCGTTGTCCAGCACTACCAGGACCGGGCCGTCACGGGCGTGGACATCGAGGACGTATGGCTCGGCAACGGCGTCTCAGAGCTGATCCAGCTCAGCCTGCAGGCTCTGCTCAACAACGGCGACCAGGTGCTCGTCCCGTCGCCAGACTATCCACTATGGACCGCCTCGGTCACGCTCTGCGGCGGTACCGCCGTGCACTACCGCTGCGACGAGAGCGCCGACTGGCAGCCCGACCTCGATGACATTGCCGCGAAGATAAGCCGGACCACGCGGGCGATCGTGATCATCAACCCGAACAACCCCACCGGAGCCGTCTATCAACGCGACACGCTCGCCCAGATCGTGGAGCTGGCGCGACGGCACAACCTGATCGTGTTCTCCGACGAGATCTACGACAAGATTCTCTACGACGACGCCACGCACACGTGCACCGCGGCCCTCGCGCCGGACCTGCTCTGCCTCACCTTCAACGGCCTGAGCAAGGCGTACCGGGTCGCCGGCTTCCGTACGGGCTGGATGGTGCTCTCCGGCCCGAAGGAGCACGCCCGCAGCTACATCGAGGGTCTGGAGATCCTCGCGAACATGCGGCTGTGCCCCAACGTGCCGACCCAGCATGCCGTGCAGACGGCGCTCGGTGGCTACCAGAGCATCAACGACCTGGTGCTGCCCGGTGGTCGTCTCGCCGACCAGCGGGATACGGCCTGGCGCCTGCTCAACGCCATACCGGGCGTCTCCTGCGTCAAACCCCAGGGTGCGCTCTATGCCTTCCCCCGCCTGGATCCGCACGTCCACCCGATCATGGACGACGAGCGCTTCGTGCTGGATCTGCTTCGCGCGCAGAAGCTGCTCGTCGTGCAGGGTACGGGCTTCAACTGGCCGGCGCCGGACCACTTCCGGGTCGTCACGTTGCCTCGCGTGGCCGATCTCGAGGAGGCGATCGGCCGCATCGCGTCCTTCCTCGAGACCTACCGCCAGGACTGACCCGCATTCCGGGAGTGACCGTGCCGGGGTTGTCCAACGGGTACGGTCCGGACCATGCGCATCGGTGACGTCGAGGTCCGCCCGCTCGGCGGCGGACCAGGGTGCCTACTGATGGTTGTCGGCTCGATCCTCGCCTCGGTGATCCTGACCGTGCTGCTCAATCTGTTCCTTCGACTGTTCTGATCCGCTATGGCGAGGGATCGTGCGGCAACGTAGGCCGCGCTGCTATAGTCGCCGCCCGCGGTGTCTTCCCGCCCGCCGTGCCTTGCTGCACCTGGGCAGGAGCCATTGGGACTGTTCCGCGATGGCCAGCACTGTCTCCAGCAGGCAGACCGGGTATTGACATGCTGGGGGCTCGATTGGACCATCGATGGCGTCGCGCCGCGCCGTCAACCCCCTTCTCGCTGGGACCAGAGTCGTGATCAACATGGCTAGTACCAAGGGCATGACGGCGAGAGTGCGGCGGCGGTACCGCATGGGCTGGCGGGAAGACGTCGTAGCGAACGCGTACCGGCCGTGGTCGTCCTTCTGGACCCTCAACCTCGTGCTTGGCGGGCTCATCGCCGCGGGCTTCTTCATCGTGACCCGTGCCAACGCGTTGACGGCGGGCGATGCGCTGGGTGAGTGCGTGGTCGTCGCCGGCATGTGGACGGTCGGCAAACTCCTGGAGCGTCTCATATCGCAGGCACTCGTTAGGCGGCCCGCACCACCGGAGCGAAAGCGACTCTGGGCAACGATCCAGGTCCGCACAGGCGCCTTTCAGGTCGTGCTGGAGTCCGCGTACCTGACCGCTGAAGTGCTCGTCCTCAGCGAGTCCCTCGGAATCTCCCGGCACGAGGCGTACCAGCGGTGCCGCGAGATGCCGGCTGTCCTCGTCTCCGGCGTGGCGAGCGAGGACGCGTACGAGCTCGTACGACGTCTTGAAGCTGTCCATCGAAAGTGGAACCAGAGCCTCAAAGCGGCTGTCACCAGCACAGCCGGCACCACAGGACCGTCGGGAGCAACCCTGGGCGCGGGGCTTGGAGCGTACGAGCGGGTCGACGATCACACATTGAGGCGACGATAAGTGTCTGACATTCTCTCGTACCTGGCCCAGCATTGCTCATTCCTGTGGACCAAGGGTTTCCGCAGAGTCGACTCCGGGGTCTCGACAGGTTCGGTGAGCGCCTCAGGTCGGCGGTCCTTGACGGAGACTACGCACGTTACCTTGCCGAGAAGACCGGCTATCCGGTGGCGCGATTCGCAGATGCCGGCGGTGCTCGCGTAGGTTCCTGGGGCGAGCTGCACTCGGCGTACGGTCAGCGGGTCGGGCCACCACGACGGCGCAGGTAGCGCTCGATCTGTTGCGCGATCTCGTCACCGGAGCGCGGGGTCAGGTCCTCACCGGCCCGTTCCTCAAGCTCCCGTACGTACTCGGCGAGTTCGGCGTCCTGCTCCGCCGCGGTCCGCAGCCGGGCCTCCCACTGGGCCGACTCCTCGGGCAGGTCGGCCATCGGGACCTGCAGGTCCAGCAACTCCTCGATGCGATGCAACAACGCCAGCGTCGCCTTCGGGCAGGGTGGGTTGTTCGCGTAGTGCGGCACGTGCACCCAGAAGGTGACCGTCTCGAGCTCGGCCGTCTGGCACGCGTCGTGCAGCACGCCGACGATGCCGGTCGGGCCCTCGTAGCGGGTCACCGTCAACCCGAACCGCTCGATGTCGCGCCGGTCGACCGCGCTGCCGCTGATCGGCAGGGGCCGGGCATAGGGCACGTCCGCGAGCAACGAGCCGAGCAGGACGACCTTGCTGACCTCGAGGCTGTGGCACAGTTCCAGCACCTCGGCGCAGAAGGAGCGCCATCGTGTGCTCGGCTCGATGCCCCGGATGAGCACGACGTCATGGTCGGCGCCGGGCGGGCTCGCGGCGGTGAACCGGGTCGTGGGCCAGGTGATGCGCCGGCCGTTGTCGGTGTGGCTGACCGTGGGGCGGTTGACCTGGAAGTCGTAGTAGTCCTCGGGGTCCAGCTCGGCTACGGACCGCGCGGACCACACCTGCTGCAGGTGCTCGATCGCGGCGGTCGAGGCGTCGGCGGCGTCGTTCCATCCCTCGAACGCCGCGATGGCCACGGGGCTGCGCAGCACCGGCAGGCCGTCGAACACGCTCATGAGGGCCAGCGTAGCCGGGTGCCGGCATTGCGACCCGTTACCCGCGCGCCGCCCCCTGGGCGGGCGGTTAGCCTGTACTGCGTGACGAATGCGTTCCTTGACCTCATCCGGGACCGGGTTCTCGTGGCGGACGGGGCGATGGGGACGATGTTGCACGCCGCCAACCCGACGGTGGACGACTACCAGGGGCACGAGGGCTGCGTCGAGATCCTGAACCTGACGCTGCCGGATGTGGTCCGCGGGATCCACGACGCCTATCTGGCGGCCGGTGCGGACTGTGTCGAGACGAACTCGTTCAACGCGAACCTGACCTCATTGGGTGAGTACGGGTTGTCAGACCGCGTCTTCGAGCTGTCCCAGGCCGCGGCGCGGCTGGCCCGGGAGGTCGCTGACGGGTACACGACAGCCGACCGGCCACGCTTCGTGATCGGGTCGATGGGTCCGGGGACGAAGCTGCCGACGCTGGGGCATGTGCGCTACGCGGCGCTGCGCGAGGGGTACCGGCAGAATGCGGCCGGGCTGCTCGCCGGCGGTGCCGATGCCCTGATCGTGGAGACGTGCCAGGATCTGCTGCAGACCAAGGCGGCGATCATCGGTGCCCGCCGGGCGATTGCCGAGGCCGGGCGCGAGGTCGCGTTGATCGCCCATGTGACCGTCGAGACGACCGGCACGATGCTGCTGGGCTCGGAGATCGGGGCGGCGCTGACCGCGCTCGAGCCGCTGGGCATCGACCTGATCGGCATGAACTGCGCGACCGGGCCGGCGGAGATGTCTGAGCACCTGCGCTACCTGTCCCAGCACGCCCGCGTACCGCTGTCGGTGATGCCGAACGCCGGCTTGCCGGAACTCACCTCGGCGGGGGCCCGGTTCCCGCTCAAGCCCGAAGAGTTGGGCGAGGCGATGCGGCGGTTCGTGGGGGAGTACGGCGCCCGCCTGGTCGGTGGTTGTTGCGGCACCACGCCGGAGCACATCAGACACGTGCGCGCCGCGGTCGACCAGACCGCGACGCCCGTACGGGTGTCCGAAAGCATCGCCGTCGCGAGCAACCACGGCGACAAGCCAGGAGCGGACCGGACGGGTCCGGTCCTGACGGTGGTCCCGGAGCCGGGCGTCTCCTCGATCTATCATCACGTGCCGTTCGCCCAGGACGCGAGCGTGCTCATGGTCGGGGAGCGGACCAACGCCAACGGCTCGAAGGCGTTCCGCGACGCGATGCTCGCCGGGGACTTCCAGCGCTGTGTGGAGATCGCGCGCGACCAGGCTCGGGACGGGTCGCACCTGCTCGACCTCTGCGTCGACTACGTGGGCCGGGACGGCGCCGCCGACATGCGGGAGATCGCCGGCCGGTTCGCCACCGCCTCCACCCTGCCGATCATGCTGGACTCGACCGAGCCCGCGGTGATCGAGGCGGGGCTGGAGATGCTCGGCGGGCGGTGCATCGTCAACTCCGTCAACTTCGAGGACGGTGACGGTCCGAGCTCACGGTACGCGCGAGTGATGCCGGTGGTGGCCGAGCACGGCGCCTCGGTGGTGGCGTTGACGATCGACGAGCAGGGCCAGGCTCGTACGGCGGAGTGGAAGGTCCAGGTGGCCGGCCGGCTCATCGACGACCTGACCGGCCGATGGGGACTGTCCCTTTCGGACATTCTCGTGGACTGCCTGACGTTCCCGATCTCGACCGGGCAGGAGGAGACCCGGCGCGACGCGCTGGAGACCATCGCCGCGATCCGTGAGCTGTCCCAGCGCTACCCGGGGGTGAACTTCACCCTGGGCATCTCGAATGTCTCCTTTGGACTGAACCCGGCGGCGCGGCAGGTGCTCAACTCGGTGTTCCTGCACGAGTGCCAGCAGGCCGGGCTCACCTCGGCGATCGTGCACGCGAGCAAGATCCTGCCGATGGCCAAGATCCCTGCAGAACAGCGGGAAGTCGCCCTGGACCTGGTCTACGACCGGCGTCGCGAGGGGTACGACCCGCTGGCGAGGTTCATCGAGCTCTTCGAGGGCGTCAACGCGGCGTCGGAGCGGGCCTCCCGGGCCCAGGAACTGGCCGCGCTTCCCCTCGAGGAGCGGCTGCGCCGGCGCATCATCGACGGCGAGCGCAACGGCCTGGAGGCGGACCTCGACACGGCCCTGGCCGACCGGCCAGCACTGGAGATCATCAACGACACCCTGCTCGCGGGCATGAAGACGGTGGGGGAGCTGTTCGGCTCGGGACAGATGCAACTGCCGTTCGTGCTGCAGTCCGCCGAGGTGATGAAAGCGGCGGTCTCCTACCTGGAGCCGCACATGGAGAAGAGCGAGGACGGCGGCAAGGGACGCATCGTGCTCGCCACCGTCAAGGGCGATGTCCACGACATCGGCAAGAACCTGGTCGACATCATCCTGTCCAACAACGGCTACGAGGTCGTCAACATCGGCATCAAGCAGCCGATCTCGGCGATCCTCGAGGCCGCCGAGTCGCACAAGGTTGACGCGATCGGGATGTCCGGCCTGCTGGTCAAGTCCACCGTCGTGATGAAAGAGAACCTGCAGGAGATCGACTCTCGGGGTCTCGCCCCGCGGTGGCCGGTGCTGCTCGGCGGAGCGGCATTGACCCGCGCGTATGTCGAGGACGACCTGCGTGCGCTGTACTCCGGTGACGTGCACTATGCCCGTGATGCCTTCGAGGGACTGTCCCTGATGGACAGTGTGATGGCCGTCAAGCGTGGTGAGGCGCCCGTGGCCGACGCCGCCCGGGAAGCCGCGCTGGCCGCCCGCCGCGAGCGCAGGGCCCGGCACAAGGAGCTGGCCGCGGCGGCCCTGCCCGGCCTGGACGACGAGTCCGTACGGTCGGATGTCGCCGAGGATGTGGACGTGCCGGCGGCACCGTTCTTCGGCACCCGGGTCATCAAGGGCATCGCGCTGGCCGACTACGTGGCCATGGTCGACGAACGCGCTCTCTTCCTCGGCCAGTGGGGACTGCGCGGCTCCCGCGGCGGCGACGGGCCCACCCACGAGGAGCTGGTCGATACCCAGGGCCGCCCTCGGCTGCGCTACTGGCTGGACCGGCTCATCGCCGACCAGGTGCTCGAGGCCGCAGTCGTCTACGGCTACTTCCCCTGCTACTCGCAGGGCAACACGCTGGTCGTCCTCGACGAGAACGGCACCGCCGAGCGGGCACGGTTCCCCTTCCCGCGCCAGCGCGCGGAACGACGGCTGTGCATCGCCGACTTCTTCCGGCACGAGTCGTCCGGCTCGCTCGACGTCATCGGCATGCAACTGGTCACCATCGGCCGGCCCGTCTCCGAGTACGCCGAGAAGCTGCGCGTCGCGCACCAGTACCGCGACTACTTCGAGGTCCACGGCCTGTCGGTCCAGCTCGCCGAGGCACTGGCAGAGCACTGGCACCGACGGGTGCGCTCGGAGTTGACCCTGCCCTCCGGCGAGGCGCTGCTCTCGTTCGACCCACCATCACTGGCTGGCATCCTCGCCACCGACTACCGCGGCTGCCGCTACTCCTTCGGCTACGCCGCCTGCCCCGACCTCGAGGACCGCGCGAAGATCGCCGCACTGCTCGACCCGTCCCGCATCGGCGTGGAACTCTCGGAGGAATTCCAGCTCGACCCCGAACAATCCACCGACGCCATCATCGTCCACCATCCCGAGGCGTCGTACTTCAACGCCAAGTGACCATTCGAGGCACTCGTACGCCTCTCACCTGCGCGATCCGCCTGCCTCGTACGGTCGCTGACGCCGATGTCAGAATCGGCGTCATGTCCGGTCGCCCGTTGAGTCGCCGTGCCCTGCTCGAGCGCGAGCAGGAGCTCGCGGTGCTGGGCCGCGCTGCTAACGACGCGATGGCGGGTGAGGGATCGATCATTCTCATAGAGGGCGAGGCCGGCATCGGCAAGTCGAGTCTCGTGGACTCGATCCGGTCGGTGCTGCCGGCGCAGGGGCGGCTGTTGGTTGGCTACTGCGACGATCTCGCTACTCCCCGGGTCCTCGGCCCGCTGCGCGACCTGCGCCACGGACTGGGAGGGATGCTGGCCGATGCGCTCGAGGCGGGCGAGCGTGGTCGGGTGGCCGAGGCGTTGCGCGCCGAGATCGACTGGGCCGGGCATGCGACCGTCCTCGTGATCGAAGACGTCCACTGGGCGGACGAGGCCACCCTGGACGTCCTTCGGGTCCTGGTCCGGCAGGTCGACCAGTTGCCGGTCGTCCTGGCGCTGACGTTCCGCGACGAGCTCGCTGCTGACCATCCGCTGCGGCATCTGCTCGGGTTGGTCTCCCGGGCGTCCCGAGTCCACCGGCTGCGGTTGGGCCGGCTCTCTCTCGACGCGGTCCGCAGGCTCGGTGCGCAGACTGCGTTCGACCCCGACCTCGTCTACGCGATGACCTCCGGGAACCCGTTTCTGGTTGCCGAGGTGATCGCCGCCGGGGATGTGAGTCACGTGCCACCGAGCATCGCCGAGGCGGTGGGAGCCCGTCTGTCTACTCTGGACGATGACGCCCGCGACGCCGTGGAGCGGCTCGCCGTCGTGCCCTCGGCCGCCGAACGGTGGCTCGTGGAGGCGGTCGTCCCGGGCGGGCTCGCCGCCCTCGCCCTCGCCGAGCGGCAGGGCGTCCTATCTGTCTCGCCCACTCGCGTCGCGTTCCGGCATGAGCTGACCCGGCGCGCCGTGGCCGACGCGCTGCCGGTCTCCCGCCGGATCGCATGCAACCATGCGGTGCTCGTCGCGCTCCAGGCCCGTCACGCCGTGCATGGTGTTGACCTGTCGCGACTCCTGCACCACGCGGCAGAAGTCGTGGACGAGCCCACGATCATCCACTATGGACCGCTCGCGCAGCTGGAGGCAGCGACCGCTGGCTCGCATCGGGAAGCGGTTGCCCATGGCCGGCTTGTGCTCGGTCAGCGCAGTGCCTTCAGCCCGGCCGTGTTAGTGGAGATCCTGCAGCGGCACGCGGTGGAGTGCTACGCGAGCGATCTGGCTGAAGAGGCGATGGCTGCCCAGCGGGACGCGGTCGAGTTGCGCCGGGGACTCGGGGACGCGCGAGCACTCGGCCTCTCCCTTCGCTGGCTCTCGCGGATCGCGTGGTGGGCCGGGCACCGCCATATCGCCGATGCGAGCGCCACGGAGTCGATCGACGTCCTCACCGAGGCCGGCGACGATGCGGCGCTGGGCTGGGCGCTGAGCAACCAGGCGCAGTTGGACGCGCTGGCCGGCCGGTGGGCGCAGGCGATCTGCGTCGGCGGCCGCGCGGTCTCGATCGGCCGGCACCTTGGTGACCCCGGCCTGCTGTCGCACGCGCTCAACACCGTCGGCTTCGCTTCCTGGCATGAGGATCCTGCTGACGGCTCTGCGATGCTCGAGGAGAGTCTGAGGGTCGCGCTCGAGGCGGGGGAGCTCGAGCACGCGAGCCGCGCGTACGTCAACCTGAGCTGGCGGCTCATCGGTGACCTGCGCCTCGACGACGCCACCGAGCGGCTCACGGCCGGCACCCGCCTAGCCGAGGGCGCGGAGATGCTCAACTTCCTCCGCCACCTGCGCGTGGCCCAGGCGACGGTCGAGTCCGCCCGTGCGCGGTGGGAGGATGCCGAACTTAGTGCCGGCTGGGGCATGGACGGGCCGCCGATGACGCGCGGCCCGGCCCTTGTGGTGACCGGTCTGCTGCGGGCGCGTCGCGGGGTACCCGGGGCGGAGCCCATGCTGGCTGAGGCGATGACGATTGCGAACGGGCTCGCGGAGACGCAACGGATCGCGCCCGCCGCGGCCGCCTGCATCGAGGCGGCGTGGCTGCGGGGTGAGGCCACTGCCGTGGCGGCCGAGGTCGCGTACTCCTACGACGCCATCTACCGGGACGGACACGGCGCCGATGTGGCCATGCTCGCCTACTGGTTGCGCGTCGCTGGCCACGACGTTCCGGTGCCGACGACGACTCATCCTTATGCTTGGCTGGCTCGAGGCGAATGGCGACGCGCCGCGCAGGCGTGGGAGGACGCCGGCTGCCCGTACGAGCAGGCGCTGGCACTGTCGCAGAGCCCCGTGGCCGCGGACGTGCTGGCGGCACTGTCCATTCTGGACGGTATCGGCACGGCACCGCTGGCGCGGATCGTGCGCGCGAGGCTGCGTGACCTCGGCGTCGCCCGGATTCCACGGGGGCCCGCACCCTCCACTCGGGACAATCCGGCCCGGCTCACCGACCGCCAGGTGGAGGTGCTGCGGTTGCTGGCCGCAGGGAGGACCAACGCCGAGATCGCGGCCGCGCTCGTGCTCTCGGTGCGCACCGTGGACACACACGTCGCGGCGATCCTGGCCAAGCTCGAAGCGCCGGACCGCCGGGATGCTGCCCGCCTCGCCGCCGACCTCGGGCTCCTCGGTCCGGGATAGCCGGCCCCTCAGAAACGGTCGTGTCCGTGGCCGGCCACCGCGTGCGGGTGCGATGATCGGCGGGTGGGCGCCGCCGTACGCTGTCGGGCCGGACTGGGCTCCGGCCCAAGGTCACGCGGCACAGATCCGGCCGGATCACCTCAACGCCACGTAGCCGCGCAGAGTCCAGGGGAGCCACCGTGACGGCGACCGACCAGACCACAGCCAGCCCCGAGCCGCCGCGGGGTGCCGATCCGACTCGCCGGGCGGGC
This sequence comes from Micromonosporaceae bacterium, assembly GCA_036557785.1. GTDB lineage: Bacteria > Actinomycetota > Actinomycetes > Mycobacteriales > Micromonosporaceae > DATBGZ01. Next base: position 49,158 of record DATBGZ010000045.1, read on the forward strand.
GTACCTGGCGTTCTCGCGACCGCCGCGATCGCCTCGCTCGGTGCCGGCGCCATCCATGCCACCGCGGCCGGCTCACACAGTGACCATCGCGCCGCGGTGGTCGCCTTCGTCATCACCGCGACCGCGCAGATCGGCTGGGGCGCCTGGGCGCTGCGCCGATCCGTACGCCTGGTGAACCTGGCCGGCGCCGCGATCAACGCGGCGGCGGTCGGAGGGTGGCTGCTGGCAAAGTCGAACGGCATCAGCTTCGTGGCGGGCCTCGATGTGAAGGAGAGCCCGGGATTCGCCGATTCGTTGGCGGCGACGCTCGCCGCGGTCGCGGTGATCGGTGCACTGCTGTCGCTGGACCGCCGGTCGTCCTTCGCGGCGGCGACCAACCGCGTACTGGCGAGCGCGGCAGCCCTCGCCACCGTCGCCCTTGTCATTCCGGGCATGGTGGCCACGAGTAACCACTCGCACGACACCACCGCGCACGACCACGGCACCGCGCTCACGCCGCCGGTGCCCTACACGGGCAAGCTGCCGGTGGACCTCAGCGGCGTGCCCGGCGTCTCCCCGCAGCAGCAGGCCGAGGCGGAGGCACTGGTCACCGCCACCATCCTGAAGCTGCCACAGTTCGCCGACATCGCCTCGGACCAGGCCAAGGGCTACCACTCGATCGGCGACGCGGAGACCGGGTACGAGCACTTCATCAATTGGAGTCTCGTGAACGACGGCCGCATGCTGGATCCCGACTACCCGGAGTCGCTGGTGTTCCAGGTCGATCCGGCCACGGGCAAGAAGACCCTCGCCGCAGCCATGTTCATGGCCAACCCGGGGACGACGCTGGATACCGTGCCCCCGATCGGCGGCGCCCTGGTGCAGTGGCACGTTCACGACGATCTCTGCTTCCGCGGCCAGACCAACGCCTGGCGGGTGGCGGGCGTGGTCGGCGCCGACGGCAAGTGCCGGCCCGGCACGTTCAGCCTCGGGACCGTGCCGATGGTCCACGTGTGGATCGTCGCCACCCCGTGCGGCCCGTTCGCGGCCCTCGAGGGCCTCGGCGCGGGACAGATCAAGCCGGGGGAGCAGCGCCTCTGCGACCACGTGCACGGCACCACCAACTGACCATCCCGCCCGCTCGGTCCTCGCCCGCGGTTCTCGCCAACCTCAAGTCGCTCCTGGCGACCGGACACACGCTGCCACAGGCGCCAATGGGAGATGCCCGCGCCGTCGCGCGCCACAGCCCCTGACGGCCGTTCCTGGCACTCGATCGGGCGAGTGTCGAGGGCGAGCCGCTGGAGCACGGACGGTACGGTCTGGACATGTCCCTCGCCGCGCCCGCTGGTACGGCAGCCGCCGAGCCAGCCGGTGCCGCGCGACCGGAAGCGGCGCCGGAGCAGCGGGCGCCTACCGGGACCAGACCACGGGGGGTGCGCCGGACGCTTCGGCGGGCCGCGAAGGCGCAGGCCCGGGCCGAGGCGCTGGTGGCTGTGGTGGCGCGGGTTCGGGCCGACGTCGTGGCGGCGTTCGAGGCCGCACGGGAGCGGCAGGTCCTCGCGGCGACCGATGCCATGCCCATCGAGACAATCAAGGATGTCACTGAGGGGCGGGTGCCGCTCAACGGCCTGACCGAGCAGGGCTACGCGACCGTCGGTGACATCCTGCGCGCGGGCCGGCATGCGCTGGACGAGGTTCCGGGCGTCGGCGAGGCGACCGCCCGTCGCCTGGTCGGCGCGGCACAGCAGCTGCAGGCGGCGGCTCGCGAGTCCGTCCGGTTCCGCATCGACCTGGATCCGACGAACGCGGAGAACACCCGGCTGCTGCAGGCGCTGGCGGTCTGGGGTGCCCTGCAGCGCCGGATCGGGCCGTCACGACCCGGCAGCGCGGCAACGATCGAGGAGCAGGCGGGTCAACTCGCGGCCGAGCTCGCCGCCGACCGTCCGGTCGCGGTGGCCGCAGGGCGGCTGCGGCGACTCTTCGTCGGGCGTCGTCGACGCCGGGCCGCGGACGAGGCGGCCGCGCGGATCGCCGATCGGCTTCGCGGTGCCGAGACGGGCGGCCTGCTCGTGGCGGCGAAGAACCTGCGGACCGGCAAACCGCCCAGCGCGGCACAGGTGTGGCGCGACTTCGAACGCCGTTCCGCCGAGTACTACGGGATGCTCGGCGAGGTCGTCCCGCTGACCGGTGATGTCGCCGCGGCCGAGGGATACCTGCCAGCCGAGATCGTCGAGCGCGTCAACGCCCAGCGGCTGGACACCACGCGGCTGCGCGACAGCCTGCGCCTGCGCGGCTACCAGTCCTTCGGCGCGCGGTTCGCGCTGGTGCAGCGGCGGGTGATCCTGGGCGACGAGATGGGGCTGGGCAAGACGGTCCAGGCGATCGCGGCCATGGCCCATCTGGCCGTGGGCGACCGTATGGACGCGCCCGCCGGCGCCGGGAACCCGACCGGCGCCCGGCTGTTCCTGGTGGTCTGTCCCGCGAGCGTGCTCATCAACTGGACCCGCGAGGTCGAGAAGCACTCGACGTTGCCGGTCACCGCGTTGCACGGCGCGGAACGGGCGAAGGCGGCGACGCGGTGGCGCCGTCGCGGTGGCGTGGCGGTGACCACCTTCGGCTCGCTCGCCACCCTGGTCCGCACGCCCCCGAAGCTGGCGATGCTGGTCGTCGACGAGGCTCACTACGTCAAGAACCCCGACGCGAAACGGACCCGGGCGGTGCGCCGGCTCGCCGCCGCGGCCGACCGCGTGCTGTTCCTCTCCGGCACGCCGATGGAGAACCGCATCGAGGAGTTTCAGTCCCTGGCCGGTCACCTGCAGCCGGAGGCGGCCGCGACCATGGGTCGCGGGCACGGTGCCCTCGGCGTGCGCGCGTTCCGGCGTGCGGCGGCGCCGGTTTACCTGCGGCGCAACCAGAACGACGTGCTCACGGAGCTGCCCGAGCTCGTCCAGGTGGACGAATGGGAGCGGTTCGGGCCGGTGGATGGCGCCGTGTACCAGGCCGCAGTGGCCGAGGGCAACTTCATGGCCATGCGTACGGCGGCCTTCGCGGTCACCAGCCCCCGCGACTCGGCCAAGCTCCGGCGTCTGCTCGAGATCGCCGGGGAGGCGATGGTCAACGGCCACAAGGTGGTGGTCTTCTCGTACTTCCGCGATGTGCTCGCCACCGTGACGACGGCGCTCGGCCGGCACGCCTACGGTCCGATCACCGGATCGACCTCGACGACCGAGCGCCAGCGCCTCATCGACACGTTTACCAAGGTCACGGAGCCGGGCGTGCTTGTCGCGCAGATCGAGGCGGGCGGGGTCGGCCTGAACATCCAGGCGGCCTCCGTCGTCGTGTTGTGCGAGCCGCAGGTCAAGCCCTCGACCGAGGCCCAGGCGATCGCGCGGGCACACCGGATGGGTCAGGTCCGCACGGTGCAGGTCCACCGGCTGCTCACCGAGGACTCCGTCGACGAGCGCCTGCTCGAGCTGCTCGACACGAAGGCCGCGCTCTTCGACGCGTACGTGCGGCGCAGCGCGATCGCCGAGGCGGCGCCCGGTGCGGTCGACATCTCCGAGGTCGCGTTGGCCCGGACCATCGTCGAACAGGAGAAGCGCCGCCTCTCGCCGGCGGCGTGAGGCGTCAGGCGCCGGCGAGGTTGGACGCCTTGGGATCCCAGCGCTGCACCGGCACAGCCACGGTCGACGGGTGCGCCTGTTCGCTGCCGGCGTCGACGACTCGGATGTGGGCCCGATCGGGGACGTCGGGCAGGGCCGCGGCGAGCGCGGACGGGTCGGTGCTGACGATCACGAGGAAACCGCCGTGGTCCTGATCGATCCACGAGTCCACATATGTATTCTGCGACTCCAGCAGGTCCAGGAGCTGGCCGTGCGTGCGTTGCAGCTCCAGGCGCCGCAGCGCCTCGGATGTGTCGATCCCGTACGCCCGGGTGAGGTAGTCGACCGAGCCCTGGACGTCGGCGAGGGGCAGCGGCCGCGAGGTCGGCAGATGCAGCGATGCCGGCACGGGGAACCCGAGGCTCGCCACCATCACCAGTCCGGCCGCGCCGGCGAGAAACCGCGCTGACGCGCTGCGTCGCATGGCGTCATCGTTTCAGGCTCACCAGCAGAACGGCAAGCGGGTGCGGCGGCTCACACGCGGGGCAGGATGGGCGCGGCGCGACCGGTGCCGTGCTCCGCCGGGCGCTTGTCGTCCCCCGGACGCCGCTGTTCGTGGTAGTCCTCTTCGACATTGACGGCCCAGACGTCGTGGCAGCTACCGGTGAGGATGTTCTCCACGGTCAGCATCGCCGTCATCATGGAGTGGTCCTGGTTGTTGTAGCGATGCATGCCGTTGCGTCCCACGGGGTAGACGTTGGGCACCTGCGCCGCCAGCCAGGCCCGGATCGTCTCGACATGGCCCCGGTAGGCGTCGTCGTAGGTCGGGTACGCCTTGGGAATCCGTACCGCGAAGCCGGCCTGCACGACGGAGCAGTCGCTGATCAGGCCGATGCGCTGCAGTTCCTGGCTCGCCAGCGCGACGAGGCCGGCGTCACTGCTGCTCCACAGCTGGTCGCCCTCGTTGACGAAGTACTCCAGCCCCAGGCAGGTCCGACCGTCCTTGACCATGTACGGCGACCACGAGCCGAAGTTCTGGATGCGACCCACGTGGACGCCCGGGGTGTGTACGTAGATCCAGTTGTCGGGGAAGCCGACCTCCTTCGGGACCACGAGCGCCACCGTGAGGAAGTCCCGGTAGCGCAGCCCCGCGGCTGCGGCGCGCACGTCCGGCGGGGCCGGCGGGTCCATGGCGAGAACCAGTTCCGAGAGTGGCATCGACGAGATCACATGCTCGGCGGGCACCTCGGTGGTGCCGGTCTCATCGCCCAGGGTCAGGGCGACCGCCCCGCCACGCTCGCGGTGCACCGCGACAACGCGGGTGCCGAGCCGGACCGTCCCGCCCGCCTTCTCGACCAGGTCGGCCGCCTTCTCCCACATCATCCCCGGGCCGTACTTGGGGTAGCGGAACTCTTCGATGAGGCTCGTCACGTCCTTCTGGTTCCGAGCCGGCCGGAGCGCGTTGATGATCGCCTTGGACAGGGAGAGGTTCTTGATGCGCTGTGCGGCCCAGTCCGCCTGGATCGCGGTGGCCGGCACGCCCCACACCTTCTCCGTGTACGTCTTGAAGAAGATCGAGTAGAGCCGGCGTCCGAACCGTGCGGTCGTCCAGCCCTCGAAGCTGGTCTGGTCTTTCGGCGGCCGGATGCGGGCCCAGGCGTACGACCCGACGCACCGGGCCGCCTCGAGGGCGCCCAGGCCGCTCAACGCGTTCATGGCCCGCAGGGGGTAGTCGAAGAGCTTGCCCTGGTACTGGATGCGGCTCATCCGCGGGCGCAGCAGGAACTCGTCGCCGGGCAGGATCTCTTGCCACAGCGACTCGACCTCGGGAACCTTCGTAAAGAATCGATGGCCGCCGATGTCGAAGCGCCAACCGTCCCGTTCGACAGTACGGCTGATGCCGCCCACGACGGTGTCCGCCTCGTAGACGTCCACGGCTCGGCCGGCCTGCGCGAGCCGGTACGCCGCGGTGAGCCCCGCCGGGCCGGCGCCGATCACCCGGACCGGGCAGGCCGCGTCCGCACTACCCGCGGAATCGCTGCGTACGCGGCTGGCTCTGCTCGGCCCCGCCGGTGTGGCCGGTGCTGTCATCGCTGTCCCCCTAGCAGCAGTTCCCAGGCAACCGGAGGGGCGCGGGTCGGCTGCTCACCTTCCTTGTCCTCGCAACGCGTTGGTCCTCGCAACGCGGTGACCTGCGCCACCTTATGTGACGAAACGGGCACCACGTGCCCCGCCCACCACTACGGAGGGGCCAGCGTCACCCGGAAGGTCTATGCTGTGGCGACTCTACGCAGTGGGAGCAACGCCCGTGAAGCTGTCGATCGTCATGCCCGTCTTCAACGAGGCAGCCCGCGTGGCCGAGGCAGTCAAGCAGGTCCTCGACGTCGACTTCCCGTGCGAGGTCGAGTTGGTCGTCGTCGACGACGGCTCCTCCGACGCCACGCCCGCCATCCTCAGCGCGTTCGACGACGCGCGGATCCGCGTGATCCGTCACCCGCGCAACCGGGGCAAGGGTGCGGCCGTCCGTACGGGTGCGAACGAGGCTCGCGGTGAGTCGCTGGTGATCCTCGACGCCGACCTGGAGTACGACCCGCGCGACATACCCCGGCTACTGGAACCCGTACTTGCCGGTCGGGCCGAGGTCGTCTTCGGCAGCCGGCAGTTCGGCAGTCACACCGCGTTCTCCTTCTGGTACGTCCTGGGGAACAAGCTCGTGACGACGTTCGCCAACGTGGTGTTCAACTGCTACATCTCCGACCTCGAGACCTGCTACAAGCTCATGCCCAGCACGCTGTACCGGGATCTGAGGGTGAAGTCCAACGGCTTCGGGATGGAGGCCGAGGTCACCGGCAAGCTGCTGCGACGGGGGATCCGCCCGTTCGAGGTGCCGATCTCCTACCAGGCCCGGACCCGCGCCGACGGCAAGAAGATCACGTGGATGGACGGCGTCGAGGCGCTCTGGATCATCCTGCGCGAGCGCTTCCGCCGGCCTGCGCGCCGCGCCGCGCAGCGCTGACTCGCCGCCGGCCCGACGTCGCCCGCCGAAGGCCGCGAGCAGTCCGAGCCCGAGCACGGTGGCACTGGCCGCGAGGCCGATCGGGTCGACGCCCGGCCCGATGAAGCGGCTCACGAGGTGATCGCCATGGACGAGTTGGTCCGCGTGGTCGACCACCGGCGTCACGGACCAGTCCATCATCGCGGCGTCCCAGATCGCCTGCTCCTGCGCCGAGGCGGCCCACTCGCCGTACGTCAGTCCGGGCGGACGTACGGCCTCTCCCTCGTGGATCGCCGCGAGCATCCGGTCCTGCGCGGGGTCGGTCAGCGCCCCCACGAGCTGGACGCCGAGGCTGAGCCCGATCAGTCCCAGGACCCCGGTGACGGCGACGCGGGCTGTGCTCCGGTCCCGGAGGCCGGCGCTGGCCCGGCGCAGCGCCTCGGTGAGGAACGGGGCCAACGCCGGCATCGCGGGCACGAGAAATCGCGGACCCCAGGTCACCCCGCCGTGCCAGTCGTGCCAGGCGGCGTACGTCGCGACGCGGTCGACCAGCAGCGCGGCACAGACCAGCGCAAGGACGGGGGAGCGGCGCGCGACCGGTCGCCAGAACAGCACGATGACGAGGGCCACGGGTGCGTAGAGGAGCAGCCCGCGCCCGGGCGACGCGACCAGGCCATAGACCCCCGTGGCCCAGGGGTGGCTCCACGCCCGGTCGGCCGCAAAGCCCTGGTACTGCGTCTGCAGCATCGACCCGTACCGGACCTGGTTGTAGGCCGCCACGATCGCCAGGAACGGCGCGAGCGTCGCGGCGCAGGCGATCGCGGCACGCAGGAGGTGGGCGGCACGGCGGCCCGGACGCCGCACCCCGGCGACCACGAGCAGCCCGAGTCCGACGACGGGGGCGATGAGCGCGAGCGAGTCGACTCGCATGACCGCCGCCAACCCGACTCCGGCCCCCACCAGAGCCCCGGCATGAACCGGGCGCCGTGCGGCGCGCTGGATGCCGAGCAGGGCTAGCGCCACCCCGAGCGCGGTGGCCGGCTCGGTGAAGCTCGTGGCCGCGTACGGGAGCAGGGGCGTGGCGAGCGCCACGGCGAGCCCGACCGCGACGCCGAGCCGGGGTCCCGCGCCGCGACCGCGGGCGAGGAGAAAGACGACCACGGCGATCGCCGCGAGGATCACCGGGTTGATCAGGGCGTCGACACCCGTGGCGGTCACGGGCAGGTAGCGGGCCAGGTACTCGCCGACGGCCATGAGCACCGGCATGCCGATGCCGTAGGCGGCGTAGGGCGTGCTCAGACCCAGCGGGTCGTCATGGACCAGGAAGGTGTGGTCGGCGACCATGCTGTGGGCAACCTGCGCCATGACGTAACCGTCGTAACTCCAGATCCCCGGCCTCGAGACCAGGACGCCGATCGCGAGCACGGCCACGCCCAGCCCGATCCCGTGGCGGGCCGGGGCCCTGGGCGGATCGATCATCGCGGCTCCGGAGGGGTTGTTCGGGCGGCTGACCTGCCCGCGCACCCTAACGCGCCGACCAGTATCCTTCAGCGTCGCGTTGTCCCGACGCGGTCGCTGCAGTGTGGTTGGCGAGGGTGGGAATGCCAGCAGCCCTTCGAGCCGGAGCGAGGGTCCGCGCGCTCGGGACGGTGCTGCGTACCCGCCCCGCGGCAGGGTCCACGCGCCGACCGGTCGCCCGGGAGGCGCTGGTTGTGGTGCTCGCCGGGTTTGCCATCGCGGTGGCGATGACCTGGCCGGCTCTGCGCCACCCGACCCGCACGCTGCCGCACGACCTGGTCGACCCCGCGCTGATGGGCTGGGAGGCACGCTGGGGCGCCCACGCCCTGCTGCACGACCCCGGCCAGCTCTTTCAGGGCAACGTGTTCCACCCCGAAGTGGACAGTTACGCCTTTTCGGACACCCTGCTGGGCTACTGGCCGCTGGCCATCTTCGGTCATGGCGTCGCTGGGGCGATTCTGACCGTGAACCTTATCTATGTCTTCGCCTGCGCGCTCGCGACGATCGGTGGGTATGCGCTGGCCCGCCAGCTCGGCGCCAGCCGGCTCGGCTCGACCGTGGCTGGCCTTGCCGTTGCGTACGCGCCCTGGCGGCTGGGCCACGTCGGGCACCTGCACGTGATCTCCACCGGTGGCATCATGCTCTGCCTCGCCATGCTCGCCCGGGGGCACGGCTTCTCGATCAAGGACGGCCCGCGACCAGCCCGCACCCGGCCGGTGTGGATCGTCGCCGGTTGGCTGGTCGCGGCCTGGCAGATGACGATCGGGTTCGGCATCGGGCTCGTCTTCGCCTACGTCCTGGCCGCGCTCGGCGTGCTCGTCCTCGTGCTGTGGTGGCGGCGGGGCCGGCCCGTGGTGCGACGGCGGGTGCTGCTGGCCAACCTCGGCGGTGGGCTGATGTTCGGAGCCGTCTGCGTGTTCATGGCGCTGCCGTACCTGCGCGTGATCGACGCCCATCCCAATGCCCGCCGCGGCATCCTCGAGCTCGAGTACTACTCGCCGCCGCTCAACGGCTTCCTCACCGGGCCGAACGCGGCGCTGCTGTGGCGCCACGACGTGTTCGGGCTGCGGGCGGCATTGCCGGTGCCGGACGAGATGACGCTGCTGCCCGGGATCACGCTCTACCTGCTCGCCGGGCTCGGTGTCGCCCTGTCGGTCTGGCCCAGGCGCTGGCGGTGGGGGCTGGGCATCGGCGTGGTGGTCAGCATCGTGCTGGGCATGGGCACGAACATCCCGCCCGGTGGCTGGCTGTCCTACCTGCTGCTCTACCAACTGCCCGGGTGGGACGGGCTGCGTACGCCGGGGCGCCTGGTGGTCTGGACGACGCTGCTACTCGCCCTGCTCGCGGCCGGCGCGGTCACCGCGGTGACCGAGCGGCTGGGACGTACTACCACCGCCGCGGCCGGGCGCACACCGCACGCGAATGGCGCGGCGGTGTCGCGCCTGACCCGCTCGTCGCCGCTGGGCGGGCGGGTCTCCGCAGAGACCTGGCGCACTCTCCTCGCGCGGCTACGGCCGGCGGCCGCGCGACTGCGTCCGCTCGCGTCGCAGTTGCGTCCGTACCGTGGTCACGCCGTCGGCGTCCTCGCCATCGCCCTGGTGCTGGTCGAGGGGCTCAGCGTGATCCCGCACATCCCGGTGCCGCCCGCCCCCGCGGCGCTGACCTCGGCGCAGGCCGCCACGGTCAGGCCACCGCTGCTCGTGCTGCCCAGCGACCAGAACGTGGACGCGCTGGTGATGCTCTGGTCCACCGACGGTTTCCCGCAGATGGTCAACGGCAACTCGGGCTTCACGCCGGCGAGCCAGGCCGAGATCCGGGCCGGGACCTACTCCTTCCCCGATCCGGCCAGTGTCGCGCTGCTGCGCCGGTACGGCGTCCGGACGGTGGTGGTGCTCCGCGACCGCATCCTGGGAACGCCGTGGGCGGGTGCTGCCTCGGACACCGCGCTGGACGGCCTCGGCATCACCCGCGTCGACATCGACGACGCCGTGGTCTACACGCTCAGTTGACGCGGCCCCGTCATGGCTCGCGCCGTCAGTCCAGTGCATCCAGAAGCGCCTTCTCATCGATTCGCCGGTGCTGACCCCCGGTGTCGCGGGTCACGGTCGTGGGGGCGGCGCTTGGGCCTGAGCCGGCGCTACGGCGAGGATGGGCCGGTGACCTCCCTCGCCGCGGTCCTCTTCGACATGGACGGCACGCTCGTCGACACCGAGAAGCTGTGGGACATCGCGCTGCGCGAGCTTGCCGCCCGCAGTGGCGGCGTGCTCTCCGACACCGCGCGCACCGCGATGATCGGGTCGTCGGCGGCGCAGACCATGGCCCTGCTCCGCGCCGACCTCGGTGTGCCCGACCTCGATGTCGAGGCCGCCAACGGATGGCTCGAGACCCGGGTGCGGGAGCTCTTCGCGGAGGGCATGCCGTGGCTGCCCGGCGCCACCGAGCTGCTCCGTGCCGTACGGAGCGCGGGCATCCCGACCGCCCTGGTCACCAACACGGGCCGAGGACTCGTGGACGTCGCGCTGCGCACGCTCGGCGCCGCCAACTTCGACGCCCTGTGCTGTGGCGACGAGGTGGCGTTCTGCAAACCCCACCCGGAGCACTACCTCGCGGCGGCCAGGGCCCTGGGCGTGCACCCGGCCCGGTGCGTCGCGATCGAGGACTCGCCGGCCGGTCTGGCGAGCGCCCGGGCCGCCGGATGCGTGCTGGTCGCCGTCCCCAACGAGATCCCGCTCTCCGCCGCAGACCTCGTTGGAGCGACCGTACGGTCGAGCCTGGCCGAGGTCGACCTGGCCCTGCTGCGTGCGCTCGTGGCCTGACCCGCCCGGCGACACTCACCGCTGACATGCACCCGAGTGCACGGATCAGGACTGGACTATGCCTGCGCCGCCAGGTCGGAGAGTACAGCTCGTGCGGCGTTGCGGCCGTTGAGGGCGATGACGCTTCCGGCCGGGTGGGTCGCGGCGCCGCACAGGTAGACCCCCGGTACGTCCGTGCGTGCGCTCAGGCGCTGCTCCCACATCTGGTCGGGCCGCACCTCGCCTTGGAAGATGTGCCCGCCGGTCAGGCCGACGCGCGATTCGATGTCGGGCGGCCCGAGCACCTCGTAGCTCTCCAGGCAGTCGGCGAAGTCGGGCGCCCAGCGGCTCACGAGATCGATGAACTGATTCGCGACCTCCTCGCGCCGCGCCTCCCAGCCGTCACCGGCGAGGGCATAGGGCGCGTACTGGCCGAAGATGCTCATGAGATGCCGGCCTTCGGGCGCGGGCGACGGGTCGTGGCCGGTCTGCACGTACATCTCGCCGAAGCCCACCGCCGGCTCGCCCACGTCGCAGCTCTCGAAGCAGCGCTGCGCGTCCTCCAGCCCGGTCGTCACGTCGACGACACCCTTGGCCCAGAACGTATCCGACGGAGCGGCGGTCCACGACGGCAGCCGATGCAGGGCCGCGTTGAACTTCACCACCGGGCTGCGGATGTCCCACGCTTCCAGCCGGGCGCGGTAGGCGGCCGGTACCGTGTCGGCCGGCAGCATCGCGAGCAGCCGTTTGGGATCGGCGTTGCTCACCACGCGGGTGGCGCGGATGAGCGTGCCGTCCTCGAGCCGTACGCCCTCGCCGGGAAGCACCTCGGCGACCGGGACACCGGTGGCGAGCACCGCGCCGGCCTCTCGCGCGGCGTCGGCGATCGCGAAGCTCACCATGCCCATGCCGCCACGGACGTAGCCCCAGACCGCGCCGACGCCGAGCACTTCGCCGGAGAAGTGCATGAGCTTCACCGCCGCGGTGCCCGGGTCCTTCGGGCCGGCGTAGGTGCCGATCACCCCCTGACCAAAGAGCGCATCCTTGAGCCGCTGGTCGGAGACGAACTCGTCGAGGACGTCCGAGATGGACGCTTCGAAGACAGCGTCACGCATGAGTTGCTCACCGCCGAGCAGCTCCTCGAGCTGCTCCCGGGTAGGTGAGTCACCCGACCATGTGTCGCGCGCGCCCTTGCGGAGCCGGATCCGGATCTGGTCGAAGAAGTCCTCGTAGGCGAAGTAGCCGTCGATATCCTTCGCGGTGAAGCCGAGCTCCTTGAGCCCGGCCAGCGTCCGGTCGTGGTCCATCCACTGCGCAAAGGCGGTGCCGTCGTCGAAGGGTACCCAGAGCTGAGGATCGGCGAGGTATACCTCCAACCCGCGCTCGTAGAGGCGCAGGTCGGCCGCCACCGTCTCGTCGAGCAGGCCGATGACGTAGGCGCAGGGGCTGATCACGTAACGCTGGTCGGGGAAGGGGCGCTCCAGCGTGCATGCCCCGCCCAGCCGGCTGCGCGCCTCCAGCACGAGCACGGACTGACCGGCCCGGGCCAGGTAGGCCGCGCACGTCAGTCCATTGTGACCACCGCCGACCACCACGACGTCCCAGTGCCGAGCCGCCAGCTCGCGCACCGGCGCAGGCAGCCCGATCTCGCCCAGTTTCTCCGCGATATCACCAGTCCCACCCACGCTTCGCCCTCCCAACGCGCTCACGGTACCTCCACTGTGGACTGACTTTGCAGGGCCGCTGCCATCGTCTCGAGGTTGGTCACGAAGCACCGCACATCCTCCGTGGTGTGCTGCACCGAGACCGTCCACTGTTCACACTTGCCCCAGGGAGGCAGGAAGACGCCACCGTTGTGCTGGTAGATCCAGTGGGCATTGCCCCACTGGTCGGGATAACTCAGGAAGTCCCGGTAGTCGTGCAACTGTTCATGGAAGATGACCGCGCCCTTGGCCCCGAACGCCTGCACGTATCCCGGCATGCCGTACCGCTCGAGGATGGACCGCGCCCCGCTGACCATGATGTCCCGCAGTCGGTCGAAGTGCCGGTAGGCCTCGTCGGTGAGGACCTCGGTCACCACAGCCCGGGCCGCAGCCATGGTCAACGGGTTGCCGTTGAACGTCCCGACCTGCTCGTACGTACCGTCGGCGACCAGGGCCATGAGCTCACGGGTGCCGCCGATCGCGCCGCAGGGCAGACCCCCGCCCAGTGCCTTGGCCAGGCAGATAAGGTCGGGGGTGACGCCGGACCATTCGACGGCACCGCCTGCGGCGATGCCGAAGCCGGTCTTCACCTCGTCAAAGGCCAGGTAGGCCCGGTGCTGGTGCAGGATGTCCCGCAGCCCGGCCAGGTAGCCCGGCGGTGCCGGGATCAGCCCGATGTTCATCATCACCGGTTCGACGATCATGCCCGCGACCTGGTCGCGGTACTCGGACAGCACGCGCTCGACCGCCGCCAGGTCACCAAACGGCACGACCACGGTCAGGTCGGTCATGGCGCGGGGCACCGCGGTGCCGACCGGCACGGTATTGGGCCGGGAGGCCGGACCGATATCGTCGGGGGACGGGTAGACCGAGACCTGCACGCTGTCGTGGTGCCCGTGGTACGTGCCCTCCACCTTGATGACCACCGGCCGGCCCGTCGCGACCCGCATGATGTGGATGGCGTCCATTGTGGACTCTGTACCGGAGTTGTTGTACCGCCACATCGGCAGCTCGAAGCGCCGGGCCAGCTCACGCGCCACCACGACCGCGTCGCGCACCGGCTGAGCGAAGTGGGTGCCTCTGCGGACCCGGTCGGAGACGGCCGCCACGATCGCGGGGTGGGCGTGCCCGCACAGGTTCACGCCGAAGCCGCCATGCAGGTCCACATAGGAGTTCCCATCGACGTCGAGGATCCGGGAGCCCTCACCGCGGTCGATCCACACGGTGCCCGGCGGTGCGTCCTGCCAGCTCGAGGTGACCCCGCCGGCCAGCACGTCGCTGCACTCCGCCCGCAGCCGCTGGGAGCGCTGCGTCCTGGCGAGGAAGAGCTTCTCCTGTTCGGCGATGAGCCGGTCGAGAATGTCGGGGTAGGACGGCACCACGGGGGCGGGCATCTTCAGTCACCAGCTTGGTCGCGGGGTTGGGATTCGTGGGAGGGCTGTCAGCGGGTGGGCATGGCGGCGGTGGTGGACTCCGGCAGCCGTCCGTCGAGGTAGGCGCGGGCCACCACGGCGACGGCCTGGAACGTGGCATCCTCGTTCTCGGGAGAGAACGGACCGGGCCGGTAGCCACGTGATGTGACGCCCCGCTGCACCGCCTCGCACGCGGCCCAGTCCTGGCGGTTCGTGAGGTCCCAGAAGTCCACGGCGTAGGCGGGGTCGAAGTCGGCCCGCCCCACGACCTCGGGCGGGAACAGCCACTCGCAGACGACGTGTGTGCGGTCCGCGGCGAGCGGCTCCAACGTGTGGATCATCACGTAGTCGGGATGGGCGCTGATGAGCAAGTTCGGCCAGAGCTGGACATACTGCACCGCCCGCCGCAGCGTCCCGGCGATCGCCCGCATCGGCTCGCTGCCGGAGAGCCCGTCCAGCGACATGGTCTGCGCGCCCTCGACCAGCTCCATGCTCCCGCCCACCCAGAGCCCGTCCGGGCAGTAGTTGGAGCCGCTGTCGGGCGGGGAGACGCGGCATAGCTCGGGGTGGATGGTGGAGCAGTGGTAGCACTCCTGGTAGTTCTCGACCGCCAGCTTCCAATTGGCCCGCAGCTCGTAGGAGTGGCTGGCCGCGACCACGAGCCGGTCGAGCTCGTAAGGTCTCAGGATGTCGTCGAGCCCTGCCGTGTAGCGCTCCACGGGTGGGGCCACACCGTCCACATTGACCAGTACGAAGCCATGCCACTCGGCCACCCTGGCGCTCGTGAGGGAAAGCTCGTCCTTCGAGGCGAACGCGTCGCGGTGTTCGTGGGGGACCTTGTGCAGGCTACCGTCGAGGTCGAAGACCCAGCTGTGGTAGGGGCAGGTGATGAAGCGCCCCGTCGTGCTGGCACCGCACGCGAGCAACTCGTGGCCGCGATGCCGGCAGACGTTGAAGAAGCCGTGCAGCACACCCTGCTCGTCGCGGACCAGCAGGACCGAGTCGTCACCCACCTTGACGGCACGGCGGCTGCGGGGCTCGGCGACCTCGGCGGACCTTCCTACGCAGACCCATCCGCCCGCGAAGAGCACGCGGCGCTCCCACTCGAGCACCGACTCGTCGGCATAGCCGGCGGCTGGCAGCATCCGTCCCGAGCCGGAAAGGCTCGCCCGTACCGCGTCGAGATCCAAGGGCGCGGGACCATTGCGCTGGCTCGCGATCATCGCCGCCGCCACCTCCGATCCTTGAGCACGCGTCGGCTGCACAGGTAGCCCGCGATACCGGTGACGCCGCCGCCGCCATGGGTGGCCGACGAGCACTGGTAGAGCCCCCGGATCGGCGTGGTGAAGTCCGCGTAGCCCGGCGCGGGGCGCAGGTGGAAGAGCTGATCGGGGGTGAGCTCGCCGTGGAAGATGTTGCCGCCCACGAGGCCGTACTCGTGCTCCATCTCGTACGGCCCGATGACCTGCCGGTGCAGGATCAGCTTCTCGAACCCCGGCGCCAGGGCCTCGTACTCGCCGATGACGCGGTCGGCGTACGCCTTCAGTTCGGCCTCCTCCGGCTCGGCCGCCCATGTGTGCGGCACCCATTGAGTGAACATGGACATGACGTGCGTGCCCGGCGGGCAGAGCGTGGAATCCAATGTGGAGGGAATGACTGAGTCGGCGAAAGGGCGCAGGGCTGCCCGGCCCTCCCGCGCGTCCTGGAACGCTCGCTCCAGGTAGGACAGAGTTGGCGCGATCTCGACCGAACCGGAGAGGCCGGCCGGCGGCAGGTCGGGCCGGGCGGTGAACCTCGGCAGGCCTGCGAGCGCCACGTTGACCTTCACGACGCCGCTGCGTGTACGCCAGCGCTCGATGTCGGTGACGAAGTCGGCGGGCAGGGCGTCGCGCTCAATCTGCCGCAGGAAGGTGATCTTGGGGTGAATAGCGGTGAGCACCGTCCGCGCCCGAAACTCGCGCCCGTCGGCAGTGGCGACGCCGGTGACGCGGCCGCGGCGCGTGACGATCCGCTCGACGGGGGAGTCCGTGAGCACCGTGGTGCCCAAAGACTCGGCCGAGGCCTGGATCGCGTCCGCGACCGCGCCCATGCCGCCGATCGGGTAGCCCCAACTGCCCATTCTGCCGTCGCCGACGTCGCCGATCGTGTGGTGCATCATCACGTAGGCGGTGCCGGGCGACTCGGGTCCGGCCCAGGTGCCGATGACGCCATTGATCGCCATGACGCCCTTGATCTCGTCGGACTCGAACCATTCGTCGAGCACGTCGGCGATGCTCATCGTGAAGAGCCGGACCGCATCGGCCGCGCCCCGCACATCCAGACCCCGCATGCCCCAGGCGAGGCGCACCTGATCGACGAGGTCGCCTGGGCGCCGGGATCCCATGGCCGGCGGGGGGCGCAGCAGCAGCGGCGAGAGGACGTCGCCGACACCCCGCAACCACGCCTCGTAGCGGTGCATGGCCTGCGCGTCACGCTTCGATATGGCGGCCAGCTCCTGGTGGTCGGTCGCGGCGTCCTCGGTGAGCAGCACAGAGCGACGCTCGTCGAAGGCCACGAAGGACGGCCCCATCGGTACCACCTGGTAACCGAACCTGTCCAGCCTGAGATCTCTGATGATTGTCGGCGGCATCAGGCTCATCACGTAGGACAGCGCCGTGACCTTGAAGTCGGGACCCCAGGGCGTCTGCGTCGTCGCCGCGCCACCGGTCCGCGACCGTGCCTCAAGGACGAGGGTCCGTAGGCCGGCGCGTGACAGGTAGGCGGCCGCGACGAGGCCGTTGTGCCCACCACCCACGACGATCGCGTCGTACGAGGTCCTCTGGACGTCTTGTGACTGCCGCCACATGCCGACATACTAACTGAACCACCAGTCAGTTTCGCAAGAGGAGGGTGGTCGCGGAATGACTCTGCATCCACGTGAAGGCCTCGGCGGTTCGCTGCTGTCCCGGCGCCGTCTGCTGCAGCTCGGTGCCCTCGCCGCAGCCGCCGGCACGGGCGCGCTCGCCGGCTGCTCGGGCCGGCCGACGACCACGGCCGAGTCGCCGGTCAGGCTGAGCAGGCCCGACAACCCCGTCCGGCTGCCGCGCTTCGACGACGTTCCCGCGATCGCCGACGGGCTGCAGCCCGAGACCGGTGGAACGTTGAAGGTATTCAACTACCCTGAGTACCTCTCGCCGGATGTCCTCACCGCTTTCGGCAAGCAGTACGGCGTCGACGTCGAGGTCACCACGTTCACCACGCAGGAGGAGGCGATCGCGAAGCTGCGTACCGCCGGCATCGCGTTCGACGTGTACTTCCCGACGGTCGACATCATCGGCAAGGTGGTGGCCGGCAAGCTCCTCCAACCGCTCAACCACAGCTACCTGCCCAATCTCGGCAACGCCTGGCCGCAACTGCGCGACCCGTTCTACGACCAGGGCTCGCAGTACTCGGTGCCGTACGCGGCGTTCACCACCGGGGTCGGCTACCGCACCGACGTGGTGAGCTCCGTGCCGCCCCGCGGCTGGGACCTGCTCTTCGACAGTGTCTACAAGGGCAAGGTCTACATCCTCGACGACCCGCGCGAGGCGATCTCGATGGCGCTGCTGCGCGCCGGACAAACCGACCTCAACACCGAAGACTCCGCGCTCATCAGGGCGGCCGGACAGATGCTGGCCAGCCTCATCGACGCGGTCAACGTGAAGGTCGGTATCACCGGCTACCAGTTGCTCGCCGACGGCCAGGCCAGCGTGCACCAGGTCTGGTCGGGTGACATCATCAACGCCCAGTACTACCTGCCCGAGGACGTCGGCAACGAGGTGCTCGGCTACTGGTACCCGCAGGACCTCAAGGGGCCGGTCGGGACCGATACGATCGCCATCCCGGCCAGCGCCGACAAGCCCGTGCTGGCCCACGTGTTCCTCAACCACCTGCTGGACAACGACGTGGCTATGGAGAACTTCTCCTACACCGGCTACCAGCCGGCGCTCACGGTGGCGACACCGGAGCGGCTCGTCGCCGACGAGTACGTGCCCGAGCACCTGGTCGCCGCCGTCATCACGCCCGACCACTACAGCAAGGGCCTGCAGGAGCTGCAACTCAGCGCCGACGGCGACGCGCTGTGGCTCGACGAGTGGGCGAAGTTCAGGGCAGGCAGTTGACCGCACTCGACCAGCGCCCGGACCTCGCCCCGGCCGCCACCGATCAGCGGCGGCGGCGGGCGCGGGGTCTCGGCGGCGCTCTCTGGCCCCTGCTCGCGACCCCCGGCACGCTCTGGCTACTCGCGTTCTTCGTCCTGCCGTTCTACGCGATCGCCGCAGTCGCCTTCGGTTACCGGGACCCCATCTTCGGCTCGACAGTGCCCGAGTGGGACCCGCGCTACTGGAGCTTCGACGTCTTCCTCGACGTCCTGAACCGCAGCCTGTTCGGGGACCTGCGCGCCGTCTTCCTCCGGACGCTGGTGTTCGTCGTGGTGGCGCTGGCGCTCTGCATGCTCGCCGGCTACCCGGTCGCCTACTACCTCGCGCGGTTCGCCGGGCGCCGCCGAGGTCTGCTGCTCGCGCTGATCCTCGCCCCGTGGTGGATCAACTACCTGACCCGGATGCTGGCCTGGCTCAGCCTGCTGCAGGACGACGGGTACGTGAACAAAGTGCTCATGGCGTTCAATATCGTCCGGGCCCCCGTGAGCTGGCTGTCCGGCAACCCGTACACGGTCGTGCTGGCCCTGGTCTACGGGTACGTGCCGTTCTTCATCGTGCCCCTCTTCGCCACACTGGATCGCATTGACGAGCGTCTCCTCGATGCATCGCACGACCTGGGTTCCGGCCGGGTCGGGACGTTCCTGCGGGTGACGCTGCCGCTCTCGGCGCCCGGGCTCGCCACCGCCACCGTGGTGACGGCGCTGCCGATGTTCGGCGACTACTACACCAACACGCTGGTCTCCGGCTCGCCGACCACCTCGATGATCGGCAACGAGATCGAGCTCTATCTCCTCGGCGGGTCGCGCAAGGACGTCGGGGCGTCCCTGGTGCTGCTGCTCTCCGCGCTGCTCATGGCCATGATGGCGTACTACCTGATCTCCTCGCTGCGCTCCGATCGGCCGGCGTCATGAGGCGCCGTGGCTGGGTGCTCGCCATCGTGACCTGGCTCTACGTCGGGTGGTCGCTGCTGCCGGTGCTCGTCGCGATCCAGTTCTCGTTCAACGACGGGCGGTCGCGCAGCTCGTGGCAGGGCTTCTCGACCCGGTGGTACTGGGGCACGTCCGGCTCTGTCGCCGAGGACCCCGGCCTGCGGCTGGCGCTGACCAACACGGTCGAGCTCGCGCTGTTCACGACGCTCATCGCGACCCCGCTCGGCGTCGCGCTGGCGCTGGGCCTGGTGCGGTGGCGAGGGCGGACGAGCCGGGCCGCGAACGGGCTCATGCTGCTGCCGCTAGCCACGCCCGAGATCGTCATGGGCAGCGCACTGTTCCTCGTGTTCACGAACCTCTACACGCTGATCCCGCTCGGACGCACCGCGCAGTTGCTCGGACATGTCACGTTCTCGGTGTCCTATGTGGTAGTCATCGTTCGGGCCCGGCTGGCGTCGGTCGGCGAGGAGTACGAGACGGCGGCGCGCGACCTCGGCGCCTCGCCCGTGCAGGCGCTGCGCACGGTCCTCCTGCCGCTGCTCACCCCCGCGATCGTCGCCGGCGCGCTAATCGTCTTCGCCTCGTCGATGGACGACTTCGTCATCAGCGCCTTCCTCTCCTCCGACGCCTCCTCCGTCACCGTCCCGATCCGCCTCTACAGCTCGGTCCGCAACGCCCCCACCCCCGCGCTCAACGCGCTGGCGACCGTGCTGCTGCTCGGCTCCGCGATCGCGCTGGTTCTGGCCTGGCTCGTACTGCGGCGCCGCCGCGGGAGCGTGGGCAGCGGCGACGCCCTCCGCGAGATGGCCTCCATCGACATGTGACCCACTGTCCCGTTGATCTAGGGCGTAGGACCGTGGTCAGAGATCAAACCACGTTCCGCAGCCCTAGATCAACAGGGCGGACGGGAAGGCGCGGGGGCGGCGCGCTGGATGAGGGCATCGACGACGATTACGCCGTCGGGTCGGGCGATCACGGGGTTGAGCTCGATGAGCGCCAGCTCCTGTTCCACGGCGAGGATGGCGACGTCGGCACACAGCCGCCCGAGTGCGGCGAGGTCGACGGCGGGACGACCGCGGAAGCCGGTGAGCAGTGCGCCGGCCCTCAGTTCGCCAATACGGGAGGCAACCATCGAGGGTGTGACGGGCAGGGGGATGAGCAGCGCGTCGTCGAACAGCTCCACCCACACGCCGCCGAGACCGAGCACGAGCACCGGCACCACGCCGTGCCGTCGCACCGCGACGACAAGCTCGACACCGGGCTGTGCCATCGCCTCGATGAGCACCGGCGTCGAGGCGTGGCCGGGCATGGACCGCAGCCGCTCGAACCCGGACCGTACGGCCTGCGGCCCGCGGACGTCGAGCAGGACCGCGCCCGCCTCGCTCTTGTGCCGCAGCCAGGGCGCGGTGAGCTTCATGGCAACGGGGCGGCGCAGCGACGCGGCCCATTCGACGGCTGACTCCACAGTGGAGACACACGCACCGGCGGGCACCGGAACGCCTGCCGCCCGCAGAAGGTCCTTCGCGGAATGCTCGGCCAACGACTCTCCCGGCTGGACGGACACGGCCGCGGCGGAGACGGCCCGCAGCCGGTCCGCGCCGCCAACCGGCTGCAGGAGGGCACGGGCGCAGAGCACGCCCTCGGTGAGACCGGCGGCCGGCACGACGCCGGCGTCGACGAGCCGGTCCGCCACGTCGGGGGGCATGAGGTCAGGCAGGGTCGACGCCACGATGACCGGTGTGTCCAGCCTGGCGG
Organism: Micromonosporaceae bacterium; assembly: GCA_036557785.1. GTDB lineage: Bacteria > Actinomycetota > Actinomycetes > Mycobacteriales > Micromonosporaceae > DATBGZ01. The sequence goes on from DATBGZ010000045.1 coordinate 70,024, forward strand.
CGCCGGCCAGGACGCCCCGAATGGCGCCCTCCCAGCTGGCCCGGGCACCATCGTCGAGGCCGGCCGGCTGGTCGTAGTTCACCACGACCGTGCCGACCGACTCGTCGGCGCCGATGGCCGCCACGAGCTCCGCGGTGGGCGCCACCTCGCCGAAGATCAGGGCGGTGTAGTCCAACGGGTTCGCCGCCCTGGCCGAGGGTGGCAGCACGGCATCGAGGCGACCGACCGTCGCGGGGCCGAGCGTGGGCAGCGGAACCCCGAGTCGCGCGGCCTCGTCGGCGCCAACTGCCGCGTCGCCCCCGGAGCAGGTGACGATGGCCGCGCCGCCGCGGGACCGCCGGCCGTACGCCAGCGCCTTGGCCACTTCGAGCATCTCGTGCGGGTTGGTGGCCCAGGCCCCGCCGGCCTCGGCCACCAGGCTTCGCAGCACGCGAGCATCTCCGGCGAGCGAGCCCGTGTGAGCGGCGGCCGCGGCGGCGCCCTGCGGGCTGGTCCCGGCCTTCAGCACCACGATCCCGATGTCCCGCTCGACGCAGGCGGCGAAGGCTCCGGCGAGCTTCGCGCCGTCGCCCTCGGATTCCAGGTAGAGCGCGACCACCCGTACACCCTCCATTTCGGACAGAGCGAGCAGGTAGTCGGCCGCGTCGAGCACGGTCTGGTTTCCGCACGAGACGACGGTGTGCAGCCGCAAGCCGCGCCGGGTGCCGAGCGCGTTCACCGCTAGGTTGCCGCTCTGGGAGACCACGGCGACCGGCCCCGGACGGCCCAGCACGACACTGTCCCCCCACAGTGGAGCCCGCGCGCCGACACTGACGATACCGTTGCCGTTGGGCCCGCAGACCGGCAGCGCATACCGGAGCGCCGCCGAACGCAGGGACGACTCCAGCTCGGCGCTTAGCCCGGCGGCGAAGACCACGGCTCCGCCGCAGCCAAGCTCTCCGGCCTCGCCGAGCAACGCGGGTACCGTCGCCGCGGGCGTGGCGATGACCACCGCGTCGGGCGCCTCTGGCAGATCGGCCAGCCGGGGCACACATTCAACGCCGTGGACGGAGGTCACCGACGGATGTACACCATGGACGGTGCCCGGGAAGCCCGCGGCGACGAGGTTAGCCACCGCCTGGTTACCGTAGCTGCCCGGCCGGGTTGACGCGCCGACCACCGCGACCGACCGAGGGGCGAGGAGCCGGGTCAGATCCATGCCGAGTCAGGCGGTGCGGTCGAGCAGGCGCAGCGCGTCGGTCGGCAGGCCGAGCGTCACCGCGGTTCCCGGGCGCAGGTCGTCGTGGCTGGCGTCGTTGACGACCAGCACCTGGACCGTCGGCCCGTGCGGCAGACGCACCTTTACCTGTGTCATCGGACCCACGTAGACGACATTGTCCACAATGGCCGGTATCGTGTTCGCCCCCGACGCTCCCAGCCGTACGCGTTCCGGCCGTATCACCACCCGCCCCGAAGCCGCCGCCGGGGACGCGTCGCAGGCCGCGTCGAGGCTGAACTCACCCAGTCGTACGGTCGCTCGTCCGGGCGACGAGGGCCTCACCGACGTCACATCGAGCAGGTTGGCCAGGCCCAGGAAGTCCGCCACGAACTCGGTGGCAGGCCCCTCGTAGACGTCTTTGGGGCGCCCGCACTGCACGACCCGGCCGTGATCCATCACGGCCAGGCGGTCGGACATCTCCAACGCCTCCTCCTGGTCGTGCGTGACAAGAATGAACGTGGTGCCGACCTCCTGGTGCAGCTCCATGAGCTCGGCCCGCAGAGCCTTGCGCAGCTTGGCATCCAGCGCCCCGAGTGGCTCGTCGAGCAGCAGCACCGCCGGCTCGCAGACCAGTGCCCGGGCCAGCGCGACCCGCTGCTGCTCGCCGCCGGAGAGCTGGTGCGGCCGGCGGCTGGCCAGGGCCGAGAGCCGTACCAGCTCCAGGGCGCGACCCACCCGCTCCCGCCGAGCGTCGCGGTCGATCCCGCGCCGCCACCGCAGCCCGTACGCGATGTTCTCGGCGACGCTCATGTGCGGGAACAGGGCGTAGCTCTGGAACACCGTGTTGACCGGGCGCCGGTGGGCGGGTGCGCCGGAGAGATCTGCACCGTCCAGCCGGATCGTCCCGCTCGTCGGCTCGAGGAACCCGCCGACCATCCGTAACGTCGTGGTCTTGCCGCAGCCGGAGGGGCCGAGCAGCGCGAAGAACTCGCCAGCCTCGATATTCAGGTCAATGCCGGCGACCGCCGTGACGTCGCCGAAGCGGCGGACCAGTCCGCTGAGCTCAATCGCACCGCGCCGGGAGGGTGCACCCGTCATGCGCGGGAGTGTAGGCATCGTTGGGCCCCGCAGTCGAGACCCCGCGAGGTGCTGACTGGTCGGTCAGTTAACACGGGATCGCACGCTAGGCTGGGACCGTGCCCAAGACGTCCCCCACGGCCGACGGCCGCGGCCGCCACGAATCCCTCCGCGCGCCCCACAGCCGGGCCGCCATAGCTGACCGCCGCCGTGCCGAGTTGCTGGAGGCGGCGCGCCAGGTGGTGCTCGAGCGCGGCATGTCGAGCACCCGGGTGGCCGACGTCGCCAGCGCCACCAACGTCAGCGGTGGTCTCATCCACTACCACTTCGCCACCAAGGACGACCTGATCGCGGAGATGCTGCGCGCAAGCAGCCTGGAGGAGCAGCAGCAGCTCGAGCGCGTGGCTTCCGACTCCGGCGACGCCGTGACCCGGCTCGACCGCGTGATCCGGCACTACCTGCCCCGGACCAAGGACGACCAGTCCTGGGTCCTGTGGATCGAGGCGTGGGCGGCCAGCCTGCGGTCGCCGGTACTGCGCAACATCCTGGCCGAGCTCGAACGGGCATGGCTCGCGGTCCTGGAACGGGTCATCCGTGAGGGCGTCGCGGCGGGCGAGCTCGATTGTGACGACCCATCCGGAGCCGCGGAGCGGATCGACGCGCTACTGGACGGCCTCCTGCTGCGGGCGACCGTGCACCCAGAGGCGATCTCCCGGCGACGCCTGCTCGAGCACGCCCGCACCGTGGCCGCCCACGAGGTCGGCCTCGACCGGTCTGCCTTCCCCCGCGCCTGAGGCCCTTGACACGCCGCTCCGGCTGGAGTTGACTGAATAGTCAGTCAGCCAGTTGGGGGAGTTCGCCGTGTCGTTGGTTACGCTCACCAATGCCCAACACGAGCTGGCCGAGCGGGCACGGACCTTCGTCGACACCGTGCTCGTGCCCCACGAGGTGGCCGCCGAGCAGGCTGGTGGCGCGCTGCCCGCCGACGTCGTCGCGTCGATCAGCCGCCGAGCGATCGAGTTCGGTCTCAACGGGGGCCGCCACTCGGTGGAGCACGGCGGACAGGGCTGGTCGCTGACCGACTACGTGGCGGTGCACGAGCAGTTGGGCCGCAGCACGAACGGGCTGTGGTGGTGGATCCCCGACGCCTACAACGTCCTGCGCGCCGGCACCTCGGACCAGATCGAGCGCTACCTGCGACCGGCGCTGCGCGGCGACGCGTGGATCTCCTATGCGGTGACCGAGGAGCACGCTGGCTCGGACCCTTCGGGCATCACCACGCGCGCCACGGCCGACGGGGCCGGCTGGCTCATCGACGGCGAGAAGTGGTTCGTGACCAGCGGCGACATCGCGACGGCCCACATCGTGGTGGCGAACGCCGACGGGCACGGCCCAACGCTGTTCATCATCGACGCCGACGCGCCCGGCGTGTCGATTGTGGACACACCGCCGTTCACCCACTCGTTCCCGCACGGACACCCGACGATCCGTTTCGCGGATGTACGGGTGGAGCCCGGGGCCGTGCTCGGCGGACTCGGGCGGGCCGAGGCGCTGCAGCAGGCGTGGTTCGTGGAGGAGCGCCTCGGCATCGCCGCGCACTGCGTCGCCGCCATGAGCCGGCTGCTGGAGGAGGCGGTCGCCTGGGCCGCCGTGCGCGAGCAGGGTGGATCACCAATCATCGACTACCAGGGCGTCGCGTTCCCGCTCGCCGACTCGGCGGCTGACGCGGCGGCGGCCCGGCTGCTCACCTACGAGGTCGCGTCGCGTTCGGACCAGGGCGCCGACCGGAAGGTGGTGCACGCCAAGGCATCCCTGGCCAAGCTGTTCGCCAGCGAGGCCGCCTACCGGTGCGCCGACCGGGCGGTGCAGGTCTTCGGCGGGCGCGGGTACATGCGCACCACCGCTGCCGAACGGTTCCTCCGCGAACTGCGCGTGGACCGCATCTGGGAGGGCACGAGCGAGATCCAGCGACTCGTCGTCTCGCGCTCGCTGGTACGCCGGGGCGTCCTGGCCGTCATCGCCTGACCGTGCACCGCGTAGCGTCGGCCGGCACCCCAGGTTGTGCGCATCCGGCCAGGGCGCCGCGGACGGCCTGGCCGGAAAGTGAGCACCCGGGCTGTAGCGGCCCGCTGCGTCGCCTCGATCCTTCAGGCCACGCGCCCCTCGGCAACACAGAACTCGTTGCCCTCAGGATCGGCGAGGGTCACCCACGTATGCGGGCCCTGCTGTCCATCGTGGAGCTTCGTCGCGCCGCGGGCGATCAGCTCGTCCACCACTGCCTGGGCGCGGTCGGGGACCCGGATGTCGAGATGCACCCGGTTCTTGACCACCTTCGCCTCAGGCACCGCCTGGAAGAGCACGCGTCGGGTGTTGTCGGGTGAGCGGATCGCCGCGCCCTCCTTCCACACCAGCGATCCGTGATGGGTCGTCGTGTCGGACTCCTGGGCGAAGCCCTCGGCGATCATCTTGCGGATGAACGCCTCGTCCTGCTCCTCGACCGCCCAACCGAGCGTCCGCGCCCACCAGTCCGCCTGCTCGTGCGGCTGCGCCGCGTCGATCACCACCTGGAAGTCATATGCCATGCCCGCACGCTATCGGCGCCCTCCGACATCGGCCGGCGTGGACGATGCCGACTACTCGTAGGCGATGGCTCCCAGCACGTCCTGGCGGGCCGCCCGCAGGGCCGGGGTGAAGGCCGCGCCCAGCCCGACGAAGACGGACGCGATCAGATAGATGACCGTCAGCTGCCACGGGAAGGCGAGCGTCTTGAGACCCTGGTCCCGGAACGCCTGGAACGCGGAGACGCCCAGGCCCGTACCGACCGCGATCCCGAGCAGCGCGCCGAAGACGCAGATGACCACCGACTCGACGGTCACCATCCACATCACCTGCCGCCGCCGCATGCCCACGGCCCGCAAGAGCCCGACCTCACGGGTGCGCTCGATCATCGACAGCGCCAGGGTGTTGATGACGCCGAGCACCGCGATCACCAGGGCGAGGGCGAGCAGGATCTGCACGAAGCCGAGGATCGTGTCGAAGATCCGCGCCGCGGAGGCGACGTACTCGTCCACGGTGAAGACGTTCACCTCGGGGTTGTCGGCGATCGCTTCGCGCACCTGGCCGAGCACGGTGTTGACGTCGGCACCGGGACGCACCACGACGAAGGCGGTGATCGGTGCCGGGGCCGTGAAGCCGGCCTGCGCATCCTGCTCCGAGATCGCGTATCCGCTGGCGAGCGGGACGCTCTTGTAGATCCCGGCGAGTCGCATCTGCTGCTCGCCCGTGCGGGCCAGTTGTACGCGCACCGGCTGGCCCACGGTCAGGCCCTTCTCGGCAGCGGTCTTGTCGTCCACGACGATCTCGCCGGGTCCGATGTTCAGGGTGCCGTCGAGGACCTGGATCCGCAGCATCGACACGGCACCGGCGATGTCATCGAAGGTCGACACGACACTCAGCTGGCCGTTGATCTTAGCGCCGTCGATGGACTCGCCCACCACGTGCTCGACCCCGGGCAGTTGCCGCACGGTCTGGAGCTCGGCCGGGTCGATCTGAGCCGGGGTCGCACTGGTCGGGTCGGCGGCGATGACGAGGTTGGCGTTGAGGCCGGCATCCACCAGGTCGACCGTGCTCGCCTTCACCGAGGAGAAGATGACGCTGATCGCGGTCACGATCGCGACGCCGACCATGAGCGCCGCCGCGGTGATGGCGGTGCGGCGGGGGTTGCGCCCGGAGTTGCTCCGGCCGAGCTTGCCGGCGCCGCCCCAGCTCAACGCACGGCCGAGCGCAGTCACCACGGGCCGGGCGAACAGCGGGGTCAGCAGCGCCACGCCCACGAAGCAGAAGAGCACGCCGCCGAGAACCGCCCACAGGTTCAGGCCACCCAATTCGCCCGCCAGGCCCAGGCCCAGGAACGTGCCGCCGACCGCCAGGAGCGCCGCGCCGCTGATCGACAGCGTGGTGACCGGCCGGTCTGGCGTCGCGGCGTCGCGCATGGCCGCGACCGGCGGGATGCGGGCAGCCCGCACCGCGGGAATGAGCGCTGCCACCAGGGTGATGCCGAGCCCCACCGTGAAGGCGGCGATGACCGCCGCTGCCGGCAGGCCAGCGCCGGCCAGGTGCAGGCCGCCGTTGGTGATCAGGCTGCCGAGTCCCAGGGCCAGGGCGGAGCCGACCCCCACGCCGAGGGCAAGGCCCACGACCGAGGCGACCAGACCGATGACCGCGGCCTCCGTCAACACCGACCCGATCACCTGGTTACGACCCGCTCCCATGGCCCGCAGCAGGGCGAGCTCACGCGTGCGTTGCGCCACCGTGATCGAGAAGGTATTCAGGATGATGAACACGCCAACGAACAACGCCACGCCGGCGAAGCCGAGCAGCAGATAATTGAAGAACTTCAACGCGTCGCGGATCTGGTTCGAGCTGTCCTGCGCCAGTTGCTCCCCGGTCTTGACCGAGAAGTCCGGGCCCAGGGCGGCCGCGATCCGGTCACGGAGTTGGTTGTTGTCCTGCCCGTCCGCGGCGAAGACCGTGACCGCGCTGAAGACGCCGGTCTGACCGAGCAGCCGCTGCTGCGCCACGGGCATGGTGAAGTACACGATCGTCTCGCCGGCCATCGTGTCCCGGCCGCCGGTGAAGCCGGCGATGCCGACCACCTGGTACGAGCGCTTGACCGGGTCGATCGGGGTGATCACCGCGACGGTGTCGCCGATGCCGTATCCGGTCTTCGTGGCCAGGTTGGCGCTGATCATGATTTCGTTGTCGGCCTGCGGCGGCCGGCCGGAGCGGATCTCGACCAGGTCGCTCGTGCCGGTCCAGCCTGCGCCGAAGCGGGGCGAGCCGGTGGTCGCGACCACCTTGCCGAACTTGTCGATGACCTTCGCGCCGTCCACGAAGACACCGCCGACGGCACGCGCGACGCCCGGGACCGCCGCGATGCGGTCCACATCGGACGCCGGCATGTTCGGCATGGCCGCTTGGCCCGTCGTGGGCGAGTTGATGTCGCTGACCCGCGTCACCTGGACATCGGTATCCGTGTAGATGTCCTGGAAAAGACCGTCAAACGAACGGCCGATCGTGTCGGTGAGCACGAACGCCCCGGACACGAACATGACGCCGAGCACGACGGCGAGCGTCGAGAGGAGCAGCCGCAGCTTGCGCGACAGCATGCTCTTGAGGGTGGCGCGCAGCATCAGGCGCTCCCCGCCTCGCCCGCGCCCGGGGCGGCCGGGTCGAGTCGCTTGAGCTGGTCGAGGATGGCCTCGGGGGTCGGGCTCGCGAGCTCACCGACGACGTTGCCGTCGGCGAGGAAGATCACCCGATCCGCGTGGCTGGCCGCGTTCGGGTCGTGGGTGACCATGACGATGGTCTGGCCAAATTCGCGTACCGAGCGCTGCAGGAAGGTCAGGATGTCGGCTCCGCTACGCGAGTCGAGGTTGCCCGTCGGCTCGTCCGCGAAGATCACCTCGGGACGGGTGACCATCGCCCGGGCGCAGGCGACGCGCTGCTGCTGGCCCCCGGAGAGCTGCGCGGGCTTGTGCTTGAGGCGGTCGCGCAGGCCGACGGCGTCGATGACCGTGTCGTACCAACCCGAGTCCGGCCGCCGGCCGGCGATCGTCAGCGGGAGCAGGATGTTCTCCTCGGCGGACAGGGCCGGCAGCAGGTTGAACTGCTGGAAGACGAAGCCGACCTTGTCGCGGCGCAGCACGGTCAGGGCATTGTCGTTCAGGCGGTCCAGCGACGTCGTGCCGATGTGGACCTCGCCGCGGCTCGCGGTGTCCAGGCCGGCAAGGCAGTGCATCAGCGTGGACTTGCCGGAGCCGGACGGTCCCATGATCGCGGTGAACCGGCCGCGCTCCAGGGCCACGTTCACCCCGCGCAGCGCGATCACCTGGGCCTCACCCACGCCGTAGACCTTCCACAGATCGACAGCACTGACAGCGGGACCGGTCTCCACCTGCGTATCGATGCTCACCCCAGAACTCCCTCCGCGAGCGTCGGGCCCCCCGTCGGGGCCGGCCGCGCTGGCGCGCCCGCTACACGGTAGGCCATCCCGCCGACGGGATCGCGGCCAGTGACCCTGTGATCTCGGACATTTCGCCACGGTTTCAGGGCACGTTCAGGGTTGATCCGCACATCCACTCAGGGAGCGCTCAGGGAGACCCACATGGTCAGTCCTCCGCGAGGACCAGCGGCGGCTCGTCGACCACCGGCGCGGCCGGCAGGGCCTCAGGGAACGGGGGAACGGTGCCACCGAACTCGGGACACCGGCTGTGGTGCCCGCACCAGTCGCACAGCCGGCTGGGCTTGGGCCGGAAGTCACGCTCCTGGGTCGCGCGATCGATGGCGCGCCACAGCGCGACCAGGGTCCGCTCGAACCGGGCGAGCTCCTCGGCGTCGGGGGAGTAGTCGCACGCCTCGGCGTCCTTGAGATAGAGCAGTCGCAACGATCGCGGCACGGTGCCCCGCGTGCGCCAGAGCACGAGCGCGTAGAACTTCAACTGGAACAGCGCTCGCGCCTCGAAGGCCTCCCGTGGTGCGCCGCCGGTCTTGTAATCGACGACTCTCATGTCGCCCGCGGCCGTGACGTCAAGGCGGTCGATATAGCCGCGGATGAGCAACTCGTCGTCGACGACCGCCTCGACGAGTGCCTCGCGTTCGGCCGGCTCCAGCCGGGTCGGATCCTCCACCGAGAAGTACCCACGCAGAAGCTCCACAGTGGAGTCGAGAAACTCGGCCGGAGTCTGGTCGCCGAAGAGCTCGGCCAGCAGCGGCTCCTGCTCGCGCAGCCGCTCCCACTGCGGCACCACCAGCGCCGCCGCCTGATCCATCGACCGCTGCTGCGCCGGGAGGTCGAAGAGCTTCTCCAGCACCGCGTGCACCAGGGTGCCCCGGGCCTGGTCGGGCGTGGGCGGTTCAGGGATGCGGTCGATCGTGCGGAAGCGGTAGAGCAGGGGGCAGGTCTTGAAGTCGGATGCGCGCGACGGGGACAGCGAGGGCAGGCGCGGCCCCTGGTCACCAACCTCGTCCGCCGGCGGCTGGGCAGCGACGGGGACCGCAACGGTCACCTCGGTGACTGACATGTCTGTCACCGTAGGCGACACCACCGACAACTTCCGGCATTGACCGGGCCCACGCGCGCCGCAGCCGCGCCGCGAGGCGTGGTGGGGTCAACCGGACGGGCGAATACGATCGAGGCGTCGAGCGGAGCATCCATGACATCTGAGCCCGGGCCACCGGTCCCGCCGCGCGCCGGCCTACGCCTGGGGCGCGTCCTCGGCGTGCCCGTCTACCTGCGCTACTCCTGGCTGCTGCTCGCCGTCGTGGTGGTCGTCCTCTACGCGGGTGTGCTCGACACCATGCTGCCCCAGCTCTCCCCGACCGGGCGGTACGCGTTCGCGGTCGGGTTCGTGCTCTGCCTGCTGCTGTCGGTGCTGCTGCACGAGGTCGGCCACGCCGTCGTGGCGCGTCACTACGGCATCCGGGTGCGGGCCATCATGCTCGAGGTGCTCGGCGGATATACCGAGATGGAGACGGACAGCCCCCACCCCCGCGCCGATCTCGCGGTCTCGGTGGTGGGTCCGATCATCTCCGGCCTGTTGGGCGGGGCGGCGCTGGGCGCCTACGTGAGCCTGCCCTCGGGAGGCGTGCTGCGCCAGCTCGCGTTCCAACTCGCCTGGAGCAACCTCATCGTTGCCGTCTTCAACGCGCTGCCGGGCCTGCCGTTGGACGGGGGCCGGGCCGTGCGGGCGCTCGTCTGGGGCGTGACCGGCGACCGGCACACCGGCACGACCGTCGCCGGTTGGTTGGGGCGCCTGCTCGCCGGGGCGCTGGCACTGCTCGCGCTGTGGTTCATCGCGGCGCCGCGGGCGAACTTCGCCACGCCGGTGCTGCTCATGTTGCTCGCCGCGACCATGTGGCAGGGCGCCTCGGTCGCGATCCTGCAGGGCCGGGTGCTGTCCCGGCTGCCACGCGTGAACCTGCGTCAGCTCAGCCGTCCGGTGGTGACCGTCCCGACCGGGATGCCGCTGTCCGAGGCGGCGCGGCGGGTCTTCGACGCGGGTCTGCCGGGCGCGGCGGTCGCGGTGGTCGACAGCGGTGGTCGCGTGGTGGCCCTGGTGCACGAGGAGTCGGCAGCCGCCGTGCCGATGGAGCGGCGGCCGTGGGTGCCGATCGACTCGGTCGCGCGGCCGCTCGAGGCGGGGCGCACCCTGGCGGCCGACCTCACGGGAGAAGAGGTCATCCGCGCCATCCGGGCCAACCCGGCACCCTCCTACCTCGTGGTCTCGGGCGCGGACGTGATCGGCGTGCTGCGGGTCGTCGACCTCGACCGGGCCCTGCGATAACGGTCATGGCGGGTGACGGCGATGGCGTCGTGAGGGTGTTCCAGGCCGGCGACCGGGTGCAGCTCACCGACCCCAAGGGCCGCCTGCACACCGTGGTGCTCGTGCCCGGCAAGGTGTTCCACACCCATCGGGGCGGGCTGCCGCACGACGACCTCATCGGCCTGCCGGAGGGCTCCGTGGTCACCTCCTCGGCCGGCACCGGCTACCTGGCCCTGCGCCCGCTGCTGGCCGACTATGTGCTCTCCATGCCGCGCGGCGCCGCCGTGGTCTACCCGAAGGACGCCGGCCAGATCGTGGCGATGGGCGACATCTTTCCCGGCGCGGCCGTGCTGGAGGCAGGGGCGGGGTCGGGGGCGCTCGCGTGCTCGCTGCTGCGCGCGATCGGTGAGCACGGCCGGCTGCACTCGTACGAGATCCGGCCCGAGTTCGCGCAGGTCGCCCAGCGCAACGTCGAGGCGTTCTTCGGCGAGCTGCCCACGACCTGGCAGCTCACGGTCGGTGACGTTGCCGGGTGCACGCAGACCGGTTTCGACCGGGTTGTCCTGGATCTGCTCGCACCCTGGGAGATGCTCGAGGTCGTCGACCGGGCACTGGTGCCCGGCGGCGTGCTCATCGGCTACGTCGCGACGACCACGCAGCTCTCCGACCTGGTGGAAGCGTTGCGGGAGCGCGGCGGCTACACCGAGCCCCGGGCCTTCGAGACCCTGGTACGCGACTGGCACGTCGAGGGGCTCGCGGTGCGACCGGAGCACCGCATGATCGGCCACACCGCGTTCCTGGTCACCAGCCGCAGGCTCGCGCCGGGGATCGTGGCGCCTCCGCGCCGGCGCAAGCCGAGCCAGGGCGTGCCGGCGTACGCGCTACGGCGGGCCGCGCAGCAGGCGGCGCGGACGCAAGACGATGCCGGCCTGCAGCCGTCTGAGCCGGGTGACGCCGGCCCCGAGCAAGATCGGAAAGGCGAGGTTCGACCGCCGGGAGCATGATGGACGGATTCCTGGCGTCAGGACCATCGCAGCGAGCGCAAGCGGGGAGCCTTGGCGAGCCCCGGCAGCTCGAGAACGTGCCGCTCCGCGCCGGAACACGCGAGCGTTCGCAGGTGTGCGGGATGGAGGAGTGCGATGGGACACACCGGCTTCGGTGATGGGCAGATGCCGGCGGTTTTCCCTGACTGGTCCCCGTACGCCGACCTCGAGTCGGCGACACGCGCCTACCTGCGCGACCCGGATCTGGCCCTCGACGCGCTCGCTGGCGTCCTGCCCGACGGGGATGTCGTGGCCTTCACCCTTGAACGCTTCGTCAGCGAGTCGAACTGCGTCTGGCAGGAGGTCGCGGTCTGCGACGGCTCGCGGTTGATCCTGTGGCATGGCGAGGACCTCGCGCCCGGTGATGGCCCCAGCGGCTCGATGACCTCCTCGATCCGCGTCGTCCCGCTCTCACAGGTGACGGAGGTGGGCACCCGGCGCCGGTTGCAGCGGGCCCCCGACGGCACACCCCGGGTCGACGCCGTCGATGTCTACGTCCTGCTCGGTTCGCTCGACGACGGTGGCGACGGGGCGGACGACTACACCAGCACGCAGTTGCGCCAGGACGCGCTGCGCTTCGTCAAGACCATCGAGGACGGCGGCCCGGGTCAGATCTCCCGTCTGGAGGAATTCGCGCGTACGGTCTCGGCCCTCATCGGTCGCCCGTTCTGACCGGCCCGTCGACCACCTACGATCGCCGCGTGGGCCGGGCACGCGCGGGAGGGACGGGCATCACCGCCGGGAGAGGCGACCAGGCTGAGGGCGCCGACGGAGCATCGCCCGGCGGTGCGTGGCGGCGACGGCTGGCCGATCCGTACGTGGTCGTCTCCGCGGTGCTCGTCCTCGTCACGGCGGCGGTCAGCGTCAGACGCCCGTGGGTGGGCGACTTCGGTCTACACGCGGGCACGGTCGAGCAGCTCAAAGCCCGCCTGTGGCATCCGCTCGACCCGATGGTCGGCGTCCCCGCCCGCAGCCCGTACTTCACGCCGTACACGGTCATGCTCGGCCTGTTGGCACGGATCTTCGGGCTCGCGGGCTCGACAGTGCTCGCCATCGCCGCCCCCGCCGGCGTGGCGTTGGTCGCCATCGGCCTGCATCGATTCGTTAGAACGCTGAGCGCCGCTCGGTGGGCGCCGTTGCTCGCGCTCGCCGCCGTGCTGCTCGTCTGGGGTACGTTCCCGCTGGCGTGGAGCGGCTTCCTGTCGCTGTTCGGCCTGCCGCTCATGGGCGCCTACCCGTCCACGGTTGCGACCGGGCTCACCCTGCTCTGGTTCTCCGGGATCGCGCGGCACGTCGCCTCTGACACCGAACCGGAAACCCTGCGCGCCGCCGGGTACGGCCTGGGCGGCGCCGTGATCGCGCTCATCCACCCGTTCAGCGGGGTCATCGCCATGATCGGGGCGGCCGCCCTGCTGGCCCGGCCGCTGGTGCGATCCGGCGGGCGGGCGCGCCTACCGGCGATCGCCGTGGCCCTCGCCGTGGCCGTGGTCGTGGCCATCGCGACGCTCGCGGTCTGGCCCTACTACTCGTTCTTCGCCCTCGCCAGGGCCGGCGGCCTCGATGCCGTGCACCGCCCGCTCTACGAGCACATGCTCACCCAATTCGGGCTCGCCATCGTCACGCTGCCGGCCCTGTGGCTGCGCTGGCGCCGGGACCGGCTCGATCCGCTGGTCCTGTTCGCGGTCGCCTGCGCGCTGGGCGTCGCCGCCGGGGCCGGCACCGGCCACTACGCGCTGGTCCGGCTGCTGCCTGGCGCCCTGCTCGCCGGTCAGATCGGGCTGGGTATCGAGATCGCGCGAGCGCTCTCGTCGGGGCGGGAACGGGTCAGCGACCGGCTGCGCACGGCCCCGTTGACGGCCGCCGCCCTCGCGATCGTCGCCGTCGTGGCAATGGTCGGGGCGTGGCGACAGGCGGGCAACCTGCTGCTCGGCCTGCCGCCGGCCGTCGCCTCCCGCTTCCCGTTCTGGATCCAGCAGGCGGACCCGGATCTGGCCTGGGTGCGCGCCCACGCCGAGGCCGGAGACGTCGTCGTCACGGACCGATCCGAGTTTGCCCGGGTGCTGCCGGCGTACGGTCTGTTCACCGTCGCGCCGGCCTGGCCCGACCCGGCGGTGCCGGACAGCCCGCAGCGCAGTGCCGACCAGGCGATATTGCTGGACCCCGCCACCGGACCCGCCACCGTTGCCGAGCTTCTGGCCCGGTACCGGGTGCGGTGGCTCCTGCTCCCCGCTGGCAGTGTCGGGCCACCGGGGCCCTGGCCGGCGACGCTCGTCGACCGCGACACCGCGGGCGACGAGCTGTTCCGGGTCGACCCGCGCTCTGCGTCGAAGTAACCCGGGCGACTCAGGCGGCGGAGACCGGGTGGGCGTGCGGCCCCGCGACCTCGACGCCGTCGGTGGCACGCACCACATGGATGCAGTCGCCGGGGCACTCCAGGGCCGCGTCGATCACGTCCAGGCGCAGATGGGCCGGGACGTCGGCGCGGGCGCCGGAGGCGGTCTGCAGTTCGCCGGCCGCGTCCTTGACGTAGGCGAGGCCGTCGACGTCGAACTCGAACACGTCCCGGGCGTACTGCACGCACAAGCCGTCTCCGGTGCAGAGGTTCTGGTCGATCCAGACCCGTACCGGCTCGTCGTCGGGACCCGCGGGTGCCGGCGCCGGTTCGCCCTCGGATGCGGTGGCCTGGCTCACGTTGGCCAACCTACCAGCGCCCCACCAGTTCTCAGATGGCGATAACGACCTCGTGACAGCCACGCAGGCCAGGGGAAACCGTCGGCCTCAACAGCTAGTGTGGAACAGCATGACGGCACAGCGCGCGAGCCAGGCACCCAGCCCGGGCACGGCGGCGGCCAAGGACGAAGCGAGTCGTTGCCGGTGCGGGTGCCGGCAGCACACCCCCGGGGAGGTGGGACGTGGCACGCAGTGAGGACGCGGAGGCGCGAGCCGCACGCTGGGAACGAGAGGCCCACGATCTCGCCACGCAGGTCGCGTTCCTTCAGGAGGAGCTCGCCCTGGTGAGGCGCAAGTTGACGGAAAGCCCGCGACACGTCCGGCAACTGGAGGAGCGCATCGCCGCGACCCAGGCTCAGCTCGCCCGGGTGACCGAGAACAACGAGCGGCTCGTCGCGACCCTCAAGGAGGCGCGCGCACAGATCGTCACCCTCAAGGAGGAGGTCGACCGCCTTGCCCAGCCGCCGAGCGGGTACGGCGTCTTCCTCGCCCGGCACGAGGACGGGACCGTCGACGTGTTCACCGGGGGGCGCAAGCTGCGGGTCGCGGTCTCCCCGTCGGTCGACGCCGCGGCCCTGCGTCGGGGCCAGGAGGTGCTACTCAACGATGCCCTCAACATCGTCGATGCGCTCGGGTTCGAGCGCGCCGGCGAGGTCGTGATGCTCAAGGAGGTCCTCGAGGGCGGCGACCGCGCGTTGGTGATCTCGCACGCGGACGAGGAGCGGGTCGTGCACCTGGCCGACACCATCCTCGACTCGCCGCTGCGGGCCGGCGACTCGCTGCTGATCGAGCCGCGCTCCGCCTACGCGTACGAGCGCATCCCCAAGAGCGAGGTCGAGGAGCTCATCCTCGAAGAGGTGCCGGACATCGACTACGCCGACATCGGCGGTCTGGACCGCCAGATCGAGCAGATCCGTGATGCCGTGGAGCTTCCGTTCCTGCACGCCGAGCTGTTCCGCGAGCACCAGCTCCGCCCGCCGAAGGGCGTGCTGCTCTACGGACCCCCCGGTTGTGGCAAGACGCTGATCGCCAAGGCGGTCGCCAACTCGCTGGCCAAGAAGATCGCCGAGCGCAAGGGCGACGAGAAGCGCACGAGCTACTTCCTGAACATCAAGGGCCCCGAGCTGCTGAACAAGTACGTCGGCGAGACCGAGCGGCACATCCGCCTGATCTTCCAGCGCGCCCGGGAAAAGGCGAGCGAGGGCACGCCCGTCATCGTCTTCTTCGACGAGATGGACTCGGTCTTCCGCACCCGCGGCTCCGGCGTCTCCTCCGACGTGGAGAACACGATCGTGCCGCAGCTGCTCAGCGAGATCGACGGTGTCGAGGGGCTGGAGAACGTCATCGTCATCGGCGCCTCCAACCGTGAGGACATGATCGACCCGGCGATCCTGCGCCCCGGCCGGCTGGACGTGAAGATCAAGATTGAGCGCCCGGACGCCGAGGCGGCCAAGGACATCTTCAGCAAGTACATCCTCGGCGACCTCCCGCTGCACCCGGACGACCTCGCCGAGCACGGCGGCTCCGCCGAGGAGTGCGTGCAGGCGATGATCCAGGCCGCGGTGCTGCGGATGTACTCGGAGACCGAGGACAACCGGTTCCTCGAGGTGACCTACGCCAACGGCGACAAAGAGGTGCTGTACTTCAAGGACTTCAACTCCGGCGCCATGATCCAGAACATCGTGGACCGGGCCAAGAAGATGGCGATCAAGGAGTACCTGTCCACCAACCACAAGGGCATCCGGCTGCAGCACCTGCTCGACGCCTGCGTCGACGAGTTCCGTGAGAACGAGGACCTGCCCAACACCACCAACCCGGACGACTGGGCTCGCATTTCGGGCAAGAAGGGCGAGCGGATCGTCTACATCCGCACGCTCATTTCGGGCGGCAAGGGAGCCGAAGCGGGGCGTGCGATCGAGACCGCGACGAACACCGGTCAGTACCTGTAGCAGGAGCGGACAGGCGGGGTGGGCCGCCACGGCTGTCACACCAGTAGGCTGGCCATCATGAGCGCGCGTCAGCAAGACCCGCAATCGCGAGCAGGCGCCGTGCGGCGAGGGTGGGTATGAGCGTCCGTCGAGTGATGGGGACCGAGCTCGAGTACGGAATCTCCGTGCCCGGCCAGCCTGCGGCCAACCCCATGGTCACCTCCTCCCAGGTGGTCAACGCATATGGCGCGCGCCCCGAGTTGACCCGTGGCGGTCGCGCCCGGTGGGACTACGAGGAGGAGTCGCCGCTGCGTGACGCGCGGGGATTCACCTACTCGGGCGCGCTCTACGACCCGGCGGAGGCACTCGCCGACGAGGACCTGGGCCTGGCGAACCTGATCCTCACCAACGGCGCCCGGCTCTATGTCGACCACGCCCACCCGGAGTACTCCACGCCCGAGGTGACCAACCCCCACGATCTCGTGCTCTGGGACAAGGCCGGCGAGCGGGTGATGGCGGAGGCGGCGCGACGTGCCGCGACCGTACCCACGGTTGGCCAGATTCACCTATATAAGAACAACACCGATAACAAGGGCGCGAGCTACGGCGCGCACGAGAACTACCTCATGCGTCGGCAGACGCCGTTCTCGGACATCGTCGCCCATCTGACCCCGTTCTTCGTGAGCCGACAGGTCATCTGCGGTGCCGGCCGGGTCGGCATCGGCCAGGACGGCTCGCATCCGGGCTTCCAGATATCGCAACGTGCCGATTATTTCGAGGTCGAGGTCGGCCTGGAGACGACGCTCAAGCGACCGATCATCAACACCCGCGACGAGCCGCACTCGGACGCGGACAAGTACCGCCGGCTGCACGTGATCATCGGCGACGCCAACCTGTCGGAGACCTCCACGTACCTCAAGGTGGGTACGACGGCGCTGATCCTGTCCATGATCGAGGCCAAGGCCCTGCACGCCGATCTGGGCATCGCGGATCCGGTCGCCGAGTTGAAGGCGGTCAGCCACGATCCGACGCTGACCCACCTGGTCCGGCTGCGCGACGGTCGCCGGCTCACCGCGCTGGATCTGCAGTGGGCGTACGTGGAACGGGCCCGGGCGTTCGTCGACGCCCAGGGCGGCGACGAGATGACCGTCGATGTGCTCGACCGGTGGGAGAGCGTGCTGGACCGGCTGGGCCGCGACCCGATGCTCTGTTCCGACGAGCTGGACTGGGTGGCGAAGCTACGGCTGCTCGAGGGGTACCGGGAGCGCGAGGAGCTCGGCTGGGCCTCGCCGAAGCTGCAACTCGTCGACCTGCAGTACGCCGACGTACGGCCGGAGAAGGGCCTCTACCACCGCCTCGTGGCGCGCGGCGCGATGAAGCGCCTGCTCACCGACGAGGAGGTCACCCGGGCGATGACGGAACCGCCGGAGGACACCCGCGCGTACTTCCGCGGCCGTTGCCTGTCGAAGTACGCGGCCGAGGTCGTCGCCGCGAGTTGGGACTCGGTGATCTTCGATGTCGGGCGGGAGTCGCTGGTCCGCGTCCCGATGATGGAGCCCGAGCGAGGCACCAAGCGCCACGTGGGCGAGTTGTTCGACCGGTGCCCCAGCGCGAAGGACCTTCTGGAGGCGCTCACGGGTCCCGGCGCCTGAGCCGTGCATGGACGCTGGCGAGGCCGGAGATCCTCCGTTGTGAGCTATGTTGGCTGGCAGGTACGCAGGCGCCGCCTGCGGGCCGACCGCACCCGCGGCTGAGGAGGAGACCATGTCGACCCGGGACACCGGCGGACAGTCGCAGTCCAGCCATAGCCACCACGAAGAGGACCTGGACGAGGCACCCCCGGCCGCTCCCAACCCGGAGCTTGCCGAGCGCCACGAGAAGCTGACCGAGGACGTCGACGACCTGCTGGACGAGATCGACTCGGTCCTCGAGGAGAACGCCGAGGAGTTCGTGCGGGGGTACGTGCAGAAGGGCGGCGAGTAGGCGTCCGTCGGGTGTGGATGGGCACCGACGATCGGCACACCCGTGACCGCCGCGCGGTCGCGGAGGCTTGGCGGGCGGGGGATAGGCTGCGTCGCGGATGGACCGGCCACGTGAGCCGGCGGGGCGAACACGACAGGCACGGTTGACGGACTGGAAGGGGCGGGGCGTGAAGTCAGGCTTCGATGCGTCGGGTGGGCTGGCGGGACACTTCACCAACACCGGAACCTCGTCGTTCACGGACTTTCTCTCTGCCGCCGCCCCCAGCCTGTTGCCGGGTCGGCGCACTCTGCCGACCAGCCCGGCCGCCGCGCCCGGCAGGCCGGCCCCGATCGACGCGCCGCATGCCACCACGATCGTGGCGCTCAGCTTCGCCGACGGTGTGGTGATGGCGGGCGACCGCCGGGCCACCATGGGCAACCTCATCGCGAGCCGCGATATCGAGAAGGTTCACGCCGCCGACCAGTACTCGCTGGTCGGCATCGCCGGCACGGCCGGCGTCGGCATGGAGTTGATCCGGCTGTTCCAGGTCGAGCTCGAACACTACGAGAAGATCGAGGGCATCATGCTCTCGCTCGACGGCAAGGCGAACCGGCTCGCTACCATGATCCGCAACAACCTCGGCGCGGCGCTGCAGGGCCTCGCGGTCATCCCGATCTACGCAGGCTTCGACCTCGATGCCAGTGATCAGGCCAAGGCGGGGCGCGTCTTCAGCTTCGACGTCGCCGGCGGCGTCTACGAGGAGACCGGCTATGAGGGCATCGGCTCTGGATCGCTGTTCGCCAAGGCGGCGCTCAAGCGGCTGCACCGCCCCGGGCTGAGCCGGGACGAGGCGGTGCGGGCCGCGCTCGAGGCGCTCTACGACGCAGCCGACGAGGACACGGCCACCGGTGGCCCGGACCTGGTCCGGCGGATCTTCCCCGTGGTGATGACCGCGACCGCGGCGGGGACCGATCGGCTGCCGGACGAACAGACCGCGGTGATCGCCACGTCCATTGTGGACGCGCGACGGGCCTGACCTCGCCCACCCTCATCAGCCCCCGATATCCCAGCCCGACCAGGATCTGAGGAGAAGCAGCCGCCGTGGCCATGCAGTTCTACACCTCGCCCGAGCAGATCATGCGCGACCGCTCCGAGTACGCGCGCAAGGGCGTCTCCCGAGGTCGTGGTGTCGTCGTGATCACCTGCGCGGACGGCGTGCTGTTCGTGGCAGAGAACCCGTCCACGGCCCTGCACAAGGTCAGCGAGATCTACGACCGGATCGGCTTCGCGGCGGTGGGCCGGTACAACGAGTACGAGAACCTGCGCTCGGCCGGTGTCCGCATGGCCGACCTGCGGGGCTACTCGTACGCGCGCCGCGACGTCACCGCGCGAGCACTCGCGAATGCCTACTCGGCCACCCTCGGTGCGATCTTCCAGGAACAGACCAAACCGTTCGAAGTGGAGCTCTGCATCGCGGAGGTCGCCCACTCGGCGGCTGACGACGAGCTGTACCGCCTGACCTACGACGGCTCGATCACCGACGAGCCCGGCTATGTCGCGATGGGCGGGCAGGCGGAGGCGATGGGCAGCGTGCTCAAGGCGGACCATCGCGACGACCTGGCACTCGCCGACGCACTGGTGCTCGGTGTGAAGGCGCTCGGCAGCGTCGGCGGCGAGGCGGGCGCGCCCCGCCAACTCGGCGCCACCGCCCTGGAGGTGGCGATCCTCGACCGCCGCAAGACCGGGCGGGCATTCCGGCGGATCACCGGGCCGGCACTGAGCACGCTGCTCCCGCCCGCGCCGGCGGAGCCTGAGCCAGAGGCGTGATGCCCGCCGAGCAGCCCGTCCCGATCCGGCGGCGGCGAGAGGTCGTCGTCTTCGCGAACGGGTTCGGGCAGCTCTTCGACGACGAGGTGTGCGCACCCGACGGCACGGCGGGTCGGTACCTGCGTTGGCAATGGCGCGCGCACGGGGTGCTCACCGTCCCCCGTCAGGGGGACTCGCTTGCCCTGGTGCCGGCGTATCGATATCCCGCGGGAAAGGTCTTCCTCGAGTTTCCGCGGGGGGCCGTGGAACCCGGCGAGGATCTCGTCGTCGCGGCGCTGCGGGAACTGCGCGAGGAGTCCGGACTCATCGCAACCTCAGCCGAGGTCCTGGGCACCATCCATGCAGATACGGGAATCATCGAGTCCGCCGTCAGCGTCCTCGTCGCCGATATCGAGGCGAGCGGACCTCATCGGGCGGAGCCGTTTGAATCGGTAACAGCGCCGCACTGGCTCACCCGACGTGAATTCGCCGAAACGGTCGCCCGTGGCGAGGTTCAATGCGGCCTGACCCTGGCGGCAGCGGCCCTCCTCTGGTCTCGACGCGATAGGTGACAAGGGGGCCGTGGTGTCGGTTGGCTCGTATTTCGCGGAGTCCTTCCAGTATGGCGACGCCGGTCGGGAGATCGGCTCCTCAGACACGGCACCGGCGGTCCTGCGGGCCCGGATCCTGCTGCACCTGCTCTTCACGGACCGTCTGGTGATCCCGGACTCCCAGATCCTCAACAACGTCGCGCTGCGTGGGCTGCTCTGGCCGCAGGCGCAGACGTCGGCGGCGCCCTCGGACCTCGGCGACATGGTCACCGACGGCCGGTTGGTGATCGCCCGCCGCGACATCCGACCGTCGCTGACGGAGTTGCGGGCCTGGCAGGCGAGCAGGGGCAGCGTCATGCCCAACGTCCCGACGGAGGAGTACACGCGCTACGTCGATGCGCTGCTCGACCGGCTGCCCGCAGACCACGTGCTGACCTGGAACTTCGATCAGGTCCGTACCGGGTACAAGACCAGCGCGCTGCGGCTGCTGCGCAGGCATGGGGAAGACCTCGGCCAGCAGGACCGGGCGACCGATGTCGCGATCGACTGGGTCGAGTCGCAAGAGACGCTGCTCTACTCGGAGTTCCTGGAGTGGAAGCGTTCCGTCGCCCGCGTGCTGGATCCGGTCGCGCTCACCCAGGTCGATCATCTGGTGGCCGCCGCGTACCAACTGAACTTCGCCAGCACGAACGACCTCGACATGGCCGGGCCCGACGACAAGAGCTCACCCTTCGGGCACGTCAGGCTCGACGACGAACAGATCGCCCACGAGACCACGGCCGACTGCTACGCCATCAACGGGTTTGTCCTGTCGCGTGTGCCCGTGCCGGTGATCCTCGCGGCGATCGAGAGCAGGCCGCGCCAGGCGATACTCGCCGAGTTCGACAAGGCCCGCCTCGGCGCCGTTCCGGAGTGGCATACGGTCGAGAACGCCTTCCAGGAGCTGATGGAGAAGCTCAATATCGCCGTGCTCAAACTCCTCGACTCGACCGACCTTGCCAAGGCCCGCGAGGTGTTCCACGAGGTCCGTCCAAAGGTCCGGCTCAGGTGGGTAGCCCACCGGGCGATCGGCCGGGTCATGGATGCCCTGCTGGAGGTCTCGACCGGCGGTACGCCGGTCACCCCCGTCACCATGGGCGCGAAGCTCAGCCTGCTCGGGTGGGCCGTGTACCGCGACGTCCACCAGGAGCGGCGCGACAGCGTCCTGGAGGCGACCCACCAGTGGGATCGCGAGGCGATGCGGCTGCTCCAGACGCACCCCGACCAACTGCTGGTCCGCTTCCCGACGACCACACTGCAGCGCGTGGTGGCGGCACCCGGTCGCCTGGAGGCCGAGACGGTCAGTAGCCCTCTGGCTTGATGGCGGGACGACCGGCGACCAGGGCCCTGCGTTCGCGCCACAGCTTGGCGATCGCGGCCCTGCGCGTGGCGCCGCGCGTGCGCAGGCGCAGCGACTGGCCGAGGATGGTGGCCAGCCAGAACGCGTCGGCCGCCAGGCGCCCGTGCTGCTTGCCGTAGAGCCTGACCCGATTCGCGCACAGGTGTGCCCAGAACTCGGGCCGCACCTCCGAGTCCCCGCCGAGATGGGTGGCCTCCGCCTGCGGCACATAGCGCAGGGCGAAGCCCTCCTCGGCCGCGCGGAGCTCGAAATCGGTCTCCTCCGAATAGAGGAAGTACGACTCGTCCCAGCCGCCCACCGCAGTCGCGCACGCCACCGAGAACGCGGTGACGGCGCCGGTGGCCCAGTCGAAGCGCGTGTCCGCCGCGTACGTCGTCGTATCGACGAGTACCTCACTCAACGACGGATGGACCCGGGCCGCGAGCCGCCCGCCGAACACGGCCGCCACCCAGGCCCGCAGGAGCGTTGGGCGCAGCCGCAACGACGGGGCGTGCTCACCGTTGCGGTCATACGTCTTCGGGACGGCGACTCCGGTCCGCCCGTCGGCGAGTGCGTCGAGCAGGTGCTTGGCACAACCAGGGCGGAGCAGAGCGGTACGGCTGAGGATCAGGACGGCATCGACCCCGGGCACCGCGGTCATCACCGCATTGGCCTGAGCGGCGAAGCCCAGGTTCCCGGGGAGCACCACGACGGTGGCATCCGGCCGCAGCCGGCGCGCGACCTCAACCGTGTCATCCGTCGAGGCACTGTCAGCGATGACCAGATACCAGTCGTCGACGCCGGCGAGACCGGCGTCGAGGGAGTCAAGCTGATCCGCGATGAGGTGCGCGCAGTTGCTGGTGAGCAGGCCGACAGTGAGCTTCATCGACTCAGCATCGTAGCGCCGGCGATGCCGTCAGTGTGTTCGCAACACGACAGCGGTGCTACCCAACGGCTGCCCGGTCCCGCACGCTCTGCGTCGGTCCGATGGATCCGTGGATTGTCAGAAAGCCAGCAGTAGAGCGCGCGGAAGACTGCACGTCGCTTGTCGGGGTCAACGACATGGCTAAACTGCCCTGGGTTGGGCGGCGCTGTCCCATCGACGGCATACGAGGTAGGGAGTTATCCATGCGAGTTTTGTTGACCGGCGCCGCAGGTTTCCTCGGCTCGCACGCCCTGCGACACTTCATGGTCAACACGGACTGGCATGTCGTCTGCCCGGTCAGCTTCGCCCACAAGGGACTTCCGGAGCGGATCACGACGGCGGTGGACCAGGACGAGTGGTGGCACCGGATCACCGTCGTGAAATGTGATCTGTCGGCGCAGATCAACGACACCACTCGCGCCATGTTCGGCGAGATCGACTACGTCGTGAACTACGCCGCCGACTCTCACGTCGACCGGTCGATCACCGATCCCGTTCCATTTATCAAGAATAATGTCGATATCGCGCTCAGCCTGCTGGAGTACGCGAGGATAGCGCGGCCGAAGGTCTTCCTCCAGATCAGCACGGACGAGGTCTACGGCCCGGCTCCCGACGGATACGCGCACGCCGAATGGGACGCGTTCATCCCGAGCAATCCGTACAGTGCATCGAAAGCGGCACAGGAAGCGATCGCGATCAGCTACTGGCGCACGTACGGTGTGCCGCTGATCATCACGAACTCGATGAACCTCATCGGCGAGACCCAGGACCCGGAGAAGTACGTCCCGATGGTGATCTCGAAGATCCTGCGGGGCGAGGAGGTCACCATCCACGCGTCCGCTGACGGCAAGATCGGGTCACGCTTCTACCTGCACGCGCGCAACATGGCCGACGCCGTGCTCTTCCTGCTGCGTCGCGGAAACGTGTCGATGTACTCGACCGGCGCCGACCGCCCCGACAAGTACCACATCGTGGGCGAGCGCGAGGTCGACAACCTCGAGATGGCCGAGCTCATCGCCAAGATTCTCGACCGCGAGCTCCGCTACCGGCTGGTCGACTTCCACTCCTCTCGCCCGGGCCACGACCTGCGGTACGCGCTGGAGGGAAAGAAGATCGCGGACCTGGGCTGGACCATGCCCGTGCCGTTCGAGGACTCGCTGGGCACGCTCATCGAATGGACACAGCGGCACCCGCTGTGGGCGAACCGGACCGCGTAGCCCTCACGCTCGCATGGACCGCCGCCCGGTCATCGCCGCGAGCGCGTCAACGAGCATGGCGCGCCAGTCGTCCATAGGCGGCAGACCCGCCAGTGCCCAGCGCCCGTGGTCGAGCACGCTGTACCCCGGCCGCCGCGCCGGGCGCGGGAACGCCTCGCTCGTGGTCGGCCGGACCCGGTCGGGATCGAGGCCGGTCAGCTCGTAGACCGCGCGGGCCAGCCCGTACCACGTCGTCTCCCCGCTCGCGGTGCCGTGGTACACGCCGGCGGGCGCCGCGCCGGCAAGCGCACGGTGGCCCAGCTCGACCAGGCGCCGGGCGAGCGCGCCGGACCAGGTGGGCTGGCCGCGCTGGTCGTCGACCACGTCGACGGTCGGGCGGAGGGCGGCAAGGTCGAGCATGGTCCGCACGAAGTTGCGGCCGTGCGCGCCATACAGCCACGAGGTGCGCACGACGTACCCATGCTGGGGAAGCGACCGCAGCACATGACGTTCCCCGGCCAGCTTGCTGTGGCCGTACGCGTTGAGCGGCCCGGTCGGCGCGTCCTCCGGGTAGGGTCGCGTCGCGTCGCCCGCGAAGACGTAGTCGGTGGAGACGTGCAGCAGGGTCGTGTCGCGCCGGGCGCACGCCGCGGCAAGGCTCCCGACGGCGTCCCCGTTGACGGCCAGGGCCTGGTCGGGGTCTGCCTCCGCATCGTCCACGGCGGTCCACGCCGCGGCGTTGATCACGAGGTCGGAGGCCGCCACGGCCGCGTCCACGGCCATGGCATCGCGGATGTCGACATCGGCGCGCGTCGCGCCCGTCACCGCGACCGTGTGGTCCGTCCGCAGGGCCGCGACCAGGTCCTGCCCGAGCATCCCGCCGGCGCCCAGCACCAGCCACCTGGGCCTCATCGACGCATCGTCGGCATGACGGGAACGCTCATGACGGGAACGCTCATGACGGGAACGCTCATGGTGCGGGCCAGTGTAGATGGGCCGGCTGCGCCCCAGTCGCCACGACCACACGACACCCCGGGCCGCGTGCCGTCGGGTCGGTCTGCCTACCATCGTCGAATGACGATCCGGCCGCTGGGCATCGAGGGGGCTTGGGAGCTCACCCCGGAGCAGCACGGCGATCCCCGCGGACGGTTCCTCGAGTGGTACCGGTTCGACGTCGTCGCGGCCGAAGTGGGCCACCCGTTGCGCCTGGCCCAGGCAAACCTGTCGGTCTCCGCCGCCGGGGCGGTGCGCGGCATCCACTTCACCGACGTGCCGCCGGGACAGGCCAAGTACGTGACCTGTGCCCGGGGTGCGGTGCTCGACGTCGTCGTGGACGTGCGCGTGGGATCGCCGACATTCGGTCGATGGGAGTCGGTGGTGCTCGACGACGTCGAGCGGCGCTGCGTCTACGTCCCCGAAGGCCTTGGCCACGGGTACTGCGCGCTCAGCGACGACGCGACCTGCGTCTACCTCTGCTCCGAGACGTTCAAACCCGCGGCCGAGCACGGCATCAACCCGCTCGATCCCGACCTCGCGATCGCCTGGCCGGTCGGGGCGCCGGTCCTCTCGCCGAGGGACGCCGCCGCGCCGAGCCTGGCGCAGGCCGCGGACCTCGGCCTGCTGCCGGATTACCGCACCTGTCGGGCACTGACTGACTCACTGCGTTCCGGTTGATCGGCGCGACGGCTACTGTTTGTCGCATGGACCGGCGCATCTTCGGCCTTGAGACCGAGTACGGGGTCACCTGTACCTACCGCGGCCAGCGACGGTTGTCGCCCGACGAGGTTGCCCGCTACCTGTTCCGGCGGGTCGTCTCCTGGGGCCGGTCCAGCAATGTCTTCCTCCGCAACGGAGCCCGGCTCTACCTCGATGTCGGATCGCATCCCGAGTACGCCACACCCGAGTGCGACTCGGTGCCCGATGTGGTGGTGCACGACCGGGCCGGCGAACGCATCCTCGAGGGCCTGCTCGTCGATGCCGAGAAGCGCCTGCACGACGAGGGCATCGCCGGCGAGATCTACCTGTTCAAGAACAACACCGACTCGGCCGGCAACTCGTACGGCTGCCACGAGAACTACCTCGTCTCCCGGCACGGGGAGTTCGGGCGGCTCGCCGACATCCTGATCCCGTTTCTGGTGACCCGCCAGCTCATCTGCGGTGCCGGCAAGGTGCTGCAGACGCCGCGCGGCGCGGTCTACTGCCTGTCCCAGCGGGCCGAGCACATCTGGGAGGGCGTCTCGTCGGCGACGACCCGGTCCCGCCCGATCATCAATACCCGCGACGAGCCACACGCCGACGCCGAGCGGTACCGGCGGCTGCATGTCATCGTCGGCGACTCGAACATGAACGAGGTCACGACGCTGTTGAAGGTCGGCAGCGCGGATATCGTGCTGCGGATGATCGAAGCCGGCGTGGCGATGCGTGACCTCACGCTGGAGAACCCGATCCGGGCCATCCGCGAGGTCTCCCACGACGTCACGGGGCGCCGCAAGGTACGGCTGGTCAACGGCAAGGAGTGCAGTGCGCTGGAGATCCAGCAGGAGTACTTCGCCAAGGCGACCGAGTTCATCGAGCGGCGCGGCACCGACGCGAGCACGAAGCGGGTGCTCGACCTGTGGGGTCGAGTGCTCGCGGGCGTCGAGTCCGGCGACCTGTCCGGCGTGGAGCGCGAGATCGACTGGGTCAGCAAGCTGCGCCTGATCCAGCGCTATCAGGCCAAGAACGAGATGGCCCTGTCCCACCCGCGCATCGCGCAGATGGACCTCGCCTACCACGACGTACGCCGCAACCGCGGCCTCTACGCGCTGCTGGAGCGCAAGGGCGCGGTGGACCGGGTCAGCACCGACCTGGAGATCTTCGAGGCGAAGGAGACGCCGCCACAGACGACCCGGGCCCGCCTGCGCGGCGAGTTCATCCGGCACGCCCAGGAGAAGCGGCGTGACTTCACGGTCGACTGGGTGCACCTGAAGCTGAACGACCAGGCGCAGCGCACTGTCCTGTGCAAGGACCCGTTCCGCGCCTTCGACGAGCGGGTGGACCGGCTCATCGCCAGCATGTAGCGGCGTTCTCCGCAGGTCGTCCGGCGCGCCCCGCCACCTCGGGCTGCGCGGCCGACGGAGGGGCGATAGTGTCGTACATGTGTCCCGATCCCGGACCGAGCGGCTCGTCAACCTGGTGATCTGCCTGCTCTCCACGCGGCGGTTCCTGACCGCGGCGCAGATCGCCGCGACCGTGCCCGGCTACGAACACGACGCGTCCGACCCTCGCGAGCACGAGGCGTTCCAGCGCAAGTTCGAGCGCGACAAGGCGGAGCTCCGCGACTTGGGCGTGCCGCTCGAGACCGGCACCACGAGCGTCTTCGACCCTGAGCCCGGCTACCGCATCGCCCGGCGCGACTACGCCCTGCCCGACCTGCGACTGGCGCCCGACGAGACGGCGGCGGTCGGCATCGCGGCCCGGCTCTGGCAGCACGCCGGCATGGCGGCGGCCGCATCCTCCGGCCTGCTCAAGCTGCGCGCCGCCGGCGTCGACGTCGACATGTCCGCGACCCTTGGCGTCGAGCCGCTCGTCACCGCGGACCCGGCGTTCGAGCCGCTGCAGACCGCGGCGCGGCTGCGGCAGGAGGTGCGCTTCGAGTACCGCATCCCCGAGGAGGACACCGCGCGGACCCGCCGGCTGCAGCCCTGGGGAGTGGTCTCGTGGCGGGGCCGGTGGTACGTCGTGGGCTACGACCTGGAGCGTGAGGCGAGCCGGAGCTTTCGCATGTCCCGCGTGGTCGGCCCGGTGGTGACGGTCGGCGCACCGGAGGCGTTCACCCCGCCGCCAGATCTGGACCTGTTCGACTATGTCTCCCGGTGGTCCACGCCGATGGAGCAACCCAACCGGGCGACGGTGCTGCTGCGGCCGGGCCGTGCGGCGGGCGTCCGGCGGCGTGCGGAGAGCGTGACGCCCGGCCCGGACGGGGACCGGGCACAGGTGCGCTACTCCGACCCGGACTCGTTCGCGCGGTGGATCGTCGGTTATGGCGCCGACGTGGTGGTGGAGGAGCCCGACGAGGTCCGCAAGGCAGTGGTGGCCCGGCTGCGGGAGCTGGTCGAGACGCTGGCACCGGCATCCGAGGAGGCATCGGTATGACCCAGGCATCGGCGGAGAGGCGGGCGGGGGAGCGGCTGGGGCGGCTGCTGAACCTGGTGCCCTATCTGCTGGCCCGTCCCGGCATCGCGGTCGCCGACGCGGCCGCCGACCTCGGCGTCACCGAGCGGCAACTGCGCGACGACCTCGAGCTGCTCTGGGTCTGCGGCCTGCCCGGCTACGGCCCCGGGGACCTGATCGACATGGCCTTCGACGGCGGCCGGGTGACCGTGACCTACGACGCGGGCATCGACCGGCCGCTTCGCCTGAACCATGACGAGGCGCTGGCATTGATCGTGGCGCTGCGCATGCTCGCGCAGTTGCCGTCCGGCGCGGACCTGCCCGAAGGCAACACCCGTGACGCGGTGGAGCGGGCGCTGGCAAAGATCGAGTCCGCCGCAGGCGACGCCGCCGCGGGGATTCCGGTGGCGGTGGGGCTGCCGGGCACCTCGGGCGAGGAGCGGATCGCCCAGCTCCAAGCAGCGGTGCAGCGGCGCCGGGCCCTGCGCATGACCTACTACACCGCGACCCGGGACGAGCTGACCGAGCGGGTGGTCGATCCCATGCGGGTGCTGGTCGTGGGCGCCCACGCGTACCTGGAGGCGTGGTGCCGGCGGGCCGAGGCGGTACGGATGTTCCGGGCGGACCGCATCGACGACTGCACCGAGCTGGACGAGCCGTCGAATCCGCCGCCCGACGCCCGTCCCGCCGACGTACGCGCCGGAGTCTTCACCCCCAGCCCCGAGAATCCGCTCGTGACGCTACGGGTCGGCCGGTGGGCCCGTTGGATCACCGAGTACTACCCGTGCGAGCGCATCGTCGCCGAGTCGGGCGACCAGTGGCTGGTCTCCCTGCGCGCCTCCGACCTGGCATGGGCCCGCCGTCTCGTGCTCGGTCTCGGCTCCGAGGTCAGCGTCGTCTCGCCGC
This sequence comes from Micromonosporaceae bacterium, assembly GCA_036557785.1. GTDB lineage: Bacteria > Actinomycetota > Actinomycetes > Mycobacteriales > Micromonosporaceae > DATBGZ01. The sequence continues at coordinate 99,200 of DATBGZ010000045.1, forward strand.
CGGAACTCGTCGAGGCCGTACGGCTCGAGGCGCAGGCCGCGCTGCGCGCGTACGGTGTCGAGGCTGGCGACGGCCGCCCGGCCTCACGGCCAGAGCGTCCAAGCACGGTCCCGGTCCCGCAGAGCCGGTAGCGAGAGCGTGGGCGGCGGCCACCGGTAGGGTCGGGTGCTGTGACGGCAGTGGCGTGGGTCAGCTGGAGTGCGGTGGTGCTCGGCGTCGCGCTGGTGGTCGTCGCGGTGACGTCACTCACCGGCCGGCAGCGCCCGCTGCGGCGAGCCCTGCGCCGGCTCTCCTGGCGGGCCGAGGCGGTGCGCCGGCTCCAGGCGAGAGCGACCGCCACGCAGGACCGGCTCGCGGCCCTGCAGGCCGACGCCGAACGGATACGGGAGCACGCCCGGCGACGGGTCGGCCCTGACGGCCCGTAACCAGATCGTCAGCCGGGCACCGGTCGGCTTCGCCCGGACCGCACGTAGTATGGGTCGCGTCCTTCGAGGTCTGTGAGGTGGACCGATGCGTCTTTCGTGGTGGCACATCGTCATCATCATCCTGGTCGTGCTACTGCTCTTCGGATCCAAGCGCCTGCCCGACCTCGCCCGCTCCCTGGGCCGCTCCATGCGGATCATCAAGGCCGAGACCCGGGGTCTCATGGAGGACGACGTGGCCGCCAAGGCGGAGCCGAAGACGGGCCGGCAGCCGCTGACCAGCGACGATGAGGCCTCGCCGATCGTCGACCCGGTCACGCGCAAGACCGACAAGTAGCGCGCCCGGGCCAGTCACCGTGAGCCCGGCGAAGCAGCAGCGCCCGTCGAACTTCCAGCGCGCGGCGGACGGCTCGATGACCCTCATCGAGCACATCCGCGAGCTGCGCAGCCGGCTGCTCAAATCGAGCATCGCGATCACCCTCGCCGCGATCGTCGCCTATTTCCTGTTCGCCTCGCGGGTGCAGTCCTTCGTCATCCAGCCCTACTGCGACTTCCAACTCGCGAAGACGCACAACGCCACCTGCCAGATGAACGCGTCCGGGGTGCTCGACGCGTTCATGCTCCAGCTCAAGATCGGGCTCTACCTGGGTCTGGCCATCTCCTCCCCGGTCTGGCTGTACCAACTCTGGGCCTTCATCGCGCCGGGCCTGCACAAGCGCGAGCGCAAGTTCGCCTACATCTTCGCCGGCGCCGCGGCCCCGCTCTTCCTCGTCGGCATGTGGCTGGGCTTCGAGCTGATGCGGCGCAGCATCCGGTTCTTCCTCGGCATCACCGACAACCTCACGCTCACCCTGGACATCACCGGGTACTTCGACTTCGTGACCGCGGTGATGCTCGTCTTCGGCATCGGCTTCGAGTTCCCGGTGCTGGTCGCGATGCTCAACTTCGCGGGCATCGTCAGCGCCAAGCGCCTGCTCGGCTGGTGGCGGCCGGCGATCTTCCTGATGTTCCTCTTCGCGGCGCTCGTCACACCCACACCCGATCCGTTCGGCATGACGATCCTGGCTTCGTGCATCGCGGTGCTCTACTTCGCGGCGGTGGCGGTCGCCTTCATCAACGACCGCCGGCGTGCCCGCCGGGCCTCCACGGCCGGTCTGGATGATGACCAGGTGGCCCCGATCGAGCCGGTGTCCCCTGTGGACGCTCCGACGTGGGGCGTGCACGGGTCTTCTGACGGCAGACCGGAGTGAGCGGCGTCGTCGCGGTGCTGCGCAACCCGACCGCGGGTCGCGGCAAGCACCGCCACGGCGTCACCGCTGCCATCGCGTCGCTGACGTCGGCCGGCCATACGGTAAAGATGCTCGATGCGAACAGTCGCGACGAGGCGGACGCCGTCTGCCGCCACGCGGTCGGCGACGGGGCGGCGGCGCTGGTCGTCGCGGGTGGTGACGGCACCGTCCACATCGGACTCCAGGCGGTCGCCGGCACGGGCGTCGGCTTCGGGGTGATCCCGACCGGCACCGGCAACGACTTCGCCCGGGCGGTCGGCGTGCCGATCGACCCGGCGCGGGCCGGCCACGCGGCGGCTCAGGCGCTGGATCAGGGCCGCCGCCGAGTGGTCGACCTGGCGCGGATGAGCACGCCCGACGGGTACCGGCAGTGGTTCGGCGCGGTTCTCGCGGCCGGCTTCGACGCGCTGGTCAACGAGCGCGCCAACGCGATGCGCTGGCCCAAGGGCCGACGCCGCTACGACATCGCCACGTTCGTCGAGCTGCTCGGTCTGCGTGCCCGCCGGTACCGGGTCACCCTCGACGGACAGGTCCTCGAGCAGGCCGCGAACCTGGTCGCGGTGGGCAATGCCCCTTGCTACGGGGGTGGCCTGCGGATGTGCCCCGACGCGGACCTCACCGACGGACTGCTCGACGTGGTCGTCGGCGGTCCGATCAGCAGGCTGACCCTGCTGCGCCTGTACCCGAAGGTGTTCCAGGGCACCCACGTGGACCACCCGAAGGTGACCAGCTACCGGGCCGGCACGGTCACGATCGAGGCCGACGGGATCATCGGCTACGCCGACGGCGAGCGCACCCGGGCGCTACCCCTGACCGTGACCGCGGAGCCCGGCGCCCTGCGCGTCCTGGTGTAGCCCGGCCCCCCGGCCGTACGGTCTGCCGGCCGTGGCGGGGTGCCAACCGACTAGCCTGGCGTCTATGACCAGCCCCGCCGAGCGGTACGCGGCGGCTCGCCGGCGGGCCGACCTGGCCGCCCGACTCCCACGCCTGATGGAGTTCGCGGCACAGCTGTCCTTCGAGCTCGATCCGTTCCAGCACGAGGCGTGCGAGGCGTTGGAGCAGGGCACCGGGGTGCTCGTCTGCGCCCCGACCGGCGCCGGCAAGACCGTGGTCGGCGAGTTCGCCGTGCACCTGGCCCTCGCCCAGGGGCGCAAGTGCTTCTACACGACCCCGATCAAGGCGTTGTCGAACCAGAAGTACAACGACCTCGTGCGCGCGCACGGGTCGACGAAGGTCGGCCTGCTCACGGGCGACAACTCGATCAACGGCGACGCCCCGGTGGTCGTGATGACCACCGAGGTGCTGCGCAACATGCTCTACGCCGGGTCGGCGACCCTGTCCGGCCTCGGTTACGTGGTGCTGGACGAGGTGCACTACCTCGCCGACCGGTTCCGCGGCGCGGTCTGGGAAGAGGTCATCATCCACCTCGCCGACTCGGTGCAAGTGGTGGCCCTGTCGGCGACCGTGAGCAACGCCGAGGAGTTCGGCAACTGGCTCACCGAGGTCCAGGGGGGCACCACCGTTATCGTGGACGAGCACCGGCCGGTGCCGCTGGGGCAGCACGTGCTCGCCGAGGGCCGTCTCTACGACCTGTTCGTGGCGGACGCCCAGGTCAACTCGGAGCTGACCCGGCTGGTCCGGCGGGAGGAGTGGGCCTACCGCAAGGCGCCCACCCGGCCTGGCCGGGGTGGCCGCCGGACGGTGCGCCAGCGCCCGCCGAGCCGGCCGCAGATCATCGAGCGGCTGGACACGGCGGGGCTGCTGCCCGCCATCACGTTCATCTTCAGTCGGGCCGGCTGCGACGGGGCGGTCCGGCAGTGCCTAAACGCCAAGATC
>DATBGZ010000046.1:0-37813 GCA_036557785.1 Micromonosporaceae bacterium
ACAACCCAACAGGTCACCGGAGTGCCAACCCTCGCGGACGCCATGCCCGGCGTCCTTGCGTCGCAGCACCTGCACCACCGCGCCCATCAACAGACCGCGCTCGTGGTTCGCCTGCCGGAACTGGGCCGCCAGCACCAGCACAGCCTCGAACCCGCTCCCTCCCGCCACATCGACATCAGCCAACGCAGCGGCCAGCCCAGGCCCGGCCGGAATCGCAGCCAGCGCGGCGACCGGCGCACTCGCCACCGGCACCGACGCTCTGGTCCTGCTCTTCACGGCCACCCGAACACGCTAACCCAGTCGTACGACATTTGTTCGACGCCACGCCGAGCAAGCCACAAGAGTAAGCCAGTAGCACCGTGCTCGTCGATGATCTACAGTGGACAAACCCCTAGCGCATCGGGGTGTGCCGGCGCAGCGTCAGGGCGTTGACGGTGACGATGATGGTAGATGCGCTCATGAGCAGCGCGGCCCACTGGGGCTGGAGTTGAATCCGCAGGCCTGGGTAGAGGACGCCCGCCGCTACGGGGATCGCGAGCAGGTTGTAGAAGGCGGCCCAGAACAGGTTCTGCTTGATCTTCGCCCGCACGGCCCGGGCGATGGACAGGGCGTACCCGACGTCGCCCGGGTTGTCGCGGATGAGGACGACATCGGCGGTCTCGAGCGCCACGTCGGTGCCCGCGCCGATGGCGATGCCGACGTCAGCCTGGGCAAGGGCCGGTGCGTCGTTGACCCCGTCGCCGACCATCGCCACCCGGGCGCCGTCGTGCTGGAGTCGGGTGATGTGGCCGGCCTTGGCGTCGGGGAGCACCTCGGCGATGACCGTCTCGAGGCCGATCTGCCGGGCCACCGCCTCGGCGGTGCGGCGCTGGTCGCCGGTGAGCATCACGGTGCGCATCCCGGCCGCGTGGAGCGCGGCGACTGCGGCCCGCGCGGTCGGACGGATGGGGTCGGCGACGGCAACGATGCCGAGCACGGTGCTGCCGTCGGCGACGTACATGGCCGTCTTGCCGTCATCGGCGAGCGCGTCGGCGGGTCGCGCGAGGTGGTCGGCGCGAATGTGCTCGCGTTGCATGAGCCGCAGGTTTCCCACCAGGATCCGGCGACCGTCCACAGTGGCCCGTACGCCGTGGCCAGGGATCGAGTCGAAGGCCTCGGGCGGTACGACATCGATGCCCCGTGATCGGGCGGCGTCCACGATCGCGGCCGCCAACGGATGCTGCGAGGGCTGGTCGGCTCGGGCTGCGCTGGTGAGCAGGTCGGCTTCGGTGACGCCCTCGACGGTGATCACGTCGGTGACGGCGGGCCTGCCCTCGGTGAGGGTGCCGGTCTTGTCGAACACCACGGTGCTGATGCGCGCCGTGCCCTCCAGGGCCGTGGCGTTCTTGAAGAGCACGCCACCGCGGGCGCCCTGCCCGACGCCGACGCTGATCGCGGTCGGGGTGGCCAGGGCCAGCGCGTCGGGGCAGGCGATGACGATGGCTGACACCGCGGTGGTGATGGCGAAGCCGGCGCCGTGCGCGCCCCAGAGCAGCCACGCCACGAAGGTCACCGTGCCCGCGCCGAGGGCGACGTAGACCAGGTACCGGCCGGCGGTGTCGGCCAGGCGCTGGGCGGGTGCCTTCGACGCCTGCGCATCGCGGACCATGGCGACGATGCGGGCCAGGGCCGTGTCGGCGCCGACCGCGGTGGCGGTGAAGGTGAAAGCACCCGTGGTGTTGATGGTGCCACCGACCACGGAGTCGCCGGACTTCTTGGCCACTGGCACGGGTTCGCCGGAGATCATTGATTCGTCTACATAGGAATCGCCCTCGGCGACCGTGCCGTCGACCGGAACCTTGGCGCCCGGGCGGACCACGAGCAGGTCCCCGGCCATTACCTCATCGAGAGGTATCTCGGTGTCGCGGCCATCGCGGCGCACCAGTGCGGTCGGCGGCGCCAATGACAGCAGCGTCTGCACCGCCCGCCCGGTCGCCATGCGCGAGCGCATCTCGAGCCAGTGGCCGAGCAGGCTGAGCGTGGTCAGCATCGCGGCGGCTTCGAAGAAGACGTCGTGCCCGCCGGTCAGCACGACGGCCACGGAGTACAGATAGGCGACCAGGATGCCGGTGGCGATCAGCGTCATCATGGTGACCTCGCCATGGCGCAGCGAGCGTGCAGCCGAGGAGAGGAACGGCCAGCCACCCCACAGGACGACCGGGGTGGTGAGGATCAGGCCGAACACCGACAGCCCGAACGGCGGCCGCGTCGTGGGCAAGCCCAGCGCCTCGCCGATCGGTGACAGCGCCACGATCGGCACGGTGAGCACCGCACAGACGACAAACCGCCGCAGCAACGAGCCGACCATCCCGTGCTCGGCGTGCGGTTTCGGGTTTGCCTCGTGGTGCTCGTGGGCCATCATCCCAGCCCCCTGACAATGGAACCGTAGCATACCCCCGGGGGGTGTGTACGCTGGAGCCATGTCGCACAGTCACCCCGTGCCGGACGCCGCTGCCGTGACCCGCGGCTACACCGCGACGAAGGACCAGTTGTTGACCAGGATCCGCCGCATCGAGGGCCAGGTCCGTGGGATCGCCAAGATGGTCGAGGACGACCGGTACTGCATTGACGTACTCACCCAGATTTCGGCGATCCAGGCCGCGTTGGACAAGGTGGGCCTCGGGCTGCTCGACGGCCACGCCCGGCACTGCATGCTCGAGGGTGCCGCCGACGGCCGGGCGGACGAGATGACCACCGAGATGATGGCGGCCGTGGGCCGCCTCATGAAACGGGGCTGACCGTTGTGACGTGCGGATCAGGCGGATGACCTTGGCGGGCAGAACCGCGGGCAGGTATGTTGCGCGATGGAGTCCCCGATACCCCTGGGTGGTATAGCGAGGAGGGCGTGATGGAGACGACGTACACGGTGACCGGGATGACGTGCGAGCACTGCGTCAACGCGGTGAGCACCGAGATCGGCAAGCTGGCCGGCGTCGCCGGCGTGACAGTCGACCTCGCTTCGGGCGCGGTCACGGTCAGCAGCGCGGACCCGCTGGAGCGCTCGGCCGTTGCCGCCGCCGTCGACGAGGCGGGGTATCAACTGCAGTCATGACCACGGTCCCGGCGACCCGGCTGGTCGAGCTCGCCATTGGCGGCATGACCTGCGCCTCGTGCGCGTCCCGGATCGAGAAGAAGCTCAACCGTCTCGACGGGGTCAGCGCCACGGTGAACTACGCGACCGAGAGGGCCGCGGTGACCTATCCGGTCACCCTCGATGTGGACGACCTCGTCGCCACCGTTGCGGGGATCGGCTACACCGCGACACCCCCGGCTGAGAACGCGGCGGGGAACGGGGCCGCGAACGCGGCCGGGAACGGGGCCGCGGCTGAGCCGCCCGACGAGCTCGCCACGCTGCGTCGCCGGCTCTGGACGTCAGTCGTCCTGTCCGTTCCGGTGGTGGTGCTCGCCATGGTGCCGGCCTGGCAGTTCACCAACTGGCAGTGGCTCTCACTCACGCTGGCCGCCCCGGTCGTGGTCTATGGCGGGGCGCCGTTCCACCGTGCCGCGTGGGCTAACCTGCGGCACGGCACCGCGACGATGGACACGCTGATATCGATCGGCACCCTGGCCACCTTCGGCTGGTCGTTGTGGGCGCTGTTCTTCGGCACCGCCGGCATGCCGGGCATGACGCATCCGTTCACGCTCGTGGTCTCTCGCAGCGGCGCCACCGATCGCATCTACCTCGAGGTCGCCTCGGCGGTCACCGTCTTCATCCTGGCCGGCCGGTACTTCGAGGCTCGTGCCAAGCGCCGGGCGGGTGCGGCGCTGCGAGCGTTGCTGGAGCTCGGGGCCAAGGACGTCACGGTGCTGCGCGATGGACACGAGACACGGATAGCGACGAGCCAGCTCGCGGTGGGGGACCTGTTCGTGGTCCGTCCCGGCGAGAAGATCGCCACCGATGGCGCTGTCCACGATGGAGCGTCGGCGGTGGACGCCTCGATGCTCACCGGCGAGTCCGTACCGGTCGAGGTCAGCGTCGGCGACCCGGTCATCGGTGCCACGGTCAACGTCGGCGGTCGCCTCGTCGTTCGGGCCGACCGGGTCGGCACCGACACGCAGCTCGCGCAGATGGCGCGTCTGGTCGAGCAGGCCCAGAACGGCAAGGCCGCCGTGCAGCGGCTCGCGGACCGGGTCTCGGCCGTCTTCGTCCCCATCGTCATCGGCCTGTCCCTGGTCACGCTGGTCGCCTGGCTCGTCGCCGGTGCTGGCATCGCCGCCGCGATGACCGCGGCGGTCGCCGTTCTCATCATCGCCTGCCCGTGCGCCCTCGGCCTGGCCACGCCCACCGCGCTGCTGGTCGGCACCGGCCGTGGCGCCCAACTCGGCATCCTCATCAAGGGCCCCGAGATGCTGGAGTCGACCCGTCGGGTCGACACGATCGTGTTGGACAAGACCGGGACGGTGACCGTCGGCAAGATGAGTCTTGTCGATGTCACAACGGTCCATGGCACAGCCGAGAGCAGCGCGCTGCGGCTCGCCGGCGCGATCGAGGCCGCGTCCGAGCACCCGGTCGCCCAGGCGATCGCCACCGGGGCGGCCCAGGCCGGCGAGTTGCCCCTCGTCGCCGATTTCGCCAGCGTCGGCGGGCTGGGCGTCACCGGCGTCGTTGACGGCGCCACGGTCGTGGTGGGGCGAGCCGAACTGCTGACCGAGCACGGACTGGCGGTCCCGACCGACCTCGCCGACGCGTGCCGTGACGCCGAGAGTGCCGGCCGTACGGCCGTGTTTGCCGGCTGGGACGGCCAGGCCCGGGCCGTCTTCGCCGTGGCCGATGTGGTGAAGCCCAGCAGTGCCACCGCGGTCGCGCGGTTGCGTGCCCTCGGCCTGACCCCGATCCTGCTCACCGGGGACAACCGCGTGGTTGCCGGTGCCATCGCGGCCGAGGTTGGCATCGACCAGGTGATCGCCGGGGTGCTCCCGGCCGGGAAGGTCGATGTCGTCACGACGCTGCAGAGCCAGGGTCGGGTCGTCGCCATGGTTGGCGACGGGGTCAACGACGCGGCCGCCCTCGCCCAGGCCGACCTGGGCCTGGCCATGGGGACCGGTACCGACGCCGCCATCGAGGCGGCGGACCTGACCCTCGTGCGCGGTGACCTGCTCGCGGCCGCCGACGCGATCCGGCTCTCCCGCAAGACGTTGGCCACCATCAAGGGCAACCTGTTCTGGGCCTTCGCCTACAACGTCGCCGCACTGCCCGTGGCCGCGGCGGGCCTGCTGAACCCGATGATCGCCGGCGCCGCGATGGCGTTCTCGTCGGTCTTCGTGGTCTCCAACAGCCTGCGCCTGCGCCGCTTCGCCGCGCTGGCGTAGCACGCTAGTCGCGGCCCAGCCGGTCCGAGGCGGTGGCGGTCACGGTGTCGGTGGGATAGGTGCGCCGGCTCGCCGCCACCATCGCGCCATTGATGACCAGCGGTACGAGCATGACCAGGAAGGCGTTGCGTAGGCCGGTGCCCGACTCCCCACGGCCGCCGAGATGGTCGGCGGTCACACCGAAGACGATGGGTGCGATGGTCTCGGCCGCCAGCCGGGTCACCGTGCGGACGCTCTCGCCACGACCCCAGAGTCGACCGGGGACGATGTCCAGGCGCGCAGCATCCAGCGGCGGGTTGGCCGCGGCGAGACCAGCGGCGCCGAGCGAGAAGAAGGCGACCGCGATCGGCACGGCCGTCACCAGGAGACCCGGACCGAACCCGATGACGGCGACGAGGTAGCCGACGGCGGCGACCACGAGCCGCGCCGTATGCGAGCCTCGCCGCAGCAGCGTGTCGGCGAGGCGGCCGCCCGTCACGGTGCCGAGCACGGCGACCGCGCCGATCACGAGCAGCGGTACGGCCAGCGCCGCGTCGGCCAGCCCGTAATAGCGGTTCGCGAAGACGACCACGAACGTACGCAGGCCGGCGAAGAAGAAGTAGCCCACCGCCGAGGCCACCACCGCCGCCGGAACGACGGAATCGACAGCAGGTAACGGGCCGTGCTCAGCAACGAAAGCCGCTGGGCCGGATCACGGAGGACCCGTGCAGCGGCGGGCTTGACACCCACTCCGGCGAAGAGGCCGCTCGCGTCGACCGACGGGTGGCTGGCGCTGGCCGGAGTCCACCGTCGTGGGGCCGGCTCGGCGATCCAGCCGGCGCCCCCGCGTCGCGGCTCCTTGAGTGCCCGAGTCAGCACGGTCGCGAGCAGCAAACTGGCGCCCGCGAAGGCGAAGAACGCGGTCCGCCAGGAGAACAGGGTTCCCAGCAGCCCTCCGGCGAACAGGCCGACCCCGGCACCGACCAGTTCCCCGGTGAGAATCGCCCCGTACGCCCGAGCCCGCTCGGACGGGTGGAAGAAATCGCCCACCAGCGATGTAACCGCGGGCCCGGCCGTGGCGACCGCGGCGCCGAGGAACAGCCTCGAGAGGAACAGCCACCAGTACCCGGTCGACAACCCGGTGAGTGCCATCGTCAACGCCCACACGAGTATGGCTGCGGCGAGGATTCGGGTCCGGTTCCTACGGTCGGCCAGTACACCGCCTGCGGGAGCGGCGATCGCGCCCGATGCCGAGGCGGCCGCGACGATGATGCCGAAACGCGTGTGCTCGATGCCGAACGCCGTCTCGATCTGTCCGGCGAGAGCACCCAGCATCCCGCCATCGGCGGTGTTGAGGGCCAACACGCCCGAGAGCACGAGCACGACACGCGCCCGCGCGGCGCCCCCGAGAGACCGTACGAACCATTGCCTGGGATGTGCATCCGCCAGCCGGCAGCGGCGCGCCATCAGGGCCGGGTGGCTCTGCCGTGCGCGCCGCTGTGCCGGACGGCGTGATCAGCGGGTGGTGGTGGCGAGGCGTGCGCGTGCGTCCTTGCGTCCTGCGACTCGGCCGGAGAGAAAGGCGCCGAGGATGCCGCCGAGAACGGAGGCCGCGGCGACGGCCGCCAGCAGGGCGATCGAGACGCCCGCCGCGTCTCGTGCCGTCTGGATGGTCGAGGCGGGAACCGCGGTGCCACTCAGGCCGGCGTTCTTGATGCCCACGGCGTCGCTGATCGCTCCGAAGCCGAGCCCGGCGCCGACCGATGCCAGCACGAGGACCGCGACGGATGTCAGCGCCCACACCGTGAGGCCTTGCAGCGCGCCGGCTCCGATGGTGTGCCAGCGGGACGCCAGGCCAGAGATGAGGCCACCGATGAAGAGGGCGACGACTCCGGCGCCGAGGGACCACCACCAGTCAGAGGTGCGCACCGTGGTCCCGGCTCCGGCGCGGATGCCCGTGTAGCCCGCTGCGACGAGGACGATCTCGAGAAAGATCCAGACCGCGAAGCCGATGATGAAGCCCGACCAGACCGGCCCGCCGCTGATCCGGTCCGCGAACGACATCCGCCCCGCGCTGGGCTCGGGTGCCGCGGCCGCGGTCATGCCAGGGGCGCTGGTCGCGCCGGGGGCCATGGACGCGCCCGGAGCCATCGCGCCGGGGGCCATGGTCGCGCCGGGGGCATTGGTCGTGCCCGGGGCGGTCCCGGCTGCGGGCGGCGCCGTCCAGGCACGCCGCGCCGTGTTCGGCGCCTCGGTCTGGGTCCCGCGATACGGCTCGTTGTATGTAACGTCCCGTTCTGTTCGTCGAGTAGTCATCCGTAATCCCCCGTTACTTGAGGCTCGGCCGTCGGGGCGAGCATGGCCGTGCATCTCCTTTCGGGCTATGTTGCCGCACCTCGACCCGTGGGTCTGCCGGTCCACGATTTCCCGGCTGGCGCTCCTCGAACATGTGGGCCAGCCGGAACGGCTACGGGCGAAACCGCAGCGCCGACCAGACGTCATCAATGGAGACCTGCCGGACGGGCTGCGCCCCGCGCCGCGTGACGAGGCGCGCCAGGACGTCCCGGTTGAGGTCGGTACCGAGCTGGCCGGCCTTCGGATAGGCGATCCAGGCGAGGCGGTCCTCGCGCGCCGCCTGGATCGCCGGCGCCGCCACGGCATCGACCGCGGCCGAGTCCACGGCGAACGCGATGACGGCGTCCGCCTCGGCGGCGTCCCGCGCCATCGTCACGTCGGCGGGCAGTTCGAGGTCGACGCCATCGGGCGCCTTGAGCACGACCACCCGCATTCCGGGCTTGATCTGCAGCTTGGATCCAACAGTCACGCCGGGATTGTCGCGCGCGGCATCCGTCGCAGGCAATTCACCCGTAACGTCCCCATTGGAGAGCCCACCATCGCGATCGCCGGGTTCACGCCGTCGCCGGCCGGAACGTACAGTGCGACCAGAAGACTGGCGTGCGGGAGGGGTCGCGTTGATCGGCACTGGAACGGTGCTGGCCGGGCGGTACCGGCTCGATCAACGCATCGCCAGTGGCGGCATGGGAGAGGTGTGGCAGGGCTTCGACCGGGTGCTGGGGCGTACGGTCGCGGTCAAGCTGCTGCGGGAGCCGTCGGACGAGCCCGACTTCGCCGACCGGTTCCGTGCCGAGGCGCGGACCATGGCCACGATCAGCCACCCGGGCGTCGTGGAGGTGTACGACTTCGGCGATGACCCAGCGGCCGGGATGTACCTGGTCATGAAGTACATCGATGGCGAGTCGCTCGCGAACGCGCTCGCCCGCGACGGGCGCCTCAGCGTCCAGGCCACGATGCGGCTGGTCGCGGAGACCGCCGAGGCACTGCAGGCCGCCCACGACAAGGGAGTGACCCACCGCGACGTCAAGCCCGGCAACCTGTTGCTGCGCCCCGATGGCAGCGTCGTGCTCACCGACTTCGGCATAGCCCGCTCGGCCGGGGCGACCCGGCAGACCTCGGCCGGATCGCTGCTCGGCACCGCTGGGTACATCGCGCCGGAGCGGGCGAACGGTCAGCCGGCGACGGCCCGGTCGGATATCTACTCGCTGGGCATCGTGGCCTACCGGTGCCTCGCCGGACGGCTCCCGTTCGTCGGCGACAGCCTGGTGGAACTCGCCCTGCGACATGCTCACGACGAGCCGCCGCCGCTGCCCGCCGACGTGCCGCGCGGCGTTCGCGCCGTAGTGCACCGGGCGATGGCGAAGGACCCGGGCGAGCGTTGGCCGTCGGGTTCGGTTCTCGCTGCCGCGGCCCGGCGTGCCGCGGCGCTGGCCCCGCCGGGACGTCCCGTCGCACCGACACGGCGACAGGCTGCGGCGCCGGTCGAGGCCGGGCCCGGCTCGGGCCGGCGGGCGGGTCGGGGACTGCTCGTCACGGGTGCCGCCGTCGTGCTCGTCGCGATCGTGGCGACGATCGCGGTCATCGGGCACCGGGGCGGCACGAGCACCCAGCCTCCGTTGTCCATCCCGTCCAGTCCCGACGCGATCGCCGGCCTAGGCAGCGCGACCGCGGGCCCTGCGGCGACGACTGCGCCGGCGGGCCCACACGTCACGGGAACGCGAGCGGTGGCCGCGGCCACGCCACTGGGCGCACCGGCAAACCTCACCGCGACACCGGTCGGCCCGAACACCATCCGTCTGCAGTGGACGGATCTGTCCACAGAGGAGGACGGGTTCGCCGTCATCGACGGCATCACGGAGAAGGATGTCGGCCGCAACGCGACCAACTACAACTGGTCCGGCCTGCTGCCCGACGCCCGGTCGTGCTTCAAGGTGCGCGCGTACAACTCGTCCGGTGTCTCCGCCTACGAGCCACCCGCGCAGGCGGACTGGGTCTGCGTGAACACCCTTCTGGGGGTGGGACCGCCTGCGCCATCCGACCTGACGGCGAAGTTCGTGAGCACCAGCACGATCCATCTGGAGTGGACGGACAACTCCGCCGACGAGATTGGGTTCACCATCATCGACGGCCAATCGTCACGGAACGTGCCGCCGAACACCCATGCGTACGACTGGGACCTGCTGGCGCCCAACACGTACGAGTGCTTCAAGATCCGCTCGTACCGGATGTCCGGCGTCTCGGCCTACTTCCCGAGTGCGGAGCAGGACTGGGTCTGCACGCAACTGGGGTAAAGCGGCGCGGTGACCCGCACCACGCGGAGGGCACATCGGGCGAGTGAGCCCGGCCACAGATGAATCCACGGCGCGTTCGCAGCCGTACACCTTGGTGTGGGAGCCACCGACGACAGCCTGGTGGCGGGCATGGCTGCCGGCGACGCGCAGGCCGCGACGGAGTTCGTCCGGCGCTACCAGGCCCGCGTCTTCGGGCTGGTCATGAGGGTCGTCGGCGTGCCGGCCGTGGCCGAGGAGGTGGCGCAGGAGGCGTTCGTCCGCGCCTGGCGGTTCGCGGGCGCGTACGACCCGCGGCGGGGTGGCGTGGCGAGCTGGCTGTTGGCGATCGCCCGCAACGCCGCGATCGACGCCGTGCGGCTGGTGCGGGACCAGCCTTACGACCCGACGGTACTGCTCACCATGCTGGCGCGAACCGACGCCGGACCGACCAGCGCGGATCCCGAGCGGGTGGCCGACGTCGAACGCCTGCGGGACGCGTTGGCACATCTTCCGGCGGAGCAGGTCGTGGCGGTCACACTGGCCGCCGTCTATGGGCTCTCGGCTCGGGAGATCGCCGAGCGGGAGGGCATCCCCTTGGGTACCGCGAAGACGCGGATCCGGCTCGGACTTCACCGGCTGCGCGACCTGCTTGAGGTGAGTGATGAGCGAGGCGGCTGACTGCGAGCGTGCGCGTGCCCTGCTGGCCGAGGTGGCCACCGGCGCGCTCACCGGCCAGGAGCGTGCGACCGTGCTGCGGCACGTCGCCGGATGCGCGACGTGCCAGCGCGAGTTGGCCGAGCTGTCCCGCGTCGCGGACGGGTTGCTGCTGCTGATCCCGGAGCTGCCGCCGCCGCCCGGGTTCGAGGCTGCCGTGGCGCACCGCATCCGGGGCATCGGCGAACGCCGCCGGGCGAGGGCGCGGCGCAGCATGCGGTGGCGGCGGCCCGTGCTCCGGTTCGCCACGCTCGGCCTGGCGCTCCTGCTCGCCGTCTCCGGCGGTGTCGCCGTCACGCTCTGGCAGACCGCGCCGCAACGCCGGCTCGCTGAGCAGTACCAGGACGTCCTGAGTGTCGCGAGTGGACGGTACTTTACCGCTGCCGCGGTCACCAGCGAGAGCGGACAGGTGGTCGGGCACATCGTCTTCTACCAGGGCACGCCATCGTGGATGGTGGTGGCGCTCACCGATGCGCCGCAGCCGGGCGACTACACGATGACGATCGTCACCGACAACGGGTACCGCTACGCCGCCGGCGTCTGCCACGTGGTGGATCGCAGCGCGACCGTGGGGTACGGGTTGCCGATCGACGTCGCCAGCATCGCCGCCATCGAGCTGACCCAGCCCGATGTGCGACTCATCGCATACCCGGGATGAATCCACTCGACCCGTGCCACACGTAGTACGGGGTAATGGACAGGAGGATGTCATGCGTAGATACACGACCGTGTTGGGTGGGGTTGCCGTACTGACCGGGTTGGTGCTGGCCGGCTGCGCCAGCACCAGCGCGACACCGGGGAGCGGTACGGGACCGACCGGCGGCACGTCCGGTACCACGGTCTCGACGATGACCTTGCCCGGCATCGGCGCGAGCCTGGTGGACGCGTCCGGTCACGCGCTCTACTTCGCCGACGCGGAGGTCGGTGGACAGATCAAGTGCGTCGACCCGTGCTCGTCGTTCTGGATTCCCCTCACCGTGGCCGATGGCAGCACGCCGACCAAGGACGCCACGCTCACCGGCACCCTGACGCTCGTCACCCGGCCGGACGGCGGCCATCAGGTGATGTACGACAACAAGCCGCTCTACACGTTCGTCCAGGACAACGCACCGGGCCAGGCAACCGGCGACGGCTTCACCGACAACTTCAACGGGACAGCCTTCGTCTGGCACGCGGCAACCGTGTCCGGCGCGGTCGCGAGCCCAGCGTCCTCGGCCTCGACTGGCGACGGGTACGGGTACTGATCGCGCACCGCGGCCGTCGACGTCCACAGTGGAGTTAGCTGACCACCAGGGCGCCGAGCAGTGCCAGCGATGCGATGACCTCGACGATGCCGAGGGTCCCGGGCTTGAACGCTCTGGCCGCGAGGCCGGGTCGCAGCTTGCGCCCCGCCATCGCCCACGCCCGCACGGCGAGCAGGCCGAACACGATAGCCAGAGCGAGGCCGAACCAGACCGAGGCGACAAAGGCGGCGAGATGGTAGGCGAGCGAGGCCCACCGGTAGCGGGGGTTGCCGCGTTCCCGGATGAGGGCCTTCACGTGCAACACGACGCCGACGAAGTACGCGGTCAGGGCGGCGAAGGCGACCGCGACCGTGTCCAGCGGCACGGCGGCAACGGTGGCGCAGACGAAGACCATAAGGCAGCTCTGCACCACCGAGGCGAGGTCGTTGACCAGGGCCCGGTCCTCGCGACGTGCGGCATAGCCAACGTTGACCGCGAGGAGCAGGCCGTACGCCGGGGCGTACCAGAGCACGGGCGGCCGCAGGGCAAGGACCAGGGCACCGAGCAGCACGGTCGGGGTGCCGTAGAGCCAGAGTTGGGCGCGGACCTTGCCGGGTCGGCGCGTCTTCACGGAGAGCAGCGCGTAGTAGCTGGCCAGGTAGCCGGTGAGCCAGGCCAGCAGCAGCGGTACGTCGAGCCAGCGGAAGCCCGCGATGATGGTCCCGGCGAGCCACGGCAGCAGGAGCATCGCCCACGCGCCGTGCTGTGGCGGCAGGAACTTCCGTACGGCCTTCGTCGTCATGACTGTGTACCACCGCGCAGCCGTCGGCCGGCCCAGGCGCTGCGCCAGATGAGCCGGACGGCGGGGATCAGGAACTGCACGAGCGCCAGCAGGACGAGCACCGATGTGATGACGCGTACGTAGGCGTCTACCGGCAGCACGAACACGACCAGCGCGAGGTTGGCCATCACCACCCGCTGCGGGCCGCGGCGATCCAGCGCCGCGTCGGCCGCGCGGACCTGCGCCGGCCCACCGCCGAGCCCGACCGGCAACAGGTACGACAGAGCACCGATCAGGGTCTGCGCCACGAACCCGACCAGCAGCGGCACGAGCACCGTGTCGAACCGGTCGGCCGCGGCCTCCGGGCTGCCGGCCGTGGCCAGGACGCCGCCGTCGATGCCGAGGGCCACCAGCAGCCAGAGCGCGGCGGCCGCCATCGACCAGGCCGCGAACGAGGTGGGCGGCTTGCGCCAGGCGGCCCGTACGGCCGGACCGAGCACGACCAGCACGGCGATGGCCAGCAGTGTCAGGCCGCCGACGGCGGCCAGGGGTGACCACACGATGACCGCGACCGAGAGCACGGCCAGACCGGCGACGGCCACGGGCAGGCCGGCGCGGGTGGCGTCGATCGCGCCCTCGACAACGCGGGTGCGCAGCACCGTGGGCCACAACGTGAGCAGTGTTCCCAGCACGGTCAGCGTCACCCAGCCGAGCAGGTTGACGTGGGCGTGGAACAGCAACAGTCGCGGTCGCACGGCGGTGTCGGCGACCAGCATCCAGGCACCGACCGGGATCCCGGTCAACAGCGCGACAGTCGCGGCGACGTAGTAATGGACGGTTCCGGCGTACGGGGCGGGCAGGGCGGCGCGCAACCGTACCCGCAGCGAGTGCAGGTGGGCGCAGATCGCGGCGAAGACCACCACGGCACCGGCGACACCGACCCAGGCGAGGCCCCCGGAACCGCCGGCGAGCACGGCGACGATCCCGATGTTGAGCGCGGCCAACCGTAGCGCCTCGCCCCGGCGGCTGGCGGGGGCCGGTGCCCGGAGGACGGCGAGCGCGAAGTGCGTGCTCCAGATGAGGATGGCGTTGGTAACCGCGCCGAGCAGCAGCACGTGGACG
Organism: Micromonosporaceae bacterium; assembly: GCA_036557785.1. Lineage (GTDB taxonomy): Bacteria > Actinomycetota > Actinomycetes > Mycobacteriales > Micromonosporaceae > DATBGZ01. The sequence continues at coordinate 13,794 of DATBGZ010000046.1, forward strand.
CCGAGCCACCACCAGTGCGCCAGCAGCGGATGGGCGAAGCCGATAGCCACGATCCCGCCCAGGTAGGTCAGCGGCAGCCAACCGACGCGACGATGCCACCCGCCCCGTCCGGTCATCGCGGCGCTCCGACGGCGCGCCGTGCGACGCCGGTCACCGGGTGCTCCGGCGGGTTCGCGACAGGTGCAACCGAACCACGCAGGCATTCGGCGCGGCGAATGGTTCGAGCACCGCCCGCGCGCGCGGTGCGCCGGAGGCCTGCATGAGTCCCCGTACCATGCCGGTATGCAGCGCGCACATCGTGTCCGGCTGCGGGCCCACGAGGTCGAGGAAGGGGCAGGTACGCAGGTGGATCTCGTGGTCGGCGCTCTCGGCTGGAGGGTGCTGGCGCTGCGGGTTGAAACCCAAGTCCCGCAGCGCCTCCATGGCGGCATCGATAGGATCCCCTGCCCGCATCGACCCGGCGAGGCGGCGGCCCCACGCCTGGCCGGCCTGCTCGGCGGCGCGGGTCCCACCCTCGGCGGCCAGGTGCTCCAGCAGCGCGGCCGCGAGCGTCCGATATGGACCGGGCGCCGGCTCAAGGACCGCGGCCCGGTAGCGCCAGGCGGGCCGGCCCGGCCGGCCCTGGCTCGCGCGGGCCTTCACCAGCAGGCCCGCGTCGACGAGCTGCTCGAGGTGGGCACGCACGGTGGACGGGTGCAGGCCGACGTGGTCGACCACGTCCGCCGCGGTCAGACCAGAGTCGGAAGACCTGACCAGACGCAGGATCGCTGCGCGACTCTCGGTGCCGAGCGCCCGGTGCTGCGGTGTCTCGTTCGTCTCACCGGTCGGCCCTATCCTCCGGGTTTTCACGAGGACTAACGTTATAACGCGGAACGACAGCAAAACCAGGGGGAGGGCGCCATGTCACAGACCGACAGCGACCACGCAGCCGCCGACGCGGTGGTGGCCCACCACAGCGAGCTCGCCGCCGCACTGACCCGACACGTGGCTTCGGTGCGGGCCGCGGCCCGGGCCGGATCCGATGCCCGGTGGCGGGAGCCCCGGCAGAGGCTGGTGACCTGGCTGCGGACGGAACTGCTGCCGCACGCGGCCGCCGAAGAGACCGCGATGTACCGACCGGCGATGGCGCAGGACCGGGGCCGCTTGCTGGTGGAGGGGATGCTCGCCGAGCACAGGGCGATCGGCCGCCTGGTCGCGGAGCTCGAAACGGCCGGGACCGCGGTGGATGCCGCAGGGGCCGCGCGTGCGCTCGCCGCGCTCGTCGAGGTGCACCTGGACAAGGAGAACTCCCTGGTCCTGCCACTGCTGCTCGCAACCGACGGCGTCAGCCTGGCCGGGATCCTCGGCGGCATGCACGAGCTGCTCGGCTCATCCGAGCAGGCGGCGCACGGCGGGTGCGGATGCGGCTGCGACCACGCCGAGGCTGCGGACCTGCCGGCGCCGCTGCTCACTCTGGACGCTGGGTAAGGGAAGCGGGCGATGGCGGACGTTGCGGGCAGCGCGGGGCGGGCCCTGCTCGGCCTGGGTGGGTTGGTGCGCCGAGCGGAGGTCTCGCCGGACGGGCGGGCGCTCTACCAGGTCGGCGGGCGAGCGGCGGACGGCTTCTACCGCGACCGGTGGTCGTACGACAAGGTGGTGCGCTCGACGCACGGCGTCAACTGCACCGGCTCGTGCTCGTGGAAGGTCTACGTCCGGGACGGGATCATCACGTGGGAGCAGCAGCAGACCGACTACCCGTCGGTCGGCGCCGACCGCCCGGAGTACGAGCCGCGGGGCTGCCCGCGCGGAGCGGCCTTCTCCTGGTACACCTACTCGCCGACGCGGGTGCGCTACCCCTACGCCCGTGGCGTGCTGGTGCAGATGTACCGGGAGGCGAAGGCTCGCCTGGGTGACCCGGTCGCGGCGTGGGCCGACATCCAGCAGGACGCCGACCGCCGCCGCCGCTACCAACAGGCTCGGGGCAAGGGCGGCCTGGTTCGCGTCACCTGGGACGAGGCGCAGGAGATCATCGCCGCCGCCCATGTGCACGCGATCAAGACGTACGGCCCGGACCGGGTGGCCGGCTTCTCGCCGATCCCGGCGATGTCGATGGTCTCGCATGCCGTCGGGGCCCGGTTCATCTCGCTGATCGGCGGCACCATGCTCTCGTTCTACGACTGGTACGCCGACCTGCCGGTCGCGTCGCCGCAGATGTTCGGCGACCAGACCGACGTGCCGGAGTCCGGCGACTGGTGGGACGCGACGTACCTGATCATGTGGGGCTCCAACGTCCCGGTTACCCGTACGCCCGACGCGCACTGGATCGCGGAGGCGCGCTACCGGGGGCAGAAGGTCGTCGTCGTCAGCCCCGACTACGCCGATAATGTGAAGTTCGCCGATGACTGGCTGCCCGCCCAGCCCGGCACCGACGGGGCGCTGGCCATGGCGATGGGCCACGTCGTCCTCAAGGAGTTCTTCGTCGACCGTACGGTCGGGCGCTTCGCCGACTACGTGCGCCGCTACACCGACCTGCCCTACCTCGTGACGCTCGAGCCGGCGCCCGGCGGTGGCCTGCGCCCGGGCAAGTTCCTCACCGCGGCCGAGTTGGGCGCCACCGACGCCGAGGCAGCGTTTCGGCCGGTGGTCTGGGACAGCGCCACGGAGGCCGCGGCCGTGCCCAACGGCTCGCTCGGTGACCGGTTCCGCCAGGAGGGGATCGGCCGGTGGAACCTCGACCTCGGCTCCCTCGAGCCCCGACTGTCCTGTCTGGACAGTGGTGACACGCCGGCCGAGGTGCTGCTGCCACGCTTCGACACCGAGGTGCCGGAGGCGATGCGGCGCGGCGTGCCGACCGCGCAGGTCGCCGGCCGTACGGTCACCACGGTCTTCGACCTGCTGCTGGCCCAGTACGGCGTGAGCCGTCCGGGTCTGCCCGGCGAGTGGCCATCGTCCTATGAGGATGGCCAGCGGCCGTACACCCCAGCCTGGCAGGAGCCCATCACGGGTGTGCCCGCTGGCGCGGTCGTCCGGATCGCGCGGGAGTTCGCGGCGAACGCGGAACGGTCGGGCGGCCGGTCGATGATCCTCATGGGCGCTGGGACGAACCACTGGTTCCACTCCGACGCCACGTACCGGGCGATGCTCGCCTTGACCACGCTGACGGGCTGTCAGGGCGTCAACGGCGGTGGCTGGGCCCACTACGTCGGGCAGGAGAAGTGCCGTCCGATCACGGGTTGGTCGCACCTGGCCTTTGGACTGGACTGGAGCCGTCCACCGCGGCAGATGATCGGCACGGCGTTCTGGTACCTGCATACCGACCAGTGGCGCTACGACCAGTACGACGCGGGCGCGCTCGCCTCGCCCACCGGCGACGGCCGGTTCGCCGGCGCGCACACCGCCGACCTGCTGGCCCAGTCGGCGCGGTTGGGGTGGATGCCGTCGATGCCGACGTTCGACCGCAACCCGCTCGACCTCGCCGACGAGGCCCTCGCCGCCCGTCCAGAGGATCCGGCGGCGCATCTGGTACAGTCCCTTGTGGACGGACGACTACGGTTCGCCTGCACCGACCCGGACGCGCCGGAGAACTGGCCCCGGGTGCTGACCGTGTGGCGCGCCAACCTGCTCGGGTCGTCGGCGAAGGGGAACGAGTACTTCCTGCGCCACCTGCTGGGCACCGACGCGTCGCTGCGGGCGGACCAGACGCCGCCGACCAAGCGGCCCCGGGACGTGACGTGGCGCGACGAGGCCCCGGAGGGCAAGCTCGACCTGCTGCTCAGCCTCGACTTCCGCATGACGTCGACGACGCTGCTCTCCGACATCGTGCTCCCGGCCGCGACCTGGTACGAGAAGCACGATCTGAGCTCGACCGACATGCACCCCTTCGTGCACGCCTTCACCCCGGCGATCGCGCCGCCGTGGCAGACCCGTACCGACTTCCGGGCGTTCCAGGGCATCGCGCAGGCGTTCTCCGCGCTCGCACGAGAGCACCTGGGCGTGCGAGCGGACGTCGTGGCCGCGCCGCTGCTGCACGACACGGCCGATGCCCTGGGGAGTCCGCATGGCGTGGTCCGCGACTGGGGGTCCGGCGAAGCACCGCGGCCGGGAGTCACCATGCCGAAGTTGGTCATCGTGGAGCGCGACTACGGCGCCATCGCCGAGAAGATGGCGGCGCTCGGACCGCTGCTGGACCGGCTCGGCACCACCACCAAGGCGGTGAGCGTCGACGTCGGGCCAGAGATCGAACAACTGCGGCACATCAACGGAACCGTGCGCGGGGGTGTGGCCGACGGGCGCCCGCGGCTGGACACGGACATCCGGGCCTGCGAGGCGATCCTGGCCCTGTCCGGCACGACCAACGGCCGCGTCGCCACGGCGGGCTTCGAGTACCTGGAGGCCCGCACGGGCCAGCGACTGGCCGACCTCGCGGCCGAGCACGAGGGCACGCGGGTCCGGTTCGCGGACACCCAGTCCCGGCCGGTACCGGTCATCACCAGCCCGGAGTGGTCCGGCAGTGAGCACGGCGGGCGTCGGTACTCGCCGTTCACCATCAACACCGAGCGCCTCAAGCCGTGGCACACGCTCACCGGCCGCCAGCACCTCTACCTGGACCACGACTGGATGGCCGAGTTCGGTGAGCAGATGCCGATCTTCCGGCCTCCGTTGGACATGCATCGCCTGTTCGGCGAACCCCGGCTGGGGCCGCGGGGCGAGTTGGAGTTGACCGTGCGGTACCTCACGCCGCACTCGAAGTGGTCGATCCACTCGGAGTACCAGGACAACCTGCTCATGCTCACGCTCTCCCGCGGCGGTCCGACGATCTGGATGTCCGAAGTGGACGCCGCGAAGATCGGCGTGGCGGACAACGACTGGATCGAGGCGCTCAACCGCAACGGGGTCGTGGTGTGCCGGGCCGTGGTCACGTACAAGATGCCCGAGGGCACGGTCTACATGTACCACGCGCAGGAGCGGGTCATCGACGTGCCGAAGTCCGAAGCGTCGGGCCGGCGCGGTGGCATCCACAACTCACTGACCCGCCTGCTCATCAAGCCGACCCACCTCATCGGCGGGTACGCACAGCTCTCGTTCGCCTTCAACTACCTCGGTCCGACTGGCAACCAGCGCGACGAGGTGACCGTGATCCGCCGCCGATCGCAGGAGGTCGAGTACTAGTGCCGAGCGCAGTCTACGGAGCGACCCCATGAGAGTGATGTCGCAGATGGCGATGGTGATGAACCTCGACAAGTGCATCGGGTGCCACACGTGCTCGGTGACGTGCAAGCAGGCCTGGACCAACCGGTCGGGCATGGAGTACGCCTGGTTCAACAATGTCGAGTCCCGGCCCGGTCAGGGCTACCCGCGCACCTATGAGGATCAGCAGCGCTGGGAGGGCGGCTGGGTACGTACCCGCCGCGGCGGGCTGACGCTGCGTGCCGGTGGGCGGGTGCGCAAGCTGCTGAGCATCTTCGCCAACCCCAAGCTGCCGACGCTGGCCGACTACTACGAACCGTGGACGTACGACTACGAGCACCTGCTCTCGGCCCCGGCCGGTGACGACATGCCCGTAGCCCGGCCAAAGTCGCTGCTCACCGGCGAGGACACGAAGGTCTCGTGGTCCGCCAACTGGGACGATTCGCTCGCCGGCGGCAACGCGATCGCATCCGGTGATCCCGTGCTCGCGCGCGTCTCCGACCGGGTCCGGCAGGAGTACGAGCGTGCGTTCCTGTTCTTCCTGCCGCGCATCTGCGAGCACTGCCTGAACCCGAGTTGCGCGGCCTCCTGCCCCTCCGGCGCCATCTACAAGCGCGCCGAGGACGGCATCGTGCTCGTCGATCAGGACCGGTGCCGAGGCTGGCGGATGTGCATCACCGGGTGCCCGTACAAGAAGGTCTACTTCAACCACCGCACGGGCAAGGCCGAGAAATGCACCTTCTGCTTCCCGCGCATCGAGCTTGGGCAACCGACGATCTGCGCCGAGACCTGCGTCGGGCGGCTGCGCTATATCGGGCTCATGCTCTACGACGCCGACGCCGTCGCGAAGGCGGCCGCGGTGGAGCACGAGACCGACCTCTACGGCGCTCAGCGCTCGGTGTTCCTGGACCCGAACGACCCCGACGTCGTCGCCGCGGCCCGCGCCGCCGGCATCCCGGAGGACTGGATCGATGCCGCTCAACGCTCCCCGATCTGGGACCTCATCATGCGCTACCAGGTCGCGTTGCCGCTGCACCCGGAGTACCGCACGATGCCGATGGTCTGGTACATCCCGCCGCTGTCGCCGGTGGTCGATGTGCTGCGCGACACCGGGCACGATGGCGAGGACGCGAACAACCTCTTCGCCGCCGTCGACGCGTTGCGCATCCCGGTCGAATACCTGGCCGGGCTCTTCACCGCGGGCGACTCCGAACCCGTGCGGGGCGTGCTCGGCCGCCTCGCCGCGATGCGCTCCTACCAGCGCCGCATCAACCTCGGTGAGCCCGCCGACGAGACGATCGCCAGTTCCGTAGGCATGACCGGACGGCAGTTGGAGGACATGTACCGGCTGCTCGCCATCGCCAAGTACGAGGAGCGGTACGTGATCCCGGCCGCGCACGCGGAGAACGCGCACAGCCTGGAGCAGTTGGGCACCGAGTGCCCGGTCGGTGGTGGCGGGCCCGGGCCGTTCGGGGGCTCCTCAGGCCGGCCGGTCCCGGTCCAGATCGAGACGTACCGGGCGCAGCGCGACCGGCAGAGGGAAGAGCAATCATGACCCGGCAGGCATGGCGGGCCGTCGCCGCGCGTGCCGCGTCGCTGCTGCTGCGCTACCCCGATGCCGACGTGCTCGCGGCGGTGCCCACCATCGTCGCGGCGCTGCCCGGCCTGCCGGAGCACGTGGCCGGCCCCCTGGGGCACGTCGCCGACCACCGGGCGCGGACCTCTCCCGTGGAGCTGGAAGCGTCCTATGTGGAGCTGTTCGACCTGCGCCGGCGGTGCTGCCTGTACCTGACCTGGTACACGGCGGGCGACACGCGCCGGCGCGGCGAGGCGCTGGTCGGTTCCGCTGAGGCCTACCGGTCCGCCGGCCTGCGGGTGGCCGACGAGGAGCTGCCCGACTTCCTGCCGGCGGTGCTCGACCTCGCCGCGCACCACGACGCCGGCTGGCGGCTGCTGCGTGAACACCGCGTCGGCGTGGAACTGCTCGCCGACGCGCTCGCCAGCCAGCGATCCGTGTACCACGAAGCCGTACGGGCGGTGCTGCAGATGATGCCTGGGACGCCACGGCCGACGGAACGGCTCGCCGCGGCTCGCCTCGCCGCTGCCGGTCCGCCCCAGGAACTGGTGGGGCTGGAACCCTATGGAGTCGCGCGATGAACCTCCTGCTCTGGGCCGTGTACCCGTACCTGGCCATGGTCGTGCTGGTCGGCGGGCTGATCTGGCGCTACCGCTACGACAAGTTCGGCTGGACCACCCGGTCCTCACAGATCTACGAGGCGACGATCCTGCGCTGGGGCAGCCCCTTGTTCCACTTCGGAATGATCGCGGTCCTCTTCGGACACATCGGTGGGCTGCTCGTGCCGAAGCCGTGGACGGAGGCGGTCGGCATCGACGAACACACCTACCACGTCATGGCGGCCTCGTTGGGCACCGTCGCCGGGACGTGCACGATCGTCGGTCTCGGCATCCTCATCGGGCGTCGCCGCCTCACCGGCGCGGTCTTCGCGGCCACCACGAAGAACGACAAGACGATGTACGTCGTGCTGGGCGGTGTCATCGCGCTGGGCCTGTTCGCGACGGTCCGGGCGAACGTGGCCGGCGATGGCTACGACTATCGGGAGACGATCTCGCCCTGGCTGCGCTCGCTGTTCCTGCTGCGGCCCCGCACCGAGCTCATGGCCGGCGTGCCGCTGCCGTTCCAACTGCACCTCGTCGCGGCGTTCACGCTCTTCGCGTTCTGGCCCTTCACCCGGCTCGTGCACGCGTTCAGCGCTCCCGTCGGCTACCTCACCCGCCCGTACGTCGTCTACCGCTCCCGCGACCCGCGCGCCGGCCTGCGCCCGGACCGGCGTGGCTGGGGCGGCCCGCCGATGCCACCGGCCGTGCGCTCCGCCGGCCGCACGGACGAGCCCTGATGACCAGGACCACCGGTCGCGAGGTCGCCCGACCGCGCACCACCGACCGCCTCGCCCGGCTGAACCTCGCGCTCGCCACCGCCGGGTTCCTGCTCAACTTCTGGGCCTGGGCGCTGCTCGGCCCACTCGGCCCGGGCATCAAGGAGCGGCTCGGCCTCGGCTTCGCGGCCCAGTCCCTGCTCGTCGCGGTGCCCGTCATCGTGGGCTCGCTCGGACGCGTCCCGGTCGGCGCACTCACCGACCGGCTCGGTGCCCGGGTCATGTTCCCCGCGGTGAGTCTCGCCACGATCGTTCCGGTGCTCGCACTGGCCTATGTGCGCTCGTATCCGGCCCTGATCGTGTGCGGGTTCTTCCTGGGGATCGGGGGAACCGCCTTCGCCGTCGGTGTTCCGCACGTGACCGCGTGGTTCGCGCCGCAGCGTCGTGGCGCCGCCCTCGGGGTGTTCGGCATCGGCATGGGCGGCACCGCGGTCGCCAACGTCACCACGCTGCGACTGGCCGACCACTATGGACAGAGCGCCCCGTTCCTGCTCATCGCCGCCGTGCTCGCCTGCTACGCGGCAATCGCGTACCTGCTGGTGCGCGACGCACCGGACCGGCCGCACGCCGCGCGCTCGGCGTGGGCGCGTACCGCCGAGGTGGCCCGGCTGCGTGTGACCTGGCAACTGTGCTTCCTCTATGCGGTCGGCTTCGGCGGTTTCGTGGCCTTCAGCGTCTACCTGCCGGCGTATCTGCGCATCGCCTATGGCCTCACCCCGGACCAGGCCGCTATGCGCACCGCGGGGTTCGTCGTGCTCGCGGTCGCCGCGCGTCCGGTCGGTGGTTGGTTGTCTGACCGGTTCCACCCCGTGCCCGTGCTGGTGTACTGCTTTACCGGCACTGCCCTGTTCGCCATCATCCAGGCATTCCAACCCATGCTCATTCCTGTGGGCACCGGCGCGTTCCTCGGCATGGCCGCGCTGCTCGGCGCGGCGAGTGGTGCGGTGTTCGCGCTCGTCGGCCGGGTCGCGCCAGCCGACCGGGTCGGCTCGGTGACGGGGCTGGTGGGAGCGGCCGGAGGGCTCGGCGGTTTCGTGCCGCCCCTGGTCATGGGCTGGGTCTATGGCGTCGAACACTCCTACGCCATCGGCCTGATGCTGCTCTCCGACGTCGCGCTGGCGGCCGCCGTCTATACGGCGGTCCGCATGCGCGGCCTCGCCACCCAGCCCGCCTGACGCCCGCGGGTGGCTTGCCTGGGTCCACGGGAGTTTCGCCCGTTGTGCCTCCCGGCCCCGGCCTATCCAGGTAGGAACGGACCAAGGGGCTTCGCCCGTGCCCCGTCGCCGGGGATGTAGCGCGCTGGGAGCGGACATGACGGAGAGACTGCGCGGACGATCAGCTCGCGGGGCCGCCGACGCTTCGGTGCTGGCGGACAGCGGGGGCGGTTGTGACAACAGTGGCTGGCCGGTACTCGACACGCTGCTGGCCAAGCTTGGCCAATTGGCGGCGGACGACCCGGCCCGACGGCGCCTGCGCGAGTACATCATCTGCCGGTGCGCGCCGGCGGCACGGCGGGAAGCGATGCGCTACCGTCATGCGGGCGAACCCATCGATGATGTGGTGCAGGTGGCGATGCTCGGCCTGATCCTCGCCGTGGACCGTTACGACCCCCGCCGCGGCATCCCGCTGCGCCACTTCGCGGTCCCCACCATCCTCGGTGAGCTCAGGCGCCACTTCCGCGACAAGGGATGGGCGGTCAAGGTCAGCCGCCGGATGCAGGAGCTGTACCAGGAGGTGCGCAACGCCGAGCCGGTACTGGCCCAGCTCCTGCAGCGCTCGCCCACCACCGCGGATCTCGCCCAGCACCTGCGGGTATCCGAGCAGGACGTGCATCGAGCCCGTGAGGGCGAGGCCGTACACTGCATGCGCTCGTTCAACTGGCCCGGGGACGGTGACGACGATCTCGCCGGGCTGAGCGAGGTCGTCGGATCTGTTGACAAGGACCTCGAGGCGATCGCGGATCGCGATGCCCTGCACCGGGCGTGGTCGGTGCTGCCGGAGCGGATGCGCACGATGCTGACCCTGCGCTTCGTCGAGGAGATGTCGCAGAGCCAGATCGGCGACAAGCTCGGTATTTCCCAGATGCACGTCTCGCGACAGCTCTCCCGAGGCATCGCGCTGCTTCGTGGTCTCATGGTCGCCTGAACCGCCCTTGCCGCCCCGCCGTTGCGGCGCTCAGATCTGCGGGCTCCAGCTCTGACCCGGCACCGGTGGCTCATCCCGCTTTCGGATGAGCCACGGCGGTATCGCCAGCGCGTGCAGTCCCGTCCGGTGAAGGCAGTCGATCGCCTGGTCCGGCGTCTCCACGAGCGGGTCGCCCGGGCCATTGAGCGACGTATTGATGAGCACCGGGCAGCCGGTCCGGCCGTACCACGCGGTCAACAGGCTGTGCAGGAACGGGGTGTTGGCGGCCTCGACGCTCTGCAACCGCGCACTGTCGTCCACGTGAGTGATGCCGGGCAACTGGTCCCGGAACGGTTCGTTGACTTGGGCGGCGTACTGCATGAAGGGCGCCGGACGGTCGACCTCGAAGATCCGGGCCGCGTGGTCGGCGAGCACGAGTGGGGCGAGCGGCCGGAACCATTCCCGCCCCTTGACCTTGAAGTTGATGTAGTCGCGCATCTGCGCCACCCGGGGATCGGCGAGGATGCTGCGGTTGCCCAGGGCGCGAGGGCCGGACTCGCTGCGACCGTGATGCAGCGCCACGACGCGTCCGGCGGCGAGCAGGTCGACCATGGCGGCGGCGAGGTCATCCGGTCGCTGCACCAGGTACTCACCGTTGAGCTGCCGTACCGCCGCGTCGATCTGAGCCGGGTCCGGTTCCGGGCCCAGGAAGTCGTTCTCCCACCGAAAGTCGCTGCGCTGGCCCAGCAGGTCCACCAGGCCATAGAGGGCGCATCCGAGCGCCGTGCCGCCGTCATGCGGGCTCGGCGGGATGAAGACCCCGGTGAAGGGCGACTCGCGAAGGATCCGGCCGTTCGCCGAGCAGTTCAACGCCACGCCACCGGCGAAGACGAGGTCCTCCTCCCCGGTCCGGTCATGCAGCCATGCGACGAGGCGCAGCAGGGCGTTCTCGAAGGCCCGTTGTCCAGCAGCGGCGAGGTTGGCACAGTCCTGGAGATCGCCGCCGCCGTCGACGAAGTATCGGTACCGCTCCTGCTCGCCGAACCGGCGCAGCCACGCCTGCGGGATGTGCACCTCGTGGCCGCGAACGTCCAGGTCCGGCAGGCCGTCCGCGTCCGGGTCGCCGTAGGGTGCCAGCCCCATCACCTTGCCTTCGTTGCCCTCGCCCGTGGGCCACAACATCTTGGTCAGCAGGGAGTAGAAGCAGCCCAGGCCGGCGGGGCGGCTCCAGTCCCCGCTCCACAGTTGCTTGGCCAGGCACTGGACCCGGCCGCGTTCGCACCGGTAGAAGGAGCTGATCTCGAGCAGGTCCCCGGGCGTGCCGGCGGGCAGGTCGACCGCCTCCGTGAGGTCCCGCAGCCGACTGCCCTGGGCGTCGATGACGAGCCCCGCCGCTCGTTCGAACGGTGATGGATAGAACGCGCTGTACAGATGGCTGAGATGGTGGGAGACGAGCGCGAGCTGGGCACCGGCGAGGTCCAGGTGCGCCAGCAGTTCGGCTCGATAGGCCTCGACGTTCTCGATCTCCGCGTCGGAGGAGTACCCCTCGACGACAAGGTCGATGGGGCCGGAGAGCTGCGGCAGGTGCGGAAGGTAATGCTTGGGCAGGTCGCCCAGGCGCCCCCAGTGGTGCTTGCGCCGGCTGAACCGCTCCTTCTGCACGCTGAACGCCGCGCCGCGTCCACCGACGATGGCGATCGACCCATCCTGCGTGCGGTTGATCCCAACGACAGTTGGTGACTCGTTCATCCAGGTCCCCCTTCACTGGCCGTCCGCGTTGCCGGATAGCACTGGACGCTTCGGTCCTCGATCGTCGTCTGGCTCTCCAGGTGGAAGGCGCCGCTGGGCACGATGCCGGCGCCGCCGAAACGTCGCATCACGGCGAGCTGCGCGGCCACATCCTCGCCCGCGTGCGACGGCGGCAGACCGCGCCAGAAGTCGAAGCCGCCGCAGTCGGACAGCTTCTGGCGGTCGTAGAGCACGCAGGCGCCGATCCATGCGATCTTGTAGGCTCGCCACTCGTGCGGGGGCAGGCGCAGTCGCGCCGTGACATGCAGGAGGTTGGCCGCGCTATGGACATGGTGCCGGCGCCATCGCTCGTCGCCGGGCCGCAGATCCTCCGGGGTCACCGGTCCGGTCCACTGTTCGAACGCGCCCTGTTCCTCCGGCCGCTCGTCATCCACATAGGACAGACCGTGTACGGCGTTGCCGACGAAGCCGCAGCCGAGCTCGTCGATCGCGCGATAGAGGCGGGCGAGGCTCCCGGGCGCGAGCCAGACGTCGTCGTCGAGGTTGAGGACGTATCGGGCACGGGAGTGGGCGAGCAGGAACGCGCGCTGGTGGGCCATGCCACGGCGGGGCAGGTTCTGCGCGAGCAGGACCGGCCGGCTCTGATGGCGCAGCGCTCTCACCATGGACGCCACGGCCGGATGGCGCCATGGTGGGTCGCCATCGGACTGGTCGCTCACCATCACGCCGAACGAGGGGTGCTCGGCCTGCGCCGCCAGACCCGCCAGGGTCGCCACCAGCTCGGTGGGTCGGTTGCGGGTGGGGATCAGCACGTCGACGGGCCGGGCCTGCCCGAACTCGACCGGCTCGCCGAGCGCGATCGGACGCCCCGCCACCGTGTCGATCTCCGCTGCGCCTGGCGGCCGCACGACACCGCGGTTCACCCTCGCGGTCATGCCGCGGCCGTCCGGATGAGCTGCTCGACCTCGCCGACGACCTCCGCCACCGGTATGTCGGCGAGGAACGAGTCGCGGTGCGTGCAGCCGGATTCGGCGCCGCGGCTGGGGTAGAGCTCCTTCGTGGAGTCGGCGCCGCATCGCGGACAGTGGATCCGCCAGGAGATGAGCGGCCGGTACGCGCGCCGGTCCGGTTGGGCGAAGGTGATCACGTTGCCGACCCAGAAGAGTCCCACGACCGGGGTGTCCACAGCAGCGGCCAGGTGCAGGGCACCGGTGTCGTTCGACACGACCACGGTGGCGCGGGCCAGGAGCGCCGCGAGCCCACCCAGCGTCAGCCGTCCGACCAGGGGCCGTACGTCCGGTCCGGCTGCCCCGCACACCTGACCCACGAGCTCGCGCTCACCCGACGTGCCGGTCACCACGACGTCCATGCCCTGCTGGACCAGGACGCGTGCGAGCGAGGCGAAGTGCTCCGCCGGCCACCGTCGCCGTGGATCGTTGGCGCCGGGGTGGAGCACCACGCGGCCGGCCCGGCCCGGCGGGGCGACCCGTGCGGCCTCCTGCCGGTCCGCGTCGCAGAGCGCGAACCGCGGCCGGTACGTCACAGCGGGCGCACCGACGAGCTCCGCCACTTCCAGGTACCGGAAGACCTCCGGCTGGTAGAAGTCGTAGGGCAGGTTCCGGTCCAGCGGCGGGGCGTGCGCGGCCTGCAGGCCGGCCGTGACGCGTGCGCCCAGGCTTGAGACGATCGGGTTGCTGTTGCCGCCGCCACCGTGCATCTGCAGCGCCACGTCGAACCTCTCCGCGCGAGCCGTCTGGAGAAACGCCGGAAGTTGATCGGCCGGCATCGGGTCGGCTGGCACCGGCTCCCTGATGCCGGCGCACGCGGGGACGACGACGACCCGGTCGACGGGTCCGGGCCGATCGCGCAGTGTCTCCTCGTGCCACGGTGCCCCCATCAGCACCAGTTCGGCGTTCGGATACGCAGCCCGAAGCGACTCGAGCGCGGGCAATGCCACGATGAAGTCACCCAGCGCGTTGGCCCGCAGAACCGCGATGCGGTGAACATCAGGTATGTCGCGCATCGTCCCCCTTGTCAGTTCGCTACCCGTGCCGGTGACGGGCGAAACCTGGCTACGACAACTCGCGACGGTTTTGCCCAGCGCGTGCCGGGTAGCTGCACCAACATGGCGCACGTGAACGATCGACGGCGGCTGGCCGACCTGGTGGCTGGATGGCAAGAGTCACGCGTCGTCGTGGTCGGAGACTCCTTCATCGACGAGTGGTGGTACGGCGAGCCGGAACGCCTCTCCCGGGAGGCGCCGATTCCCGTGCTCGGCCTCGGCCGTGTCGAGCGTGCGCCCGGCGGGGCGGCGAACGCCGCGGTCAACATCGCCGCACTCGGTGGTCGGCCGCTGCTGGTCGCCCCGATCGGCGACGACGCCGACGGCGCCTGGCTTCGTGGCTGCCTGGGCGAGGCCGGAGTGGATGTCGACCCCATCGTCTCGTCGGGCGCCACGACGGCGGTGAAGCGACGGGTGATCGCGGGGGGCCAGATCGTGCTCCGGGTCGACACCGCGGTCGGCCGCGCGTCGTCCGCCACGGCGCAGGACGTCATCGCGTTCGCGGAGGCAGCCGTCGATGGGGCGGCGGTGGCCGTGGTGGTGTGCGACTACGCGATGGGCGGGCTCAGCGAAGGCTTCCTGGCGTGGCTGAAGCGGGGACGTGAATCCCTGCCATTTCTGGCCGTCGACGCGCACCATCTCGGCCGGTGGCGTGACGCCCGGCCCGACCTGGTCAAACCGAGCTTCGCCGAGGCGGCGGACCTGATCCATGCCGGCGACATCCGTGCCGATGATCTCCACGCCGGCGACGGCCGGCTCTCCACCATCGAGCATCATGCCGAGCTGATCCTCGATCGCAGCGGTGCGACCGTCTCGGCCGTGACACTCGACCTGGACGGCGCGCTGGTCCTGGGCCGGCACGCGTCACCGGTGCGCACCTCGACCCGGCAGGCCCCGGAGAGCCACGCGGTCGGTGCCGGCGATGCCTACCTCGCCGCGATCACGCTCGCGCTGGCCAGCGGGGCGGGGCTTGACGATGCCGCCACGCTCGCTCAGCTCGCCGCCGACGCGTCGATCCGGGGCCCGCGCACCTGCGTGACCCAGGTGGACTCGCTGCTCACAGAGCTGGGAATGCCGTCGATGCCCGGCGATGATCGCGACGAGGTGCTCGCGCGAATCCACGCGGCCCGTTCCCGCGGTGCCCGGCTGGTCTTCACCAACGGCTGCTTCGATGTGCTGCACCATGGCCACGTGGGCTTCCTCCGTCAAGCGCGCGAGCTCGGCGACCTGCTCGTGGTCGGACTCAACTCGGACGCCAGCGTCGCGCGGCTCAAGGGACCGGGCCGGCCGGTGAACGGCATCGATGACCGGTCGGCCGTACTCACCGCCCTGTCGTGTGTCGACCACGTGGTGGTCTTCGACGAGGACTCCCCGGTGCGGCTCATCAACGAGATACGGCCCGACGTCTATGTCAAGGGCGGCGACTACCACGCGGACCTGGTGCCGGAGGCCGACGCGGTGCGGGGACTCGGCGGAGACGTTCGCATCCTCGACTATCTGCCCGACCGCTCCACCTCATCGATCATCGAACGAATCAGATCGAGCGCTCCCGCCGGCGAACGCGAAGAGGTGGGCTGAAACGCGAGTGCGCAACTCAGTCCAGCACAGGCAGCGACTGTCCAGAGTGGAGGATCGCCGCGAAGAGGTCTCCACGATCGTCGAGCCGGGCGAGGATGGTACGGATGGTGAAGCCGTCCGGTCGCAGCGATGGCTCGTCGAGTTCGCTCCAGTCGATGGGTGCCGAGACCGGTGCGCCGGCGGCCGCGCGGGGACTGTACGGCGCGACGAGTGTCTTGTTGATCGCGTTCTGGGTGTAGTCCAGCCGGGCCAGGCCCCCGCGTTCGCGTTTCTGCCACTGCCAGCTCACCAGGTCCGGGACGACCTGGGCGATCGCCTTCGACAGCCCCTCCACCCAGGCACGCGTGGTGCGGAACGGCACGCCGGGACCGACCGGCACCCAGATCTGGATGCCCCGCCCTCCGGTGAGCTTCGGTCGTGCCACGATCCCGAGGTGCTCGATGGCCGTGCGGTGCAGCCGGGCCAGGGTGAGCACATCCGCCCAGCTGTTGCCCGGCCCGGGGTCGATGTCGATGAGGGCGTAGCTGGGCTCGTCCGGATGGTCGACCGGCGAGGTCCAGGCGTGCCACTCGAGCGCGCCGAAGTTCGCTGCCCAGACCAGGGCCGCGGGTTCATCGACGACGAGCTGGTCTGTGCCCTCGTGCTGCCACCGCGGTAGCCAGCCGGGGGCGTGGTCGGGCAGGTCCCGCTGCCAGAATCCCTTCCCTTCGGCGCCGTCGGGATAGCGGTGCAGGTTCAGCGCGCGGCGGGACAGGTACGGCCCGAGCACCGGCGCGATCTGGGCGGCGTAGCGCAGCAGGTCCCGTTTGGTGACTGGCCGCTCGCCCCGGCGGGCCGGGAACAGTTGCTTGTCGAGGTGCGTGACCCGCAGTTCGCGCCCGAAGATCTCCCAACGCCCATCGCTGCCCAGGTCGTCGAGCTGGGAGAGCTCATCGGCTGTGGCACTGTCCCAGGTGGATGGCTTCAGGCCGACGGAGGCACTCTGGGCCGGCAGGTCGCCGCGCCAGAGCCGATCGGGGTCGTCGCGCACCTCGTCGCTGGTCCGTCCACTGAGGGCCGAGCGAGGGTGCTCCTCCGCGTCCCAGCCCTCGACCGCGAACTCGTCGCGCTTGTGGAGCAGCAGCCACTGGTTCTGGTCGCTGGATCCTGGGCGTGAATCCCGGGCGTCCTGGTCGCGTCCGCCCCCGTCGGAGCCGGTCCGTACGAGCACGAACCGGCCCCGCAGCTTCGTGCCGGACAGGTCGAAGTGCAGCTCTCCCGCGGCGAGTGCCTTCGCCGCGTCGGTCCGCTCGGCGGGTACCCAGGTGCCGTGATCCCAGACGATCACGTCACCGCCGCCGTACTCGCCCGCGGGGATCACGCCCTCGAAGTCGTAGTACTCCAGCGGGTGGTCCTCGGTACGGATCGCGATGCGCCGTACCTTCGGGTCGAGCGTCGGTCCCTTGGGGACGGCCCAGCTCACGAGCACCCCGTCGACCTCCAGCCGGAAGTCGTAGTGCAACCGCCGCGCCCGGTGCCGCTGCACGACGAACCGGCGTCGCGTGGACGGCCGGCCAGCGCGCCCCGGCTCAGCCTCAGCCTCAGGCTCGGCCGAGGGCTCGGGCGAGGGTTCGGGCGAGGGTTCGGGCGTGCGGGCGAAGTCGCGCTTGTGCCGGTACGGCTCCAAGCGGTCCTGGGTTTTCGCCATCAGCCCATCCAACGCCTCCCCGCAGGAGCGTGCACCGATAACGCCGCCGGCCCGTACCGGGTCTCTGCCGCCGGGGCGCAGGAGTTGCGCGTCCCGGGCCTCACGCCGCGAACTGGGTCATCCAGAGCGTGTTGCCGTCCGGGTCCCGAAACCAGGCGACCTGGTCGCCGGCCGGCGTGCGCCAGACCCCGGCGCCGTCCTGGTCCATCCCCTCGTGCCTCCCGAACGGCGTCGTCTCGGTCGGCGCAAGGCCGAGAACGTCCACGGAGAACAGTCGCGACCGATCGAGGTCGGTCGACGGTACGAACGCGATGGCCGGGGCGGAGGCGAGCATCCGACCACCGTACCAAGGGTGCCTCAAGCGACGCGGGCTGCGGCGGCCGCGGGTGGCGTGCCGAGCGCGCCCGGGTGCAGGATGGCCGCGATGGTCTCGACCCCGTCGACCAGCCGCGGTCCGGGCCGCACGACGAGCCCATCGCCGTCGACGGCCCAGACCGGCACCCCGGGCAGGTGCTCGGCCACGGTGCGCGCCTGGTCAGCCGCGCCATCGAGATGAAAGCCACACGGTGCCACGATGACGACGTCGGGCCGTGCATCGACGAATTCGTCCCATGTGGACTGTATCGAGCGGGCACCGGGGCGCGCGGCGACCGGTTCGCCGCCCGCCGCGCTCACCAGATCGGGCACCCAGTGCCCGGCCGTGAAGGGGGGGTCGACCCACTCCACCACCGCGACGCGGGGCCGCGGCCGGCCGGCGACGGCGGTGGCGACCGCGGCGAGCCGGGCGCGCAGCCGGTCGACCAGCGCGTGCGCCCGCTCCGCGACGCCGGCCCGGTCGCCGACGGCGAGGATGGTGTCGAGGACCTCGTCGAGCGTGTGTGGGTCGAGGGAGAGGACGTCCGCCCGGCAGCCCAGGTAGGACAGCGCCTCGGTGACGTGACCGGAGGGCAGCGCGCAGACGCGGCACAGATCCTGGGTCAGGATCAGATCCGGCCGCAGCGTGGCGAGCGCGTCGGCGTGCAGCGTGTAGAGCTCGCCGCCTCGGCCGAGCTGGTCCTTGACGTAGGCGTCGATCTCGGCCGCGGTCATACCCCGGGTGTCACGGCCGCCGACCACGACCGTCTTGTCGGTTCGTGCGTGGGGTGGTTCGTCACACTCGAACGTCACCCCGACCAGCTCGTCGCCCAGACCGAGTGCGTAGGCGATCTCGGTCGCCGACGGCAGCAGCGATACCACGCGCATGTGCCTGACCCTAGCCCCGACGTGTGGAAGGGCACCGTGCACAACCGTTACGGCCGTCACGGTGCCCTTCCGTCCCCCCGCCCCTACTCGTAAGCGATGGCGCGCAGCACGTTGACCGAGGCGGCGCGGATCGCGGGCGCCACGGCCGCGACCACGCCCACCAGGCCAGCGAGCACGAGATAGGTGATCATCTGGCTCCAGGGCAGCGCGAACTCGGTGATGCCCTGGTCGCGCAGCGCCCGGACCACCGCGGCGCCGAGCCCGACGCCTACCCCCAGGCCCAGCACTGCCCCGAAGAGCGAGATCACGACCGCCTCCACGGTGACCATGCGCACGGTCTGCCACTTGCCCAGGCCGACCGCCCGCAGCAGGCCCAGCTCCCGGGTGCGCTCGAGGACCGACAGCGCCAGCGTGTTGACCACGCCGAGCACTGCGATGATCATTGCGAGCGCCAGCAGGATCTGGATCATCTGCAGCACCTGGTTGACCTGCGCGAAGTTCGCGTCGAGGTACTCCTGACGATCCACGACCGTGGCCTGGGGCGTGTTGGCGAGAATGGCATCGATCTGTGACTTCACCGTGTCGACCGACACCCCGTCCCGCACCCGGATGAAGTCCAGGTCGGGCGCGTTCGTGTGGAAGTTCGCCGTGGCGCTGGGCGGGATCAGGTACCCGTCGACGACGTCGCTCTTGGCGTAGATGCCGCTCAGCGTCAAGCGGAGCGGGTCTCCCTTGACCAGTTGCACGGTGACCGGGTCGCCGAGATGCAGGTTGTCGTCGGCCGCGGTCTGGGCGTCGACGATCACCTGCCCGTCGTTGACCGAGTCGATGCGACCGGCCTGCGGCGTCAGCGAGAACATCGACACCGCCGCCGCGGCGTCGCTCACCGCCACGACGAACGTGTGCTCGCCGTTGACCACGGCCTCGTCCTCGTACGCGGCCGACGATGCCGCGACTCCGGGCAGGGCCGCGATCTGCTCCACAATGGACGGATCGAAGGTCGCCCCCTGGTTGGACGGGTCGTAGACGAGCAGGTCGAGCTGGGCCTGGGTGTCCACGGCCTTGGTCACGGCCTTCTTCGCCGACTCCTCGATCGTGTAGATGCCCGTGACGAGCGCGATCCCGATCATCAGTGCCGCCGCGGTGATCGCGGTACGGCGCGGGTTGCGCCCGCTGTTGAGGCGACCGAGCTTGCCCGGGACCGACCACGCGAACAGCCGGCCGATGAGGCCCGCGACCGGGCGGGCGATCAGCGGTGTCAGCAGCGCCACGCCGATGAAGGCGAGCAGGATGCCGCCGAGGATTGTCAGCAGCGTATTGCCACCGGCTGTACCGCTGAGGCCGAGGGCGAGCAGGGCCGCGCCGACGGCCAGCAGTGCTCCGCCGCTGACGGCGAGCCGGGTCAGTGGCCGGTCTTGCGTCTGCGACTCGCGCATCGCCGCCACCGGCGCGATGCGGGCCGCTCGGAACGCCGGCAGCAGCGCCGCCACCATGGTCACCCCGACGCCGACCACGAACGCGCTGACCACCGCAGCTGCGGGGACCCCGATCCCGGCCAGCGTGAGGCCACCGACGTACGACCCGAAGAGGTGGGCGAGCAGAGCCCCGACACCCACGCCGAGACCGAGCCCCAGCACCGCCGAGACGAGTCCGATCACCACGGACTCGGTGAGCACCGAGCCGATCACCTGGCGGCGGCGCGCGCCCAGGGCACGCATGAGCGCCAACTCGGCGGTGCGTTGCGCCACGATGATCGAGAAGGTGTTGAGGACCAGGAAGACCGCCACGAACAACGCCACCGCGGCGAAGCCGATGAGGATGTTGTTGAAGAAGCTCAGCGCCGTCCGGAAGGTGTCGGTGCTCTCGTCGGTCAGCTGTTGCCCCGTCTTGACCGTGTACCCCTCGCCGACGGCGGCGGCGACCCGATCACGCAGCGTGTCATCGGAGACGCCCGGCGCCGCCTTCACGTCCACCGTGGAGAACTCACCGGGCGCGTTCAGCATGACCCGCTGCGCCTCCGGCAGCGTAAAGGCGACCATCGACGCGCCACTGTACGAGTCGCGACCGCCCTCGAACCCGAACACACCGACGAGCGTGAAGTCGGTCGGCTCGCGCAGGACCGGCGTGAGTACCTTGACCTGCTGGCCAACCTGGACGCCCGCGTCGTGGGCGAGCGCCGCGTTGATCGCGATCTCGTTGTCGGCGCTCGGCCCGCGGCCCTCGCGCAACTGTGCGGATGTCATCGATGGCCAGTCGACGCCGAACTGTGGTGGGCCGAACGATCCCACGATCTTGCCGGTTGAGCCCACGACCTGCGCGCCGCCGGCGCCGACCTCGCCCGTCGCGGCCGACACGCCATCGACAGCCTTGATCGCGTCCACGACGGAGGCGGGGATGGTGGCGGTCACACGTTCGTCGTCACCGGTGGCAGTGATCCGGGACACGGCCGAGACCTGCACGTCCGTGCCGGAATAGATGCCGGTGAAGAGCTGGTGGAACGATCGCTGGAGCGTATCGGTGAGGACGAACGCTCCCGAGACGAACATGACGCCCAGCACCACGGCCAGGCCGGACAGGATCAGGCGCAGCTTGCGCGAAAGGAGGCTGCGCAGGGTCGCGCGAAGCATCGCTCAGACCGTCCCATCGTGATCGGCGGGGGCGAAGGTGTCGATCCGCTTCATCGTGTCGAGCACACTCTCGGGGGTCGGTGCGACCAGTTCGGTGACGACCTGCCCGTCGGCGAGGAAGACCACCCGATCGGCGTGGGAGGCGGCGTTCGGGTCGTGGGTGACCATCACGATGGTCTGCTCGTGCTCGCGTACGGAGCGACGCAGGAAGTCCAGCACGTCGGCGCCCGAGCGTGAGTCGAGGTTGCCGGTGGGTTCATCGGCGAAGATGATGTCCGGCTTGGCGATCATGGCCCGAGCGCAGGCGACGCGCTGCTGCTGTCCGCCGGAGAGCTGCGCCGGGCGGTGGTCGAGCCGGTCCCGCAGACCCACCGTGTCGACGACCGTGTCGAACCACACGGGGTCCGGCCGGCGACCCGCAATCGCCAGGGGCAGCAGGATGTTCTCCTCGGCGCTCAACGTCGGCAGCAGGTTGAACTGCTGGAAGACGAACCCCACCTTCTCCCGGCGCAGTCGGGTCAGGCCGGCATCGCCGAGCCCCGTGATGCGCCGTGCGCCGACGAACACCTCGCCCCGCGTCGTCGTGTCGAGCCCGGCCAGGCAGTGCATCAGCGTCGATTTGCCGGAGCCCGAGGGCCCCATGATGGCGGTGAAACGGGCTCGCTCGACATCGAGGTCGACCCCGCGCAGCGCGGTCACCTGCGCCTCGCCGGTCCCGTACACCTTCCATACCCCCGCGGCCCTGGCCGCGACCGGGGACGATGTTCCAACTGTCATTGCCACTCCCGGGCCCCTTCGTGCTGCTGATCGGTCGGCTCCATCGTCATTGACGTGGCCGGTGCCTCCATCCGGGTCTGTTGCTGAGATCCGCCTGAGCCGCGCCCCTGAGACGGCTCAGGGGCTGCGGCGCGGGCGCATGGCGAGGCACTCTCAAGCACGCTAGGCAGCCGCTCGGGCAGACGGCAGCCGGTCAGCCCCCACATCTGGGGTGGGGCTATCCCCACCCCAGGCCCTGCGGGGGTAAAGGCCGCCGGCCGTCCAGGAGTCATCACGGTGAGCCGAGCGGGTTGACGGGAGCGTGATGAACGACTTCGCCGAGTTCTACCTGGCGAGCAAGGACCGGGTGTTCCGGACGGTATTCGCGGCCACCGGGAGCCGTGCGGACGCCGAGGACGCGGTGGCGGAGGCGTACACGCGCGCGCTGGCCCGCTGGCGACGGCTTCAGCAACAGGCGAACCCGGCCGGTTGGGTCGTCATCACGGCGATGAACTTCCATCGCTCGGTCTGGCGCCGCCGCCGACGCGAGGACAGGCGCGACCCGCCGGAGCGACCGGAGGTCGGCACCTCCGCTGACCGCTGCCTGCCCAGCGACCTTCGGCGGCTCGTGCTGGCCCTGCCCCGACGGCAACGCGAGGTCGTCGCCCTGCGGCTGATCGCGGACCTCTCGGCCGAGGAGACCGGGCGGTTGCTGGGCATCTCGACCGCGACCGTGCACGTCCACCTGCACCGCGCCCTGATCGCGTTGCGGTCCCAGCGGACCAGTCCGGCGGGGCTTGCGGACCCGGCCATCGGCGCATCGACGACGAGGGAGATCCTGCCATGAGCGACCTGAGCGAGCTGCTCGCGGACGAGATCCGGGCGGTCTTCGCCGACGATGAGCTCGCTGTTCCACTCGCCGCGATCGAGCGCGGGCTGGCGCGACGTCGTCGTGGACGTGCCCTGGCCGCAGCAGCGGCGGGTGTCCTCACCGTCGGGGCCGTGACGGCCGGTGTCGTGACCGGGGCGCATCTCGCCGGCCAGCGCGCGGCCGCCGAACGTGCCGCCGCGGTACAGCGGGACCGGGCCGCGTTCGACGCCGGCTGCCGCGCCAGTTGGCGCACCTCCGACTGGGACGAGTTCCGCCAGGCCAACCGCCTGACGCGGGACCTGCCGCCGCTGGTCCTCAGCCTCGCCGATGGCACTCCTGGCGTTCGTGTCTATGCCACGGGGCTGGCCAGCATCGTGTGCCTGCGCGCCTCCGATGGCACGGTCCGGGTCTCGAGCGCGGGCTCCAACGTATTCGGTCCCGTCAACGAGATCTCGGGCGGGTACGAGTACGCCGTCACCGGCCCCGGCTCGAGCCCGAACACGCTGTCGTACCTGGTCGGTCCGGCGCGCTCCGGCGTGACCCAGGTAGATCTGCGACTCGCCTCCGGCACGGTGGTGCACGCGAAGCTGGGTGGCGGGTACTTCGGGTACGCCGACTCCCAGGGTCGGCTCGCTGACGCCCAGGTCGTGATCGGTACGGTGGCGGGAACGTACGTCAACGCTCCGGCCACGGTGGCCCCGGCGAGTGTCGAGTCGCTGCAACGGTCCTGCCCCGGTCGCATCCAGGACATGCTGCGCAACGCCCCGGATCTCACCGCGGCGCAACGGGCACAGGAACCCACCCTGCTCTTCACCGACGAGGCGCTGCCCGACCTGGTCTACGCGACCGATCAGGCGATCATCGAATGCCTCGCCGGCCTCGATGCGTGGTTCCCCGGAGTTCCGTTCAGCCAGCAGGCCGGTGAGCTAAGCATCGTGCTCTACAACCCCTCGTTGCGACACGGTCTCGTGTACGGGCACAGCCCCGCCGGGACCGAGCGGGTCGAGGTCGTCCTCACCGATGGCAGCCGCGTCACCGCCACGCTCACCAATGGCTTCTACCACGCCGCGTGGCCGGGCATCCAGTTGGTCCAGAAGGTGCTCGCATACACACCGACGACCGTCTATACCCGCGAGAACGCCACGACGACGACTGAGCCGCGTTAGGACGGGGGCAGTGCAGGGGTGGGGGGGGGGGGGGGGGG
>DATBGZ010000047.1:0-12086 GCA_036557785.1 Micromonosporaceae bacterium
GTGCACCACATGAGCGAGCGAAGCGAGCGCAATGTGACGGCGCAACGTCCGCCGCGAAGCGGCGGACGGCTCACTGGTGCCACCTTGCCGGGCGTCGACTTCGGGCTTGCTGCGACGTGGATGGTGCACCGCATGAGCGAGCGAAGCGAGCGCAATGTGACGGCGCAACGTCCGCCGCGAAGCGGCGGACGGCTCACTGGTGCCACCTTGCCGGGCGTCGACTTCGGGCTTGCTGCGACGTGGATGGTGCACCAGTGAGCCAGGCGCTCGACGAGATCAAGATCGGTGGCTTGGGCTCGAGCCGGAAGCGGGTCGAGGACAACCGCTTCATCCGGGGCAAGGGCAACTACATCGACGACATCGTTCTGCCCGGGATGCTCCACATGGAGATCCTGCGCAGCCCGCTGGCCCACGCCCGCATCCGGTCGATCGATGCCAGCAAGGCCTGGGACATCCCGGGTGTCCGGCTCGTCCTCACCGGCGAGATGATGGCCAGCCGCAACTTGGCCTGGATGCCGACGCTGTCGTACGACACACAGGCGGTGCTCGCCACGGACAAGGTGCGCTTCCAAGGGCAAGAGGTTGCCTGCGTCATCGCCGACGATCCGTACATCGCCAAGGATGCCTGCGAGGCGATCGACGTCGACTACGAGCCGCTCCCGGTGATCATCAACCCGCAGCAGGCCGTTGCCGACGGGGCGGCGCTGATCCGGGACGACAAGGAGAACCAGCAGGACAACGTCATCTACGACTGGGAGGTCGGTGACAAGGCCGGGACCGACCGCGGCTTCGCGCAGGCGGACGTCATCTCCAAGCTCGATCTGCACTACCCGCGCTCGCACCCATCACCACTCGAGTGCTGCGGGTCGATCGCCGATTTCAACCGGGCGACGCAGAAGCTCACCGTCTACATGACCACGCAGGCGCCGCACATCATCCGCGCCGCGGTGGCGCTGGTGGCCGAGCTTCCCGAGCACATGATCCGGGTCATCTCGCCCGACCTCGGCGGAGGGTTCGGCAACAAGGTGCCCGTCTACCCCGGGTACGTCGCATCGATCCTCGCCTCCATCCTCTTGGAGCGGCCGGTCAAGTGGATCGAGGACAAGACCGGCAACCTGATCTCCACCGGTTTCGCGCGAGACATCTACCTGCACGGCGAGATGGCGCTGCGCAAGGACGGCAAGATCCTCGGCGTCCGGATGCACACCGACGCGGACCACGGCGCGTTCTTCTCGGACGCGCAGCCGAGCAAGTTCAAGATCGGCCTGATGCACTCGGCCTTCTCGTGTTACGACATCCCCGCCGCCCACCTGACGGCACGGGGCATGTACACGAACAAGGCGCCTGGTGGCGTCGCCTACCGGTGTTCGTTCCGTGTCACCGAGGCGATGTACTTCCAGGAACGGATGGTCCAGGCCGCGGCCGACGACCTCGGCATGGACCAGGCCGACTTCCGGCGGATGAACTTCGTGCGCGACGACGACTTCCCGCACCGCACCGCGTTCGGCTTCCTCACCGACTCGGGGCAGTACGGCAAGTGCCTCGACGTCGGCTTGGAAGCGGTCGGTTACGAGGGGTTCCTGAAGCAGAAGGACGCGGCCAAGCAGCAGGGCCGGCTGCTCGGGATCGGCATCTCCACGATGACCGAGCCGCTCGGCGCCGGGAACAGCCGGGAGTACGACATCCTCGGCATCAAGATGTTCGATTCAGCCGAGCTGCGCGTGCACATGACGGGCAAGGCGCTGCTGCGGACCGGGGCGAAGACGCAGGGCCAGGGCCACGAGACGACGTGGGCGCAGATCGTGGCCCACGAGCTGGGCATCCCGGCCGAGGACGTCACCGTCGAGGAAGGCGACACGGACACCGCGCCGTTCGGCATGGGCACGTACGCGTCGCGGAGCACGCCGGTCGCCGGCGCCGCGGTCGCGATGGCCGCGCGCAAGGTCAAGGCGAAGGCCCGCAAGCTCGCCGCGCACCTGCTCGAGGTGTCCGAGGAGGACCTCGACTGGGAGCTGGGTCGCTTCTATGTCCGCAGCGCACCCCAGCGCGGCGTCTCGATCCAGGAGGCGGCGATGGCCGCCTACAGCAACATGCCCGACGGCATGGAGCCGGGCCTGGAGGCCATCTCGTACTACGACCCGCCGAACATGACCTGGCCGTTCGCCGCCTACGTCGTCACGGTCGAGGTCGACCCGGCCACGGGCGTCTGGGATGTGCTGCGGGTCGTCGCGGTCGACGACTGCGGGGTGCGGATCAACCCGATGATCGTCGAGGGCCAGATCATGGGTGGGCTCACCGAGGCCTTCGCCAAGGCGAGCATGCAGTTCATCACCTTCGATGCCGAGGGCAACTGCATCGGCTCGAACTACATGGACTATCTGCTCCCGACGGCGTGGGAGGCGCCCGGGTACGAGCTGCACGAGGTCGTCACCCCGTCGCCACACCACCCCATCGGTGCCAAGGGCGTGGGCGAGTGCGCGACCGTCGGCGGTCCGGCGGCCTTCGTCAACGCGGTGCTCGACGCCATCAAGGACAGCGGGGTCCGCAACATCGACATGCCGCTGCTGCCCGGCCGGGTGTACGAGGCGTTGACCGAGCGGCACGACGTGTCGGGCGCCCCGCCGCTACGCATGGACGACTGAGGCGACGTGATGCAACCGCATGGCGACATGAGCAGCCTCGACGGCTGGGACGTGCTGGAGCACGCCCAGGAGCTGGCGCGGCGCGGTGAGCCGTTCGCGCTGGCGACGGTGGTCTGGCGCGCGGGCCCGTCCTCGGGTCAGCAGAGCGCCCGGGCGCTTATCACCGAGTCGGGTCAGCTCTACGGCTGGATCGGGGGCGCGTGCGCCGAGCCGGTCGTCGTTCGCGAAGCACAGCGGGTGATCGCCGAGGGCAAGCCCAAGCTGCTCGCACTCGGCGCCCCCGATCAGTTCGGCACAGGTCTGCCCGAGGGGATGGTGGCGATCGCGATCGCGTGCCAGAGCGAAGGTGCGCTGCAGGTCTACATCGAGCCGGTCAGTCCCTCGCCGCAGGTCGTCATCGTGGGGCGCTCCCCGATGGCTCACACGCTTGCCGACCTCGTCACGGCGCTGGGCTGGCGGGCGCGCCTGCACGATAGCGGCGAGTTCTCCGCGGCTGACGTCAATGCCCGCAGCATCGTCATCGTGGCCACGCAGGGCCATGGCGACGAGGAGGCGCTGGAGCAGGCTGTCATGGGCGGGCGAAGTGTGGGCGGGGCGGCAGACACCGCCTTCCCGGTATTCGTCGGCTTGGTCGCCTCTCGCAAGCGGGGCGAGGCCGTGCTCGGCGCCTTGGCCGATCGCGGCGTGCCCCGCAACCTGCTGGAGCGGGTGCGGGTGCCGGTAGGGCTCGATCTCGGTCACACGACCCACCGGGAGATCGCGGTGGCGATCCTCGCCGAGTTGGTGCGGCTGCGCGCCGCCGGTGAACTCACCGGCCGCCCGGCCGACGCCGGCGACCGCGCCGCCTTGCCGGTCCTGGCGGTGACCGAGGCCCGTGATCCGGTCTGCGGCATGACGGTTCCCGCCGACTCGTCGAGCCGTCCCTACGAGTTCGAAGGCGTTACGTACTACTTCTGCTGCCCCGGGTGCCGTCGCTCGTTCGTACGGGACCCTCACGCGTACCTCTCTGCTGAGTCAGGTGACGCTCAACCGGTCCGCTCGTCGCTTGTTCGTCGCTACGATGCTCCCTTTCCCTCGCAAGAGGAGGCCTGATGTTGATCAAGAGCGACTTCGAGGTCGCCCAACCCGTCGAGAGGGTCTGGGAGTTCTTCAACAACATCCCGCAGGTGGCCAAGTGCCTGCCGGGTACTGAGCTCACCAACGACCTGGGTTCGGACAAGTACCAGGGCAAGGTCGCGATCCGGATGGGTCCGGTCAAGCTGCAGTTCACCGGGACGGCCCAGATCAAGGAGCGCGACGCCGGCGCCAAACGCCTGGTCGTCGACGCCACCGGCGCGGACGAGTCGGGTCGCGGGCAGGCGGCACTGGTGCTCACCGCGACGCTCGCCCCGACCCGTGATGGGACCAAGGTCGATACGTCGATGGATCTGCAGATCTCCGGGGCCGCCGCCCAGTACGGCCGGGGGATGGTCTCCGACGTCACCGCGGTGCTCATGCGGGACTTCGGTACGAACGCGCAGAACCGGATCGACGCGGTCAGCCGCGGCCTGAACCCGGACTCGGTTGCCTCCGTGGCGCCGGCGAGCGGCTTCGGCATCGCCCTTCGCGCCACCCGCATGGCGCTGTTCCGGGTGATCGCGCGCTTCGTCCTGCCGTACCAGCCCAGCCGAGTGACAGGAGGAGCCTGATGACGCTCTGGTGGATCGGCAACGCGGTCCTGTTGGTCGTCGTGGTGCCGGTGCTGGTGGCCCTGCTCAACCGCGTGCTCGCGGCGCTCGAGCGCATCCGCAAAGCCTCGGACGAGATCCTCGACGGCGGTGTCGCGCTCGTGGGTGAGCTCTCCAACGCCCCCGCGCTCCTGACCGAGACCGACCGTACGGTCGCGGCCGTCACGCTCGGCGCGGTCCGCTACGCGGGCTCGGTCGCCAAGCTCCTGCCCCCGGCGAACTAGAGGAGGAGATCGATATGCCACCTGCCGCATGGGTGACGCTGGCCATCACCGCGCTCATCATCGTGGCCGCGGCCCTGGGACTGCTGCGGGTCATCGGCCACCTCAGGGCGGTGCGGGGCACGCTCGGCTCGGTGATCGGGGGCGTGCAGGCCGTGGCCGACCTGACCTCGGGCGTGCCCGTCGTCCTGTCCTCGGTCAACGCCAACCTCAAGCCCGTCCGCGACTTCTGCGAATCGATCTGAGGGAGTCGATCTGATGGGTGAGAACTTCGGCTGGTACCTCGGGTACGCCATCACGATCGTTGTCGTCCTGGTCGTGGTGGCCCTGGTCGTCCCGATCCTGGTGCTGGCGCGCTCGATCGGTAAGCAGGCCAAGCAGATCAACGGTTCCCTGACCGAGGCGGCGCACAACACGGCCGCACTCGCGATGTTGCGTACGACGATCGACCACGCCAAGGTCATCGTCGCCGGACTCAACCGCGGCCGCAAGCGGCTGGGAGGCTGACCATGGCAGACACACTCGCGCTCACGCAGACGCAGCAGAACCTCTGGTGGGGGGCGATCGTCGGTGGACTGGTCATCGTCGTCGCCGTCGCTGCGCTGCTGACCCTGCTGGTCGTCTTCGTCCGGACCATCGACAAGCGGGTCGTCGCGGTGCGGGACAACCTGCGAGCCGCCGTGGCGAACACCGCGGACACGGCGCTGATCGAACAGACCGCCAAGGGCGTGGACGCGGTCCTCGCCGAGGGCCTGGAACATCACCTGTTCCTCGGCCGTGTGCTCGGAAAGGTGCGCTCGTGAACACCCAGGTCATCCTGTCGGTCGTCGACATCGTCCTGCTTATCGCCGGACTCGCGCTCTACCTGTTCATCGTCGGCGGCCAACTGAAGCGCATCGCCGCGAACCTCGAGGAGTGCGCGTCGCTGGTTCGGACGGTGAAGCAGAACGCCGAGCTCATCGACCCTGGCGTCGAGCACATCAACCGGACCGGCGGTGTCGTCGCAGGCGCGCTGCCGCTGCTCTACGGCTTCGCCGAGGCGATCGTCGCCGGCGCGACCTGGCGGACGCCGGCCCCACGTCCACCGGCCGCGCCCGCCTCCGGTCGCCGCCGCAACCGCCTCACCGAGAGCGTCGGCTACCCAAGCCGATAGCGGCAGCCTCGTCAGGAGGCGACCGCTGTGGAGAGTGCGGCGCCGCCCCACGCGGGCGAGCACGCGACCTCACGCGCCACCCGTACGGCGGTGTCGAACCCGGCCTGCCGCAATGGCGGGATGTCGGTCGACTGCAGGCTGACAAAGGCCAGGTCGGTGATGCCGATGAAGCCGAAAATGGTCCGCAGATAGGGTTCCTGGAAGTCCAGCGCGGCCATCGGCCCGCCCGCCGAGTAGTCCCCACCCCGGCTGGTCACGCAGACCATCGGCCGGTCCAGCACCAGGGGCTCGACCGCGCCGTCCGCGCCGTACCGAAATGTGTATCCCGGTTGGACGATGCAGTCGAGGTAGTACTTCAGGACGTACGGGATGCTCAGGTTCCACATGGGTGTGGAGACGAGGTACGCGTCGGCGGCGAGGAACCTGCTGACCAACCGCTCGATCGGTCTCCACGATGCGCGGTGCCGGTGGTCCAACGGATCGCCGTGCATGAGCGTGTACTTGGTCGCCGCGTTCTCCCTCGACAAGGACGGCAGCTCCGCGCGGAACAGGTCAAGCGAGTCAACGGTGAGATCCGGCCGCTGCTGTGCCAGCGTGCTGAGGAAGATCGCTGAGATCCGCAGCGTGTTGGAGGTAGCACCGCGCGGTGTCGCGATGACGTGCAGCAGTCTCATCTGAGGAGCCTCCGGTCTGGTCCCTGGGGCCCGGCTGGGCGCCCGTGTCCGCGACCGTACGAGCTGCGACGCTGACCTCGGATCGGGAGCGACTCCCCATATCCCCCGTCGCGGTGCCCATCTTGGCCCGTCCCCCGCCCAGGTAGTGGTGTCCATGAATGTTCCTGTCCGCCCGCACGCGCATGCCTAGGCTGCGGGTATGGCAGGACGCGTGGTGCACTTCGAGATCCCGATCGACGAGGCCGAGCGGGCCGGTGAGTTCTACCGGAACGTGTTCGGCTGGAAGGTCGAGCAGTGGGGTGACGTCGACTACTGGACCGCGAGCGGCGGCTCGGGCGACGGGGCGAGCGGCGCGCTCACGCCGCGCAAGTCGGCGCCCGAGGGCGTGCTGGTCTACGTGTCGGTCGACGACATCGACGCGACGCTGGACCGCGTCAAGCAGGCCGGCGGAGCCCCGCTGACCGCCCGGATGCCGATCCCCAGCATGGGCTGGTCGGCGCAGTTCCGGGATAGCGAGGGGAACCAGATCGGTCTGTTCCAGCACGACCCGTCGGTCCAGGCATAGCCGCCCGGCACGCCGCCGCCTCGTGCCGCAGGCGGCACGCCGCCCGATCTGGTGAATCTGTCGCGTCGCGGCCGTCCCGGTCCCGGGGCTGCGCTACAGACGAGGCAATGGACACCCGGCGGCCCCCACTGTGGTGGGAGTTGCCATTCGCGCTGGTCGCCTTCCTCGCGTGTGCCGCGCTGCCGCGGTTCTCGCTCGGTGACCGAGACGCCGTGTCCGTGGCGAACGCCCGGCAGGTGGTCGATCTCGAGCGCTTCCTCGGTATCGACGTCGAGACGCCGGTCAACCGCTGGTTCGCCGATCAGGGGTGGCTCACGACCATCGCGGGCTACCACTACGCGTCGGTCTACGTGCTCACCTCGATCGCGATGCTGGTCTACCTGTACCTGCGCGATCCGCCGACCTACCGCTGGGCCCGGCGCGCGAGTCTTGTGCTCAACGTGCTCGCCGCCCTGTGCTTCTGGCTCTACCCGGTGGCGCCCCCGCGCCTCAACCCGGAGCTGTCCATCGTGGACACGGTGATGCTCCAGCACATCTGGGGGACCTGGGGCTCGCCGGTCGGCAATGCCGTGAACCAACTGGCCGCCCTGCCGTCGCTGCACTTCGCCTGGGTGCTGTGGGTGCTGGTCATGCTCGTCGTGACGACCAGGCCGAGACCGAGACTGCCGGGCCCCCGCACTCGACGCCGCTCCAGGACCGCCACCGTGCTGCTCGTCCTGGCCAGCGCCGACGTCGTGATCACCGGCGTGGTGGTTGTCGTCACCGGCAACCACTACCCGCTCGACCTGCTCGCCGCGGCCGTGATCGTGGCGGTCAGCATCCCCGTCACCCGCCCGTGGTCGCCGCCGACCCGCAAGCGCTTCGCGGCCCGGCTCGGACGGCTGGGCACCATCCTTCAGGCCAAGGCGATCCTGGTCGAGGACTGACTGTCGGTGCCCTAGAACCAGAGGGTGTGGGTGAGCCCGATGAGCGCGCCCGCCGCGATGTACCAGGCGCTGTTCAGCCTGGTGCGCCAGAGCAGCAGCAGCGTCGCCACGGCGATGGCCGCGGTGAGCGGGTCGACGATGGCGGTGCGCCCCAACTGCCACGAGACACCCGCCATGAGTGCGAGCGCGGTCGCATTCAGGCCGTCGAGCATGACCGATGTCCACGGGGACGAGCGCAGCCACGAGGTGAGTCTGGTGAGCAGGCCGACGAAGAGGAACGACGGAGTGAAGATCGCCACCGTGGCGAGGAACGCTCCGACTGGGCCGGCCACCAGGTACCCGATGAACGTGGCGGTCGTGAAGACGGGGCCCGGTGTCACCTGGCCGATCGAGATGGCATCGACGAGCTGCTGTTCGGTGATCCAGTGCAGGCGCTGCACGAAGTCGCCGCGCAGGAAGGCGAGCAGGACGTAGCCGCTGCCGTAGAGCACGGAGCCGATCTTCAGCATGGTGGCGAAGAGCTGCCAGAGCTGCGCTGCCGTCGGGTTGGCGAAGAGTGGGCCGCCGAGCAGCAGGGGAACCGCGAGGCGGCGCCGGCCCGGCCGCGGCGGATAGCGCACCAGGCGGACGCCCCCGGCGATGACCGCGCCGGAGAAGAGCACCAGCAACTCGTTGATCCCGAACAGGTAGGCCGTGAGCGCCGCGAGGGCGAGCAGCCACAGCCAGACCGACTTGAGCACGGTACCGGCTAGGCCGACCAGCGCCCGCGCGATGATCGCGATCACCACCGGCACGACGCCGTAGAGGAGTCCCGAGACGGCCGGCGCGTTGCCGTACCGGACGTACGCCCAGGCGAGGCCGGTGACGATCAGCGCGGCCGGAAGGATGAAACACACGCCGGCGACGACCAGTCCGCGCCACCGTGCGCGGTCGTAACCGAGGTGGATCGCGAGCTCGGTCGAGTTCGGACCGGGAATCAGGTTGGTCGCGCCGATGAGGTCGGCGAAGCGCTGGTCGGTGACCCAGCCGCGGCGGGCGACCAGCTCCTCGCGCATCATCGCCGTGTGCGCGACCGGACCGCCGAAGGCCACGAGCCCTAGCCGCAGGAAGATCCCGGCGACTTCGCGGAGGGATCCCGCCGGTCGCGACTGGTCGGCCAACCGACCCCTCCGGTGTGAGGAAGGGCACCCCCCCAACTCAGCCCTAGGAAGGTGCCCTCACGTGCATCAGCGACGTCCAAGTCGGCGCTACCGGCTTGCGTCGCAGCACCATACCAGCCTCGACTGGCGTGCGGTCACTCTTGCGGTGATTGCAGTCGCGACACGCGGCCACGGTGTTCTGCCACGTGTTGCGGCCGCCGCGCGACCGCGGCAGCACGTGGTCGACGGTCGTCGCCGCCGCGCCACAGTACGCGCACCGGTGTCCGTCGCGGACGAAGACACCCGAGCGCGACCACGCCGGCCCGGCCCCGTAGCGCCAGCGGGTCACGATGTAGCGGACCAGCCGGACCACCCGGGGCAGCGGGAAGACGCCGATCTGCCGGTCGGGCACCGCCTCGTGAATCTCCGCGACCTGCCGCAGGAGCATCCGTACGGCGTGCTTGAGGCTCACCCGGTGCAGGGGACCGAGGTCGGCATTGAGTACCAGCACGCCCTCCACGCAGGTCACCTCCTCGCGGTCGTCGATCTCAAGGCCGAACCAAAGGTACGGGCCGGGCGTGCCGACGGACAACAGATTTGCCGCGCTTGCTGCTCGAGAGCTATCGACAGTTGTGAGCGCGAGAGTGCGCTGAACGACCGAAGGGCTGGAACCGGGTCGGCGCTAGTACGCTTGCCGACGCACGGAAGGGGGCCGCACCAGTGCCGGAGGTCACCCGCGAGTCGGAGATCGCCGCGGAGCAGCGCTACGTCGACCGCGTCTATGCCCGGGTCGAGGCTCTGCGGGCGCAGACGCAGCGTCTGCAACGCGAGGGCCACCGGATGGCGGGTGCCCGTACGCCGGGTTCACTCGTGGAGCGTGATGCGATGGTGTATCACGCGGCCGTACGGCTGCGGGCCCTGGACGCGCAGTACGAGGGCCTGGTGTTCGGGCGTCTGGACATGCGTAGTGGTGAGACCCGCCATATCGGACGGCTGGGCCTGCGCGACGAGGAGCATCGCCCACTCGTGATCGACTGGCGCGCCCCGGGCGCCGCTCCCTTCTACCAGGCGACCGCGGAGGACCCCCAGGGCGTGGTCCGCCGGCGGGTGATCCGGTGCACCGGGCCGAAGGTGGTCGATGTCGAGGATGACCTGCTCGACGTCGAGGCGGCGACCTCGGCGACCGCCGCGGTCCCGGTGGTCGGTGACGGCGCCCTGCTCGCCACGCTCGCCCGCGCGAAGTCCGACCGGATGCGCGACATCGTCGCCACCATCCAGCGCGAGCAGGACGAGGCGATCCGCGCGCCGGCGGGCGGGGTGACGCTCATCGAGGGTGGGCCGGGCACCGGCAAGACAGCGGTGGCCCTGCACCGGGCGGCGCACCTGCTCTACCGTGACCGCCGCCGCTACGAGGGGGCCGGCGTCCTGCTGGTCGGGCCGTCGCCGGTGTTCATGTCCTATGTGGAGCGTGTCCTGCCGTCGCTCGGCGAGGACACCGCCGAGCTGCGTTCGATCGGTGAGATCGTGGACGGCCTCGCCTCCGACCGGCTCGACCCGCCGAAGCTGGCCGCGCTCAAGGGATCCCTGCGGATGCGCCGGTTCCTCAACGCGGTAGTGCGCCAAGCTCCGCCGGACGCTCCGGATTCGCTTCGGATCGTCTATGCCGGCGAGGTGCTGCGCCTGGACGCCGCGGACCTGGACCGGGTACGCCAGCGCGTCCACGAGCTCGTACCGCAGCCGAACGCCGCCGGCCCTGAGGCGCGGCGGCAACTCGCGGTGGCGCTGTGGTCGAAGCGTCCGGAGGGGGTCGCGTGGACCACGAGAGGCTTCTCCACGGAGGTCTATGGTCGAGACGAGTTCGAGCGATTCGCCCGGGCGTGGTGGCCGGTGCTCGCGCCGGCCGCCGTGCTCTGCTGGCTCGCCGACCCGCAGCGGGTGCGTGACGCCGGCCGTGACTGGCTCTCGGCATCCAACGTCGCCGAGCTCGCCTCCTCGTGGGCGTTGCCGCTCTCGGTCGCGGACATCGCCCTGGTCGACGAGCTGCGCGCCCTGCTGGGCGAGCCGCCGCGACCCCCGCGACGCCGCGAACCGGGCCGGAGCATGGGCATCGACAGTGCCGGCGACGATATCCGGGAGCTGTCGACGGTCACCGATCGGTACTACTCCAGGCCGCAGCGCGGCGCCCGCCCCGACAACTACGACGGTTACGCACACGTGCTCGTCGACGAGGCCCAGGACCTCTCGCCGATGCAGTGGCGGATGCTGGGCCGTCGGGGTGCCCAGGCGGGGTGGACCATCGTTGGGGATGCCGCCCAGTCGGCCTGGCCGGAGCCCGAACAGGCCCGCCGGGCCCGACAGGAAGCGTTGCGGGGCAAGCAGATCCGGCGATTCCACCTCACCACGAACTACCGCAACTCCGCGGAGATCTTCGAGTTCGCGGCCGCGGTCGTCCGCCGCGCCGTGCCCGGGGCGGACCTGCCGCGGGCGGTGCGCCACACGGGGGTGCAGCCCATCCGGCACACGGTGGCCTCGGCTGAGCTACCCCGGGTCGTCCGCGAGGCGGTGGCGTCGTTGCGTGAGGAGTTGGACGGGACGATCGGGGTCATCACGCCAGTCGCCAGACACGTCACCATGGCGGCGCAGGTCGGCGGCGCCGAGCGGGTGCAGGTCGTCGACGCCATGCATGCCAAGGGCATGGAGTACGACGGCGTCGTCGTCGTGGCGCCGGAGGAGATCGCCGCCGAGTCACCGGCGGGCGTCCGCGTGCTCTACGTCGCGCTGACACGGGCGACGCAGCGCCTCGTCACCGTCGCGACGAGTGACGCGTGGGCCGCCGGCCCGGCCTGATGTCGTTGTGTGTCTACTGTGGAGTGTTAGTGGCGTGGGTGGGGTGTGGGTCCGGGGGTGTGGGTGTAGCCGGTCAGGTCGATGAGGGCGGGTCGGTGGTGGGGTTGGTCGATGCTCCGGCCGCTGGGTCGGGGTGGGCGTGGGGGTGTGGGTGGGTGTGGGTCGGGGGGCATCTGGTGGCGTTTGAGGTAG
>DATBGZ010000048.1:0-38668 GCA_036557785.1 Micromonosporaceae bacterium
ACCGCACACACCTACATCGGCATCCACCAGGACCACAACACCTGCAAGGACATCACCCCACCACCACGCCAACCCCAACCCAAGCCCGATCCCCCACCCCCAGCCACCAACCCCATCGACGAGATCCCACCCTTCTGATCCGGCGCGTGGCGTGCGGCTTGATGAGGCGGAAACCCCAAGCACTACTTCGGGGGGCGCGTGGCGGCGTAGGTGAGTCCGCGGTCCACCCAGCGGGCGAGCTCGCGGGCCGCGCCCGGGCCGGACGCGTCGACGAGCAGCCACCCCGTCATCGGTCGGCCGGTCATGTCGAACGGGCGGACGGCCGGCTCGGGGAGCAGGGCCCCGTGCTGTTCGGGGTCGACACGCACGAGGAGGGCGTCGCGGTGCACGCCCACGGCAAGGTTGCCGTTGAGCAGCATCGCCAACCCGCCGAACATCTTCTTCTCGGTGAGCCCGGCCTTCACGCTGACCAGGTCCCGAAGCCGTGTTGCCAGCTCATCGTCGTACGCCACGCCAGACTCCCGCTGTCCGCGCCGATTCTCGTCCGTCAGCATAGGGACTCACGCCATCAAACCAATCTGCAAGCCGGCTGCAAAGTCGCACTGCATCCTGTCAGTACGGCGGGCGCGACGAGCAGGCTCGGAGGAGGTACGGACGTGGGCACGTTGACGTTGGTCCCGCGTCACGTGGCGGCCTCGGTGGACGAGCTGCTTGCCGGCGCCGAGCGCAGGACGCAGATGGCCAAACACGCTGACTCGCTGTCGGGCTCGCGCTTTGAGCGGGTGAGCGTGGCGGGACAACCGTGCATCGTGAAGTACCTCGGGTTTGAGGAGGACTGGCTCGCCCGGGCCCTGGGTGACCGTGACTGCTGGGCGCTGACGCTGTGGCGCACGGGCCTGCTCGACTGCCTGCCCGACTGCATTGATCACACGATCCTCGGCATGGCAGCCGAGGCGGGCGGCACGGTGGCGGTGCTCATGCGTGACGTGAGCAAGTCGTTGGTGTCATCCGGATCCGATGCCATGGCCGCCCGGGACCATCGCCAGTTCCTGGACCACATGGCGCGGATGCACGCCAGATTCTGGGGGTTCGAGGACCGGTACGGGCTGCTCGGGCCGGGGGCGCGGTATCAGGCACTGACCCCGCAGACGGGTGTACGCGAGCAGGCGCGTGGCGGCGCGGATCCGGTTCCATCGATGCTGGTCGCGATGTGGCGCGCGTTGCGTGCGTCGGCGCCCGAAGCCCATGACCTGGCGCTGGCCCTGGTCACCGATCCCGCGCCGCTGGTCACCGCGCTCGCGCAGACCCCAGCCACGTTCATCCACGGGGACTGGAAGGCGGGCAACCTCGGGGTGAGTCCCGAGGGGCGCACGATCCTGCTCGACTGGGGATGGCCTGGCCGGGCGGGGCCGCTGGTGGACCTCGGCTGGTATCTGGCCGTCAACTGTGACCGGCTGCCAGAGTCCAAAGAGGACACGATCCAGGGGTACCGGCGGCGCCTGGAGCACCACGGCATCGCCACCGCGAGCTGGTTCGAGCGCCAGCTCGACCTCGCTCTGCTCGGTAGCTTCCTGCAGCTCGGCTGGTCGAAGTCGGGCGCCGAGCTGCAGTGGTGGCTGCCACGCATCGTGCCCGTTGGGCGTGAGCTGCTCGCATGACCGAGCGCCGCGAAGACCGTCGGGCAGGCGTGGCCGGCGCCATGCGCGCGGCGTACCGCGACGGGGCGGCCTGGCGACGGGGACCGCATGTGGTGTACCGGCGCTTCGCCGCCGCTGCCGTCGCGACCGTGGACCGGAACATCGCCGGTCTGACCACTGTGGACGCTGGCGCCGGAACGGGTGCGATGGGCGAGGAGCTCGCCGCGCGTGGAGCACGGGTGGTCTACACGGACCGGGAGCCCGCGATGCTGCGCGAGGCACCGGCACCCCGGCTCCTCTGCGACATCACGGCACTCGGCCTGCGCGACCACAGTGTCGACCTCGCGGTCGCGGGTTTCGTGCTGTCGCATGTGGACGAGCCGAGCCGGGCCATGGCCGAGCTGGCGCGGGTGACCCGACGCGATGGGCTCGTCGTCGCGACCGGATTCCCCGCCGGTCAGGGGCATCCGGTCAAGGAAGCCGTCGACGCCGTGCTCGCGGACTTCGGCTACGGGCCGCCGGCGTGGTACCTGCGGCTGAAGCGGGCCGGCGAGGCGCGGGTGGGCGATCCCGCCGCGCTCGCGGCACTCTCCGGTACCGCGGGGCTGCGGGCCGTACGGGTTGCGTGCCTGGAGGTTGCGCTGGCTGGGCTGACGGCGGAATCCATCGTGGCGTGGCGGCTCGGCATGGCTCAGATCGCGCCCTTCGTCTCGCGGCTTCCGGCCGGTCGGCGCGAGGCACTCATGGCGCAGGCACAGACCGCGCTCTCGTCGGCGGCACTGGCGCAGCCGGTCCAGGTGCTGGTCCTGACGGGTGAGCCTCGGTGAGCATCGACGCGACCAGCGCCTCCCGCTCGCGCTGCGCCGTCGCCCGGCGGCTGGCGAGTTCTCGCAGGCGCGGTGAGTCGAACCGCCGGGTCAGATCGTCGGTGAGCCACCAGGCTTCCAGCGGGGCGACCCACTCGAGCTCGGATACGTCGTCCTCGATGTCGGCGAATGTAGTGGGGTTGGCCGCGGCCGCAAGGAGACGGGCGAGCACGACGTAGCGTGGCAGCGGTAATGCCGTTGCGGCCGCCAGCACGTCGTGCGCGGCGGCCAGGGCCTGGTCGTTCTCGCCGCGGGCCAGGGCGAGCCGTCCCGCGAGCAGGCGACGGCGCAGCGCATGCCGCCACGCGAACGGGCGAGGGCTCGGGGCTTCGTGCTCCTCGCGGGCGAGCAACTCTGCGGCCCCATCCAGGTCGTGCGCCCGCAGCCTGCCGTCTGCCAGGCCATGCATCGCGTCCGCGATCGGCTCACCCATGCCGAGCTGGTCCAGCGAGATCTCGTACGCCGCGGTGTTGCAAGCGTCGGCCGCCTCGGTGGCACCGGTGTTGCGCAGGATGAACGCCCTGGTGTTGTTCGCCCGGGCCGAGAAACGGGGGGTGCCCTGTCCGGCGGCCGACGCGTTCACCGCGTCGAGTTCCGTCAGTGCCGCGGTGACGTCGCCCAGCGCCGCGTGGGCGGCGGCCGCGGCGAGATGACGGTGGGGCAGCATGAACGGATGCCGCTCGCGGCGGACCACCGTCGGGTCGGCGAGGGCCTCGAGCGCCCGGTCGGGGTGGCCCTGGTCGACCAGCACCGGTGCGGACCAGATGCCGACCAGCGCCCGCGTGCTCGGGGCGTCCACCTCGCGAGCCTGAGTCAGCAGCGCCTGCGCGCCCGACAGGTCGCCGGTGACGTGCGCGCTGCGGCCGGCCAGCGCGTAGCAGCTCGAACGCACCTCGGTGTCGGTAGCCAGCCGCGCGCCCTTCTCGGCGAGACGACGGCATCGGCTCAGATCACGCAAGAGATACGCGGCGATGCCCGCGGCCTCGAGCGCGTCCGCGGTCGGTCCGGCCCCCAGCGCCTGTTCGGCATCGGCGGCGGCCTGCGCGAAGTGTCCGGCCGGCAGCGCGGCCCGCGCCCGCCGCACTCGCAGCTCCGGGGAATCGTCCAGCTCGATCGCGGCGGTGAGGTGACGCAGCGCCTCGTCGTGGTCGAAGCGTGCCGCGGCGGCCTCGCCCGCAGTCGCCAGGGCCTGGGCGGCGAGTGCCCGATCGCCTCCCCCGAGAGCGAAGTGAGCCACGAGCAGCGGGTCGGCCCGGTCGCCGCGAGCGGCCAGGGACCGCGCCGCCTGCCGATGCAGCAGACAGCGTCGGCCGACCCCGATGTCCGCGCGCAGCGCATCCTGGATCAGCTGATGGCGGAAGGCGAATCCCGTCTCCCGCTCGACCAGCAGATGCCGGCGCACGCCCTCCTCGAGGTGATCCAGCAGTACGGCTGGCGGTTCACCCAGTACGGCGCCGAGCAGGTCAAGGTCCACAGTGGACCCCAGGACCGCGGCCGCGCGAAGCGTCGCGCCGGCCGGACCCGCCCGGTCACAGCGTTCGGCCACCGATGCCCGGATCGACTCGGGCAGGGCGCCGGCGGCCGCTTCGCCCAGCTCGACGAGGAACAGCGGGTGCCCACCGCTGCGTGCGAGCAGGTCCACCGCACGGTCAGCGCCGACGATGGCGGTGACCGCAGCCAGGTCCAGGGGTCCCAGCTTGACCGTACGGTCGGCCGGCAGGGCGACTCGCTCCTCGCCGCGGCTGGCCAACACGACGAGCAGCGGGAGGTGGTGCAGCCGCGTGGCAACCCGCCCGAGCCAGGTGAGGGTCGTGCTGTCCACCCAGTGGGCATCGTCGATCAGGATGACGACCGGGCGGCCGCCGGCCAGCCGCTCGAGTGCGGTGTCGAGGGCGGCGAGCAGGAGTGCCAGGCCGGTGCCCGGATCGCCGGCCGCGGCCAGGGTGCCCGCGCCGTCGTGGGGCACGGCACCGGCGGAGAGCGGTCCGAGGAACGCGGCCAGGAGCTCGGATGGTCCATTCAGGACGGTCGCGGTCGAGTCCGGACCGACCCGGCGCAGGTGCTCGGTGAGGGCGTCCAGCAGTGGCTGCAGCGGAAGCCGCCGGCCCAGCTCGGATCCGGTTGCGCGCAGGAGTATGGCTGCCTCCGGCAGGGCGCCTGCGAAGGCCTCCAGGAGCCGGGTCTTACCGATGCCGGCCTCACCCTGGACCAGCACCCGCACGGCTCGGCCCGCGGCGGCGTCGGTGTACGCGGCGGCGAGCATGGCGAGCTGCAGATCCCGCCCGGGCAGGCGTCCTGGCGCGACCAACGGTGCGGGAGTGAAGGTCTCGCCCCGCAGCAACGCGACATGCAGCGCCGCGGTCGCCGGCTGTGTGTCGACGCCGAGCTCGTCGCGCAAGCGGTCGGCGAACTCGGCGTAGGCACTCAAGGCGCGGGCCGGGCGATCCGACTGTGCGAGCGCCGTCATCAGTACCCGCAGCGCCGCCTCGTGGTACGGCTCGGCGGCCAGTACCTGCTCCGCATGTTCCACCGCAGCCCAGGGGTCGGCGACCGCGAGCGCGACCTCGGCCGCGACCTGCCGCGCTTCGACGCGGGTGCGCTCTGTGGCGCTGCGCTGCGCGTCGAGCCACGGGGCGTCCGGTTCGTCGTCGAGCAACGCGCCGCGGTCGAGCGCGAGGGCGGCGTCGGCGGCGGTCCGCGCCGGCGTGAGGCTGCCGCTGGCGAGGCGGCGGCGCGCCTCGGCCGCGAGCTCCGCCACGGCATCCACGTCCAACCAGTCGAGCCGTACTGCGTATCCGCCCCCCACGCGGGGCAACCGATCCGCCCCGATGACCGCACGGACCCGGCTCACGAGCACCGATATCTGCTCGCTCGGCCGGCCCGGTGGGTTGCCATCGGGCCAGATGGCCTCGACCAGCTCACGCGTCGACACCGGGCGCCCGCGACCGAGAGCGAGCCGGGCGAACAGCACCCGTGCCTTGCGGCTGCCCAGACGCGCCAGCTCGATGTCATCGATGCTCATCGACCCGAGCAGGCGCACGCGCAGCGAGTCGGGCGGTTGGAACGGCTGAGGGCCGAGCATGGCGCTATTACAGCAGACGGCCCAGCGCAGCAAGGATTCTGCAAGACCATCCGGCGATGCTCTGTCCCAACAGCTTCGTCGAGAGGAGATCGCGATGTCCACCACCGAGAGCGCGGAACTGAAGACCTTCGCCAACCCGGACGAGACGCGCGCGTTCGAACGCGGGCAGGTGCAGCTGGTCACGATCGCGGGGACGCAGATCGGTCGGCTCAGGCTCGAGCCGGGGTGGCGCTGGTCGGACCACGTCAAGCCGATCGCCGGCACGCAGTGGTGCGAGGCACCGCACTTCCAGTACCACGTCTCGGGAACCATGCGCGTCCGGATGGCCGATGGCAGCGAGTTCGACGCGGTCGCGGGTGACGTCACGGCGTTGCCGTCGGGCCATGATGCCTGGGTCGTCGGCGACGAGCCGGTGGTCGTCGTCGACTGGTGGGGCGCCAGCAACTACGCCAAATCCTGACGCGTCACGCCGGTCGCACGAGGAACCACCTGGCTGGCCCCGACTGCGATGGGTCAGCCGGTGATGTCGGAGGTGGCGGTCATCATGTCACCCGACAAACACCGGCACCGTATTCGGCGGAAGGGCTGGCATGGCGGGTGAGTTCCTGACGACCGTCCTGGACCGCTTCGCGGTCAGCAGGTGGGAGGGCGCGCCGCGGCTCGAGTCCCGATCGGGCTCCCATGTGCTCCCCGTTCGCACGGCCGATGGGCGGTCGGCGTACCTCAAGGCCACGCCCGCCGCTCTCGGCCCTGCGGCGATCGAGGCCGCCCGCCGGGAACTGTGCTTCTACCGCGAGCTCGCGCCGGTCGCCGCGGTACGCACGCCGGCGCTGCTCGAGAGCGTCGATGACGAGCGGGGCGTCGCCGTCCTGCTCGAGGACGCCGACGAGCCCCGCGATGCTCCACAGTGGACGGTCAGGATGTGGGCCGACCTGGGCCGGGCGCTCGCTGCCCTGCACGCCATGCCGGTGCCAACGGGCGCGAGGTGGCGCCGCCCCAATGCGATGGGCGACCTGGATATCGAGCAGATCGGCGCCTTCTGGTCGACCAGCCTGCCAGAGGTGGCCCGGCTGCTCGACCGCCGCTGCGTGCTCGGGGAGCAGATGCGCGCGCTCCCACCCGTCTTCGTCCACGGGGACTGCCACACCGAGAACGTGACGGTCGCCGATGGCGCCCTCGTCTTCTGCGACTGGCAGTCGGCCGGGATCGGACGGCGCAGCGGCGACCTGGCCTTTCTCAGCGTCCGCGCCACACCGGCGGGCGTGTCAGTACCACCCGTCCTGCTCGATGCCTACGAGCGAAACTCCTCCTGCGATCCGCTTCTCCTGCGCCGTGCGGTCATCGCCGAGGAACTGGCCATCCTCGTCTTCGAATGGCCGAACTACGCCGCCTTCGCCAACGCCGTGGGCATCGCCCGAGTCCAGCGCCGGACGCGAGAACTCGCCCGCCAGTGGCTGCGCACCGAGGCCTTGACTGCGGAGCCTCCGGGGGCCTAGCCATCCGGCTCGGTTCATCCCGAGCGGCTGCGGTCGGTACAGGCCCAGCCCCTCGTGGGGTAACCGCTGACGGGATTCGTCCAGGTGAACGGCACGACGGCGAAGCAGGTCGAGGCGTTGCGCGCAGCGGCGGATACCTCATGGCGCGTCGTACCGGCCGGCACGATATCGAGGAAGGTCATGCGTCCCTGCATCACGAAGATGGCGAATCCGTCTTCGTTGTTGGTGTTGTCCGTCCACTGCAGCACCACCTTGTCGCCGTTGCGCGTGGCGCTGAGGTGGGTGGGCATGCCGGGCGGCGGTCGGTTGCCGGCGTCGCGGCCCGGTCCGGTCCGGTCGAATCCGCCCGGCGACCCAGGCGTCCAGGTGGGGACCGGGTAACTACTGCCCGAGGGCGCGGCGGACGGGTTCGCGGACGTCGTCGAGCCGCCCGGCGTGGCGGAGTTCGTCGACCCCGGGCCGCCGAGATTGGCGTCGTTCGCCTCGGGGCTGCCCGGTCCACCGTTGATCGCGGCCCAGGCCACACCGCCCGCCACGAGCACGACGAGGACGCTGCCGGCAGCGATCGCGGGAACGCGGCGGATGCGCAACCGCTTACCCGAGAACCGGGTACGCAGAGAGTGG
Organism: Micromonosporaceae bacterium; assembly: GCA_036557785.1. Lineage (GTDB taxonomy): Bacteria > Actinomycetota > Actinomycetes > Mycobacteriales > Micromonosporaceae > DATBGZ01. Next base: position 7,706 of record DATBGZ010000048.1, read on the forward strand.
GTGGTGACTGCCTCACTGGACCTGTCCGGGGTGGCAGGCCCGGTCTTCTCGGTCATGCCGGTGGATGTTACGGGTGGATCGTCGAGTCCGCGACCGGAGGACCGGCGTGTCGAGCCGCGTCTCATGAGGGGATGGCCGTGGTGCGCCGGACTAGCACGGCATCCGGCGAGTCGTCACCCACGGCCGCCTGCCCGTGACTCTCCGCTCGTCCGCGCCCAACGCCTGTCATCGTTTGCCCGTTCGCATGACCGGCACTAGCATGTTCGGGCGATGCCCTGTGAACAAATGGCCGGATCGCGCTCAGCCGATGGTGTTGCCCATGCGTAGGTGGATCGGTGCATCAGCCGCGGTGTCCGCCCTCGCCGTGGTGCTCGCGCTGACCGGCGCGGGCGAGGTCATCGCCAGGGCGATCTTTAGATTCCTTGAGTTCTATACTGGGGTATTTGCGCTCGTCGCGCTCTCGTTGACCGTCATGGGCGGGTTGGTCGCCACCGACCGGGTCGTCCTCCTGGTGCGCCATCGTGTCCTGTTACAGAGCGTGCACCGGCTCACCGGGCTGCTGGCGGTCACCTGCCTGGCGATCCACATCACGCTCAAGGTCGCCGAGGGGCACGCCGGCCTCGTCGATGTCTTCGTCCCGTTCCTCTCGGCCAACCGCCGCCTGCTCATCGGCTTCGGCACGCTCGCCGCGTACCTCATGGGCGCGCTGGCGTGGACGGGGGTCGCCCGCGCCCGCTTCGCCAGCGGCAAGCGTCCCTGGGTCTGGCGGATGCTGCACCTGAGTGCCTACCCCACCTGGGTGATCGCGATCGTGCACGGTCTCGGCTCCGGCCGGCACGCGGCGACGTGGGTGACCGTCAGCTACGTCGCATGCGTCGTCGGTGTTGGCCTGGGGCTGCTGCTGCGCCTGAGCATCACCAGGAATCGCCGCGCCCCGGCTGCCCACGCCGGCCCCAGGTCCGTACGCACGGTGCTGGCCGCGGTCGCGAGGCCGACCTCGACCATCGCGCTCACCCGGACCGGCGTGACCCCCGCGGTGCCCGGTGGCGACGCCGTACCGTCTCGCCCGCCGGGTCTGCCCGTCGCGCTCTCCGACGACGAGTTCTGGCGGCGCATGAAGGGCGACGGCGTCCGGTGACGACGCAGCTGGTGCCCCCCGGCGTCCTGCCGGCGTACAGTGTCGGCCCGCGCCGCCTCACGGCCGGACTGGATCGCCATCACCGCCTGGACCTGGCCAGGCACCTCGACGTGCATGGCCCGGTGTCGCAGCTGAGCGCGGAGCAGTTGGTCGAGCTGGCCGAACGGATCGGACTGACGGGGCGCGGCGGTGCCGGCTTCCCGTTCGCCCGCAAGCTGCAGGCGGTACAGAAGTCCGTGCACGCGAGCGGCAGTTCACCGGCGGTGGTGGTGAACGCGACCGAGGGCGAGCCGGCCAGCTTCAAGGACAAGATGCTGCTGCGCCGGGCACCCCACCTCATCCTCGATGGGGCGTTCCTCGCGGCTTCGGCGATCGGGGCACAGAGCATCTCCATCGGAGTCGAGGAGGGTGAGCCGGGTGCCGACTCGCTCGTACACGCCCTCGGCGAGCGCCCCTCGCCCACGGTGACGCGGGTCGTCACCGTGCCGAAGCGTTTCATCTCCGGCGAGGGCGGCGCCCTGGTGCGGGGCATCAACGGCGAGGTGCCGATCCCGCCGGGCCGCAAGACCAGGGCGAGTGAGAGTGGCGTGAAAGGCCTGCCGACGCTGCTCTCCAACGCCGAGACGTACGCCCAGCTCGCGCTGGCGGCCCGCACGGGTCCACGCGGATACGCGCACGTGGGCCTGCCCCACGAGCCGGGCACGGTGCTGCTGACGATCGGCGGGGCGACCCGCATCCACTGCATCGTCGAGACGCCGACCGGGGTGCCGCTCGACGAGATCCTCTACATCTGCGGGGCGACCATCGGTCCGGGCGTCCTGGTCGGCGGCTACCACGGCGCCTGGCTCTCGCCGGCGGCGCTCTCGCAGGCCGCCGTGTCCCGGGAAGGCCTTTCGGCAGTGGGCGGCGCGCTGGGTGCCGGTGTCGTGCTCCCCCTCGGCGAGGGCACCTGCCCGCTCGGTGAGGCCGCGAGGGTGCTGCAGTACCTTGCCGGTGAGTCGGCCGGCCAATGTGGACCGTGCCGGCGCGGCCTGCCGGAGGTGGCCCGCCGGATGTCCACTCTCGTCGATGGCAGCGGCGGGTTCGCGGCAGTAGATGCGATCCGCGCGGCCGCGGGTGGGGTGCGTGGTCGGGGCGCCTGCGCACATCCGGACGGTACGGCCCGCTTCGCACTGTCCGCATTGGACGCCTTCGCCGAGGACGTGTCGGCGCACGTCTTCGGTGGCGGCTGCGGCTTGCCGGTGCGCGGCGTGCTGCCCATCGCCGACGACGCGGATGCCGGCCCCACGCTGACGGTGGACTGGACGCGATGTGACGCCCATGGCCTGTGCGCGCACATCCTGCCCGAGCTGATCAGCCTGGACGCCAACGGCTACCCGGCCATCGCCGACCGTACGGTCCCGGCATGGCTCTCCGGTCAGGCGCGCAAGGCCATCACCATGTGCCCGGCCCTGGCGCTGCGCTTCAGCGAGGCGCAGCCGCGGTAGCGCGACCACAGCCGCGCGCTCAGCTTCTTCGGCGCCGGATCCACCAGAAGCAGGTGCCGGACAGGGCCGCGGCCAGCGCGAGGAAGATCCCCGATTCGAACCACTGGAGGGGCCAGTAATGGCTCGCGGGCTGGTAGGTCACGGTCTCGTGCAGGTTGTACTGGCCCAGGCATTGGCTGATCTGTGCCGGGTCGAACTTGAACTTGACGACGCCCACGGGCGGCGGGAAGCAGCTGGGGTAATCGCCAATCATCACTGCCCGGCCGGACGCGTCCTGCACCGGTGCGCCGGAGATCACCCACGCACCCGCCGGTACGGGCGGGTTGAAGTACAGGTTCCCGCCACGGATGTCGATGCCGTTCGACAGGCTCCCGGTCGTCGCGTTGATGGCGAACGTGGTCGTGGTCGAGGGCAACAGGTGGGGTCGGACCACCGCCGGCACGAGGATCTGGATGGCGATGAAGACGACGAGGGTGACCGCCATCGCCGCAACCGTGCGGCGCAGCAGCAGTCCCATCGTGGTGCCCAGGGCGAAGGCGAACGCGGCGTAGGCGAACGGGACGATGTCGCGTGAGGAGAAGGTCATGGCGGTGAACCGGTCGCCGTTCATCTGGTCGATCGGTCCCGCCCACCAGGTCAGCAGGTAGCTGAGCAGCCCGGCGGTGGCGACCGAGGCGAGGCCGACGACGGTGAGCTTGACCCCGAGCCACCGGTTGCGCGTCACGGTCTGGTTCCACGCGACCTGGTAGGTGCCGGTCTCCAACTCGCGGCCGATCAGCGGCGCGCCCCAGAAGATCCCAATCAGCGCCGGGACGAGGACCACGAGCAGTTGGTTGAGCTGAAACGGTGGTCCCCAGGTGAAACGGAACTGGTCCAGCACGCTGTCGCAGTCGTTCAACGCGCCGCAGGTGGCCAGGTCAGTGGTGTAGGACTGGTGCATCCGCAGGCCCGTGGCCACGAAGTAGACCGTGGCGCCGGCGAGCAGGATCAGGGCGGCCAGTGCTTGGGCGCGGAACTGTCGCCAGGCGAGCCAGATCATCGCGAGCCTCCTGTCGCGGGCGTCGTGGTGCGGCGGCCGGCGCCGACGGCACGCTCCATATAGGTCAAGACGAGGTCCTCGAGTTCGAGGCGTCTGGCGGACCAGTCGCCGGAGGGCAGCTCGGTCTGGCTGCGCACGATGAACGTCGACTGTCGATCGGTGTGCTCGGCCAGGATGACCTCGACGCCGGAGGGCAGGTCCTTCTCCTTGCGGCGCGTGCACACGATCCGGTGGTGCTGCTCGAGCAGGTGCTCGGTCTCGCCCGCGAGCTGGACGCGGGAGGCGACGAGGACGACCAGGTAGTCGCAGACGCGCTCGAGGTCCGAGACCAGATGCGAGGAGAGGATGACGCTGGTCCCGTTCTCGGCAACCGACTCCATGAGGTGGCGCAGGAAGTCGCGGCGGGCCAACGGGTCGAGGCTCGCCACCGGCTCGTCAAGGATCAGCAGCTCGGGCCGCTTGGCGACGGCGACGGTCAGCGCGAGCTGGGCGCGTTGACCACCGGAGAGCTTGCCCGCCTTTTGCTTCAGGTCGAGGCCGAGCTGATCGATGCGTGCCCGGGCGAGTGCGGCATCCCAGCGCGGGTTCATCGTGGCGCCGAACCGCAGGTGGTCGGCGACGGAGAGGCTCGCGTAGACGGGGGTGTCCTGGGCGACGTAGCCGACCCGGGCCAGTTGCGCCGGGCCTGCGGCCGGCTTGTCGCCGAGCACCTCGATGCTGCCCGCGGTCGGCGCGAGCATCCCACAGGCGATCTTCAGAAGCGTGGTCTTACCCGCGCCGTTGGGCCCGACCAGGCCGACGACGTGCCCCGGCGGGACCTCCAGAGTGCAGTCGGTCAGTGCTTCCCGTTGGCCGTATCGCTTGCTGAGGGCGTGGGCGTTCAGTACGGCGTTCATGTCTCCTCTTCAGCGCTCTCGCGCAGCGTGTTCTGGAACATCGCGTCGATGCCCGGCTCGGTCAGGCCCGCGGCACGGGCCTTGGCCAGCCAGACGCGCAGCTGCTCCTGGAGTGGCCCGTGCTCGGCGAGCGAGGCCTGGCCCAGAGATCGGGTGATGAACGTGCCCACGCCCGGCTTGGCGGCGACCAGGCCGAGGTGCTCGAGTTCCCGATACGCCTTGCTCACGGTGTTCGGGTTGATCGCCACTCGGGCGACCACCTCCTTCACCGTGGGCAACTGGTCGCCCTCCGAGAGCAGACCCAACAGCAGCGCCTGCCGAACCTGCCTGACGATCTGCAGGTACGGCGCGACGCCGGAGCGCGCGTCGAGGTGGAAATCGATCACTGGCAAACACCCGTTTTACTAGGCTACTAGTAGAAGCACTATGGCCTCTGGTGGGCTGCCTGTCAAGCCCCGGATCGGCATGCAGCGACGCGGATTTCTCCGACCGTGCCGTCGCCTACCCGGGTGCCGAATAGCCTGTGGGGGGAGGGCGGTCACATGCCACGATCTGACGCCGGCCTGGTGAAGGCGCTGTTGCACGCATACGGGCGCACCTATGCCGAGGAGGCCGGCATCCGGCTGGTCGATCGCCCGGAGCCCCTCTATCGGCTGCTCGCGCTGGCGAGCTTGCTCGGTAAGCGGATCTCTGCCGACATCGCGGTAGCAGCCGCTCGCGAGCTCTTCGACGCCGGCTTCGGCTCACCACAGTCCATGGTGGACGCTTCGTGGCAGGACCGGGTCGACGCGCTCGGTCGCGCCCATTACCGGCGCTACGACGAGAGCACCTCGCGACTGCTCGGCGCCGCGGCCGCGCACTGCCTGGATCGATGGGGCGGGGATCTGCGGCGGCTGCGGCGGGAGGCGGGTGGTGACCGGCGTCGATTGGTTGCCCTGCTCACCGAGTTCGCGGGCATTGGGCCAACCGGTGCGGACATCTTCATCCGCGAGGTACAGGCCGTGTGGCCGGAGTATCAGCCGTCCGTGGATGCGAAGGTCACCGATGGGGCCCGGGTGCTGCAGCTGGAACCGTCCGCCATCGGGCGGCTCGCCCACGGCCCGGACCTCGCCCGGCTCACGTCGGCACTGGTGCGCGCCGGCCGCGCCCGCGACCTTCCCGACGAGATCAAGTCCCAGCTGCGCTGACCGCGTCGCGCGCGTTGCCCTCCAGCACCACGAACACCGCAAGCACATCGGCGCACGGGTCGGGCCGCACCGGCCACAGGTTAACTCCGGACGATGTTCTGTCGCGCCGAATGCGGCAATCAGGTCCCGCGGAGAGCTGGCTCGGGTAGACAGAGATCGAGTGGCGCCGCCGGCATGCCGGCTCCTCAGCGCTCCGACCGAGGGGGTGACCATGTGCGGTGGGCCATATCTGTCCACTGAGGAGCGTCGTCGTGATGCGCTCCTGGCGTGGACCCCGAGATTTCGACAGAGAAGGGAGTCGATCATGCCGGGCGAACAGGACATCCCGAGCACCCTGCGCCGCTCGCCGCGCAAAGCCCAGGAGACCTTCGTGAAGGCGCACGACGCCGCGCTGGAGTCATACGGCGACAGCGGCGGGCGCGCGCGTCGGGTCGCGTTCGCGGCGCTGAAGCACTCCTTCGAGAAGGTGGGCGATCACTGGGAGCCCAAGCCTGGTCGGGGCGCGAGCGATGCCCAGGCGCGCCGCGGCTATGGCGAGCGACCGACCCGGACCGCGGGTGGGGTCGACGCCAATGCCAGCAAGCAGCACCTGCTCGAGGTTGCCGAGCGGCTCAACGTTCGTGACCGTGATTCGATGACCAAGCCCCAGCTGGTCGACGCGATCGAGAAGGCGAACGCGCGTGAGACCAGCCGAGCCCGCTCCCGCCGGCAGTGAGAGCCGATCCGTTCGCGGAGGTACTGCCGGCTGACGAGTTGCCCGCGCTGGTCGCGGACATGCGGGCGGCCGGTGAGCGCGTGGTACTCACCAACGGCTGCTTCGACGTGGTGCACGCCGGCCACGTGCAGTGCCTCGCGCAGGCGCGTGACCTGGGTGACCGGCTCATCGTGGGGCTGAACTCGGACGAGTCCGTGCGGGCGCTCAAGGGCCCTGGCCGGCCGGTCAACCCGGCCGGCGACCGGGCCCGCGTCCTGGCCGCGCTCTCCTCTGTGGACTACGTGAGCGTCTTCGGGGAGCTCACGCCGCAGCGGCTGATCCGGCTCGTTCGGCCAGATGTGTATGTCAAGGGCGGCGACTACGGGAAGGGAGTTCCGGAGCGGGATCTGGTCGCCGCGCTCGGTGGTCGGGTCGAGGTCCTCGACCTGGTCCCGGGTCGGTCCACGACCGGGCTGCTGGAGCGCGTCCGGGCGAGCGGGGGGTGAGGCATGCGGGTCCTCGGCATCAACGCGCTGTTCCACGACCCAGCGGCGGCTCTCGTCGTCGACGGCGTGACCGTGGCCGCCGCGGAAGAGGAGCGCTTCAGCCGCCGCAAGCACGGCAAACGCCCGGTGCCGTTCGCCGCCTGGGAGCTGCCCGAGCAGTCCGCGCGCTGGTGTCTGCAGCGGGGTGCGCTGCGCCCGGCCGACCTCGACGCGGTGGCCTACTCGTACGACCCGGCGCTGGCTGAGAGCGCCGAGTCCCTGGGTCTGGCGGATCCGTGGGACTGGCTGCGCCAGGAGTACGCCGCCCGGGCGCCGTCATTCCTCGCCGCGGCACTGCCCGGCCTCGACCCGGCACGGGTTCGGTTCGTCGCGCATCACGTCGCGCACGCGGCCTCCGCCGGGCTCGCGGCGCCAGGGTCCGACGTGCACGCGGCCGTGATGGTGCTGGATGGGCGAGGTGAGTCCGCCTCCCACCTGGCTGGCGTCTACCGCCGTGGCGAGCTCGAGGTGCTCGCGACGCAGCGACTACCGCACTCGCTCGGCCTGGTCTACGAGGACGCCACCGACCACCTGGGCTTCCTGCGATCCAGCGATGAATTTAAGGTGATGGCACTGGCCTCCTACGGCAAGCCACGCCACCTCGACTTCTTCCGCCAGGCCATCACCGCCGACGGTGCCGGGGGCTTGCGTACCCAGCCGATCGACTGGGGCGAGCTGTGCCCCCGGCGAGAGCCGGGCTCTCAGGGGTGGTCGGCCGAGCACGCCGACGTGGCCGCGAGCCTGCAGCGGCGGCTGGAAGAGGTCCTGCAGGATCTCGCCGAGTGGCTCTACGTGGCCGCGGGCGGCCCGACCCGGCTCGTCATGGCCGGTGGCGTGGCGCTGAACTGCGTGGCCAATGCCCACCTCGCGGCGAAGGGTCCCTTCTCGAGCGTGTGGGTCCAGCCGGCCGCCGGTGACGCCGGCACCGCTCTCGGCGCGGCGCTGCACGTGGCCCGCCTCGCCGGCTACGTGGTCCACCCGATGCCCGGCGCCGACCTGGGTCCCGACTATGCCGAGCCGGAGCTCGAGCACACCCTGCGCCAGGCCCGGGTGCCGTACCAGCGCCCGGGTTCGGTCGCCGGCGCCGCGGCCGAGGTCCTCGCCCGCGACGGCGTGGTGGCCTGGTTCCAGGGCCGGGGCGAGTACGGGCCGCGGGCGCTGGGGCGCCGTTCCCTGCTCGCTCACCCGGGTCGATCCCACAACGTCGAGCGGCTCAACCAGGTGAAGGGGCGCGAGCAGTTCCGGCCGGTCGCCCCGATGGTGCTCGCCGAGCGGGCTGAGGAGCTCTTCGACGGCGTGCTGCCCAGCCCGTACATGCTGTTCACCCACGACGTGCGCCCGGAATGGCGCGACCGCATTCCGGCGGTGGTCCACGTCGATGGAACGGCGCGGATCCAGACGGTCGACCGCTACCGGGAGCCTCTGCTGGCCGACCTGCTCACGCGGTTCGAGCAACGTACCGGTCTGCCCGTCGTCGTGAACACCTCGCTCAACACCGCTGGGCGACCGATGGTGCAGTCACCCCGGGACGCACTCGAGCTCTATGGATCGGCACCCATCGACCTCTTGGTGCTCGGACCGTTCACCGCGTCCCGAGGAGACCTCGGGTGAGCGCGGCCGACTACTCCATCGTGGTCCCGACGATCGGTCGGGACTCTCTGTCCACATTGCTGCGATCGGTCGCGGCCGGTCCCGGACCCCTGCCGCGCGAGGTCGTCCTGGTCAACGACCGGCCCAGTCGACCCCTGGACGTCCCGGACCTGCCGGCCCTGCACGGCCGGGTGCGGGTGTTGTCCGGGGCGCGGCGTGGGCCGGCCGCGGCGCGCAATCGCGGCTGGCGGGCCACGACGGCCGAGTGGGTGGTCTTCCTCGACGATGACGTCGTGCCGGGCCCGGTCTGGCGTACCGAGCTCGCCGGGGATCTCGGTGCGGCCGCCCGGGTCGGTGCGGTCGCCGGGAGGATCTGCGTACCGGTCCCCGGCGGCGTGCGACCGACCGATTGGCAGCGCCAGGTGATGGCCCTGTCGGACGCGCCGTGGATCACCGCGGACATCGCCTATCGCCGCGTGGCGCTCGAGACCGTCGGCGGGCTCCATGAGGGCTTCACCGCGGCATTCCGCGAGGACACGGATCTGGCCGCGCGGGTGCGCGCGTACGGCTTCGATCTGGTTCATGGGCGGCGCCGCGCTGCCCATCTCGTCGGTCGCACCACCTGGTGGTCCAGCGTCTGGCGCCAGCGCGGCAACGCCGACGACGCCCTGTTGCGCCGTCGCTTCGGGCGTGACTGGCGGGGCCGGACCGGCGTGCCGCGGGGCCGCCGGGCCAGCCACCTGCTGACCACGACCGCGGCCCTGACGGCGATCGGCGCGCTGGCACTGCGGCGACCGACCGTCGCGCTCGCCGCGGCGGGCGGGTGGCTCGCGCTCACCGGCGAGTTCACGGGCCGGCGCGTCTGCGACGGGCCGCGGACTCCGGCCGAGATCGCGACCATGGCGGTCACCAGCGTGGTGATCCCACCCGTGGCCACCGGCTACTGGTTGCGTGGACTGTGGCTGCACCGGCGGGTCGCACGCCTGGCGTTGCCCCCACGATCGCGCGAGGGTCGTGCCCTATGGTGAGCGCGGGCGGCTACGGGGCCGTGCTCTTCGACCGGGACGGGACACTCATCGAGGATGTTCCATACCTGGGCGACCCGGCAGCGGTACGGCCCATGCCGCACGCCGTCGCCACCGTGACGCGGGCGCGTGGGTACGGCCTGAAGGTCGGCGTCGTGACCAACCAGTCCGGCGTCGGCCGTGGCCTGGTCGATGCGGCGCAGCTCGCGGCGGTCCGCCGGCGCGTCGAGCAGTTCTTCGGCCCGTTCGATACCTGGCAGACCTGTCCACACACCGACGCCGATGAGTGCCAGTGCCGCAAGCCACGACCGGGCCTGGTCTTCGCCGCCGCCGCCGAACTGGGCGTGGCACTGGACCGGTGCGTGGTCGTCGGGGACATCGGCGCCGACATCATCGCCGCGCAGACGGCTGGCGCGGCGGCGGTGCTGGTGCCGACGGACCAGACCCGGGCCGCCGAGGTGGCCGCCGCTCCCGTCGTGGCCGCCGACCTGGCGCAGGCGCTCGACTGGATCCGCTCGGGCCACCTCACCGAAGCCGCACCCATCACCGTCGCTGACGGTGCGCCGCTGCCGGCACCCGCGCCGCAGGAGAGCGAGCATGTGCTGGCGGTCCGGCCCGACTCGGCCGGGGACGTGCTCGTGACCGGACCGGCGATCCGCGCGATCGCGGCGCGGGCGGCGAGGGTGACCCTGTGGTGCGGGTCGAGGGGGCGGGCCGCCGCGGAGCTGCTGCCCGGCATCGACGAGCTGTTCGAGGCGGCCGTACCCTGGCTGGACCCGCGGCCCACACCGGTCAACGCGCCCGACGTCGAGGCGTTGACCGGCCGCCTGCGCGATGTCGACGCCCAACGAGCCGTGATATTTACCTCCTTCCACCAGTCGGCGCTGCCGACCGCGCTGGTGCTGCGGCTGGCCGGGATCGATCACGTCAGCGCCATCAGCACGGACTATCCCGGCTCACTGCTCACCGTGCGGCACCAGGTCGATGAGGACCTGCCCGAGCCGACGCGTGCACTCTCGCTAGCGCAGGCAGCCGGATACCCCGCTCCGCCGTGCGACGACGGCCGGTTGCGGGTCCGCGGGCCGCTGCCGGACGTCTCGGCGCGGGTGGGTCGCGGCTCGTACGTGGTGCTGCATCCGGGCAGCAACGTGCCGGCACGGGCGTGCCCACCCCAGCGATGTGCCGAGTTCGTCGCCGACCTGCGGGCCGCCGGATGGCGGGTGCTGGTCACCGGCGGCCGCGCCGAGACCGCCCTCACCGCCTATGTGGCGGGCCAGGAGGGCGAGGATCTCGGCGGTCGGCTCACCTTCGCCGAACTGGCGGCGGTCCTGGCCGGTGCTGACTGCCTGGTCGTGGGCAACACCGGCCCCGCACATCTGGCCGCCGCGGTCGGTACGCCGGTGGTCAGCCTCTTCGCGCCGACCGTCCCTTTTGCTCGGTGGGGCCCGCACGGCGTGCCGGTGGTGCGACTCGGCGACGCGATGGCCCCGTGTCGGGACACCCGAGCCACGATCTGCCCGGTGCCCGGCCACCCGTGCCTGTCGACCGTGACCGCCACCGATGTTGTCGCCGCCGTGGAGAAGCTGACATGCGAATCCTGATCTGGCACGTGCATGCCGCGTGGACCACCGCGTTCGTCGCGGGGTGCCACGACTACGTGCTGCCGGTGCTGCCCGACCGGGGACCGTTCGGGCGGGGCCGGGCACGGACGTATGCCTGGCCGGACACCGTGGTCGAGGCTGCCCCGTCGGAGCTGGCGGACATCGACGTCGACGTGGTCGTGCTGCAACGCCCCGAGGAGGAGAACCTGGCCCGGCAGTGGCTGGGCCGCGACGTGCCGGCCGTCTACGTCGAGCACAACACCCCCAAGGGAGACGTGCCGTTCACCCGGCACCCCCTCGCCGACCGGAGTGACATCACGATCATCCATGTCACGAACTTCAACTCCCTGATGTGGGACTGCGGGCGTACCGCGACGCGGGTGATCGAGCACGGGGTGGCCCTGCCAACGGTGCGGTGGACCGGGGAGCTGCCCCGGATCGCGGTGGTGACCAACGAGCCGCTCCGGCGTGGTCGGGTCACCGGCACGGACCTCATCGCCCGGTTCGCCAGCATCGCCCCGGTCGACGTCTATGGCATCGGGGTGAGCGGGCTCGCGGCCCCCGGCGTGACCGTGCACGAAGATCCCGACCAGCGCGGGATGCACGCTGCGGTGGCCCGCCGACGGGTCTACGCCCACCTGCCCCGCTGGACCTCGCTCGGGCTCTCCCTCATCGAGGCGATGCACATGGGCTGTCCCGTGGTGGCCGTCGCCGCGACCGAGGTCCCGCTGGTCGTGCCAGCGGCCGCGGGCGCGGTCAGCGCCGACATCGACGAGCTGCTCGCCGCCACCGAGCTGCTCATCGCCGACCCGGCCGCCGCGGCGCGCGCCGGGGCCGCGGCCCGTGCCGCGGCGGGCCGGTTCACGCTGCCCCGCTTCCTGTCCCAGTGGGACCAGTTGCTGACCGAGGTGGCCGTGCCGGACCAACGATGGCATCCGACCCACGCACGCACGGGGAGCCGGCCATGAGAATCGCGATGATCTCAGAGCACGCCAGCCCGCTCGCCGCGCTCGGCGGCGTGGACGCCGGTGGCCAGAACCGCCACGTGGCCGAACTCGCCGCGACGCTGGGCCGGCAGGGTCACGCGGTGACCGTCTACACGCGCCGCGACTCCGTGCAGGCGCCGGTGCGGGTCAGCGTCGACGGCTACGACGTCGTACACGTGCCCGCTGGCCCGCCGGTGGCGCTGGAGAAGGACGGGCTGCTGCCGTACATGGACCGGTTCGGGTGGTGGCTCGCGCAGCGGTGGCGCTCGGGTGATCCGCCGCCCGACGTCATCCATGCTCACTTCTGGATGAGTGGATTGGCGGCCGTGCGGGCCGCCGGCCGGCACATCCCGACCGTGCTCACCTACCACGCACTCGGGGCGGTCAAGCGACGCTATCAGGCGCACAATGACACCAGCCCGGCCGAGCGGCTGATCATCGAAGCTCGTCTCGGCCACCAGGTCGACCGGGTCATCGCGCAGTGCCGGGACGAGGCGGCGGAGCTGGCCCGGCTGGGCGTGCCACCGAGCCGGCTCGAGATCATCCCGTCCGGCGTGGACATCGACCGGTTCCGTCCCGATGGACCGCGCTCGCCCATCGTCCCGGGACGACCCCGGATCCTTGCCGCGGGCCGACTCGTGCCCCGCAAGGGGTTCGACGACCTGGTTCGCGCGGTCGCGTCGCTGCCGAGGACCGAGCTGGTGGTCCTGGGCGGGGCCGGCGCACCCGCCGACGAGCCGGAGGGGCGGCGGCTGCTCGACCTCGCCGACCGACTCGGTGTCGTCGATCGGGTGAAGCTGCCGGGCGCGGTACCGCCCGACCAGATGCCGCGCTGGTACCGGTCCGCGGCGGTGGCCGCCTGCACGCCGTGGTACGAGCCGTTCGGTCTCACCCCGCTCGAGGCCATGGCGTGTGGTACGCCCGTGGTCACCTACGCGGTGGGCGGGCTGAGCGAGTCGGTCGTGGACGGGCTGACCGGGCTGCACGTGCCGCCCGGCGACGTATCGGCGCTCGCCGATGCCCTCGGCATGGTCTGCTCCGACCAGGCACTGCGCGGGCGCCTCTCCCGCGCCGCGACCCACCGCGTGCGCGCCTACTACACGTGGGACCTCACCGCGTCCCGGCTGGCGCAGGTCTACGCCGCGGTGGGCGTGCGTCGCCGCGAGCACGAGGAGGTGGTGTCGTGAGCCGAGCGATGATCACCACGGTGGTGGCCGACGCCCTCGTCGACGACCACATCGACGCGCTCGCGTCGGCGCTGGTCGATTTCCGTCCGGCCGCCGGGCGGCTCGTGCGGTGGGGCCGCGGGCTCGCTGCCGTCCTCGACGAGGGTGGCCGGGTGCTGGTGGCCGGCAACGGTGGGAGTGCTGCCGAGGCCGCACACCTGGCCAGCGAGCTCGTGGGGCGCGTGCGTGATGACCGCCGGCCGTACTCGGCCATCGCGCTCGGCGGCGACCTGGCCACGCTGACCGCGCTGGGCAACGACTATGGATTCGCTGAGGTCTTCGCGCGCCAGGTCCAGGCCCACGGCCGCGAGGGCGATGTGCTGATCACGATGTCCACGAGCGGCCGCAGCGAGAACCTGCTGGTGGCGGCCCGGATGGCCCGATCGATGGGCTTGAGCACATGGGCGCTGACCGGCCCGGCGCCCAACCCGCTGGCCCTGCTCTGCGACGACGCGCTGCCGGTGTCGGGCAACGCGCAGACCGTCCAGGAGCTGCACCTGATGTGCGTGCACATGCTCTGTGAGCAGGTCGAGGCGGCGCTGCTGGGTGGGGAGGCCTTGCGGTGAGCCGGCCCATCGTCGTCGTCGGCGACCTGCTGCTCGACCGGGATGTGACCGGTGTGGTCAGTCGGCTCTCACCGGACGCGCCGGTGCCGGTCCTGACGCATCTGTCCACAGTAGAACGAGCGGGCGGGGCGGGGCTCGCCGCGACGTTGCTGGCCCGCGACGGCGCCGATGTCATCCTCGTCTGCGCTCTCGGCTCCGACCCGGCCGGCCGGCTCGTGCGCTCGCTGCTGACCGCGCGGGGGGTGAGCCTGGTGGAGATCCCGTACGAAGGTCCCACGACCGAGAAGATCCGGTTCGCCAGCGGTTCCCACCAGTTGCTGCGGATGGAGCGCGGCACGCAGGAGGGTACGTTCGGCCCGCGACCGCCGCAGTTGCGCTCGGTGCTCGCCGGGGCCGCCGCGGTTCTGGTCAGCGACTACGGCCGGGGCGCGACCGGTCTGGCCGAGATCCGGCGTGACCTCGCCTCGGTGGCCGCGAACGTGCCGGTCGTCTGGGATCCCCATGCGCGCGGTGCCACGCCGGTGCCCGGCGCGATGCTCGTCTGTCCCAACCGTGGCGAGGCGGCGAGCTTCTGCGCCCGCAACGGTGCCGATCTGGCTGGGGCGCCGCAGACCCACCACGATGCGGTCGCCGCCGAGGCCCGGCTCCTCCGGGGAGCCTGGCGGGCGCACGCCGTGGCGGTCACGTTGGGCGAAGACGGCGCGGTCCTCGCAGACGGCGACAACGACACGATCGTCGTGCCGGCGCCCTCGGCACACCAAGGCGACTCCTGCGGGGCTGGGGACCGGTTTGCCGCCAGCGCGGTTGCCGCGTTCGCCGGTGGTGCCGGCGCCCGGCGCGCTGTCATGGACGCGGTCTGCGACGCGTCCCGCTACGTATCGGCGGGTGGGCCGGCCACCGTCGAACCAGCAACCGACACCACGGAGGTAACCGCATAATGGCAACGACTCTGGTCACCGGAGGGGCGAGCGGGCTCGGTCGCGCGATCGTCGACCGGTTGCTCACCGCTGGCGAGCACCCAGCGGTCCTCGACCTCAAGCCACCATCGCAGGACGTCCCGTACCAGGCCGTCGACCTCGCCGACGCCCGCGCCGCCGAGGCCGCCGTCCGCGTGCTCGCCGAACAGACCGGGGGGCTGCACGCCGTGGTCACCGCGGCGGGGATCGATCACCCCGGCGCTCTGTCCGATGTAGATGCCCAGGACTGGGAACGCGTCATCGCCGTCAACCTGGTCGGTACCGCGGCGGTGATCCGCGCCGCGTTGCCGTACCTGATCCGCGAGCGTGGTCATGTCGTGACCGTCGCCTCCACGCTCGGGCTGCGTGCCCTCAGCGACGCCACGGCCTACTGCGCCGCGAAGTTCGGCGTGGTCGGCCTCACCCGGGCGCTCTCGGCTGAGCTGGGCGCGTCGGTGGGAGTCAGCCTGCTCATCCCCGGCGGCATGCGAACCGCATTCTTCGACGGCCGCGACGAGCGGTACCGCCCCGGGGCCGACGCTTCCCTCAACGACCCCGTGCACGTGGCTGACGCGGTGCTGTTCGCGCTGCGGCAACCCCCCGGCTGCGCGGTCCGGGAGCTGGTCATCTGCCCGAGCACGGAACCTTCCTATCCATGACCGTCGCATGATCCTCGCGCTGCGCGCGTTGGGGCTGGGCGACCTGCTGACGGGCGTCCCCGCGCTCCGCGCGCTCAAACGCGCCCATCCGGCCGAAGAGCTCGCCCTGGCGGCGCCCGAGCCATTGCGAGTGCTGGTCAAGACGGCAGGCCTCGTCGACCGCTTCGTCGCCGTCGACGCGGCGCTCACCCAACCGCCGCGCCCGTTGCCCACCATGAACGGGCCCATCGCGATCGCCGTCAACCTGCACGGGACCGGGCCAGAGTCGACAGACGCGCTGCGACGACTCGAGCCCTCGGCGCTCTGGTCGTACGGCGTACCGGGTGCGCCGGAGTGGAACCCGGACGAACACGAGATCCACCGGTGGTGCCGGCTCGTCGCCCACTACGGCTGCCGGGCCGACCCGACCGACCTCTACCTGCGCCCTCGCCGGCAGCCCGGCCAGGCGGTCATGGTCCATCCCGGCGCCGCCACGGCCGACCGGCGCTGGCCGGCGTCCCGCTTCGCGGCCGTCGCCGCCAGCTTGGCCGACGGTGGCCACCGGGTGCGGGTCAGCGCCGGCCCGGGGGAGCAGGGCCTGGCCGCGGATGTGGTCAGGATGGCCGGCCGCCGGGGCGTCACCGCGATCGCCGGGCTCGACCTCGCGGCGCTCGCCGACGCCGTCGAGGCATCGACGGTGGTGATCTGCGGCGACACGGGCATCGCTCACCTGGCCAGCGCCCTGGGCACGCCGTCCGTGGTCATCTTCGGACCCCAGCCGCCGTCGCGCTGGGGGCCACCACCGGTGCCGCGTCACCAGGTTCTCTGGCACGCCGAGGCGACCCGTCCCGCACCCGGGCAGCCCCACCCGAGTCTGCTTCGGGTGCGGGTCACCGATGTCCTCGCCGCGGCCTGCGCCGCGCTGGCTGCCGGGCCCCGATGAGCTCGGGCATGGCCGGATGCGACGCCGTGGTGGTCGGCGCCGGGCACAACGGGCTGGTCGCGGCGAACCTCCTGGTCGATGCGGGTTGGTCGGTCGTGGTGCTCGAGGAACAGGATGAGCCCGGCGGTGCCGTGCGTACCGCCGCGCTCACCGCGCCCGGCTTTGCCAACGATGTGTGCAGCTCATTCTATCCCTTCGTGGCCGGACCGTCGCCGATCCGCTCCCTGCGGCTCGAGCAGTTCGGTCTCCAGTGGAGTCATGCGCCGACGGTGCTGACCCACCTGACGCCGGAGGGCATCGGCGCCACCCTCTCCACCGATCCGCCGGCCACCGAGGCCTCGGTGCGGCGCTTCGCCGCGGGCGACGCGGCACGGTGGCGCGACGCGTATCGCGACTGGCTACAGGTTGAGCAGGGCGTCCTCACCTCGTTGTTCACGCCGTTTCCGCCGGTGCGTCCGGTGATCGGCCTCGTGCGGCGCGCCGGGGTCGCCGGCGTCATGCGGCTGGCCCGCCGACTCCTGCTTCCGGCGGTGAGGTCGGGTCGCGAGCTGTTCGACGGGCAGGGTGCTCGCCTGCTGATCGACGGGCTTGCCCTGCACGCGGACGTGGCGCTGAGCGCTGGAGGCAGCGGCGGCTACGGGCTGCTGCTGGCGATGCTGGGTCAACACTACGGGTTTCCGGTGCCCCGGGGTGGTGCCGGAGCCCTGACGGCCGCACTGACCCGGCGACTGCGCCAACGCGGCGGGGAGCTTCTGTGCCGCGCATCGGTGACGCATATCGATGTCCTGGGAGGCACCGCCCGCGGCGTGCACACGGCGGACGGGCGCGTGTTCCTGGCCCGGCGCGCGGTGCTCGCGAATGTCGATGCCGCGCGGCTCTACCGCCGGCTGCTGGCACCCTCGGTGCTGCCCGATCGGATCCTCGCCGACCTGCTCGCCTTCGATCACGGCCCGTCGACCGTGAAGGTGGACTGGGCGCTGTCCACGCCTGTGCCCTGGCGCGATCCACAGGCGAGTGGCTCCGGCACCGTCCACATAGGATCTGCCGGTGGCATGCTGCGCTACTCGGCCGCGCTGGCGGCCGGTGAGATGCCCGAGCGGCCATTCCTGATCTGCGGCCAGATGACCACCGCCGACCCGACCCGGTCGCCGGCCGGCACGGAGTCGTTCTGGGCCTACACCCACCTGCCGCACCGCATGGACTGGTCGGCGAACCAGGTCGCCGAGGTCGTCGCCCGGATGGAAGAGGTGATCGAGGCGACCGCACCCGGGTTCGCGGACCGGGTCCTCGCACGCCACATCGCGGGCCCCGCGCAGTTGCAGGAGGAGAACGCGAATCTCGTGGCCGGAGCCCTTGCCGGCGGCACGAATGCCATGCACCAACAGCTCTTTCTGCGCCCGGTCCCGGGACTGGGCCGGGCCGATACGCCGATCGACCGCCTCTACCTCGCCAGCGCCAGCGCGCATCCGGGCGGCGGCGTCCATGGCGGGCCGGGCGCGAACGCGGCGCGGGCGGCCCTGGTGCGCGACCGGGTCGCGACCGGGCTGCTCTACCGGCGCGCGGTCGCCTACGCACAGCGCCGGATCTACCCGAGCTGACGGCACCCGTACAGGTGACGCGTCCGGTGTCGTTCTCCGATGGGCGGCGCGACCGGGGTACACCCAGGGGAGCAGAGTCGACGAAGGGAACCCCATGGCGACGCGTACCAAGACTGGCCAGACCGTCATCGACCTTCTTCTCGATCAGCATACGCAGATCAAGCGGCTGTTCTCGGATGTCCTGAGCGCGACCGGCGAGAACAAACGGGATCGGTTCTATGAGCTGGTCCGGCTGCTGGCGGTGCACGAGAGCGCCGAGGAGCTGGTGGTGCACCCGATCGCTCGTCGCAGCATCGCCGATGGTGGTCCGATCGTGGTCGCCCGACTGGAAGAGGAGGACAAGGCCAAGCACACGCTGTCGGACCTCTACAGCCTCGGCGTGGATCACCCCGAGTTCGATGTGCGGCTGCGGGCGCTCGGCGAGGACGTGGTCGAGCACGCGACGGCCGAGGAGACCGAGGAGTTCGCCGAGCTGCGCGCGGCCCTGAGCCCGGCGGACCAGGTCCGTCTGGCGGAGGCGGTTCGTGCGGCCGAGGCCGCGGCGCCGACCCGGCCACACCCCATGGCGGGCGAGTCCGCGACCGCCAATTCCCTGGTCGGCCCACCGCTGGCGATCTTCGACCGGGTCCGCGACGCGCTGCGCAACTGGGCCCACACCTGATAGGGCGACAACCGGTGCGTTACATATCGAAATGACCGATCCAGGCCGGCCATACCGGGCGCTGCGGTCGCCCGAGTGTGTGACGCGTGTTATTGGTGGGGCATGACAGCGTTCCGTAGGCAGAAGGGCGCCTTCATCGGCAACACTGCCCGGGGCCGATTCATGGCCGCCGAGAACGGCCACGCGCCGGGTGGCGGTGGCGAACGGCTGGCCCGCGACCCGGGCACCGGCCTGCTCGACCAGCACGGTCTCTCGGCCCGCCTCGCAACGCTCATCGATACCGACGGCACGGCGAGATCCGAGCCGTTCGCGGTGGTTCTGCTCAATGTCGACAGCGTGCTGCCGATCGCGCGGAACCTGGGCCGCCAACTCTTCCAGAAGGTTGTCGCCGCGGCCGCGGAGATCCTCGCTGACGCCTGCCACCCCGACATGGTCGGCCGCCTTGCCGGCGAGGGCTTCGTCATCATCGTCCCGGACGTCGATGAGACCGGATGGCAGGCCGAGGCGCAGCGCATCGTCCGGCTGCTCGCCGAGCCGGTCGAGGTGGCCACGATCCCGTTCGACCTCGACCCTGCCGTCGGCGTCGCGCTCTTTCCCGAGCACGGTCGCGACTTCGGCACGCTCGTGGCCAAGGCAGAGATGGCGATGACCGAGGCACGCCGGCTGGGCGAGCCGTTCCGGCTCTACCGGCGCCAGGACCTGGCGATCCTGCATCGACGGCTTGACCTTCTCACCGACCTGCATCGGGTGCTGCGGGATCCCCGGCGGGAGAGCGAGATCAACGTGCTCTATCAGCCGCAGGTCGACCTGCGCACCGGGCGTCTCGTCGGCGTGGAGGCGTTGCTGCGCTGGCGGCACCCCGAGTGGGGCACGGTCAACACCCAGGAACTCGTCGAGGCGGTCGAGCAGACCGAGGTCATGCACCTGCTCACCGGTCGCGTCATCGACGGGGTGACCAGCCAGTTGGGAGCGTGGGCCCGGCAGGGCCTGCCGATCCGTGCCGCGGTCAACATCAGCGTCAACGACATGCACCACCCGGACTTCGTCGATGACATCGATGTAGCGTTGCACAAGAATGGGCTGCGGCCGGAGCAGTTGACCATCGAGATCACCGAAGGCATGCTGATCAGTGATCCGGGTCGCGTCACCCGCGCCGCCAACTCCCTGCGATCGCTGGGCCTCGGTCTGTCCATGGACGACTTCGGCACCGGCTACGCGTCGTTGCAGCAGTTGCGCCTGCTGCCGCTCACCGAGGTCAAGATCGATCGCTCCTACGTCAGCAAGATGGCGGAGAACCCGACGCAACAGGCGATCGTCACGGGAGTCCACGCGTTGGCTCGCTCGTTGGGTCTGGACGTGGTGGCCGAGGGCGTCGAGGACGCCACGACCGCGGCCTCGCTCGCCGTACTCGCCGACATCATCGGGCAGGGTTGGCACTTCGCCAGGCCGATGTCCGCCGGTGCGCTGGTCGACTGGTGGCGCGGTCACCGGGACGGGACGGCCTGAGCCAGCCCGATCGGTGGACGCTCGCGGCGATTTCCGCCAGCGCCCCACGCCGCGGCCGCGGTCGATCTAGCCTCGGAGTTGGACCGGGACGCGAACCCGACGGGGAGTGACTGCCGTGACCGCGACGACCATGCCGATGTTGGCGACGTACCCACGAACGATCAACTTCGATCGAACCGTACTCGCGCGCGCGATCGATACGCTGATCGCCTGCAGCGAGGCGTGCACGGCCTGCGCGGACTCGTGCCTGAGCGAGGACGCGGTGGCCGAGCTGGTCAAGTGCATCCGGACCGACCTCGACTGTGCCGACATCTGCGCGACCACGGCACGCGTCATGTCCCGCCACACCGGATACGACGCGAACATCAGCAGGACGCTGTTGGAGGCCTGTGCCACGGCGTGCGAGTCCTGTGCGCGCGAGTGCGCCCGCCACGCTCAGATGCACGAGCACTGCCGGATCTGCGCCGACGCGTGCTTCGCGTGCGAGCGGACGTGTCGGGAGCTCCTCGCCGCCATGCGCTGATGACGGGCAGCGGGGACTGGCCTAAGGGGACGGGAGGACGCCGATGTCCGAGATCGTGGGGGAGAGCCTTGCTAAGCGGTTGATCGCGTGGGGCGTCGATACGGTGTTCGGCCTGCCGGGCGATGGCATCAACGGCCTGATGGAAGGATTCCGGCGCCACCGCGACCGCCTGCGGTTCATCCTCGTGCACCACGAGGAGGCGGCGGCGTTCATGGCCTCGGGCTACGCGAAGGCCACGGGCCGGCTGGGGGTCTGCGCGGCGACGTCCGGCCCGGGCGGGATTCATCTGCTCAACGGCCTCTATGACGCGAAGCTCGACCACACGCCCGTGCTCGCCCTCACGGGGATGCAGGAGACCTCCGTGCTCGGCACCCGTTACCAGCAGGAGGTCCACCTCGACCGGCTCTACCAGGACGTGGCCGACTACAACCTCATGGTCACCAATCCGCAGCAGGTGCCCGGCGTGGTCGACCTCGCGGTGCGCACGGCGCTGTCGCGACGGACGGTGTCGCACCTGGCGTTCCCGAACGACCTGCAGGTGGCGGCGGTGGGGTCCGATCCGTACCGTCACGTCTCTCCGGGTGTCCCACCCACCAGCAGCGCGATCTGGGCCGGGTCGTCGCTCGTGCCGGACGATGGGCAGGTGCGGGCGGCGGCGCAGTTGCTCAACGATGCGCGCAAGCCCGCGATCCTCGCGGGCATCGGCGCGCGTGGCGCCGCGGCGGAGCTGGTCGCGGTCGCCAAGCGCCTTGGCGCGCCGATCGTGAAGACGCTCTCGGGCAAGATGGTCCTGGCCGACGACCATCCACTATGTACCGGTGGGCTGGGCCTGCTCGGCACCCGTCCCAGCGAAGAGCTGATGGAGGAGTGCGACGTGCTGCTGATGGTCGGCACGTCGTTCCCTTACGGCAAGTACCTGCCCAAGCCCGGTCAGGCCCGGGTGGCTCAGATCGACCGCGATCCGGCGTTGATCGGGCTGCGGCTTCCGGTGCACGCACCGATCATCGCCGATGCCCGGCAGGCGCTCGCCGCCCTGGCGCCGCTGCTGCGGCAGCACGACCAGTCGTTCCTTGCCACGTACCAGCGCAAGACCGCGGCGTGGCGCTCCAACATGTCGGCATTGGAGGATCCCCGCCGCGATCCGATCGCACCGCAGTACCTCATGGCGTGCGTGAACGAGGCCGCCGCCGACGACGCGGTGTTGACCTGCGACTCGGGCACGATCGCCACCTGGGCCGCCCGGCACTGGACGATCCGGGGTCAGCGCGAGTTCTACCTCTCCGGCAACCTCGCCACCATGGCGCCCGGGCTGCCGTACGCCATCGCGATCCAGCACGCCTTTCCGGGGCGACAGGTCATCGCTTTCGTCGGCGACGGCGGCTTCGCCATGCTCATGGCCGAGTTCCTCACGGCCGCCCGCCACGACCTGCCGGTCAAGGTGATCATCAACAACAACAACTCCTACGGCCAGATCCTGTGGGAGCAGATCGTGCTCGGCTACCCGGAGTACGCCGTGCGGCACCGGCGCCCGGAGGCCGACTTCGCGGCCTGGGCCCGCGCCTGCGGCGCGTACGGGGCGAAGGTCACGGAGGCGGGCGCGCTGCCGACCGCCATCGCCGGAGCACTCGCCCATCCGGGCCCGGCGCTGGTCGACTGCGACGTCAACCCGAACGAGCCGCCGATGCCGGGCAAGGTCAATTACGAGCAGGCCAAGCACTTCGCGGAGGCGTTCCTGCGCGGTCAGCCGCACAAGATAGCCACTGTCGCCGCGATCAGCCGCGACAAGATCAACCAGATGGTCTCGTGACGGCCGTCGACCGTCGTCCCGCGCCGCCATGGGTGGACGCGGCCGCCCTCGAGGCGGACCTGCGCGCCGCGGTGGACGGCGAGATCCGCTGGGACGCCGGGTCGCGGGCCGCGTACTCCACCGACGCCTCCAACTATCGACAGATACCGACGGGTGTGGTGATCCCGCGCTCGGTGGAGGCGGCAGTCGACGCGATCGCCGTGTGCCGCCGGCACCATGCCCCGGTGACCTCCCGGGGTGGCGGCACGGGCCTGGCCGGCCAGTGCGTCAACACCGGCGTCGTGATCGACTGGTCGAAGTACTGCCATCGACTGATCGAGGTGGACGCCGAGTCCCGGACGTGTGTCGTGGAGCCGGGCATCGTCCTGGACCGGCTCAACACCCAACTGCGCGCGGCCGGACTCGAGTACGGGCCGGCGCCGGCCACCCACAGCCACTGCACGCTCGGCGGCATGATCGGCAACAACTCCTGCGGCGCCACCGCTCAGCGGTCGGGCAAGGTCGAGGAGAACATCGTCGCGCTGGAGATCCTCTGCTACGACGGCACGCGCCTGTGGGTGGGCCAGACCTCGGACGATGAATACGAGAGCATCGTGCGCCGCGGCGGTCGACCGGCCGAGATCTACCGCGCCCTATGGTCCCTGCGTGACCAGTACGCGGACCAGATCCGGCGGCGCTTCCCGGACATCCCGCGCCGTGTTTCGGGCTACAACCTCAACGAGCTGCTCCCGGAGCGGGGATTCCACGTGGCACGTGCCCTGGTCGGCACCGAGGGGACCTGTGTGACCGTGCTGCGTGCGCGGCTGGCCCTGCTGCCGATCATTCCGGCACGCAGCACGGTGTTCGTGGCCTTCGACGACATCGCCGACGCGGCCGACGCGGTCCCGGCCGTCCTGCCGCATCGGCCCGTGGCGTTGGAGGGCATCGACCAACGGCTGCTCGCCAACGAACGCGCCCGGCATCTGAACACGGGTGCACTCGCCGACCTGCCCGCCGGCGACGCCTTTCTGCTCGTCCAGTTCGGCGGCCAGACCAGAGGGGAGGCGGTCGACGCAGCCCGTCGGATGCTGGCGGATCTGGGCCAGGACACCCGAGCGCACATCTTCGACGACCCCGACCGGGAACGGCTCATGTGGCAGATCCGGGAGTCGGGACTCGGCGCCACCGCCCGGGTGCCGGGACACGCCGACACCTGGCCCGGTTGGGAGGACTCCGCCGTCGACCCGTTGCGCCTCGGCGGCTACCTGCGTGAGTTGCGCTCCCTGATGGACCGCTACGGGCTCGGCGATGCCAGCCTCTACGGTCACTTCGGTCAGGGCTGCGTGCACACCAGCATCCCGTTCGAGCTCACCACGGCCGGCGGTATCGCGGGCTTCCGGTCGTTCGTTGAGCAGGCGGCCGATCTCGTGGTGCGCTACGGCGGATCGCTCTCCGGCGAGCACGGCGACGGTCAGGCCCGGGCCGAACTGCTGCCCCGGATGTTCGGGCCGGAGCTGGTCGCGGCCTTCCGCCGGTTCAAGGCGATCTTCGACCCCGACGGCCGGATGAACCCGGGCAAGGTCGTCGACCCGAACCCGCTCGACGGGCAACTGCGCCTCGGCCCCGACCTGCACCACGGCGACGTGCCGACGGTGTTCGGCTACCCGCAGGACAGTGGCTCGTTCAGCCACGCGGCCATGCGCTGCGTCGGCGTCGGCAAGTGCCGGCATGACAGCGGCGGTGTGATGTGTCCGTCCTATATGGTCACCCGCGAGGAGGAGCACTCCACCCGCGGCCGGGCGCGGCTGCTGTTCGAGATGCTCGACGGCGGCGCGCGGGGCGGCACCATCACCGACGGGTGGCGCTCCACGGCCGTGCGGGACGCACTCGACCTGTGCCTGGCGTGCAAGGGATGCAAGTCGGACTGCCCGGTCAACGTCGATATGGCGACCTACAAGGCGGAGTTCCTGTCGCACCACTACCGTGGCCGGTTGCGTCCGCGCAGCCACTACTCGATGGGCTGGCTTCCGGTGGCCGCGGCCGCGGTGTCGGCGACGAGTCCGCGGCTGGTCAACCTGCTCACCCACACGCCCGCGGTCGCGGCCCTCGCGCGGCGGGTGGCGGGCATCGACCACCGTCGTGAGGTGCCGCGCTTCGCGCCGCATAGCTTCCAGGGCTGGTTCGCTCGCCGCCGCGGCCCTCGTCGGTTGGCGGGCCGGGGCGATGTGGTGCTGTGGCCCGACACCTTCACCAACCGCTTCGACCCCGAGATCGCCCGCGCTGCCGTCGCCGTCCTGGAGGATGCCGGTTGGCGCGTGCACGTGCCGCCGATGTCTGTCTGCTGTGGACTGACGTGGATCTCCACCGGCCAGCTCGACACCGCCCGGCGGGTGCTGCGGCGTAGCGTGTCGGTGCTGCGCCCGTACCTGCGCGCCGGCACGTTGGTGGTGGGCCTCGAGCCCAGCTGCACCGCGGTGCTCCGGTCCGACGCGGCGGACCTGTTCCCCCACGACGAGGATGTCGCTCGGCTGCGGCGCCAGACGGTGACGCTGGCCGAGCTGCTGCACGAGCACACCCCCGGCTGGCGGCCGCGGCCGGTGCGCCGGCCCGCGATCGTGCAGACCCATTGCCACCAGCACGCGGTGCTCGGCTTCGATGCCGACCGCGCCGTGCTCGACGCGGCCGGCGTGCAGGCCGACGTGCTCGACTCCGGTTGCTGCGGGCTGGCCGGCAACTTCGGTTTCGAGGCGGGCCATTACGACGTCTCGATGGCATGCGCGGAGCGGGTGCTCATGCCCGCCGTACGGGCCGCGGGCGAAGCGACGGCCGTGGTCGCCGACGGGTTCAGTTGCCGCACCCAGATCGCCCAGGGCGACGCGAACGGTCGCCGCGCCGTTCACCTGGCTCAGTTGCTCGCGGAGGGACTGCGCTCAGGGCACGCGACCGAGCAGCGCGGATCGCGGCCCCGGCCGGCCGTCGCCCGGGCCATGGCGCGCGCCGCGACGGGCATGGCCGCCGCTGGCCTCGTCGGCGTGGCCGCCTGGGCCATCGGCCGGCATCGGTGAGCGCCGCGGCCATCTCGCTGTCGGCGCAGGCGTACCGCATCCCGACCGATGCTCCTGAGGGCGACGGCACGCTGGCCTGGTCGGCGACGACGCTCGTCGTCGTCTGGGCGGGCGCGGACGGTGTCACCGGCCTCGGCTACACCTACGGGCCGGCCGCGATCGCGCCTCTGGTCGGCGAGGTGCTGGCCCCGGCGCTGACCGGGCTGGACCCCGATGACGTGCCGGCGGCGTGGCTCGCGATGTGCCGCGCGCTGCGCAACGCCGGACGTCCCGGCGTGGCCGGCATGGCGCTGTCTGCTGTCGACTGTGCCCTGTGGGACCTCAAGGCGCGCCGGCGCCACCTGCCCCTGGACCGGCTCCTGGGTGCGGCTCGGGAAGCGAATCCCGTCTATGGCAGCGGAGGCTTCACCACGTACGATCCGCAGCGCCAGCACGCCCAACTCTCCCGATGGGTCCACGAGGAGGGAGTGAGCCGGGTCAAGATCAAGATCGGTGAGTCGGACGGCACCGAGCCGGAGCGGGATCTGGCCCGGGTCCGGGCGGCGCGGCGGAGCATCGGAACTGCCGAGCTGTATGTCGACGCCAACGGCGGCTACGACCGCAAGCAGGCGATCCGCATCGGTCGGGCGATCGCCGAGGAGGACGTGCGCTGGTACGAGGAGCCGGTCTCCTCCGACGACCTGAGCGGTCTCGGCCAGATCCGCGACGCCGTCACCGCCGACGTCGCGGCCGGAGAGTACGGCTATGACCTTGCCTACTTCGCCCGCATGGCCCCGTTCGTGGACTGCCTGCAGATCGACGTCACCCGATGCGGTGGCATCTCGGAGTTCCAGCGCGTGGCGGCCGTTGCCGCGGCCCAGGGACTCTCGGTCTCGGCACACTGCGCCCCGCATCAACACCTGGCGGTCGCCCTCGCCACACCGAACCTCCGGCACCTCGAGTGGTTCCACGACCACGTCCGGATCGAAGGGATGCTCTTCGATGGCGTCCGCCCCGCGACGGGCGGGATCGTCACCGCGGACCGGTGCGTGGAGGGAAACGGCCTGACCTTCAAGCAGCGCGACGCGCAGCGCTGGCGAGCGGGCTGAGCCCGGGCGGTGCCGCGATCACCGAGCACCGCGTCGGCGCCGGGCGACCCGGGCCGCCGCGATCGACCCGGTGACGACGCCGAGACCGATGAGCAGTCCGCGCCGGTGCCGGCTCAACACCTGTTGTGACGTGTGACGATACGACCGGTCATCGAATGATCCGTGCGCGCCGAAGTCACCGGATTCGATGGTGTCGGCGGGCTGCCAGAGGTTGGCGGGGCGTCCCGGCTGCGGCTGGCCATCGGTCTGCTGGCTCGCGTAGCCGGTGCGGGCCAGGTAACGGTCCAACAGCCCGGCGGCGACCCGGTTCGCGATCACGGTCAGCACCGTGGACCACCCGACGAGGTACTCGCGGCGTCCGGGGTGGTCCGCGGCGAACAGGATCGCCCGCGCGGCGACCTCGGGCTGGTAGATCGGCGGCACCGGCTGGGGGCGGCGCGGTAGGCGGGAGAGGACCCAGTCGAACTGCGGTGTGTTGACCGCCGGCAGCGCGACCATCGTCACCCGTACCCGGCTGCGGTCGTGCAGTAGCTCGCACCGCAGCGACTCGGTGAACCCTTCAATCGCGTGCTTGGATGCGCAGTACGCCGCCTGGAGCGGGATCCCGCGGTGGGCCAGCGCCGATCCAACTTGGACGATGGCCCCGCGGTCGCGCGGCAGCATCCTCGCGAGCGCCGCCTTCGTGCCATAGACGAAGCCGAGGTAGCTGACCTCCGTGGTGCGCCGGAACTCCGCGTCCGACGTCTCGGCCACGGGTGCGAATACGGAGCTGAATGCGTCGTTGATCCAGACGTCGATCGGCCCGAGCTGCTGCTCGATCTCCTCGGCGGCTCGATCGACGGCCTGCGCGTCCGCCATGTCCACCGAGAGGGCCAGCGCCTGCCCGCCGCGGGCGCGCACATCGTCGGCGGCCGCGTGCAGGCCCTCGGGGCCGCGTGCCAGCAACGCCACCCGGTCGCCGCGCTCCGCGCACATCCGGGCGACCGCCCGGCCGACACCCGCGCTCGCGCCGGTGACGACGACAACCTTGCCGCGGACAGGCACGGCACCTCCCGTACGGTCCAGCCGGCCGACGTACGCGCTGCCTTGACCGGGGCTGCCATGACCGGGGCTGCCATGACCGGGCAGCTTCCCCTCAGCCTAGAGCCGTACGGTCGCCCGCGTGCCCGGTCCGCCAACGCCGGCAGCGGTTTCCCGCCGCCACGCCGGCCTGGCCGCAACGCTCACAGGCCGAGGCGTCCGGCGGCCCGCAGCACCGCCAGGGCGTCGACCGTGACCCACGGATTGGCCCGCCGCGTGCTGGTGCCGCCCCAGTCCACCCAGTCGTGGTGCAGGCCGATCTGGGTCGATGCGCGATAGAACCGCGCCTGGGCGGGCCATCCGTCGGGCAGGCGCATCGACTCGAGGAGATCAAGAGCGGGACCGCACCGCGGGTCGCCGAGCAGGCCCAGTTCCATCATGACCTTGAGCCCACCGAGGATGTCGTAGTGCCAGTAGAGCGGATAGTGCAGCTTGGCGAACTCGGCCCGGATGAGCTCACCCGTGCTGACGCGGTACGCGAGCCGGCGGGTGAGGAACACCTCGGCCGCCTGCCGTGCCGCGTCTCTGGCCGGGGTCGACCCGTGCGCCCACAAACCACGCATGGGCAGCAGTGTTTCGAAGAACGACGATGTGTCGGCCGCGGGATCGCGGTCGCAGTTCCAGCCGCCGTCCGGCCACTGCCAGTGCAGCAGCAATGCCGCCAGCGCATGGCAGCGATCGTCGGCCAGGCCGAGGGTGGTCAGGTACCACAGGGCGTTGCCCTGCTGGGAGGCGTGCGCGCGGACCCGGCCACGCATCACCGGCACGCCCGAGCGCTGGTAGGCCGCCGACTTCGAGGTGACGGCGACGTCGCGGTGGTACGCCTCGTGCAGCCAGGTTTCGAGCACCCGCTCGCGCAACGGGCGCAGGGCTTCGTCGCCCGGCGGGTAGCCGAGGTCGGCCAACGCGGCCAGCACCCAGTGGGCGCCCTGCCACTTGGCGTAGACCCCGAGCTGCGGGACGCCACCCAACGGGTCGAGCAGTTGCCGGACCAGCGGGCCGCCGCGAACCTCCTCTCGCAACGCGCGCATCTCGCGGGATCCGACCGGCTCGCCCAGCACGAGGGACCGGACCTTCCAGCGGATCGCGGGTTCCGCCGAGGCGAGCAGCGCATCGACGATGGCTTGGCGCACCGCTCGATTGTGCCGCAGGGCAGTGGCGGTCGATGTGGCTGCCCGGGCCTGGCAGGATCGGGCCATGACCAGTATTCAGCCACAGCTATGGGTGCAGCGGGCCGGGCAGGCGGTGGCCTTCTACGCGGCCGCCTTCGGCGCGTCCGTCCTGCACCGCGTGGGCGAGGGCGACGAGATCGTCGTGCAGTTGCGCATCGGCGACGCCGTGTTCTGGGTCGCCGCCGCCGGTCCGAGCATGGGCCGCTTCAGCCCCGAGGCCATCCACGGCGCGACGAGCCGGATGCTGCTCGTTGTCGATGAGCCGGATGACGTCTTCGCCGGGGCGGTCGCCGCAGGCGCGGTCGAGAAATCGCCGGTGGCCGATGAGCACGGGTGGCGCGTCGGCCGCGTGGTCGACCCGTTCGGGCATGAGTGGGAGATCGGTCGCCCGATCGGGACCTGGCCGCCGCCCTGAAATGCTCGTGCCGTCATCGCCCGGCCGTGGGTACTCTGCGCCGATGAGCGACACGTCGGGGTCAGGGATCCGGCTGGAGTTCTTCGCCGATCCATCGGCATTCGTCGCGGTCGCCGGCGACCACCTGGCCGAGCAGCCCGTGATCAGCACCGTCGTGGCGACGACTGCACAGGGGAGCGTGGCGCACCGAACCGAGGGGACGCCGCAACCGGAGCGCGACTGGTGGCTGGCTGTGCGGGACGAGTCGGGCGCGGTCGTCGGCGCCGGCATGCGCACGGCGCCGTTCGCCCCGGTTCCGGTGTTCCTGCTGCCGATGCCACAGGCCGCCGCGGTGGGCGTGGCTCGCGCTCTGCACGAGCGGGGCGAGGAGGTGCTCGGGGTCAACGGCGCCCTGCCGGCGGCGCGCGTGTGCGCGGGCGAGCTCGTCCGGCTGCGCGGGGGCCGGGTCGAAGTCGATCGGCACACGAGGCTGCACGAACTCGGCGACCTTGTTGTGCCGGCCTCGGTGCCGGGCGGGCTGGTCGCGGCGACCGAGGGCGATCTCGACCTGGTCATGCAGTGGCTGCACGCCTTCGCCGACGACGCCGACCACCAGGCTGGCCGGCCGCCGGGCGCGATGGCCCACGAGATCCCGGAGCAGTCGGCGGTGCACAGCCGCATCCGAGACGAAGGCCTCTGGTTCTGGGTCGACGGAACGGGCCGCCGGGTGCACCTGTCCGGCCTCCGGCCGCCTTCGTTCGGGGTGGCGCGGATCGGCCCGGTCTACACCCCGCCCGATCAGCGCGGCCGTGGCTGGGCCAGCAACGCGGTCGCCGAGATCTCCCGCCGGATAACGGCCAGCGGTGCGCGAGCCTGCCTGTATACCGATCAGGCCAACCCCACCTCGAACAAGGTCTATGCCGCGCTCGGCTACCGGCCAGTGGTCGACATGGCCAACCTCCTGATCGTCGGCTGACCACACACGCTCGCCGCGGCCCGATGGCGGCACCTGCGCGGCGATCCAGAGGCATATGTCAAGCGTTGCCTTTACCATCAGTACATCTCCGCATGGCGATACCGACGGCGCCGCCCCGAGGTGTCGCTCGCGACGCTTCCCGACCGGCCGGGCGGGGGTGATCCGGCCGAGACCGTGCCCGTCCGGATGCAGGTGAATGCCGTTCTGGCGGCGCTGCCGCGGCGGCAGCGAGCGGTCCTGGTCCTGCGCTATCTGGAGGACCTCAGCGAACGGCAGGTCGCGGACATTCTCGGCCCGGTTCGTGCCCATGCCGGTCGAGTTCGGTGATGGCGAAGGACAGGAGTACACCCTGCTGCGTGGTTGACACCGGGCAGCCCGGGAAGGGGCCGGCCGCTGATGGCGACCGGCCCCTCGTTACTGCGCTGGAACACTGCTCTGGCCCGCCCTTAGCAGGCGCCGTTGTCGGTCCATACGCCGGCGGGTCCGCCGGGGGTGTCGTTCTGGGTCCACCATTTGGCTGTCCACTTGTGACTGTTGTAGGTCACGGCTGTGCCGCCGGTGTAGGCGTTGGTGGGGTTCCATGGCAGTAGGCCGCTG
>DATBGZ010000049.1:0-76293 GCA_036557785.1 Micromonosporaceae bacterium
GAAGTCGAGGATGAAGGTCAACGCCCCGATCACGATGATCACGAGGCTGATGACGATGGCGACCGGGCCGCCGTTGGAGAGGAACGAGTGCACGCCGAACAGCTCCAGCAGGAACCGCACGACGATCAGCACCATCGCGGCTCCCAACGCCCCGATCAGGCCGCGGGTGAACCTGGGCGTGGCGCGGATCACGCGCGCCCGGTACAGGGCCGCCATCACGAAGAAGATGCCGAACGTGGCGATGGCCGCCTGCAGGACGATCCCCTGGAAGGCATGCTCGTAGTACTTCGACACGGCGCCGAGGAAGGCACCCTGCACCACGGCGTAGGTCAGGATCAGGGGCGGGCTGGTGATCCGTTTGAAGGTGATGACGAAGCCGAGTATCAGGCCCGCGATCAGGCCACCCATCCATACCGCGGCCAGCCTGGGACCCCACGGTACGAGGGCCGCGGTCGCGATACCCGCGAGGGCCAGCACGGCGAGCAGTCCCACGGTCCGCACCACGACGTCGTCGATCGTCATCCGGTCCTCGACCGCGACGACCGGCGAGGCGGCGGGCACGGTCTGATAGGGCGACCCGTAACCGGCGCTCGGCGCGGTCTGGCTCTGCGGGGTCAGCCGGGTGAGCACCGGATTCGAGCTACGCATGTGCGCCTCCTGGTGGGCTCGACGGTCGTACGGTCTGGTGTCCCCCCGGACACGCGTACCAAGCCAGCGTACCGTCCCCACCACGGATCCCAGGTAGCCCGCAACGGGGCAGGCCAGCACCTGCGACGGACGTCTACCTGACCTTCGACACCGATGAGTCCGCCTCGGACGCGACGTCGTACGAGTCAGACACCGATCGGAAGGGGTACCGCCATGACTGAGCCCACCACCCACACTCTCGAGGTGCCCGGCGTCGCGCTGACCTATGACGTGCGCGAGGGCGGCGACGCGACGCGGCCGGCCCTGCTGCCGATCGGCTCACCGATGGGCGCCGTCGGGTTCGTCACGCTCGCCGAACACTTCGCCGACCGTACCGTCGTGACCTACGGGGCCGGGCCCGGCATGGCGCGGTTCATCGCCCTGGTCTCCCACCAGGGCCCGCTGCCGGCCGACTACGTGCTACCCGAGCCGGACCCGGCCATGTTCGGTCTTCCGAGCGCTGATGACGGCTCCCGTGACGATCCGTTGCTGGGTCAGAACCTGATCTCCTGCACCCATTACCAGCACGACCTCGACGGGCTCGCCACTGCATCGACTCGGATCGTTCTCGCCACCGGCACGACCTCTGCGGGCACACTGGCCTCGCGCGCCGCGGTGGCCCTGGCCGAACGGCTGGGCCGGGCACCGGTGAGCTTTCCGGGCGGACACGACGGTTTCCTCGGCGGCGAGTTCAGCGAGACCGGCGAACCGGAGGCATTCGCCGCCCGCCTGCGCGAGGTGTTGGGCGCCACCGCCTGATCCGTGCCCGGGGCGGGACTTGAACCCGCACGCCGAAGCAGCCGCTTTTAAGGCAGCCGTGTCTGCCGTTCCACCACCCGGGCGAGGCTGCTACCAGAGTACCGATACGGTGTCCCGCGTGCGGGTGGCAGGCATGGGGGCGCGGGCGCTTCAGATCGCGGCGCGGTGGCTGGCGGCACTGTCGCGGTTCGACGCGAGAAGACGCCTCGCTGCGTGGCTGCGCACGACCGCCGCCGTTGACACGGCGGTGTGCCTGCTCTATCTGGCCTTCGCGGCGTGGATCGGCCACGGCCTGTGGCCGCATCCGAGCACTCGGGCGCTGGCGGACAACCCGAACGACCAGATCCTCAACGAGTGGTTCCTCGGCTACGGCGTGAACTTCTGGACCGGCGACTTCGACCTGGTCACGCACCGACTCAACGCTCCCGACGGCATCAACCTGATGAGCAACGCGTCGATCATCACCGATGGCATCGCGATGGCGCCGGTGACCGCGCTCTTCGGGGCGAGCACCTCGTTCGCGGTGCTCGTGGTGCTCAACCTCGCGGCGACCGCGGCCGGGTGGTACCTGCTCTTCGCCCGCGGGCTTGGGCGCGACCGGGTAGCGGCCGCGGTCGGCGGCCTGTTCGCGGGGTTCGCGCCGGGAATGCTCTCCCAGTCGAACAGCCACCTGCACATCGCCTCGCAGTGGCTGGTGCCGCCCATCGTGTGGTGCATGATCAAGCTCGCGCGGGCGGGTGTCCGGCTCGGTGGGGCGAGCGGGGCAGCGCGGGCTCGTGTCGTCGTGCCGGTCTCGCTCGGCCTGGCCGCACTGATCTGCGCCCAGGCACTACTCGGCGAAGAGGTCCTCTACCTCACAGCGCTGACGTTGCTGCTCTTCGGCGTGGCGTACGCGGTGCTACGGCGGGGGTGGGTCCGCCGAGCCGCCGGGGCGCTACTCGCCGGACTGGCCCTCGCAGCATCGGTGAGCGGTCTCGTCCTGCTCTATCCACTGTGGATACAGCTCTCCGGTGCGCAGCACACCCCGAACGCGCCGTTCGAGGCGAAGTTCTTCTACGCCGACCTCGCCAGCTACTGGACCTTCTCACCCCTGTCGATCGGCGGCTCCCCGGACGCGATGAGTCTGGCGACGGGCCCGACCGAGCTCAACGCGTTCCTCGGCTTACCCCTGATCCTGCTCGTCGTGGGCCTGGTGATCGGGCGCCGGCGATCCCCCGCGGTGCTCGCCGCCGCGACGACCGTCGTCGTGATGGCGTATCTCTCGCTCGGCGTCTCGGTGATCCTCGACGGCCGGCCGACCGGGCTACCCAGCCTCTACAACGTCATCGCCAAGGTGCCGGTCATCGACGCGGCCTTGCCGACCCGCTACTCGCTGGCACTCATACCCCTGATCTCGGTCATCCTCGTCGATGCGATCGGAGCGTCCAGGAGCGCCGCGCCGGTGGGCCGCCGCAGCGTGGGCCGGTTCGTCCTCGGCGCCGCGACCGCGCTCGCGCTCGTGCCGCTGTTCCCCAACGCGCTGCCCGCCACCCACCGCGACCCCGTGCCGGCATTCATCAGCTCGGGTGCGTGGCGACAATGTGTGCCCGAACACGGCGTGCTGGTGCCCGTACCGCTGCCCACCCCGACCGCGGCCGACACCATGCGGTGGGCGGCCGCGGCGAACGACGCGTTCGCCATCCCGGAGGGGTTCTTCCTGGCCGCCTATGCCCCGGGGGGCCGTGCCTCCGTCGGTACCTTCAAGCAGCCCACGTCGAAGCTGCTCGCCGACGTGGCCACCACCGGCGTCGTGCCGACGGTCACCGACGACATGCGGGCCCGGGCGCGGGCCGACCTCGCGTTCTGGCACGCCGACTGCGTGGCGCTGGCGCATGTGCCGAACGCGGCGGCCCTGCGCGACACGCTCGAGCAGCTCCTCGGCCCCGGCACCGTGATCGTCGATACCTGGACCTGGAAGGTCACCCGTTGACTCGGGCGGCCGGGGCGAGCTCGACGTGTGGCGTCACGTCGGTGAACTCCGCCCGCGGCTTGTGCAGGCCACCGAGCGAGACGACCTCACGGCGCAGCACCAGCGCGAGCGTCCAGTCGACGAGAACGCGAACCTTGCGGTTCGTGCTGGGCACCCGGCTGACGTGGTAGGTCCGGTGCATGAACCAGGCGGGCCACCCGCGGACCTTGATGCCGTACACCTGGGCTACGCCCTTGTGCAGGCCCAGGCTCGCGACCGAGCCCCGGTAGTGGTGCCGGTACTCACGCACCGGCTTACCCCGGATCGTGGCCAGCACGTTGTCCGCGAGCACCTTCGCCTGCCGTACCGCGTGCTGGGCGCTCGGCGAGCACATCACATCCGGTTCGGGCGCGGTGAGGTCCGGCACCGCCGCACAGTCACCGGCGCTCCACGCCCCGCTGACCACCGCCGCATCCGGTTGGACGACCTGAAGCGTGGGCAGGCAGGTGATCCGTCCCTGCTTGTCGCGCGGGAAGTCGGTCCGCTCCACCATCGGTGAGGCCTTGACTCCCGCGGTCCACAGGATCGTGTCCGACTCGAAGGTCTGGCCGTCGGAGAGGTGCACCACACCGTCCACACAGGACTCAAGGCGGGTGTTGAGCAGCACCTCCATGCCACGGTGCCGCAACTGCTCCACGGTGTATTCGCCGAGCCGCGGACCGACCTCGGGCAGGATCCGCCCGGTCGCCTCCACGAGCACCCAGCGCATCTCGTGGTCGGAGAGCTCGTGGTAGTAGCGCAGTGCGTCGCGCGCCATATCCTCCATCTCGGCCAACGCCTCGATGCCCGCGTAGCCCCCGCCCACCACCACGAACGTCAGCGCCCGCCTGCGGGTCTGTGTGTCCACAGTGGTCGCCGCCACGTCGAGCTGATCGAGGATGTGATTGCGCAGCCAGATCGCCTCACCGATCGTCTTGAAACCGACCGCGTTCTCCCGCAGGCCGGGGATCGGCAGCGAACGGGAGACGGACCCGGGCGCGACCACGATCTGGTCGTAGGCCACCTCGACCGGCGGCCCGACGATCGGGACGACCGTGGCGACCCGGTCGGCGTGTGAGATGTGCGTCACCTCGCCGGCGAGGACCCGGCATCGTTTCAGCTCACGACGCAGCGGCACGACCGTGTGCCGGGGCGAGATGTTGCCCGCCGCGGCCTCGGGAAGGAACGGCTGGTACGTCATGTGCGGCTGCGGGTCGACGACCGTCACGATGGCCTCACCGCGGCGCATCCGGTGCGAGAGGCGTAGCGCGACATAGAGACCGACATGACCGGCGCCGACAATGAGAATCTTCTGTGGCCTCACTCCATCGAGGCTACGCCCGCGATGTCACATGCGTGCCGGAGAACCTCGTCGAGCATCGCCGGAGTGAGCCGGCCGGTGAAGGTGTTCTGCTGGCTGACGTGGTAGCAGCCGAGTAGTGCGGGCGCGCCGGGCACCTCGACCCGCTTGCCATGGCCGAAGGCTGGCCGCGGGACGGGTGGCCGCACGGCGTAGACCGCGTGCACCGCGGGCCAGTACGCGTCCCAGGCGAACGCGCCGAGGGCGACCACGACCCGCAGGTTGTCGCGCAACAACCCGAGCTCACGGTGCAGCCACGGGGCGCAGGCGTCCCGCTCGGCCGGGGTGGGGCGGTTGGCCGGTGGTGCGCAGCGCACGGCGGCGAAGATCCGCGTGTGCCGCAGTGCCAAGCCGTCGTCGAGCCGCACGCTCGTCGGCTGGTTCGACAGGCCCACCCGGTGCAGGGCCGCGAACAGGACGTCGCCGGACCGATCACCGGTGAACACCCGACCGGTCCGGTTTCCGCCGTGCGCGGCCGGCGCCAAGCCCAGGATCCCGATGCTGGCATCGATCGCGCCGAACCCGGGCACCGGAGCACCCCAGTACGCCTCGTCGCGAAACGCCGCACGCCGGACCCGGGCAACCTCCTCCCGCCACGCCACGAGCCTCGGGCAGGCGCGGCAGGCGCAGATGGCGGCGTCGAGCGCGGCCAGGTCGCCAGCGGCGGTCGCGAGCCGCGACACCTGCACGGGGTCGCGAGCGGGCTGGCTCACTCGTTGAGCGGGCGCAGGCACAGCACGTACCCCGTGCCGCCGGCCGGCACCCGGTAGGCCACGGTGGCGTCCTCGAAGGCCTGGCAGACCGTGTCGCTGCTCGCCTGCTCGTCGGAGACCTCGTCCAAGCGCCCCACCACCACATAGACAGCGGCCGGGTCGGTGCAGGTGACGATCCTGGCCCGGGGGACCTCCCGGTCCTCGGAGCTGGAGACCGACGGCAGGTTCGCCAGACAGTGCCCCGGCTGCGCGAGGCGGGTCGGGTCGGCATAGAAGCGTTGGTAGATGAGGTAGCCGATGCCGGCGAGCAGGACCAGCACGACGACGCCGAACGAGATTCCCGCCAGCATCCGCCAGCGACCGTCGGTGCGCGGCGGCCGGCGACCCTCCGCCGGTGCGGGCGAGGCGAGCGGTGCGGGCACCGCCGATGGGGAGGCGAGGCGTTCGTCGGACCCGTACCCGGAGGGTTGCCGCGGGATCGCCGGCTCGTCGACCGAGGCGGCCGCCACATCTATGGTCGACTCGGACCCGGCCGATGGCGTCTCGTCCGACACGGAAGGTCCTTTCCTCGGGGTGGATGGGCCATACCGTAGTCGGTCCGGCACTGCCGGGTCAGCCCGGGCGGACGGCCGCCGCGACGGGAGTGGCGAGGGCGAGATTCTGCCAGACCTCGCGGGTCGCGGTTGATCGATTCATGGTGATGAAGTGGATCCCCGGCACGTCCTCGTCGAGCAGGCGTGCGCACATGGTCGTCGCGTGCTCGATGCCCAACTCCCGCACAGCGGCCGGATCGTGCGCCACCCGCGCGAACCGATCGGCCAGCGCGGCCGGGAACGGGGCGCCGGAGAGTTGCTCGCAGCGCTCGATGGTGCTCATCTGTGTCACCGGCATCACGCATGCCAGGATCGGCACGGCACCGCCCGCGGCCGTCACGCGGTCCCGCAGCCGCAGGTAGTCCTCGACATCGAAGAACATCTGTGTAATCGCGAAGTCGGCGCCGGCCCGGCACTTGCGCACGAAGTGGGCCGTGTCGGTGGCGACATCGGGTGAGCGGGGGTGCTTGTACGGGAACGCGGCGACCCCGACACAGAAGTCGCCGGCGTCGCGGACGAGCCGCACCAGCTCCTCCGCGTGGCACACGCCCTGCGGATGCGGTATCCACGGGCCGGACGGATCGCCCGGCGGATCCCCGCGGACCGCCAGAACGTTGCTGACGCCGACCGCGGCGAACCGGCCGACGATGTTACGCAGCTCGGCGACCGAGTGGCCGACCGCCGTCAGGTGGGCCATCGGCAGCAGCGTGGTGTCCGTCGCGACGCTCTCCGTGATGGCCACCGTGTTGTCCCGCGTCGAGCCGCCGGCGCCATAAGTGATCGAGACGAACGACGGGCGTAGCCGCTCCAGCTCACGGATCGCCACCCAGAGCTGGCGCTGTTGCTCACCACTCTTCGGTGGGAAGAACTCGAATGAGAACGTGGGGCCGGCGCGCAGCAACTGCCCGATCGGCGGGAAGCCCCCGGGCAGCCTCGACGGGAGACCTAGCGCCACGGAAGGACTCTAGCCCAGCGTGCCGGTCGCCCGGCCGGAGTCGGCGCCGCGCAGCCCCGCAGCGATGCCGTCGAGAATGTCGTGCTCGCTCGCGATGACGGCCTGGGCGCCGACCTTCTCCATGATGATCCGCAGCACCAGAGCGCCCGCGCCGATCACGTCCGCGCGGCCCGGGTGCATCGGTGGCAGGGCCAGGCGCTGCTCATGGGTCAACGACAGCAGCTCCGCAGTGACGCGGGACACATCGCCGTACCGGATGCGGGCGTGGTGGATCCGGTCACGGTCATACGCGGTCAGGCGCAGGGCGAGGGCCGCGACCGTGGTGACCGAGCCGGCGAGCCCGACGAGCGTGTGGGCGCGGCGCGCCGCAACGACGGTCAGCGCCCGATCCACGGCCGCGCCGATGTCCCGCTCGGCGCCGGCGATCTGCGCCGCGGTGGGCGGGTCGCCGAGCAGGTGCCGCTCCGTCATCCGGACACAACCGATGTCGACACTGACCGCGTGCGCCACCGTTGTCGCGCCGTCCATTGTGGATCCACCGAGGACGAACTCGGTCGAGCCCCCGCCGATGTCCACGACGAGGTACGGCGGCTCTGCCCCGGCGGGCAGGCCCTGCACCGCTCCGGTGAACGACAGCCGCGCCTCCTCGTCACCGGTGACGACCTCCGGGGCGACGCCGAGCGTGCTGAGCACCATCTTCCGGAACTCGTCGGCGTTGCTCGCGTCGCGGGTCGCGCTCGTCGCCACCATCCGAACCCGTCCGGCGCCCAGTTCCGAGATCGCGACGGCGTACTGTGCCAGCACCACGCGGGTACGCTCGATCGCCGCCGGGTCGAGCCGGCCCGTACGGTCCACGTCCTTGCCGAGCCGTACGATCTCCATCCGCCGCAGGACCTCGACCAGGGCGCTCCCGTCCGGCGGTACGTCGGCCACCAGCAACCGGACCGAGTTCGTGCCGCAGTCGATCGCCGCGACCCTGGCCATGGCCCCTCCCGTCCATCCTCATAGATGCAGAAGCATGCGTACGTTGCCCAGCGTGTTCGGCTTGACCCGCTCCAGGTCGAGGAACTCGGCCACGCCCTCGTCGTAGGAGCGCAGCAGTTGGTCGTATACCTCGGGCGGCACCGGGGTCCCGGAGACCTCGGTGAAGCCGAACGAGCCGAAGAAGCCGGTCTCGAAGGTGAGCACGAAGACGCGCCGCACGCCCAGCGCCCGGGCCCGGTCGAGCAGCGCCTCGACGAGCCGGTGACCGACACCGTGCCCGCGCCACCGGGGATCGACGGCGACGGTGCGGATCTCGGCCAGGTCCTCCCAGAGCACGTGCACGGCGCCGCAGCCGACGATCGGCGAGTCGGGCTCCGCGGTGGCGACCCAGAACTCCTGCACGTCCTCGTAGAGTCCGACCGTCGTCTTCGCCAGCAGCCGACCGTCGGCGGTGTGCAGGTCGACCAGCCGCCGGATGCCACGCACGTCCTGGGTACGGGCCGGACGAACGGCGATGCCCGTCATGCGACGCAGGGTCCGTCTGTCCACCATGGACTGATGCGGTCGCGGACCTCGTCGCCGAATGGGTTGCCGCCGGGGCCTTCGGCCAGAGCCTGGGCCAGGTGCACGTGCAGGCACTTGACCCGGGTCGGCATGCCTCCGGCCGAGATCCCGGCGATCTCCGGCACGACCGCGATCTCCTCCCGCCGTCGCAGGTACCGCTCATGTGCCGCCTGGTAGCGGTCCGCGAGCTGGGGGTCGGTCGACAGGCGCGCCGACATCTCGCGCATGACCCCGGCCGACTCCAGGGCACTCACCGCGCCCACGGCACGCGGGCAGGTCAGGTAGTACAGCGTCGGGAAGGGGGTGCCGTCGTCGAGCCGCGGCACGGTCTCGACGACGTCCGGCAGGCCGCATGGGCACCGGTGCGCGACCGCGTGCGCGCCGCGCGGAGGGCGGCCGAGTTGTGCCTGTACCACGGCCCGGTCCGCCGGATCGAGTGTCATCACCGTCAGGGCGTCGGCGGGTCATCGGCGGTCTGCACGCTGGTCCAGACCTGCTCGTACCACGGCGGCGACGCGGCCCCGCCCTCCTCCTGAGCCGAGGCGGGATCGACGCCCACCACATAGACCTGTTCGCCTACCTCGACGAGCAGGAGTCGCTTGCGCGCCTGGGCTTTGACGTACTCGTCGTCGTTCCACCGGGCGACCTCGTCGGCGAGTTGCTTGATGTGGTCGCGCTGCGCGCTCTGGTCGGCCTCCAGCCGAGCGATCTCGGCTTGCTGTGCCAGGTACACCCGCAGCGGGTAGGCGTAGGCGAGCACCAGGGCGAAGAGCACGGCTCCGACCGCCACCGCGCGACCCGACACCTTCACGGGCTCGCGGGGCTTTCGCGGCGCGGCGCCCCGGCGCAGCTCGGCGCGGCGCGAAGCGGCACCCGCCGGTCGCCCACGACGCTTGGCGGGGCCCTGCCCGCTGAGCGTCCGCCGCTGGCTCACACCCATCGCCCTCTCCCGTGCCCCCTTCCCGTGCGCTCTCCCGTGCCCCCTCCCGTTGATCTAGGGCACAGGACCGTGGTTTGATCTCCGACCACGGTCCTGTGCCCTAGATCAACTCGTGTTAAGAGCCAGCGTAGCGGGGGAAGGCGGCCGCGCCGGCATAACGCGCCGCATCGTCGAGCTCCTCCTCGATGCGCAGGAGCTGGTTGTACTTCGCCACGCGCTCCGATCGGGCCGGCGCGCCGGTCTTGAGCTGGCCACAGCCGGTCGCCACGGCGAGATCGGCGATCGTGGTGTCCTCGGTCTCACCGGAGCGGTGGCTCATCATGCACCGCAAGCCCGCCCGGTGGGCCAGCTCGACGGCATCGAACGTCTCGGTGAGCGAACCGATCTGGTTGACCTTCACCAGCACCGCGTTGGCCGCCCGCTCGGCGATGCCCCGCGAGATGCGCTCCGGGTTGGTGACGAACAGGTCGTCGCCGACGATCTGGATGCGCTCGCCCAGCGCGGCGTTCATGGCGCTCCACCCCGCCCAGTCATCCTCGGCGAGAGGATCTTCGATGGAGACGATCGGGTAGGCGTCGACCAGGCCCGCGTAGTAGGCGATCAGCTGCTCGGCGGACTTGGCCGACCCCTCGAACGTGTAGCCCGTGCCGTCCTTGTAGAACTCGGTCGCCGCCACGTCGAGCGCGAGCACGACATCGGTGCCGAGCGTGTACCCGGCCGCCTGCACCGCCTCGGCGATCAGGTCCAGGGCGGCCGCGTTCGCGGGCAGGCTCGGGGCGAAACCACCCTCGTCGCCGAGCCCGGTCGCCAGGCCCTTCTTCTTGAGCACCGACTTGAGCGCGTGGTAGACCTCGGCGCCGCACCGCAGCGCCTCGCGGAACGTCGGCGGCCCGATCGGAGCGATCATGAACTCCTGAATGTCCACGTTGGAGTCCGCGTGTGCGCCACCGTTGAGGATGTTCAGCATCGGTACGGGCAGCAGGTGTGCGTTGGGGCCGCCGAGATACCGGAACAGGCTCAGATCGGCCGACGCGGCGGCGGCCTTCGCCACCGCGAGGGAGACGCCGAGGATCGCGTTCGCGCCGAGGCTCGACTTGCCGGGCGTGCCGTCGATGTCCTTCATCTTCTGGTCGATCGCGCGCTGGTCGGAGGCCTCGTAGCCGACCAGCTCCTCGACGATGCGGTCGGCGACATTCGCCACCGCCTTCTCGACGCCCTTGCCGGCAAAGCGCCGGGCGTCGCCGTCGCGCAGCTCAACCGCCTCGAAGGCGCCGGTGGAGGCGCCGGAGGGAACCGCTGCGCGGGCCGTCGTTCCGTCGTCCAGTCCGACCTCGACCTCGACCGTGGGGTTGCCCCGTGAGTCGAGGATCTCCCGAGCAACAATCGCTTCAATGGTTGCCACGTGAACTCGCTCCTTGTGTGAACCAGGCCCGCGGCACTGCGGGAGTACGGGGAGAGCCTATCGTCCGACGCGGCGCTCAGGTGCCGAGTAGCAGGCCTCGCAGGTGACGGGGCGACGGGTTGCCATGGGCGAGCATCCGATCGTGCCAGTCGCGCACGGTGACGCTCGCGGGGCGCGCCGCCGCGATCGCCGAGACCTCCTGATATCCGACGAAATACGTCGATAGCTGCGTCGAGGTGAGCAGCGCCCGTCGCCACTTGCCGGCGGCCTCGCCCTCCTCCTGGAAGCCGCGCTGCGTCATCAGCGCCATCGCCTCGCCCTCGGTCATGCCCTCGCAGTGCACGGCCTGGTCGATGATCGCGTTGATCGTCATCCGCAACTGCATCTTGAGCTGCTGCAGGCGCACCGGGAGCCCACCGAAGCCGTGCTCGGCCATGACCTGCTCGGCGTAGACGGCCCAGCCCTCGATGAACGGGCCGGAGAAGACGACCGCCGGGACCCGGGTCGAGGACCGGTACCGGCGGGCGTGGGCGAGCTGGAGGAAGTGGCCCGGCATGGCCTCGTGGATGGTCAGGTCACGCACCATGTCGTCGTTGTACTCGCGGTAGAACGACGCGACGCGTTCCGGCGACCAGCCGGCGGGGGTCGGCGCGATGCAGAAGAAGGTGGGAACACTCGCGTGCTCCAGCGGCCCGGGCGGGTCACAGTACGCCACCGCGACACCGCGCGCGAACTCCGGCATGGTCTGGATCACGCAGGGATCGTCCACGAGGGATACCAGATCGTGGGATTCGACGAACGCGGTCGTCTCCTGCAGCGCGAGCCTGGCCAGCTCCACAATGGATTGGTTGTCGGGATGCTCGTCGGATCGCCGGCCCAACGCCAGCCGTACGGTGTCGTCGTCGGCCCGCTCACCCACGAGTTGCGCGGCCGCCTCACGGATCGCCTCGCTGACCCGGGCGAGGTTCTCGCGGGCCAGGCGCTCGACCTGAGCCGCGGAGAGCTCGGTGTCCAGCGTGTGCCATAGCTTGGCCTCCCACAGCCGCCGGCCCAGCCGCGGGTCACGCCCCGGTTCGGCCGCGGCGGCCCGTTCATCGAGCCACTCCGCGAAGGACTCCAGCGCCGCGACCGCGTCCGCCGCCACCAGCTCGAGGGCCGACCACGAGGCCGGCGCCTGCGCGGCCAGCGCCGGCACCTCGTCCTTGACGAGCGCCGCCGTGCCCCGGAACTGGCTGGCGGCCGTCTCGAGGTG
The DNA here is from genome assembly GCA_036557785.1 of Micromonosporaceae bacterium. Classification (GTDB taxonomy): domain Bacteria; phylum Actinomycetota; class Actinomycetes; order Mycobacteriales; family Micromonosporaceae; genus DATBGZ01. The sequence goes on from DATBGZ010000049.1 coordinate 12,197, forward strand.
GATCCGCGGGCAGCCGGAGAGCACCGAGCGCGCCACGTCCAGGGCGTCCGGGATGGCGCGCAGTCGTCCGCCAAGTGCCTCGAGGCGCGTGGCCGCGGGCGCGAAGGGCCGCGCCAGCAGCCCGTAGAGCAGGCTTCCGGGGTTGTGCACCAACGGATTCCACTCGTGCTCGCGGGTCTCGGTGAGCGCGAAGAGCCTCCGCTCGACCAGCGACAGCAGGTGCTCGTGGTCGACCCGGTCGGTGACCGACAGCCCGTCAGTGTCCACACCGGAGAGTGCGGCGGAGGCGTCGCGCAGCATCCGGACCCGCCCGGCCACGGCGTCGCCGGAGAAGTCGGGGAGCCGGTCGTCGTAGCGGTGCTCGCCGGCGTGAGCGGCCAGGTCGGGTTCGGCGGCGAGCAGCTCGTCGACGATGCGCTCGGCCATGGGCGCGTACGGGTTCGCGGCCAACGAGGCGGGTTCTGCGGCGGACGGGACCATGGACGTCAACTTATCGGATCTGAGTCGCTGCGCTTGCCTGCCTGCACGGCCTCGCGCTCCCGTACGGCCCGCGCCGTGCGCAGCGCCACGCGGCGCAGCGCCGCTTCCGGGTCGAGCCCGGCAGCGGTGGCCCGGGCGACCAGCCCGAAGAGCAGCTCACCGAGACCCTCCTCGTCGGCGAAGGCGCCCGCGATGGTGTCGGCGAGGATGGCGGCCGTAGCGGCATCGGATGCGGGCACGTCGATGCCGGCAGAGCGCGCTCGGGCGAGGATCTTCGCCGCGAGCGCCAGGGCGGGTTGGGAGAGCGCGACGCCGTCGAGCACCGAGGAGCGCGCCTTCTCCTCGCGCTTGATGCGTTCCCAGTTCGCCGTGATCTCCTCGACGCTGCCGACGGCAAGGCCGGCGAAGACGTGCGGGTTGCGCCGGACCAGCTTCTCGGCCAGCGCCCCGGCAACGTCGTCGATGGACCAGGGTTCGTCAGCCTCCTGAGCCATCCGGGCATGCAGCACGACCTGCAACAGCAGATCGCCGAGCTCCTCCCGCAGCGCTGCGAGGTCGTGCGCCGCGATGGCGTCGTACGCCTCGTACGCCTCCTCCAGCAGATACCTGGCCAGGCTCTGGTGGGTCTGCTCGCGGCGCCACGGATCGCCATCCTCGGACGAGAGCGTATCGACGATCTTCACGACATCGAGCAGCCGCGAGCCCGGCACGGGCGGTGGCTGCTCGGCCGGCGGCACGCTCAGCCCTCGGGGCGCGAGGCGCCGGTGCCCTGCTGGCCGAGGGGGAGATCGACGAGGACGAGCTGCCCGTTGGAGACGACGAGCAGCTGGAACGTCAGGGGCTGGTAGCGCGGGTTTACGGTCAGGCCGTACCGGTCGATGGCCGCGAGCAGCTCATCGCGGAGGGCCAACGCGCGGCTGTAGTCCTCCAGGCTGAGCAGCTCGGACTTGATCTGGTCGTAGGTCGCCACGTCCGGCCCCGCGAGGCGGACGAAGCTGTCGAAGACCGCGCGCATCTCCTCCTCGGTGGGCGTGCGTGGTGTCACGCTGGCCCGCAGCGCGGTGAGGTAGGCGACGACCTCGGCGTCCAGCCGTACGTACGGGTCGTCCTCGCCGGCCTGCAGGGTCGAGGCCGCGCCCGCATAGTCCGGGGCGCTCGGCGTGATGCCCTTCTCCTGCGCGTATCGGCGAGCCACCTCGCGGAAGACCATCAGTGACGCGACCGACTGGCGGACCTGACCGACCGCGTCGCTGACCCCTGAGTTCTCCAGGCTGGCGGCCAGCGGCGCCGCGGCAGCCTCGACGTCGGAGTTGTCGATCGAGGTATCACCGACGCGCAGCGCCTCGTTGCTGTCGTGGGCGCAGCCCGACAGCGCCAGCAGGCTCACCAGTGCCACCCCCGCGAGCCCCCGGCGAAGCCGGCGACCCGACCCGGACCGCCCGACCGCGACGCGACCCAAACGCTGCATCTGCACAGCCTCTCATCCCCGATCCGCGGTCGGGCGCCGACCCGGACCGCCCAGCACCGTCAGCCGCCGACCACGCTGGTGAGCAGCTCCTGGCACCAGGTGAGCAGGGCCACGTCGCGCAGGTACGGCCCCTGCATCGGCGCCTTGGCCGCCGGGCGTGGCACCGAGATCTGCTCGCCGGCGCTCTTGTACACCGCCTCCGGGTAGAGCCGCTTGAGCCGCAGCTGCTTGGAGTCCGGCAGGGCCAGCGGCCCGAACCGGATGTGCCGGCCCTGCAGCGAGACGTCGGCCAGGCCGAGCGAGCGGGCGAGCAGCCGGAACCGAGCCACCGCCAGCAGGTTCGTGACCTGTTCGGGTGCCGTGCCGTACCGGTCGCGCATCTCGGCCTCGACCTCGTCGATGCGCTGCGGCGTCTTCGCCTCGGCGATCTTGCGGTACATCTCCAGACGCAGCCGCTCGACGCCGATGTACTCATGCGGCAGATGGGCGTCGACCGGCAGGTCCACCTTGACGTCGGAGGCCTCCTCGGGTGCCTCGCCCTTGAACTGCTGGACGGCCTCGCCCACCATCCGTACGTAGAGGTCGAAGCCGACGCCCTCGATGTGGCCGGACTGCTCGCCGCCGAGCAGGTTGCCCGCGCCGCGGATCTCCAGGTCCTTCATGGCGACGTACATGCCCGCGCCGAGTTCACTGTGCTGGGCGATCGTGGCCAGGCGCTCGTGCGCGTGCTCGGTGAGGGGCTTGTCGGGCGGGAAGAGGAAGTACGCGTACGCGCGCTCCCGCGCCCGGCCGACCCGGCCCCGGATCTGGTGCAGCTGTGCCAGGCCCAGCAGGTCGGCCCGCTCCACGATGAGCGTGTTGGCATTAGGGATGTCGATGCCCGACTCCACGATCGTGGTGCAGACGAGCACGTCGAACTGCTTGTCCCAGAAGGCGATCATCACCTTCTCCAGCGCGTCCTCGCCCATCTGTCCATGCGCGACAGCGATCCGGGCCTCGGGCACCAGCTCGCGCAGCTTGCGGGCCGCGCGCTCGATCGACTCCACCCGGTTGTGCACGTAGAAGACCTGCCCGTCACGCAGCAGCTCGCGGTGGATCGCGGCGGCGATCTGGCGGTCGTCCTGGGCGCCCACGAAGGTGAGCACCGGGTGGCGCTCCTCGGGTGGTGTGGTGATCGTCGACATCTCCCGGATGCCGGTGATCGCCATCTCGAGGGTGCGCGGGATCGGGGTGGCGGACATCGAGAGCACGTCAACGTACGCCCGCTGCTTCTTCAGCTCCTCCTTGTGCTCGACGCCGAACCGCTGCTCCTCATCGACGATGATCAGGCCGAGGTCCTTGAACCGGGTCGCGGACTGCAGCAGCCGGTGCGTACCGATGACGACATCGGCGCTGCCCTCGGCGATGCGGGCCAGCGTCTCCTCCGACTCCTTCGGCGTCTGGAACCGGGAAAGCTGACGGATCTCGATGGGGAACTGGTTCATCCGCTCGGTGAAGGTGTTGAAGTGCTGCTGGGCCAGGAGCGTCGTGGGCACCAGCACCGCGACCTGCTTGCCGTCCTGGACCGCCTTGAACGCGGCCCGGACCGCGATCTCGGTCTTGCCATAGCCGACGTCACCGGAGATCAGCCGGTCCATCGGCAGCGGCTTGGACATGTCGGCCTTGACCTCCTCGATCGCCGAGAGCTGGTCGGGCGTCTCGGTGTACGGGAAGGCGTCCTCGAGCTCGCGCTGCCAGGGCGTGTCCGGCCCGAACGCGTGCCCGGTGGAGTTCTGCCGGACCGCGTAGAGCTTGATGAGCTCGGCCGCGATCTCGCGCACCGCCTTGCGCGCTTTCGCCTTGGCCTGCTTCCACTCCGAGCCACCCATCTTGTGCAGCGTGGGCGTCTCGCCTCCCACGTAGCGCGAGAGCTGGTCCAGCGAATCGGTCGGCACGAACAGGCGATCGCCCGGTTGCCCGCGCTTGCTCGGGGCGTACTCGATGACCAGGTACTCGCGGTCGGCTCCGTTCACGGTGCGCTGCACCAGCTCGACGTAGCGGCCGATGCCGTGCTGCTCGTGCACCACGAAGTCGCCCGAGCGCAGCTCCAGGGGGTCGATCTGGTTGCGGCGCCGGCTCGGCATCTTCGACATGTCCCTTGTGGACGCTCCACGCCCACCGCTGATGTCGTTGCCGGTGAGGATGGCCAGCCGCCCGACCTCGTCGGTGAAGCCGTGTTCGAGCGCGCCGACGGCGACGAGCACCTCGCCGGGCGGCGGGGCATCCTCGATCGTGGCGACCTCCCGGGCGCCCAGTCCCGCCTCGCGCAGCACCTCGACGGCCCGCTTGGCCGGGCCGTGACCGGCGAAGACCAGCGCCACCCGAGCGCCGTCACCGGTCCACCGCTTGAGGTCGTCGCTGACCCGTGCGGTCTCGCCGTGGTAGAGCGGCACGGCCTGCGCGGCCAGCGCTAACGTGCGACCGGTGTCGGGCGCGATATCGGGCAACAGGTCCGGCTCCGGCCCACGCCACGGCTCGTCGTCGGAGGTGTCCCGGCGGCGCCCCGTGGCGGACTCGGCCGCGATACCGAACGGGCTCACCGACCACCATGGCTGTCCGAGCTGCGCCGCGACCACGCGCACCTGCGCCAGCGACCGGAACGCGGCGGCGCCGAGGTCCACCGGTGCCTTGCCACCGCCGGCGGCAGCGGCCCAGCTCGCCTGGAGAAACTCCTCGCTGGTGCGAACCAGGTCGTGCGCCCGGGACCGGATGCGCTCCGGGTCGCAGAGCAGCACCATCGCGCCGGCCGGAAGGCAGTGCAGCAGCAGCTCCAGGGACGTGGCGCCGTCGAGCAGTGCGGGGGCGAGCGACTCCATGCCCTCGACCGGGATGCCCTCGGCGAGCTTGTCCAGCATCTCGGCGAGCTCAGGGTGGCGGCCGGCGAGCTCGCGGGCCCGCTCGCGTACCTCGTCGGTGAGCAGCAGCTCCCGGCACGGTGGCACCCAGACACGCTCCACTGTGGTCAGTGTGCGCTGGTCGGCGATGGCGAAACTGCGGATCTCCTCGATCTCGTCGCCCCAGAACTCCACCCGTAGCGGGTGCTCCTCCGTGGGCGGGAAGACGTCGAGGATCCCGCCGCGCACCGCGAACTCGCCGCGCCGCGTGACCAGGTCGGTCCGGGCGTAGGCGATCTGGACCAGTCGTCGCACGACGGACTCGAGCTCGACCGTCTCGCCCGTGGCGAGCTCGACGGGCTCGAGGTCGCCGAGCCCCTTGAGCTGGGGCTGAAGAACCGACCGTACGGGCGCCACCACCACGCGCAGCGGGCGCTCCTGCGGGTGGGCGAGGCGGCGCAGCACCGCGAGCCGGCGGCCGACCGTGTCGCTGCGCGGTGAGAGGCGCTCGTGCGGCAGCGTCTCCCAGGCCGGATAGACGGCCATGGACTCGGCCGGGAGCAGCTCGGACAGACCCGCAGCCAGCTCCTCGGCTTCCCTGGTCGTCGCGGTCACCGCGAGCACCGCACGGCCCGCGCCACCACCGTCGGCGTCTGCCGCGAGCACCCCGGTGACGAAGGCACGCATCGATGCCGGTGCCGTGATGTCGACCTGGTCGCCATCGGGCGCCTGGGCCATGGCGAGCTCTCGCGCCCGGAGCAGGGCAGGGTCGGCCAGGGCCGCCGTCAGCAGGCCGTGCAGTCGCATCGAGATCTCCCCACCCACGCCCGATTGCCCCCTGCCGGCCTCGACAGGGGGTGTAGCGGTGCCGGGCCAGTCTATCCCGCCGGGGGCGAGAGTGAGCGGCGCAACTGGCGACCACGGGGCGGCTACTGGCCGACTACCATGCGCAGTGTCCGGACAACGCTGTCCCGTACTTGGGAAAGGGGCCTCGCGTGACGACGGACGAACTGCGCCGAGTGGCCGTGGGCACGGCGGCGGGCGTTGACCACATCGACGCGAACCTACGGGCGGACATCCGCCGCCTCGGTGTGCTGCTCGGCCAGACGCTGGCCCGCCAGGAGGGCCAGGAACTGCTCGACCTCGTCGAGGAAGTGCGCGGGCTCGTGCGGACCGACGGCGCTCAGGCCGCCACGCGACTGTCGAGCATGGAGCTGACCACGGCGACCAAACTCGCCCGGGCGTTCTCCTTCTACTTCCACATCGCCAACATCACCGAGCAGGCGCATCGCGGGAGGGAGCTGCGCCGTGCCCGGGCCGAGGGCGGAGGCTGGCTGGACCGCACCGCACGGCTCATCCGGGACAGCGGAGCGGGGGTCGCCGAGATCGCCGCCGCCGCCGACCACCTGGGCATCCGACCGGTCTTCACCGCCCACCCCACCGAGGCCGCGCGCCGCTCGATCCTGGCGAAGTTGCGCGCGATCGCCGACGAGCTCGACGCGCAGGCGGGGCGCGAGGCGACCGACGGGCCCGACGCGCGGGAACGGGCGCGGTCGGACGATCGCCTCGCGGAGCTCATCGACACGATGTGGCAGACCGACGAGTTGCGGCTGACCCGGCCCGACCCGCGGGACGAGGCGCGCAACGCGGTGTACTACCTGACCGAGCTCGCCACCGACTCGGCACCACGGGTGCTGGCCGACCTGTCGACCGTGCTGGGCGAGCTCGGGGTGAGCGTGCCCGTCACCGCGGCACCGCTGTCGTTCGGGACCTGGATCGGCGGCGACCGCGACGGCAATCCGTACGTCACCGCGACGGTGACCCGCGACGTGCTGCTCATCCAGCACGAACACGGCATCCGTACCGCGGAGGAGGTGGTGCGGGGCCTCATCGACGAGCTGTCCGCCTCGCGGCGGCTGCGCCCGGTGTCGCTGGACCTCGACGCGTCGCTCGCGGGCGACCTGGAGACGCTCGGCCTCGACGTGCCGGAGCGGTTCCGGCGGGTCAACGCCGAGGAGGTCTACCGGCTCAAGCTGCGCTGCATCCTGGCCAAGCTCGCCAATACCCGGGTCAGGCTCGCCGCCGATGCCCCGCACCGGCCGGGGCACGACTACCACGGCACGGCGGAGCTGATCGGGGATCTGCAGTTGATGCGGACATCGCTGCTGCGCAACCGGGGCACGCTGGCTGCTGCCGGGCGCGTGGCGGACGCCATCCGGACCATCTCGTCGTTCGGCCTGCACCTGGCGACCATGGACATCCGCGAGCACGCCGACGCACACCACGCCGTGCTCACCGAGCTCTATGCGCGCGTCGGCGAGGACGACTACGCCGGCCTCGATCGTGAGCACCGCACCGAGCTGCTGGTGCGGGAGCTGGACAGCCGCCGCCCCCTGGTGGGCGCCGGGGTGCGCCTGAGCTCAGCGAACCAGAAGACCTTCGACGTATTCAACACGATCGTCGCTGTGCAGGACCGGTTCGGCCCGGACACGATCGGCACCTACATCGTCTCGATGACCCAGGGCATCGACGACATTCTCGCCGCCGTGGTGCTGGCCCGGGAGGCCGGCCTGGTCGACGTGACCGAACGCAGCGCCCGGATCGGGTTCGTGCCGCTGCTGGAGTCCGGGGCCGAGCTCGCCACCAGTGGTGAGCTGCTCGACTCGTTGCTCTCCGTAGCGGCCTACCGCGGCCTCGTCGCCGCCCGGGGCGACGTGCAGGAGGTCATGCTGGGCTACTCCGACTCGAACAAGGAAGCCGGCATCACCACGTCACAGTGGTCGATACACCGGGCCCAGCGCGCGCTGCGCGATGTGGCGCACCAGCACGGCGTCCGGCTGCGCCTGTTCCACGGCCGCGGCGGCACGGTCGGCCGCGGCGGCGGGCCGACCCATGAGGCGATCCTGGCCCAGCCCGGCGGCACGCTCGACGGCGCGATCAAGGTGACCGAGCAGGGTGAGGTGATCTCGGACAAGTACCTGCTCCCCGCGCTGGCCCGGGAGAACCTCGAGCTGACCGTCGCGGCCGTGCTGCAGAGCGCGGTGCTGCACGCGGCGCCCCGGCTACCTGCGGCCGACCTCGCCCGCTGGGACGCGGTCATGGACGGCGTGTCCACCGCCGCCCGCTCAGCGTACCGGTCCCTTGTGGACGATCCCGATCTGGCGGCCTACTACTGGGCGGTCACGCCCACCGAGCTGCTCTCCGCCCTCAACATCGGCTCGCGCCCCTCGCGTCGGCCGGACGCGGGCGCCGGACTGACCGGGCTGCGGGCCATCCCGTGGGTCTTCGGATGGACCCAGACCCGCCAGATCGTGCCCGGATGGTTCGGCGTCGGCACCGGCCTGGCCGCAGCCCACGAGTCGGGCCACGGAGAGCAGCTCGAGGCCATGTACGAACGATGGAACTTCTTCCGTACCTTCATCTCCAATGTGGAGATGACGCTCGCGAAGACGGACCTGTCCATCGCCGAACGCTACGTCCGGGTGCTCGCGCCCGAGCCCTTGCACCACGTCTTCGCCACGATCCGCCAGGAGTACGAGCGCACCCTCACCGAGGTGCTGCGGATCACCGGCGGGACCGAGCCGCTGCACACCCAACCCGCGCTCGCCCGTACTCTCGCGGTGCGCAACACCTACCTGGAACCGCTGCACCACCTGCAGGTCGAGCTGCTCTCCCAGTACCGCGACCAGCGCGGCGCGGACGAGAAGCTGGAGCGAGCGCTACTGATCACGGTCAATGGCATCGCGGCCGGCCTGCGCAACACCGGCTGAGCCCGTCACGAGCAGCCGCAGGAACCGCCGCAACACCCGCCGCCCGCGCTGGCGGCCCGCGGCGCCGCCGCGCTGGCACTGACGCCGGTGATGGCGATCGTGGAGAGGAGCTTGACCGTGTCGTCGTGGCCCTGCGGGCAGACCGTGGCCTGCGCCGAAGCGGCCATGGGCCGGGTCACCTCGAACGTGTCGCCGCACGCGCGGCACCGGTACTCGTAGCGGGGCATGACGCCCAGCGTAACTCCCGGGTCGTGGCTCGACCCGGCGGTGGTGAGGCTGACAGACTTGACCCTGGCCGAGGGCCGGCCGGCTGGAGCACGGGAGCGGGGTCGCAACGCGATGACCGGGTGGGCGCTGCCCGACGGGGTGCTGCGCGAGGCCCCCGCCTACGCACCACGTCCGCGTGAGCAGGCAGATCTGGAGCTCCTGCTCACGGGTGCGCTGGCGCCGCTGACCGGCTTCCCCACGCGGGCGGACCTCAGCGCGATCGCCCGGACCGCGCGGTTGGCCGACGGCACGCCGTGGCCGGTACGGATCACGCTCGAGGCGCCGGCGTCGCTGGTCGATGGGCTCGACCTGACCAACCCGTTCCAACGCGTCCTGGTGCTCACCGACCCCGAGGGCACACCCGTGGCGGCGCTGGACACCGTCGACGTCTGGCCGACCGGGGACGACGCGGGGCGCGCCGCCATGGTCGGCATCGGCGGCACGGTGCGACGGATCGGGGCGAGCGTCCACGGCACCTTCCGGGACCTGCGACGCAGCCCGGAGCAGGTGCGGGAGGCCCTGCCCACGGGCAGCCGGGTGCTGGGCGTGTTCGTTGACCGGCCCCTGCACCGACCCCAGCTCGCGCAGATCGCCCACGCGGCGCGCACGATCGCCGGCCACGTGCTCGTGCTGGTCCGGGTGGGCGAACCCGGACCGGACGGGCTGCCCCCGGAGGCGCTGGTCCGTACGGTTCTGGCGGCCCGCGACCGGTTGCCGAACCCGACGCTCGTGGTCGTGCCCTTGTTGCGCCGCGGCGACGAGGTCGCCGACGCGCTGCTGCGTTCCCGGGTGGCGGGCAACTACGGCGCCACGCATCTGCTCGCCAGCGGTACCCAGCTCTCCGGCGGTGGACCACGCGTGCTGCTGCCCCGCGAGCTCGCCTACGACGGGCGCGACGGGCAGTGGCGCGGGCTCGACGACATCCCACCGCGTCACCGCCGGCTGGCCCTGCCGGCCGATCAGATCGACAACCTGCTCGACCGCGGCGCCACCCTGCCCGAATGGCACACGCCGCCGGCCGTCGCCGAGGAACTCGCCCGGGCCCGGCCCCCGCGGGCGGTCCGCGGCGTGGTCGTCTTCCTCACCGGCCTACCCGGCTCCGGCAAGTCGACGCTGGCGCGTGGCGTCGCCGACGAGCTCAACGAGACCGGCGAACGGACCGTGACCGTCGTCGATGGCGACGTGGCCCGGCGCTTCCTCACCGCCGGGCTCGGACCGTCGCGGGCGGATGGGGACGAGGCCGTACGGCGGATCGGGTTCGTGGCGGCGGAAGCGGCCCGCCACGGCGGACTCGTTCTGTGCTGCCCCGTCGCCGCCCATGCGACGTCGCGCGCGACGGCGCGGCAGCTCGCGCTGGCCGCCGGCGCAGGCTTCATCCTGGTCTATGTCTCGACCCCTCGCGAGGTGTGCGAGGAGCGCGACCCCCGGACAGTCGCCACCCGGGCGTGGGCCGCGGTCGCCGAGCCGGCCGGGGAGGACGACAGCTACGAGGGACCGACCGACGCGCAGCTCGTCATCGACAACTCGCTGCTCTCCGTGGACGAGTCCGTCAAGATCCTCGTGGATCACCTTGCTGACGAGGGTTGGCTCAACCGGCCCTGACGTTACGTCCCGCTGTCCGCGACGTTGAGCCAGGAGTGCGAGCGAGGTTCTGGCTGCGCGTCGGTACGGGCGTCGCCGCCGGCGTGGCCGTCGGCGTCGCGGTGATCGTCCTGACCCCGGCGGCCTACCGGTCCTCGACCTCCGTGCTGGTGGAGTCGGTCGGCACCGAGGTGAATATGGGCACCGAGGCCGAGCTTGTCCGCTCCACCGGCACCGCAACCGACGCGGCCGCCCGGCTCACGGGCGACCCCGCCCATCCGCAGGCGCTGGGCCGGCTCGTCTCGGTGCGCCCGGTCCCCGGGACCTCGGTCATGGTGCTCACCTACGAGGCACCCACGGCGCAGACGGCTCGCGACGGCGCCACGGCCTACGCCGAGGCGTACCTCGCGGGCCGCCGCGAGACGGCCAAAACGGCGATCAACGACCAGATCGACGCCGCCCAGCGCCAACTCGACGACGTGCGCACGCAGTTGGGACAGGTCGAGGCGCTGCTCGCCGCGACCCCGACGAACTCTCCGGAGGCGGGCTCCCTGTGGGCGACCCAGGCCTCGTTGACCACCCAGTCCGTGTCGCTGGCGGCCCAGCTCACAGCGCTGCAGGCGACCACGGTCGACCCCGGGCGCGTGGTCGCGCAGGCGAATCTGCCGTCGGCGCCGGTGCGCCCCAACCGGCCGCTCTGGCTCGGTATCGCGGCCGCCGCGGGCGCGGGGGGCGGCGGCGTGCTGCACCTGTCGCGGACCCGCTGGTCGCGGCGGGTGCGGGACGCCGCGGATCTGCGCCGGCACCAGATCACGGTGCTCGCCGACCTCGAACCGGCGGCGCTGGTCACGCCCGGCGGGCATCAGGACCCGAACGGCCGGGCGTTCAACCGGCTGCGCAACGAGGTGGTCGCGGCCCTCGCGCCGGAGGACCACACCCTGCTCGTGACCGGCGCGGCGCCCGGCACGGCATCGACACTCGTCGCGGCGAACCTCGCCGCCGCCCTCGCCCGGGCCGACAACGACGTGGCCCTGGTCGGGGCCAGCGTTCCCGATCTGGACAGCACCGAACAGGCCGTGACGCTCGCCGGCATCTTCGACCTCGCCGACATCCCCGGGCTGACGGACGTGCTGGCGGGCCGGACCACGCTCGCCCGCACCGTGCAGCGTGCGCCGCGATCTCCGCGGCTCAAGGTCATCACACCCGGCGGGACCGCGAGCGCGGCCGGGCTGCTGCAGTCCGAGGGCGCTCGGTCGGTGCTGCGGCTGCTCGCGACCAGGACCCGGTATGTGATCGTGGACGCGCCCTCGACCTCCGCCGGCGCCGACGCCCAGAGCCTGGCCAGCGTGGCCGACGTGGCGGTGCTCGTGGTCGAGGCCGAGCATGCCCAGCACGCCCAGGTCGCGGACGCCGCGACACAGCTCTCCCGGGTCGGCACCCGGCTGCTCGGTGCGGTACTCGTCCCGGCCCGTGTCCCCACCAGCCCGTACGGGTCAATGTCCACTTCGGAGCGTGTCGTCCGGGCGATACCGGCCACGGCGCCGGGGCACGACACGCCGGGGTGGATCGGCGACCGCACGGGCCCGCTCGACGGGCCGACCAGCAAGCTGGAGATCCTGAATCGGCCCACCCGCGCCCGCGTTCCCCTCGACGATCCGGTACCCGACGACCCGGTCGAGGAGCCGGCACCGCCGACCGCGGGGACCGCCTCGCCCTGACACCTGGGGCCGCGTCCGGCTACGGTCGGACGGGTGAAGACCCACGAGATCGAGGTCGCCCCGGGCGTCGGCCTGCGGGTACGGCACTCGAGCGCCGCCGCAGGCGCCGATCCCGCGCCCGCGTTTGTGCTCGTGCACGGACTCTCCTCCAACGCGCGCCTCTGGGACGAGGTGGCGGGCGTGCTCGCCGGTGCGGGCCACGAGGTGTTCGCGGTCGACCTGCGCTCGCATGGCGAGTCCGACTCGCCACCCGACGGCTACGACACGACCACCGCCGCCAACGATGTGGCGACCGTGTGCGCGCAGTTGGCTCGGGGGCCCGCCGTCCTGGTGGGACAGTCCTGGGGCGGCAACGTGGTGGGGCGGCTGGCCGCCCGGCATCCCGCAGTCGCGGCCGCGGTCGGCCTCGTCGACGGTGGCTGGCTCGACCTCACGGCCTCCTTCGACACCTGGTCGGCGTGCGAGGCCGCGTTGCGACCGCCGGACGTGGACGGACTCTCCGCGGCCGCGCTGCGCCGCCACCTGGAGTCGGCCCATCCCGACTGGTCGCCGGCCGCGATCGAGGCGACCGCGGCAAACCTGCGCGAGCTGCCCGACGGCACCGTGCAGCGCCGGCTGTCGATCGACAAACATATGCGCATCGTGCGCAGCATGTGGGACGAGGGGCCGTGGTCGGATCTGCCCGCGATCACCGTGCCGGTCCTGCTGATGCCCGCGCTCCCGGCGCACGACCGGGCCGACTCGCCCCGGGACAAGCGGGCGCTGGTGGCGCGGGCGGCCACCGCGCTGTCGCGGGCACGGGTGCGCGAGTACGTCGGCGGCGATCACGATCTGCATGCCCAGCAACCACAAACGGTCGCGGCAGACCTGCTCAGCCTCGCCGCCGAGGTGGCCCGGTCGGGGGAACAGGGAGTGCTGCGATGACCGGGCTGCTGGTCATCGTGGGCTCCGGCGAGACCACCCCTACGATGATCAAACCGCATCGGTCCATATTCGAGCGCGTCGGTAGCCAGCCCGCGATCCTGTTGGACACGCCGTACGGCTTCCAGTCCAACGCGGACGACATCTCCGAGCGTGCCATGGGGTACTTCTCCGCCAGCATCGGACGGAAGGTCTCGGTCGTGTCGTGGCGCACGCCGCCACCCCCGGGCCTGGCTCGGGAGCGAGCCCTGGCCGCCATCGCCGATGCGGGGTGGGTCTTCTCCGGGCCGGGCTCGCCGACCTACGCGCTGCGCCAGTGGCGCGAGACGCCCGTCCCGGCCGCACTCGCCGAGGTCCTGGCGCGCGATGGCGTGGTGCTGCTCGCCAGCGCGGCCGCGGTGACGCTCGGCTCCCATACGGTGCCCGTGTACGAGATCTACAAGGCCGGGTTCGAGCCGTACTGGGAGCCCGGGCTCGACCTGGTGAGCCAGGTCTGCGGCCTGCCGGCGGTCGTCATCCCGCACTACGACAACGCCGAGGGCGGACACCACGACACCCGGTACTGCTACCTCGGCGAGACCCGTCTCGCGGTGATGGAGCGCGAACTGCCGGCGGACTCCTTCGTCCTCGGGGTCGACGAACACACCGCCGTGCTGCTCGACCCCGGCGACCGCACCGCCGCGGTGATCGGCAACGGCGGCATGACGATCCGGCGTCGGGGCGAGAGCACCGTCTATCCCACCGGCAGCACGGTCACCTTCGACGAGATCCTCGCTGGCGTCTCGCCGGGCTCGGCGACGCGGTCCACGCGAGCCACCGCGGCTCCGCCGGCCCCATCGGCGAGACGGGACGCCGAGCGCGTCGCCACCTCGCTGCGCGACGCCGCGGACGAGCAGACCGCACGGTTCGAGGCCGCCCTGGCCCGTCGCGACGTCGACGGGTGCGTCGAGGCGATCCTGGCACTGGAGCGTGCCCGGCAGGAGTGGGCGGCCGACACGAACGAGTCCGACGACGCGGAGCACGCCGCGGCCGCGCTACGGGCCATGGTGGTACGGCTCGGGGAGCTCGCGACCGTGGGCGCCCGCGATCCTCGCGAGGCGGTAGCGCCGCTCGTCGAGGCGCTGCTCTCGGTGCGTTCCCGGGCCCGCGTGTCGTCCGACTTCGCCACCTCGGACGAGATCCGTGGCCGGCTCATCGCGGCCGGCATCGAGGTGCGCGACACCCCGGATGGCGTCGAGTGGCACCTGCCGGGCAGCTAGCTCCGCGGCGCCGCGGCGCTGTCGCGGAGCACGAGCTCGGCGGCGGCCGTCTCCACCGTCGCCACACCCGGCGCATGGTCGGCCAGCGCGAGGGTGAGCGCGCGAACCCCCATCTCGACCAGCGGCAACCGGACCGTGGTCAGCGACGGCGTCAGGTCCCGCGCGATCGGCATGTCGTCGAAGCCGACCACGGAGAGATCCTCGGGCACCCGTAGGGCACGCGAGCGCGCCGCGGCGAGCGCACCGACCGCGACCGTGTCGTTGTGCGCGACCAACGCCGTGATCGCGGGGTCCGTGTCCAGCAGGCGGGCGGCGGCCAGGGCGCCGCCGTCGCGGGTGAAGTCCGTATGGACGAGGCGCGCCGCGGGCAACGGTACGTCCGCGGCCTGCAGGACCTGGCGCAGCCCGGTCAGGCGGTCCGTGGTGGTGGTGAGCTCCGCCGGCCCGGCCAGCACACCGATGGCCCGGTGTCCGAGACCGAGCAGATAGGTGCCGACCGTACGTCCACCCGCGGTGTTGGCCGGTTGCACGGCGTGGCCGGTCAGCTCGTGCCGGCCGATGACGGCAACTCGACCGCCGCCGAGCTCGTACTGGCGCAGCGCCTCGTCGAGGTCCCGGGTGGCGGCCGCGTCGTGGTAGCCCGAGCCCGCCAACACGATCGCGCTGACCCGCTGGGAGCTGAGCAACTGGACGTACTCGCGCTCCCGGTCCGGATCGCGGTAGCTGTTGCAGATCACCAGCAGCGACCCGTGGTGCATCGCGACGCGTTGCAGTCCACGGGTGATCTCGGAGAAGTACGGGTCAGAGACGTCGTGCACGATCACGCCGATGGCGCCGCGCTCGGCCCGGGCGAGCATCCTGGCATGCGCGTTCGGGATGTACCGCAACTCCTCGACGGCACGCAGCACCCGCTCCCGCAGGGCATCGGTGACCGGCTTGGCGCTGTGGTTGATCACGCGCGACGCCGTGGCCGGGGAGACCCCGGCCCGCCGGGCGACCTCCGCCAGCGTCGCGGGACCCGTCATCGGGGCACACTACCCGTACCGGGCGCCGGTAGTCACGCACCGCGATCCAGCCTCCGATCCCGATGCGTGTGGCCGGGTCGCGGCGGTGCGACCCGGCCACACCGGGGAAGGGACGGCAGGCAAGGCAGCCAGGTCCCGCTGCGTCGCGGGTGGCTGGAGGAACCCGCGCGGCATCACAGGGCCCAACGACCGCCCTCCCGGCAGGTTTCGCAAACCGTACGAACTGTCGCGGATCGGACGAGCTCAGGCGCCCTGCGCCCGGGCCAGGTTGCCATCGATCGCGTTCATGAACTCCTCGGTGGTCAGCCACGGCGCGTCCCCGGAGATGAGCAACGCGAGGTCCTTCGTCATCTGTCCACTTTCGACAGTCGCGACGCAGACCCGCTCGAGCATGTTCGCGAACTCGATCAGGGCGGGCGTGCCGTCGAGTTTGCCGCGATGGGCCAGGCCCCGGGTCCACGCGAAGATCGACGCGATCGGGTTGGTCGATGTCTTCTCGCCGCGCTGCCACTGGCGGTAGTGCCGGGTCACCGTGCCGTGCGCCGCCTCGGCCTCGACGGTGCGGCCGTCGGGCGTCATCAGCACGGAGGTCATGAGGCCGAGCGAGCCGAAGCCCTGCGCGATGCTGTCGGACTGCACGTCGCCGTCGTAGTTCTTGGTGGCCCAGACGTAGCCACCCTCCCACTTCAGCGCGGCGGCGACCATGTCGTCGATGAGCCGGTGTTCGTACGTGATGCCCGCCGCCGTGAACTCGTCGGCAAACTCGCTCGCGAAGACCTCCGCGAAGATGTCCTTGAATCGGCCGTCATAGGCCTTGAGGATCGTGTTCTTGGTCGACAGGTAGAGCGGGTAGCCGCGGTCCAGGGCATAGCGCATCGAGGCCCGGGCGAAGTCCCGGATCGAGTCGTCGAAGTTGTACATGGCCATGGCCACGCCACCGCCGGGGAACTTCGCCACCTCGAGCTCGACCGCGGCGCTGCCGTCGGCCGGCTGATAAGAGATCGTCACCGTGCCCGGGCCCGGGACGACGAAGTCGGTCGCCTTGTACTGGTCGCCATGGGCATGGCGGCCAATCACGATCGGCTTGGTCCAACTGGGCACGAGCCGCGGCACGTTGCGCATGATGATCGGCTCGCGGAAGATCACGCCGCCGAGGATGTTGCGGATGGTGCCGTTGGGCGAGCGCCACATCTTCTTCAGGCCGAACTCGGCGACCCGGGCCTCGTCCGGGGTGATGGTCGCGCACTTGACGCCGACCCCGTGCCGCTTGATCGCCTTGGCCGAGTCGATGGTGACCTGGTCGTCGGTGGCATCACGGTTCTCGATGCCCAGGTCGTAGTACTCCAGCTCGACGTCGAGGTAGGGCAGGATCAACTGCTCCCGGATCTGCTTCCAGATGACCCTGGTCATCTCGTCGCCGTCGAGCTCGACAACCGGGTTGTTGACCTTGATTTTCACTGTGACGCCCTTCCGCCCACATTTCTCGCTGGTGTCAAACAGTACGAGCGTACGGCGACGCGCCGCTCGCCGGCCCGCGGGGGGCGAACTCGCCCGGCTTGCCTTCCGGCTCTCGCCCGATATCATTCGGTCCGGGCGGATTGTTCCGTTGTGGCGACGTTGCCAGGCGTGGGCACACTAGGAACTCCGACGCCACCCGTCTCATGGAGATCTCATGCGCAGGCGATCCGCGGTCACGACGGCCGCAGTGTCCATCTTCGGTCTGGTGCTCGCCGCATGTGCGATCCCCGAGGCGCCCGGTCCCAACGACTCCGGCTCCTCCGACACGACCGCAGTCACCGCCTCGGCCACATCATCGGGAGACCGCCAGTCGATGGAGGGCCAGTACACCTTCGACACCATGGATCAGTACGTGGACAAGGTCGTCTCGGACCTGATCGTTCCCTGGCTGAACGACACGTGGCCCAGCATCGAAGTGCCCGACGTCCGCTTCGTGCCGGAGGGCATCTCGGGCCGGGAAGGATGCGAGGACAGCGACGGCCATCGCGCGCAGTACTCCACGGACTCGTACGAGTACTGCCCGCCGGACGTCACCGTCTACGTTGGACAGGACGCCGTCTGGGAGTTCTACTCGCAGACCGGTGACGCGGGACCGGCCATGGGTCTGGCGCACGAGTTCGGCCACCACGTCCAGTACTCGCTGGGCGTCACCCCGCCGGAGACATCGCAGGAGAGCGTGGCCTTCGAGAACCAGGCGGACTGCCTCGCCGGGACCTGGGCGCGGTGGGCCGACGCGAAGGGGTATCTCGACACGGCGGAGAACTCCCCCAACGGACGCTCGGACCTCGACGACATCGAGCTGCTCTTCCCACTCATCGCTTCGGCCGAGGGCGCGGACCGCGACCACGGCACGCTCGAAGAGCGCGAGTCGGCCTTCAACGACGGCTACCGCGGTGGCCCGCCCGCCTGCGACATCAACGCCGGCTAGCTCTGACGCCCTCGCGCAACCGTACGGCTTACATCCCAGCGACGTCGGCCTGCTTGGCCCGCACCGCCTCGGCGGCCTCGCGCAGCGCGGCGACCTCGGGGTCGGTGAGCGGGGTCTGCACGATCTTCCGTACGCCGGCGGCCCCGAGCTCGGCCTGCACGCCCAGGTAGACCCCCGAGATGCCGTACTCGCCGTCGACCCACGCGCAGACCGGCCACACCTCGCCGCTGTCGAGCGCGACGGCGCGGGCCATGCGGGCGGCCGCCGCGGACGGCGCGTAGAAGGCGGAGCCGGTCTTCAGCAGCGCCACAACCTCGGCGCCGCCGTTGCGGGTGCGGACCACCAACTCCTCGACCTTCTCGGCCGGCAGCACCTCCAGCAGCGGCTTACCGTCCACTGTGCACTGTGAGGGGATGGGGACCATGGTGTCGCCGTGCGATCCGAGGGTGAGCGTCTTGACCGACGTCACCGGCACACCGAGGGTCTCCGCGACGAAGTGGGTGAACCGGGCGGTGTCGAGCACCCCGGCTTGCCCGAGCACCCGATTGCGGGGGAAGCCCGTGGCGAGCTGCGTGAGCGCGGTCATCTCGTCCAGTGGGTTGGAGACGACCATGACGACGGCGTTCGGCGCGTGCTTGGCGATGTTCTCGGCCACCCCCCGCACGATCCTGGCGTTGACCTCGAGCAGGTCCATGCGGCTCATGCCCGGCTTGCGCGGCAGGCCGGCCGTGACGATCACGACGTCGGAGCCGCCGATCGCCTCATAGCCATCACCGTCCGGAGTCGTGGTGACACCGACGACCTTCGTCTCGAACCCCTCGATGGGGCGGGACTGGTTCAGGTCCAGGGCGAGCCCCTCGGGCCTGCCCTCGATGATGTCGGTCAGGACGACCGTGTCGAAGATGTCGTACTCGGCCAGGCGCTGCGCGGTCGTGGAGCCGTAGAAGCCGGCGCCGACAACGGTGACCTTGCCGCCACGGCCGTGCGAGCGGCGCGATGCATCATCAGTAGCCATCGTGTGGACTTCCCGAGACGTGAGTGGGGCGCTGCGGTTGACACTCGCACGATAACCCGTGCGTCAGGCCGAGCAGCCGCCGAGTCAGCGCTTTGCCCGCTGTGCCGCCTCGGCCAGCTCCACGAGATTCGCGAGAAGCATCGCCCTGGTCATCGGACCGATGCCGCCCGGGTTGGGGGCGAAGTAGCCGGCGACCTCCGCCACCGCGCGATCCACGTCGCCGACCAGCCGGGACTTCCCGTCGGCCCCGGTCACCCGGCTGACCCCCACGTCCAGCACGGCAGCTCCCGGCTTGACCATGTCGGGGGTGATCATGCCCGGGACACCGGCAGCAGCGACAAGGATGTCGGCCGCCCGGGTGTGGGCGGCGAGGTCGCGGGTTCCGGTGTGGCAGGTCGTCACCGTCGCGTTCTCGCTGCGGCGGGTGAGGATCAGGCCGAGCGGCCGGCCGACCGTGGTTCCCCGGCCGACGACCACGACCTCCGCGCCGGCGAGCGGGACGCCGTAGCGACGCAGCAACTCCACCGCGCCCAACGGCGTGCAGGGCAACGGGCCGGGGGCGCCCAGCACGAGCCGGCCGAGGTTCACCGGATGCAACCCGTCGGCGTCCTTGGCGGGGTCGATGTGTTCGAGCACGGACTGCACGTCCAGTCCTGGCGGCAGCGGCAGCTGCACGAGGTAGCCGGAGCAGGCTGGGTCGGCGTTCAGCTCGGCCACGGCCGCCTCGACATCGGCCTGCGTCGCGTCGCCGGGCAGGTCGCGCCGGATCGAGGCGAGGCCGACATCGGCGCAGTCGGCATGCTTGAGCGCCACGTACCGGTGCGACGGCGCGTCGTCGCCGGCCAGCACGGTGCCGAGGCCGGGCGCATGGCCGCGGGCGCTCATCGCCTTGACCCGTACCTTGAGCTCTTCCTTGATCGCCGCCAGCGTGGCCTGACCGTCCAGGATGATCGCACTCACGCCGCCGAGCCTAGTGGTAGAAGTGCCGCGTCCCGGTGAAGTACATCGTGATGCCGGCCTTTGTCGCGGCCTCGATAGAGAGTTTGTCGCGGATCGACCCGCCGGGCTGGGCAACCGCGGCGATGCCGGCGTCGATGAGAACCTGTAGCCCATCCGGGAACGGGAAGTACGCGTCCGACGCCGCGACCGAGCCCGCGGCCCGGTCCCCCGCGCGCGCCACGGCGAGACGGGCCGAGTCGACGCGGTTCACCTGCCCCATGCCCACCCCCACCGAGGCACCGCCACGGGCGAGCAGGATCGCGTTGGACTTCACGGCGCGCACCGCTCGCCAGGCGAAGACCAGATCCGCCAGTCGTTGCGGCGTAGCCGGCTCCCCCGTCACGAGCTGCCAGGCCGCCGGGTCGTCGCCGGGCGCGTCGACGCGGTCCGGGGACTGGGCCAGCATGCCCCCGCCAACCTGGCGGTACTCGACCCGCGTCGACGTCCACTGTGGAGCTCGCAGGACGCGCAGGTTCTTGCGAGCAGCCAGCACCTCGACCGCGCCGCCTTCGTAGGAGGGCGCGACGATGACCTCGGTGAAGATCTCCGCGAGCCGCTCCGCGAGGGCCACGCTCACCGGGCGGTTGACGGCGATCACGCCGCCGAACGCCGAGCCCGGGTCGCACTCGTGGGCGAGCCGATGCGCGGTGACCACGTCCGGCCCGATGGCGATCCCGCATGGGTTGGCGTGCTTGATGATGGCGACCGCGGTCTCGGCGAAGTCGTGCACGGTCCGCCAGGCGGAGTCCGCATCGACGTAGTTATTGAATGACATCTCTTTTCCCGCCAACTGCTCGGCCTGCGCCAGACCGGGCGGCGCCGCGGGGTCGGTGTAGAGCGCCGCGCGCTGGTGCGGGTTCTCGCCATAACGCAGCGTCGTCGCCAGCGCCAGGGCCTGGCCGGCGAAGGCGGGCCAGGCGATCCCGTCCTCGGCTGGGTTCTGCTCGGCGAGCGTCTGCTCGGCGAACCAGGCCGCGATCGCCACGTCATACTCGGCGACGTGGGCGAAGGCCGTGGCGGCCAACCGCCGCCGATGCTCGTACGTGAGCCCGCCCTGGCCGAGCGCCGCGATGATGTCGGGGTATGCCTCGGGTGAGGTGACCACGGCGACACTGTGATGGTTCTTCGCGGCGGAGCGCACCATGGCCGGGCCGCCGATGTCAATCTGCTCGATGACGGCGTCCGCGCCCGCGCCCGACGCGACGGTCTGGGTGAACGGGTACAGGTTGCTCACCAGCAGATCGAAGGGCGCGATTGCCAACCGCGCCAGCGCCGCCTCATGCTCCGGCTTGCGGCGGTCGGCCAGAAGCCCCCCGTGCACCGACGGGTGCAGCGTCTTGACGCGGCCGTCGAGGGTCTCCGGAAAGCCCGTGACCTGCTCGACCCGCGTGACCGGCACCCCGTAGGTCTCGATCCGCTGGGCGGTTGTGCCGGTCGAGACGATCTCGACGCCCGCGCCCGCAAGCGCTCGCGCGAGCTCCTCGAGCCCGGTCTTGTCGTAGACGCTGACGAGTGCCCGCCGAATCGGCCGGCGTCCATCGTCGGTCATGGGATCGCGACCTTTCTCCCCGTCGTGGTCCAGCCCTCGCGGACGAGACGACCCACGTAGTGCACGAGTTGGCGCCGTTCGGCGGTCTTGATGCGCTCCGTGAGCGTCTCCTCGGTGTCGTCGTCGTGCACCGCAACGGCGACCTGGGCGACGATCGGGCCGGTGTCGACGCCATCGTCGACGAAGAAGAGGGTGGCCCCAGCCACCTTCACGCCGTGCTCCAGCGCGTCCCGCGGGCCGTGGATCCCCGGGAACGCCGGGAGCAGGGCATTGTGGGTATTCAGGTAGCGGCCGCCGAACGCGCCGAGGAAGGTTGGCCCGACCAGCTTGAGGAACCCGGCCGAGATCACCAGATCCGGTTCGCACGCCGTGCACAGCCGAGTGAGCTCGGCATCCCACAGGTCGCGGGACGGATAGTCCCTGACCCGGCACACGAAGGTTGGCACGCCCGCCTTCTCGGCGCGGTCGAGGGCCGTGGCGCCGGGCCGGTCCGAGCCGACGGCGACCACGTGCGCGCCATAGGCGGGGTCCTCGCAGGCCTCGAGCAGCGCCTGCAGGTTGGTTCCCGAGCCGGAGACCAGCACCACGAGGCGTGCTGGGTTGCTCCTCACCCGCGCCACAGTAGTGCCGCGCGGCCGGCGGCCGGGCCAGGCGACGGGGCATGTCGCCCGCGACGCAGCGACACCAGTGCCCCATTTGGGTATTTCGGGGCCCCAGGCCGGGAAGAAACGCCGACAACCGGCGCGTGTCGGGTACTGCGGGGTGTTGACCCAACCCGCTAATCTCCGGTGATTCCGCCGCCGATGCGGCGCGCCAGACGGTCTCGCCCGTCGCGACGAAAGGGTTTCTTCAGATGAGCTATCCCCCCGGATACCCACCCGCTCCGGCCGCGCCGGCCAACGACAAGACGACCCTGTGGGGCGTCCTCGGCATTGTCATCGGCCTCATCTGCTGCTGGCCTGCCGGTATCGTCTTCGGGATCCTCTCGCTCCAGGAGGCGAAGAAGTACGGCAAGTCGCCGACGCTCGCCTATGTCGCGTTCGCGGTCTCCGCGCTCAACTTCATCGTTGGCATCTTCTGGCTGACCAGCGGCAGCCTGTCGAACATGACGAGCTGACCAGTCCCGCTCACGATCCACGCGATACCACTGGCCGGTCCGGCGGACCGGCCAGTGGTCTGCCGTGTGTCGTTAGCCGTGGGCGCGAGAGAGGGATCGCCGTGCGCCGGCGCCTACCACGGTGCCGACTCCCACGACGCCGGCGGCCAGCAGCGCGGCCCGGATCCCGCCCGGGCCGAGGTCGGCGAGTCTCCCGGAGCCGAGTCCGCCCCGGGCGGCCACCATGGCGGCGTAGACCAGCACACCCGCGATCGGACCGGCGAGTGCGGCCGAGCCGAGCAGCCCCGGCCAGGTCGGCGCCGGCTGGGCTGCTGACGCGGGTGCGGGAACCCGGCCGAGCAGGACGCCGGCGAGCAGCCCGGCGACGAAGGGCGCGCCGAGCAGGGTCGGCCCGAGGCCGGTCAGCGGAGCGTGTGGCAGTGCGGCCAGAACGGGCATAGCCGGCACCGGGCCGAGCAGGACGTCTTCGGGACTGACGACCGTGCCCGCGCCCACCGCGAAGCCCGGACCAAGCAGATAGGCCGCCGCCCAGACCGCCAGGTTGGGCAGGTAGATCAGGCACAGCGCCGTGATCCCGATCTGACCGGCGAGCCCGGCCTGGTAGGCCCGCAGCATCTGTGCGGCCGCACCGCCCGACAACGCCAGCGCCAGACCCGCCGCCGCCGCCCCCGCCGCGAGCAGGAACGCGACCGCGGCGACACCCGCCCGTACGGCATCGGTGAGCACGCGTGGCATGCGGCGGACCAGCCGCCGCCCCGGCCGGCCGTACCCCAGCGCACCGCCTACCCCGGCGACGGCCGCGAACAGCCCGAACGCCACCGCGGCCCGACCCGGCGAGACCACCGCGTCGGCGGTGCGGGCGAGCCCCGCCGCGATCGCGCCGATCACCGCGTACACCAGCGCGACGCAGATCCCGGCCCGGATCGCCGGCCATGGCGAGGCGAGCCGGTGCGCCCCGGTGGCCCGGGCCGCGTGCACGCCGCCGCGCACCAGCCGCCAGCCGACCCACGCCGTGATACCGAGTGGCACCAACGTGATGCGGTCCGATGGCAGGCCGACCGGTACCCCGTGGCCGAGCAACCAGGCGCCCGTGGCGACCCGGAACACCGCCTTCAACGGCGCGCCGGTGCCAATCCCGCCGATGAGACTGAGCACGATCACGGGCGCGAGGCCGAGGACGCTCGCCCACAGTGCCGCGACCGTGGCGGCGATGGGCAGCGGCGCGCCCCCACGCCGAGGTGGCTGCGGTGCGTTCGCCGTCGCATGCGCCGGCGCGACCCGGGTGGTGGTCCGACCCGCGGATGGCTCCTCGTCCCGGGCCACCGTCGGGTCGGCCGGGTACGGATCATCGCTGGGCGGGGGCATCCGACTCACTGTGCCACAGGGTTGAGGCGGTGCCCCGGCACGACGCTCGGCGTGCGGAGGGTGCCCTCGCTGGTCAGGTCTGCATGATGGCGCGCATCAGCCGGGCGGTCTCGCTCGGCGTCTTGCCGACCGTGACCCCGGCCGCCTCCAGGGCGACCTTCTTCGCCTCAGCGGTACCCGAGGAGCCCGAGATGATCGCGCCGGCATGGCCCATCGTCTTGCCGGGCGGCGCGGTGAACCCCGCGATGTAGCCGACCACCGGCTTGGTCACGTTCGCCTTGATGAACTCGGCGGCCCGTTCCTCGGCGTCACCACCGATCTCGCCGATCATCACGATCGCGTCGGTCTCCGGGTCGGCCTGGAAGGCGGCCAGAGCATCGATGTGTGTCGTCCCGATGATCGGGTCGCCGCCGATGCCGACCGCCGTCGAGAAGCCGATGTCCCGCAGCTCGTACATCATCTGGTAGGTCAGCGTCCCGGACTTCGAGACCAGGCCGATGCGCCCGGGACCGGAGATGTCGGCCGGGATGATGCCCGCGTTGGACTGGCCGGGGCTCGCCACGCCCGGGCAGTTCGGTCCGACGATGCGCGTCGGGTTGCCCTTGCCGACGTTGTACGCCCAGGCCGCGGCCGTGTCGTGCACCGGGATGCCCTCGGTGATCGTGATCGCGAGCGGGATCGCGGCATCGATCGCCTCGACCATGGCGCCCTTCGCGAAGCGTGGCGGCACGAAGATCACCGTCGCGTCCGCGCCGGTGACGGCCATCGCCTCGAGCACCGAGTTGAATACCGGCAGGGCCTGCCCGTCGAACTCCACGCTCTGCCCACCCTTGCCCGGGGTGACGCCGCCGACCACGGTGGTTCCGGCCCGCAGCATGCGCCGGGTGTGCTTGGAGCCTTCGGAGCCGGTCATCCCCTGCACGATGACCCGCGAGTCCTTGGTGAGCCAGATCGCCATGTCCGTCAGACCCCCGCCGCCGCGAGCTCCGCCGCGCGTGCCGCGGCACCGTCCATTGTGTCCACCCGCTGCACCAGCGGGTTGTTCGCCTGGTCGAGGATGCGCCTGCCCTGCTCGGCGTTGTTGCCGTCCAGGCGGACCACGAGCGGCCGGGTCAGGGCCTCGCCCCGGCTGCCCAGGAGCTCGAACGCGGCGAGGATGCCCTTCGCCACCGCGTCGCAGGCCGTGATGCCGCCGAAGACGTTCACGAAGACGCTGCGCACCGACGGGTCGGAGAGGACGATCTCCAGGCCGTTGGCCATCACCTCGGCTGAGGCGCCGCCACCGATATCCAGGAAGTTCGCCGGCTTCACCGAGCCGAACCGCTCACCCGCGTAGGCGACAACGTCCAGTGTGGACATGACCAGGCCAGCGCCGTTGCCGATGATCCCGACCTGGCCGTCGAGCTTGACGTAGTTGAGGTCCTTCTCCTTCGCCGCCTGCTCGAACGGGTCGGCTGCGGACGTGTCGACCCAGGCCTCGTGGTCGGGGTGACGGAATGCGCCGTTGTCGTCCAGCGTCACCTTCGCGTCGAGGCAGAGCACCCGCCCATCCGGCGTCTTCGCCAGCGGGTTCACCTCGACGAGCGTGGCGTCCTCGGCCACGAACGCCTGCCACAGTTTCACCGCGATATCGACGACCTGATCAGCGACGTCCGCGGGGAACCCGGCCCTGGTGACGATCTCGCGGGCCAGCGCTTCATCTACACCCTTGGAGGCATCGATGGGCGCCTTGACGACCTTCTCCGGCGCCTCGTGGGCGACCTGCTCGATCTCCATCCCGCCAGCGACGCTCGCGATGCAGAGGAAGGTGCGGTTGGCCCGGTCGAGCAGGTAGGAGAAGTAGTACTCCTCGGCGATGTCCGCCGCCTCGGTGACCATCACCTTGTGCACCGTGTGGCCCTTGATGTCCATACCGAGGATGTCGGCGGCCCGTGCGGTCGCCTCGGCCACCGTGGTCGCGAGCTTCACTCCGCCGGCCTTGCCGCGCCCGCCGACCTTGACCTGTGCCTTGACGACGACCTGACGCCCGACCTTCTGCGCGATCGCGGCCGCCTCCTCGGGCGTCTGCGCGACACCGCCGCTGAGCACCGGCAGCCCGTGCCGAGCGAAGAGCTCCCGCCCCTGATATTCGTACAGGTCCACCTTTACTCCACGCTCACCCGGGCCGCCGACCCGACCGTTGTCGCCACCTGTTGAGCGCAGCCTAGCCAGCGCTGGCGGCGCGAGCCGCAGCCGGGCGCGGGCGTGTGCGGTACTCCACTCTCCGCGATCGCCCATCCGGGCGAATCGGATATTGCCGAAAGCCCGGGCGTAACCGGCTCCATGACCCCTCGTTGTGCAGGATGTCGGCGGCCACGCCGCCGACGACAAGGGAACGGAGTTTGCGGTTCGCTCCGCAAGCTACGCGAAATACGGCCGATGCCCTGTCGGTCGAGGGGTGGCGGCGGGGCGTCGTGCAGAGGGGCCGGGCGTGTGAGGGGTGCGTCCGGCCCCTCATCCCGTGTCAACCGACGGCGCCCGCCGGGGCGGGAACGTTTGCCTGCACCCAGTCCACGATCGAGCGCATGGTCGCCCCGGGTCCGAAGATCTCGGCCACCCCCAACGCCCGCAGCTCCGCCAGATCCGCCTCCGGGATGATCCCGCCGCCGAAGACGACGATGTCGGTCGCGCCGCGCTGTGCCAGCAGCTCCATCACGCGCCGGAAGAGCGTCATGTGCGCCCCGGACAGGACGGAGAGGCCGATCGCGTCGGCGTCCTCCTGGATGGCCGTCTCCACGATCTGCTCCGGCGTCTGGTGCAGTCCTGTGTAGACGACCTCCACGCCGGCGTCGCGCAGCGCCCGTGCGACCACCTTCGCGCCGCGGTCGTGACCGTCCAGACCAGGCTTGGCGATGACCACGCGCAGGCGTTGACTGCCGCTCATCCGTCCGTCTCCTCCTCGGCGCGCGCAACTCTTCCGGCCTCACGGCCAGAGCGTCGTTTCCGGCCTCACGGCCAGAGCGTCGTTAGCTCGTCCTGTGACGGTACCGCGAGCGTCGAGGCTACGGCGGGTTGTGATCGTCACGGGGGTCCGCTACGGTGTCGACCGAGCACCCCGGGCGCGACGGCGTCGCCGTGAGCAGGCGACAGCCTCGCCACAAGCAGCGGAGGACGCCGGTGCCGAAGCAGCCGGACTCGCAGTCGGGAAGGGTCTACCGAGGCCGCCGTCGCCTGCCGAAGCTGCCGAGCCGCCGGTACGCGGTCGTCGTCACCACCGCCATCATCGCGGCGAGCATCGTGGCGCTCGGTGCCGCGGCACTGCTGCCGGACAACCTCGGCAACGGGCACCGGGACAACACGATGTTGAGCGTGTCGGATCTCTATGACCAGGCCGACCAGGCCAACCGCTCAGAGGATCGCGGCCAGTCGATCATCGTGAACGGGGACGCGCCCGACGTGTGGCGGCTGCCGGTCGACCCCAAGTTGGATGCCAGCGGGAAGATAACCGGCTACGTGATCACGTCGCGGTTCGTGGCCCGTAGCCTGTTCGGGCGCGCACGCCACTTCGGGATCGACTTCGCCTGTCAGTGGGGCACTCCGGTGCATGCCGCGCAGGGCGGCGTGGTGACCTTCGCGGGCGCGAGCGGCGGATACGGCTACATGGTGGAGATCGACCACGGTAACGGCATCCGGACCCGGTACGGACACCTCAGCAGTTGGAAGGTGACCGTCGGCCAGAAGGTCGACACCTGGCAGGTCATCGCGTTGAGCGGCAACACCGGTGACTCCACGGGCCCGCACGTGCACTACGAAGTCAGGATCAACAACAACCCGATCGATCCCGACGAGTTCATGCTCGAGCACGGCGTGGACATCGACAAGGGCACCGAAGAGGCCAACGGCGCCATCGTCGTCGGCTGAGGGCTACAGCTTCTCGATCGGGGCGTTGCGCAGCACGACCCACATCACCTGATCACCGAAGTCGATCTGAGCCTTGCCGCCCTCGACCGCGCTCACCCGGCCCAGGCCGTACCGCTGGTGGTTGACGCGATCCCCCGGCTCGACCGTGGGCGCCTCCCGGGCCGCGAGCTCGCTGGCCGTGGTGAGCCGGGACGCGTCGATACCGAGTCGCGAGGCCAGCTCCGTCGCCTTCGGCGTCCCCCCGACAAAATCACTCCTCCCCGCCCACGGCTTCGCCCCGCCCGTGGGGTTGTGGTTGACCCGCGCCTCGCCGCGGGCCCCGATGCCGGATCGCCCGCCGGACCAGGACGTGTAGTCATCGCCGGTGCGGGCCCACCGCACCGCGTCGGGCGGCAGCTCGTCGAGGAACCGGGAGGGCGTGCGCTGGGACGCGAAGCCCCAGGCCGACCGGGCGACCGCCCGGGAGACATACAGCCGGCGCCGCGCGCGGGTGATGCCGACGTAGGCGAGGCGTCGCTCCTCCTCCAGCTCCTTCGGCTGGTCGAGCGCCCGTTGGTGCGGGAAGATCCCCTCCTCGAGACCGGTCAGGAAGACGACCGGAAACTCCAGGCCCTTCGCGGTGTGCAGGGTCATCAGCGTGACCACGCCGGCGTGATCCGGCTCGTCCTCGGGCACCTCGTCCGCGTCCGCGACGAGCGAGACCTGCTCCAGGAAGCCGGCGAGCGTGGGCGCGGGTGCCTCCTCGTCCTGATCCTCGCCCGACTCCTGGGCGGCCTGGGCGGCGCTGGCGGCGATGAGCTCCGTGCGCTGCGTGTACTCCCGGGCGACCGCGACGAGCTCCTGCAGGTTCTCGACCCGGCCCTGGGCCTGAGGATCCTCGCTCTCCTCCAGGGTGGCGAGGTAGCCCGTACGGTTGAGCACCGCCTCGAGCACCTCTTCCGGCGGGGCGACCACGCTCATCTCGCGCAGCTCATCCATGAGCGTGACGAAGTCGGCGACCGGGCCCGTGGCGCGCGGGGCGAGGCCTCCGATCTCCTCCACGGCCCGCAACGCGGCACCGAACGAGAGCCGCTCGCGGGTCGCGTAGGCATCGATGGCCGACACCGTACGGTCACCGATGTTGCGGCGCGGCGTGTTGACGATGCGCCGCAGGCTGACCGTGTCGTCGGGGTTGGTGAGCGCTCGCAGGTACGCCAGCGCGTCCTTGACCTCCGCGCGTTCGTAGAAGCGGACGCCGCCCACCACCTTGTACGGCAGGCCGTGCCGGATGAAGATCTCCTCGAAGACCCGGGACTGGGCGTTGGTGCGGTAGAAGATCGCCACGTCGCCGGGCCGGGCCACGTCGTCCTCGCGAAGCCGGTCGATCTCCCGCGCCACCCAGTCGGCCTCGTCGTGCTCGGTGTCGGCGACGTACCCGACGATCGGCTCACCCACGCCGGCGTCGCTCCAGAGGCGCTTGCGCTTGCGCTGGGGATTCTTGTCGATGACCGCGTTCGCCGCGCTGAGGATCGCCTGCGTCGAGCGGTAGTTCTGCTCGAGCAGGATGGTGCGCGCGTCCGGAAAGTCGCGCTCGAACTCCAGGATGTTGCGGATCGTCGCCCCCCGAAAGGCGTAGATCGACTGGTCCGCGTCGCCGACCACGCAGAGCTCGCCCGGCGTAACCGCGCTGTCGCCGCCGATGCCGACGAGCTCCTTCACGAGCACGTACTGCGCGTGGTTGGTGTCCTGGTACTCATCGACCAGCACGTGCCGGAATCGCTGCCGGTAGTAGCGCGCCACCTCTGGATGCGACTGCAGGAGGTGCACCGTGGTCATGATCAGGTCGTCGAAGTCGAGCGCCTTGGCCGCGCGCAGGCGCTGCTGGTAGAGCTGGTAGGCCTCGGCGACCATGCGCTGGTCCGGCGTGCGTGCGGCGGCGGTCGCCGCCTCCGCGTCGGTCAGCTCGTTCTTGAGGTTCGACACCGCGCCGGCGAGCCGGCGGGGCGGAAACTTGCGTGGATCGATATCCAACTCCCGCGCCACGAGCTGCATGAGCCGCCGGGAGTCGTCGGCGTCGTAGATCGTGAAGGTCGAGGGCAGGTCGAGCAGCGCGTGCTCGGCGCGCAGGATGCGTACGCAGGCCGAGTGGAAGGTGCTGACCCACATCAATCGCGCCCGGCCGCCCACGAGCGCCACCACGCGCTCCTTCATCTCGGTCGCGGCCTTGTTGGTGAAGGTGATCGCGATGATCTCACCGGGGTGCACACCCCGGGCGGCGAGCAGGTAGCCGATGCGGCTGGTGAGCACCCGCGTCTTGCCCGAGCCCGCACCCGCGACGATCAGCAGCGGCGTGCCCGCGTGGGTGACCGCGGCCCGCTGCGCGTCGTTCAGGCCGTTCAGCAGCCCGTCGGCCTCGCGGAGCTCGGCGGGCGAAGCGCCGGCCCGGCCATGCGGGTTGGCGGACGGCTGGGTGCCGGGGGACATCTCGAACAACGCCTGCAACGGCGACCTCTCCGAACGGCCGAACGAGCGTGGGGCGCTGGCGAGTCTATGCCGGCCGGCCGACAACGCTCGGCAACGACGCTCGCCGACAGGTACCGGACAGGGCAACCGGCCAGCGCTGACGTCGTGGGGCTTCATGGCGCGCTCGCGGCATGGCATACTCAACGGCGTGCAGCGCGTGACCCGATTTTATGGCTACGGCACCGGGAGTCCGGCAGCCGTAGGTCGCGCCTGAACGAATCAGACCTGCGAAGGCCCCGGGCTCCACGGCCCGGGGCTTTTTCGTGCTCCACGGCCGCGACCCGACCCACACCCAGCCAACTGCGCCGAGGAGCACAGATGACGACCAGCGTGATCCGGACCAGCACCGGGGTCCCGGCCAGCACCGAGAACAGCGGCGCCGACGAGCGCATCACCGCGTTGCGCCGGCGCCTGGACGAGATCGACCAGAAGCTCATCGAGCTGTGGCGAGAACGCGCCGAGATCTCCCATGAGGTGGGCGTGACCCGCGTCGCCGCCGGCGGCACCCGGCTCGTCCTGGCCCGGGAGCAGGAGATCCTCAACCGGTTCCGCGAGGCGCTCGGTGCCGACGGCACCCAGCTCGCCCTGCTGGTTCTGCGGGCCGGGCGGGGCAAGCTCGTCTGAGCCCTGGGCCATACGATCTTGGGATGAGCTTCCCACCCTCGGCCGAGCCGCTCGCTGACGTGAGCCGGGCACTCGGCGTCTTCGCCCACCCGGACGACGTCGACTTCAGCTCCGCCGGAACCGTGGCCCGCTGGGTCGCCCAGGGCATCGAGGTCTCGTACCTGATCGTGACCCGCGGCGACTCGGGCGGATTCGACGACACCCCTCGGGACCAGATGCCGGCCCTGCGCGAGGCCGAGCAACGCGCCGCCGCGGCCGAGCTGGGCGTGACCCAGCTCGCGTTCCTCGACGGCTACCGCGACGGTTACCTGACCCCGACGATCGACCTGCGCCGCGACCTCGCCCGGGCGATCCGGCAGGCCCGGCCCGACCGGGTGCTGACCAACTCGCCGCTGCGGCGCTGGGAACGGATCTCCGGCCCGAGCCACCCCGACCACCTGGCCGTCGGTGAGGCGACCACGTGCGCGATCTACCCCGACGCTCGCAACCCGTTCGCGTTCCCGGAGCTGCTCGTCGAAGGATGGCAACCGTGGGTGGTGCGGGAGGTCTGGTACGCCGGCGGCCCCGACCCCGACCACGTGATCGACGTGACCGCCACCTTCGACGCCAAGCTCGCCGCGCTACGGCGCCATGTCACCCAGACCAGCCACATGGACGATCTCGAGGGCATATTGCGGCGGCGGATGGAGCCGGTCGCTGCGGCCGCCGGCCTGGCCGCGGGCAGCCTCGCCGAGTCATTCACGATCATCCGTACGGAGTAGGCCGGGGTCGCGCCCGATCGCCAGCCCTGCTCAGACGATGCGGTGGTGGGCGGCCCACCGGGACAGCTCGTACCGGTTGGAAACCTGCAGCTTGCGCAGCACGTTCGAGACGTGGGTCTCCACCGTCTTGATGGAGATATAGAGCTCCTTGGCGATCTCCTTGTAGGCGTACCCGCGGGCGAGCAGCCGCAGCACCTCGCGCTCCCGGTTGGTGAGCTGATCCAGCTCCGGATTGGCGGCCGCGTCGGGACGGGCGAAGGCATCGAGCACGAACCCGGCCAGTCGCGGGCTGAAGACCGCGTCGCCCTCGGCCACCCGCCGTACGGCGTCGGCGAGCTGCTCGCCCGAGATCGTCTTGGTCACGTACCCGCGGGCGCCCGACCGGATCAGGCCGATCACGTCCTCGACGGCGTCCGACACGGAGAGCGCGAGGAAACGCACGCCCGGATGGGTCTGCCGCACTGCCTCCAGCACGGCCCTGCCACCGCCATCGGGCATGTGCACGTCGAGGAGCACGACATCGGGGAGCAGGGTGGTGATCGCCGCGATGGCCGCGGCCACCGTTCCCGCCTCGCCCACCACCTCGATGCGTGGCGCCGCGCCGGTGGCCTGACTGCGCAGCTCGGAGCGCACCCCGGCCCGGAACATCGCATGATCGTCGACGAGGAAGACCCGCAGCGGGCCGCCCGACGGCTCGACTTCCGCGGTCATCGTGCCGCCTCCTTTCCGGCGCCAGCAGGTGCCTGGGCCCGGTGGATGGTGAGCTCCACTTCGGTACCCTCCCCGGGGACCGAGCGCACCTGCGCCGTTCCGCCATGCCGTTGCATGCGCCCGATGATCGAGCCGCGCACGCCGTGCCGATCGTCATCCACTGTGGACAGATCGAAGCCGACCCCCCGGTCGCGGACGAAGACCGTCAGGGCGTCCGCTTCCACCTCCGCGTAGAGGGAGACGCTCGTCACCTTCGCGTGGCGGGCCGCGTTGACCAGCGCCTCCCGGGTCGCCGCCACGAGCGCGGCCACCCGCTCGTCGTGGTCGGCGTCACCCACCACCACGGTCTCGACGGTCAGGCCATACGCGTCCTCCACCTCGGCCGCCACCTGCTCGAGCGCCGCCGCGAAGCGCTCGCTCGGCGACCCGGTGGGCCGGTAGAGCCAGCCCCGCAGGCTGCGCTCCTGGCCGCGAGCCAGGCGGGCCACCGTGCCCGGGTCGGCGGCGTGCCGCTGGATCAGGGCGAGCGTGTGCAGCACCTGGTCGTGCACGATCGCCGCCACCTCCGCGCGCTCCTGCTCCCGGATGCGGGCGATCCGTTCCTCACGCAACTGCCCGGCCAGCCGCCAGAGCACCGGTGCCAACGCGAGCACCAGGCCGGCGAGCGCGAGCAGCGCGAAGAGCAGGCCGAGCAGGGTCGGCGACAGGCCCTGCCGGCCAGGTGCGAAGAAGCTCAGGATGCCGATGATCCCCACGCTCATGAGCAGCCCGCCGCTGATCACGCGCACGAAGAACCACCGACGCTCCGGCGCCGGGCCGAGCACGACGGTCGCCGGCGTCGCCGCGATCGGGCCGGCACCGGAGGCGTCCGGCACCGCGGCCCGCTCCACCCGCCGGCGCTGGGGGTCCGCCTGGTGCCAGATGATCCCGGCGCCCAGGGCCACGACCGCGGCGAGAGCGACCACCGCGGAGTCGACCGTGTAGACCCGGAACTGTCCGACCAGCACGATCACGCCGGTCGCGAGCGCCCCGAACGCCACCCGCTGCAGGCTGCGCCGGGGATAGCGCGTCCGGCCGCTCGCGGCCGGTTCGACGGGGACCACGGCCCAGAACGCGACGTAGAGCAGTGCCCCGAAACCGCTCGCGGCCAGGAGGGCCACGAAGACCAGGCGGACGACGAGCGCGGGCGCATGCAGGTGCCGGGCCAGGCCGCCCGCGACGCCCGCGACCAGCTTGTCGTCGCGGTTGCGGAACAACCGCCGAAACTGCGGACGTACAGCCGGCACCTGCGTGGTACCGGCCGGGTGCACCGCTGGTGGTATGACCATGGCTCCTTGCCCGCGCTTGTCGACCGATCGATCGTCACACGCGGCGTGGGGGCCCGACCAGTGGGCTTGTCCCCGATCCGGAGCGGCGAGAAGCCAGGGTTGCCTCAGGGTCGGTACCCGAGGCACGTCGGGTGCCCGCGGCGCGACCATCGGAGCGTGACGAACCCGTCTGCGCCCAGCGCGCCGCCCGTGCCCCCGCCGGGCTCCCAGCCCCCGCCGGGCTCGGTGCCCCCACCCGGCTCTCAACCTCCGCCCGGCCACCATCCCGGCGCCGATCCGCCCCACCTGACCGCGTTCGCCTGGCGGCATCGCCTCGTCCGCCCGGTACGGGGGCGGACGTTCGCGGGCGTCTGCGGGGCCTTCGCCCGAGCGACGGACACCGATCCCGTGCTGTGGCGGGTCGTGCTCGTGGTGCTCACGATCTTCGGTGGGATGGGCCTGCTCATCTACCTGCTCGCGTGGCTGCTGCTGCCGGCCGACGGCGACACCGCCTCGCCCGTCGAGGCCCTCGGTGGGCGTGGCCACTCCCGCACGTCGGCGGTCCGCACGATCGTCGGCCTGGTGATCGCGGCGATCGGGCTCAGCGGGTACTTCTTCACCCCCTACCGGGCGACGCCGCTGATCGCCCTGCTGATCCTGGGCGGGGTCCTGCTGCTCCTGCTGCGCGACCGGTCGCCGGGCCGGGGCAGCCGCGCCGTGCCGCCGCCGTACCCCGCTGCCATGGCGAGCACGCCGGCGGGGCCGCCGTTCGCGCCGCATGGGCCGTTCGTGCCGCCGCCGGTGCCGCCGTCGCCGTCAGTCGTGTGGACGCCACCGCCACCGCCGCCGCCGCGACCACGACCGCCACGTTCGCGCCTGGGCGGAGTGACCCTTTCCCTGGCGGTGCTCGTGGTCGGCGCGCTGGGTGCCTGTGACCTCGCCGGGCTCTCCGTCCCCTCGCTCGCGTACTTCGCGGCACCTCTGGCGGTACTCGGGCTCGGTCTGGTCGTCGGCGGCTGGTTCGGGCGGGCGCGCTGGCTGATCCCGTTCGGGGTGGCGTTGGCCCTCGCCCTGGGTGGCGGGTGGACCGCCCTGCAGGTCGGGCAATGGAGCCGGCCGAGCATCGGTGTCGCCATCTATACGCCCCATTCTGTCAGCGAGATCCAGGACAGCTACGAGCGCAACATCGGCAGCGTCACGCTGGATCTGTCCGATGTGGACTTCACTGGCCGCAGCGTCGATTTCGCGGCTCGGGTCGGCGTCGGCGACCTCAAGATCGTGCTTCCCTCCGATGTGGACGTCGTCATCGACGCCAACGACGGGACGGGCGACGCCGATGTGCTGGGCACGCGGTGGAGCGGCGTGGGCAACGAGCCCCGGCACATCGACGATGTCGGGTCGGACGGTCCTGGCGGCGGAGCGTTGCACATCACCGCGTCCGTCCGTATCGGGAGTTTGGAGATCAACCGATGAGCACCGAGACACCCGCGCCGAAGCCATCGCGGGCCCGGCACCGCACCGATGTGCTCTCCCTGATCTTCGGCCTGCTGTTCGTCGCCGCGGCGGTCTGGTGGGCGGCCGGCCACTACCTGCACCTGGGATGGCACCTCGACTGGCAGCCGCCGAACTTCGGGTGGTTCGTCGCGGGCGGCCTGATCCTCGTGGGCCTGGCCGGCCTCGTGGCGAGCCTGCGGCGGGACCGCACCGAGCAACCCGACCCGACCGCAGCGGTACCGGTGCCGAGCCCGCCCGCGCCCGACCGGCCGGATGAGCCACGCGAGCCGGCGATCGACCGGGAGGAACCGACCGGGCCCTGACGACGGTTGCCTATGCTGAGCCGGTCACGGCCCCGTGAGGTGAGGAGCCCGCCGGTGAGTTCACCCGATCCGACACAGACCCCGTTGACGCAGCGCCTGATGAGCGCCGCCGAACAGTTCTTCCAGACCCGCGTCTCGCCGGTGGCGGGCGGGGCGATCGCCGCCGACTTCACCCGCCATCCCGGCCCCAAGCACGGCCTGGTCGTCGGCGCGGCCCCGGGCTCGGAGGTGGTCAGCGCGGCGGTCGACGCGCTGAGCACGGAGGACTCCCTGACCGTCGTGGCGGGTAGCGCCACCGAGGACGTCCGGTCGCAGATCCGGCTCGCCGGCGCCTGGGTCGAGCAACGGGTGGCCGTCGTGGAGTCGCTGACCGACGCCCCCGACGCGGCCCACGCGGTGCTCGTGGCGCAGCCCCTGGAGGGCAGCGCCGACGAGGCGCGGGCCGAGTTGGACGCGCTGGCCAAGCACCTGCGCCCCGGCGGAGTCCTCAGCGTCGCGGTACCCGCGGCCGCATTCCTCGCCGGGGGGGCGGGGCAGGAGCTGGACCGGCAGAGCGTGCTGTTCGGGGTCGGCTCCGACGTTGTCGTGCGCAGCATGCCGCCGCTGCGCGTGCATCGTCTGCGCTACACCCCCGCCGACGCGGCTCTGGCCGAGAAGCTGGCGCCACTGGCCCGCACCAGCAGCGTGCAGCTCACGCCGCGCATGAGCATCGACTCGAACGGCGTGGTGGCGGCGGCGCTCTGCCTCGGCGCTGCCGTGGCGCTGCGCAAGCACCGCAGGCTGTGGCTGTTGCCCGCACTCGCCGCAGCCCCGGTCGCCGCGTTCTTCCGCGACCCGCACCGCGAGGTGCCCACCGACGCCGCGGCCATCGTCGCCGCCAGCGACGGCACGGTGCTCTCGGTCGACACGGTCCGGGACGAGCGCCTCGGCCCGGACGAGTTCCTGCGCATCGCGGTCTTCCTCTCGGTCCTGGATGTGCACATCAACCGGGCACCCGTGGCGGGCCGGGTGGTCGACCACTTCGTGGTCGACGGCGGCAACGCCCCGGCGATGCGGCCGGAGGCCGAGCACAACGTGGCGGCGTACACGGTCCTCGAGACGACCCGGGGCACCGTGGCCGTCGCCCAGCGCACGGGCCTGATCGCCCGCCGGATCGTGCACCGGGCTCCGGTCGGGAGCCTGCTCGCCAAGGGTGAACGGTTCGGCCTGATCCGGTTCGGCTCCCGTACGGACGTCTACCTGCCTGCCGGCCGGGTGACCGCGGTGGTCGACGCGCAGGACCGCGTCACCGGGGGCGAGACGGTGATCGCCCGCTGGACGCAGTGAGCCGGGTGGACTAGCGGGCCAGGGCAGGGCGTGGACCGCGCCGGCGCTGCAGGAGCCAGAGCACCGGTCCGCTGACCAGATACAGGCTCACGACGGCAACGAACGTGCCGGCGACGGTGATCATCACGGAGATCGCCGGCACGACCCACACCCACGCCGGCAGGCGCATGATCCGCGCGAGCTTGAGGTAGGGGAACGGCGTCACCATCGCGACCGCGTAGACGCCGACGAACGCCACCTGGGCCCAGGCCGGGACCGAGTCCGGACCGACCAGGATGCTCAGGGCCAGTACGGCCGCCACCATCGTGGTGGGCACGCCACAGAAGTGGTTGCCGCTCTTGGGTGACACGTTGAACCGGGCGAGCCGGATCGCGGCGCAGACGGCGACCAGCGCACAGACAACGCCGGCAGACAGCTTCCCGGCACCCTGCCAGATCAGCCACTGATAGGTCACGATGCCCGTGGCCACGCCGAACGAGCTCAGATCGGCCAGCGAGTCCAGTTGCGCGCCGAAGGGGCTCGCCACGTTGAACCGCCGGGCCAGTCCGCCGTCGAACCCGTCGAGGACGACACACGCCAGCAGTGCCACCGCGGCCAGCCGCAGGTCCGGGGCCTGGCCGGTGAGCGCGAGGAAGACCGCGACCAGGCCGGTGAGCAGGCTGCCGATGGTGCACCCGTTGGCGACCGCGAACTTGACCCGGCGCGCCGTGGTGCGCTCGCCAGGAAGCAGCGGGATCGGGCCGGTCTGCGGGGCCAGCCGGGTCGGACCGACGGCCGGGCTGACCGGGGCGACGGCGATCGCGGCGGTGCCGAGCCGGCTCGTGGTGTCGCGATGGACGCTGCCCGGCGCGAGCGGGGAGGCCACGTACGTCCCCGTCGCCGAATGGCCGCGGGAACGGCCGGCAACCCGTGCGATCAGCTGGGTGGCGCGGGAACCGCCCCGGCGCAGGCGCGCCCAACGGCGTCCGGCGGGACGAGGACTGTCCAGACTCCGGCGCCGCCGCCAGACTCTCGCCACGCTCGACCTCCTGACAGACCTCGGCGAACCGGCGACTACACAATCGCATACGTCGGTACTCTTGGCGATGCCCCGGCCTCCAGAACTTTACGGACATTCCGGGGTGAACGACTCAGCACTGCCCACACCGTTAGCTACTCTGAGTGACAAGACTGCCTCAACTTGCGGCGATCGGGAACACCGTGTGTCCCTCACCACGGGGCGGGTCGCGCCACCAGTGCCTCCTGGGCGACCTCGGTGAGCGGCAACTCCAGTGCCTGCGCCACCTCGAACCAACCGGCCTGGGCGGTGGAGCCGCCCTGCTCGAGGACCTGTGGCGCCGACGGTTCCCCGACCCGGACGGCGTAGACCACGCGCACGCCGTGCCAGTCCACGGACCGGCCGTTCTGGCGGATCTGGTGGCGGTGCGACACCGTCAGCAGCTCGCCGATGGTGCCGCGCTGGGCCGTCTCCTCCTCGATCTCCCGGTGCAGCCCCGCCTCGGCGGACTCGCCGAAGTCGGTGCCTCCGCCGGGCAGGTGCCACCGCCCCTGGCCCGGAAACCCCGTGGCTATCAGCGTGAGCAGCACGCGGCCAGCCGGGTCCATCGCATGCCCATACGCCGCGAAGCGCTGCCGTCGTCGCCCGGATGACCCCGGCACAGCAGACCAGACCACGCGGGGACCGGGTTGCGACGTACCGCTGGCGAGCCCCAGCGCCGCGGCGGTGCCCGGCGACAGGCGCAGGGTCGCGAGATCGCCCTCGGTAGCCCACTGCACGCCCTGGCGGACATGCTCGCCGCCGGCGTCCCCGACCTGCGCGTCAAAGACGATCATGTCCCGGTGCTGCCAGCCGCCTCGCCACGTCTCGGCCCGGGCCACCTCCGTGGCGACCCGGAGTGGTCGGCGCACGCTGAGCTGTTCGGGAACCTGGTCGCGGGCCCAGCGTTGCAGGGCGTCGACCGGGTGCTCGCCGTGGCGCAGGGGCCCTCCCGGCACCATGGCACGGCCGAGACCGTCGGCTACCAGCAGGACGCGGCCAGCCCCATCCCGGCACACCGCCCGCGCCTCGATCCCCCGTTGGTATCTCATGCCGATCTATGCCCTGCGGGCCAGGGCCTCCTCCGCCGAGCTGCGCGCGAGGGCCTCGCTCGTCACCTCCGTGAGCGGCAGACCGGTGAGTTGGGCCGAGGTGAACCACCGGGCCGCACAGGTGGAGCCGCCGATGTCGTGGACGCGAGGCCGGGTCGGTCGGTCGACCATGACCCGGTAGAACGCTCGCACACCGTGCCAGTCGATGGGATACCCCTCGGGACCGAGCGAGGCGGCGTCGCGATGGCTCGCCACCCCGAGCAGGGCGAGCAGGCGACCGCGCTGGCCGGTCTCCTCGGCGAGCTCGCGGATCAGCGCCTCGCCCGGCTGCTCGCCGTAGTCCGTACCTCCGCCGGGCAGGTGCCAGCGACCGCCCCCGGGGTAGCCGTCGGCGATCCGGGTGAGCAGCAGGCGTCCGCGCGGATCGGTGGCCACGGCGTACGCCGCGAAGCGCTGGGCGCGGGGAAGCCCGTCCGGGCCGGGCACCGCGTGAAAGGACGGCAGCGCGCCGGGTCGCTCGGGCGGTACATCCGCGCCCGCGGGCAGTCCGAGCGCCGCCGCCGTGAACGGGCGTAGGCGCAGGCCGGCGGCCTCGTCACGGGCGACGAACCGGGCCAGGTCGGTCGCCTGTCCCACCCGGTCGCGCAGCGCACCGCCACGCACCGCGACCTCGTAGATGAGCCGATCGGTGTGGATCGACAGCCCGCGGCTGGTCACGGCCCGCAGGTCTGCCTGGACGTCCAGCAGACGCACGACGCAGACCGACAGCCCGGTCTCGGCGGCCGTCTCCCGCACCACCGTGTCGGTCGGCGCCTCCCCGTGGTCGACCGCTCCGCCAGGAAGCGACCACCGCAGCGGGGTACCCGAGCGACGCGACGCGCGGACGAGGAGGATGCGCTCCCGCTCGTCGGCGCACCGGCCGTACGCGGCGATGCGCCGCAGCGGCACCAGAGGCGCCGGGTTCACGCTGGCCACGAGTCCTCAGTCTGCCGTGAATCCGACAGTCATGACCTCCAGTGTCGGATCGGTGACAGATCCGGTAGGAGCGCTCAGGACGGACAAGCCGTACGGTCAGCGGGAGAACAGATCGATGATCCTCAGGATCCCGGGGCCGAGCACGACGATGAAGAGCGGCGGGAGCAGGCAGAAGATCAGCGGGAAGAGGATCTTCACGGGCACCTTCTGCGCGAGTTCCTCGGCGCGGTGCCGGCGCTTGATCCGCATCTGGCTCGCCTGCTCGCGCAGCACGTTCGCCATCGGTACGCCGAGCTCGGTAGCCTGCACGACGATCGCGCAGAACGCGCGGAGCTCGACGACGCTCGTGCGCTCGCCGAGGGCACGCAGCGCGTCGACCCGGGACCGGCCGATCTGCATCTCCTGCAGCACCCGGGCGAACTCGCCCGCCAGCGGTCCCCGGCCGTAGCGGGTCACCTGGGCGAGCGCCGCGTCGAAGCCCAGACCCGCCTCGACCGAGACGATCAGCGTGTCCAGGATGTCCGGCAGCGTCCGGCGGACATCTTCCTGCCGGTGCTCGGAGAGCTCGTAGACGATCAGGTCCGGCACGAAGTAGCCGAGTGCGGCACCGGCCAGGCCGCCGACCACCGCGGCCCCGGCACCGGCGAGCAGTGCCCCGACGAGGAGACCGAGCACGCCCAGACCGATCAGGGCGAGCCCCTTGACCTCGAGGAGCCGTTCGACCGTCCAATAGGGAGGGTTGCCGGCGAGGTCCAGGCGCCGGCGCAGGCGGGACAACCCAGCGACGGGGGTGGTGGCGCGGCCCAATTGCGCCGCTCGGGCACCGATCAGGCTCGAGGAGCGCGCGCTCGCCTCCGAGGTCGTGGCCCCGTAGACGGTGTCGATCGCGTGCAGCGAGCGGCTGACCTTGGCCCGGCCCAAGCCGGCCTGGGCGAGGTTGGCTACGGCGATCGCTACACCGCCGAAGAAGGCGAAGGCGGAGCCGACGATCAGTACGAAGGTGAACAGGGTCATGCCGCCATCACGTCCTCGTCCTGACGACCCGGGTCATCCAGAAAACGCCAACCGCGAAGAGCACGACGGCGACGATGGACATCGCCAAGCCGCGCGGGTCGGTGAACAGCGGCATGAGGTACGCGCGGCGGAATACGCCCATGAATACGGCGAGAAACACCGGGACCCCGGCCAGAATCCACGCCGAGAGCCGACCTTCGGCGGAGAGCGCCCGGATGTGCCGATTGAGCTGCTCCCGCTCCCGCATGGTGTCCACACTGGTCTGCAGGACGTCGGCGAGATTGCCGCCGACGTCGCGCTGGATCCGTACCGCCATCACGGCCCAGGTCAGGTCCTCACTGCCCACCCGCGCCGCGAGGCGGTCCAGCGCATCGGAGAGATCCGAGCCCAGCCGGTGCTCGGCGACGGCCCGGCCGAACTCGGCCGCCAGCGGCTCGGGTGACTCGCGAACGAGCGACTCCAGTGCCTGGCCGAGCGAGAACCCCGCGCGCAGCGAGCCGATCACGAGCTGCAGGCCGTCGGGCAGTTGCTCGGTGAACGAGCGCCTGCGGCGGCTGACCCGCGCCATCCGGTAGGCCAGGGTGGCGCCGGCGCCCAGAGCCAGACCGAGCACGAAGCCCGGGATCCCGCCGACGATGGCGAGGATCAGACTGGCACCGACCGCGATGCTGGCGCAGATCGCGACCCATTCGTGCGGGCGCAGCTTCATGCCCGCCTGCTCCAGGCGTAGCGCGATCCGCTGCTCCAGGCCGCCCGCCCTGACCACGGTCGCGCTCGCGGCGAGCACGGTCTGGGTGATGCGGGCGCCTGCTGAGGCAGCGTCCAGCGGTGCGGCCCTGCCGCTGGGCTGCGACCGGCGGGGACCGAAGTGGGCGATCTTCTTGATCAGCGCATGGCTCTGTGAGCGTGGCCAGGCCAGCGCGAGGACCAGGGCCACCACGGCAGCGAAGAGGAACAGCGCCACGACGTAGACGAGCCAGCCGGGAACCCAGGCCAGCGGCGGGCTGGCGGCGGCGAGTCCGTCGTCCCACATCGCGAAGGGCACGGTGGTCTGCACGGACGCGAAGCCCGCAGCGTCGACCGTCACGACCGCGGTGAGCCCGGAGAGCGAGCTGGGCACGGCGGCGGTCACGGACAACGTCGGCGCGAAGAACCGACCCGAGCCCTGCGCCGCGGTCGATACCGAGGCGGCGTCTGTGGTCTTGAGCAGGCGGCCGCCAGCGGCGTCGGCGATGCGTTGCAGGCCGGTCAGCCCGGTGCCGCTCGCTCGGAAGGCCACGATGTCGAGCCCGACCTGGGAGGTCGCGAGCGCGCCGCCCACCTTCGAGTCGAAGTCGCTGGTGAACGCGTTGACGCCATCGCTGATGAGCAGCACCCGGCGCTCGACCGCGAGTCCGTCGCTCAGCACGGCGGCCCGCGCTCCATCGACGCCGTCCACTGGGTCCCAGGTGCCACCACGCTTCGCGGCAGCCACCGCGGCACGGTACGCGGACCGGTCGGTCGTCGGCTGCAGCGCCTCCTTCGCGCCATCAGGGCCGATCACGAAGAGCCCCAGCGCCACGTCGGCCGGCACCGTGTCGGCGAGCGCGGTCGCGGCCTGCCGGGCCGCGGCGAAGTACGTCCCGGCCTGGTCGTAGCGGTCGCCACCATCGAGCACCACCATCAGCAGCCGGGTCGGCGCGCCGGTCAGATCGGCCGCCGTCTGCACCCGGGCGGGCAGCGACACGCCCTCGGCCTGCACGGTCAGGGTACTGACGTCCACAGTGGAGTCAAGGCCGACGTTGGTTGGCGTGACGAGAAATGACACGCGGCCAGGGTCGGTATGCACCTGCGAGACCACCAGGGCAGGTTTCGGCGGCTCTGCTGTCGCCGGCGTGGCCCACAGCAGCGCGATCGGTGCGACGAGCGCGACGAGGCCGACCAGGCCGCGCGTGAGTCGGCTCATGCGGCGCTCCACTGGGCCGCTCCCGCCCGGACCGGGTCCCACTGGCCCTGGGGCTGCGCAGGCTGCGTGGGCTGCTGCGGAAAGAACGTCTCGATCGGGACCTGGATGCCCATCTCCGCCAGGCGCTCCATGAACTGTGGCCGGATCCCGGTGGGCTGGAGCACACCCCGGTACCGGCCGACCTCGTCCATCCCAGCAGCGAAGTCGAACCGGAAGATGTCCTGCAGGGTGATGATGTCACCCTCCATCCCCGTGACCTCGGTGACGTGCGTGATGCGCCGGCTGCCGTCCTTGAGCCGGGTCTGGTGGATGATGACGTCGATCGCGGCGGCGGTCTGCTCACGGATGGCGCGGATCGGCAGATCCATGCCGGCCATGAGCACCATCGTCTCGACCCGGGCCAGCGAATCGCGGGGAGAGTTGGCGTGCACGGTCGTCAGCGACCCGTCGTGACCGGTGTTCATCGCCTGCAGCATGTCCAGCGCCGCACCGTCGCGGACCTCGCCCACGACGATCCGATCGGGTCGCATGCGCAGCGAGTTGCGCACCAGGTCGCGTACCGTCACCTGGCCTCGGCCCTCGATGTTGGCCGGGCGGGACTCCAACCGCAGCACGTGCTCCTGATGCAGCTGAAGTTCGGCGGCGTCCTCGATCGTGACGATCCGTTCCTCGGCCGGCAGGAACTGGGAGAGCACGTTAAGCGTCGTGGTCTTGCCCGTGCCGGTGCCGCCGCTGATGAGGATGTCCAGGCGCCCGCGAACGCAGGCGGCGAGGATGTCGGCGACGGTCTTGGTGAGCGTGCCGAACGAGATCAGATCGTCCATCGTGTACGGATCGGCCGCGAACTTGCGGATCGTGAGCACGGCCCCGTCGATCGAGACCGGCGGCAGCACCGCGTTGATCCGGCTCCCGTCGGGCAGCCGGGCGTCGACCATCGGGCTGCCCTCGTCGAGCCGCCGGCCCACCCGGGCCACCATCTTGTCGATGATCCGGCGCAGGTGCTCCTCGTCGAGGAACGCGGCATCGACCGGCATGATCCGGCCGAACCGCTCGACGTAGATCCGGTCCGGGCCATTGACCATGATCTCGCTGATATCCGGGTCGCGCAGCAGCGGCTCGAGCGGGCCGTGACCGAGGATCTCGTCACAGATCTCAGCGATGATCTTGCTGCGCTCGTTCACGCCGAGCTGCGACTCTTCCTTGGCGAGCACGTCATGCAACGTCTCCCGGACCCGGCGCTCGAGCACGGTCAGGGAACGCTCGCTGTAGAGCTGCGGGCCGAGGATCTCCTGCAGCTCCCGGTGCACGCGCCGCCGGATCTCCGTGAGCGGTCCCGTCCGACCCGGCGTGGCGGCGGCCCGGGCACGCTCCACCGGCGCCGGCCCGACACCCCGTTCGGCGATGCGGTCATTGAGTCCCATGCTTCTATCTACCCCTGTTCAGCAGCGCCCGCAGGCCGCGCAGTGGCGGCTCGCCCACGGTCGGGCCGGTGAGTCGGCCGAGCGCGAAGTCGCGGATCGCCTTGCTCACCGGATGTTGCGGGTTGTCGACCATGATCGGCACGCCACGGTTGATGGAGACCGAGACGTCCCGGCTCGACGGAACGTGCGCCATGATCGGCACGCGGATGACCCGTTCGATGTCCGACGCGGTCAGACCGACCTTGGCGTCCGCGCGGTTGAGCACCACGACCCGGTTCTCCTTGGGCAGGTCGAGCAGGTCGAACGTGTCCAGCGCGATGCGCAGGTTCTTCAGCGACGGGATATCGGGTGTGGTCGCGAGCACGTGGACGTGCGAGGAGTCCAGCGCGGTCATCACGTGGTCGGT
This sequence comes from Micromonosporaceae bacterium, assembly GCA_036557785.1. Lineage (GTDB taxonomy): Bacteria > Actinomycetota > Actinomycetes > Mycobacteriales > Micromonosporaceae > DATBGZ01. Next base: position 56,847 of record DATBGZ010000049.1, read on the forward strand.
GAACTGCGGTGGCGTGTCGACCACCAGGTAGTCGAACATCCCCCGGGCGATACGCAGGATGTCCGCCACGAGGCCCTGCGTGACGCGCTCGGCCTCGGCCGGCCCGGCCGGCGCGAGCAGCGTGTCCAGACCCGGGCCGTACGGCGTGATGAGCGCCCGTACGGCCGACTCGTCCAGTTGATCGCCGAGGCCGACCGCGTCGGCGATGCTGCGTTCCGGCACCAACTGCAGCATGATCGCGACGTCACCGAAGGCGAGATCGAGGTCGATCAACCCGACCCGGCGCGCCCCGCCGGCCGCGAGGGCGACCGCGATGTTCGTGGCCAGCGTCGTCTTGCCACAGCCGCCCTTCGCCGCGAAGACCGTGATGATGCGCGCGTCGAACTGCGCCTCGCCGGGCGCCCGTACGCTCGTGGGCGCCATCTGCCGGGACACGTCCAGCGACCGCGCGCACGCGGCGAGCAGCCCCGCCGGGTCGCCCGCGGCGACGACCTCGCGAACGCCGGACCGGATCGCCTCACCGAGCAGGCCGACATCGAGCCGGTCCCGGACCAGGACCACACCCATGGCGGGGCGGGAGACCCGGTACTCCGCGGCGACCGCGAGAGCCGTCTCCAACCCGACGCCGGTACCCAGCACGACCAGCATCTCGCCCGGGTACTGCCGCAGCAGACCGCCGAGCTCGGCCGTCGAGCTCGCGACGTGGACATCGCTGCCGAGCAGCACGGCGAGCTGTTGCGCGTCGCGGCGCTGTGGCTCGAACAGGATCGTCATGACGGGTCTCCCGACCGGAGAGTCGCGGAAAGGTAAGCGGAATCAGGGGAAGAGCGGAACCGAGCCGCCGCCATCCGTATTGTCCACCCCACCATCCGGCGTGACCTTCACAGAGTCGCTCAGTAGACCCAGATAGAGGGTGCCGTGGCTCAGCCCCTCGATGAGGCGCTCGGCGTCGGTCTGGCTGACCGCCAGCGTCAGCAGCAGCGAGGTCGAGTTGGACGAGCCGCTCGTGGTCGTGCGCGACTGCTGGGAGGTACCCACGGCGAGCACCTCGACGCTTGGCAGCAGAACCCGGGTGCGCTGCAGGTTGGTCTTGTCACCATTGGACTTGATCACGTCATAGGTGAGGAAGATCGTCACCAGCGACCCGGCCTGGACATAGCCGGCCACCTGCTCGGGCGCGCCCGTCTGCACGGTGACGGCCATCTTGCCGTCCGGCAGCGCGAGGCCGCTCGTCGCCGCGCCGGGCGAACCGAACTGAGCCCGCAGCAGCAGCTGGCCCGGCGCGATCGTCGAGGTGACCGCGAGGTTGTCCAGTTCGACGCTGATGTCGGGCAAAGCGTCGGCCGGCACGGAGCTCTTCGGCATCTTCACCAGCCGCACCATCTCGCCGCTACGGATCTTCGCGCCGGTGGTGCCGACGGGGATGCGCTTGCTGGCGACCGCCACGGTCACCGGGTCGGTGATCTGGTTCTGGGCCCTCGCGTCGGCGCTGAGCACGAGCACGACCCCGCCGATCGTGCCGAGCGTCGCGAGCACGACGGCGATGGTGATGGCCACAATTCGTCGAGACATGTGAGTCTTTCTTGGTAGGCGTCAACCCACGAGGCGGACCGACGCGTTGCTGTTGGTGAGGCTGGAGATCGGGACCGGCTCGCCGACGAACGCGCCCGTGAGGCAGCGGTGCCCGACCTCTGGCGTGCCACACGGCCCCGGAGAGTCCTTACCCGAGTCGAGCGAGGACAGGTCGATCCAGTAGGAGGTGTCGTCGACCCACGAGCCCTTCCGGTAGTTCTCCAGGGGGTAGTCGCACAGCTCCGGACCGTCCGGCGCGTCCAGGCACTTGGGTGGTGCCCCGAGTTGGAAGGCGGTGACCGCGAACGGAGCGAGGAGCACCTCCTGGAACGTGGAGTCCTCGCCGCTGGACTGCACGCTGTCGTAGACGGGCAGGTAGATGACCGGCCTGGTCGTGCTGTGTGCCTGCTGCGCGGTCTGCAGGTCGTTGCGGGCCTGCGCCAGGACGTTCACGCAGGCGTCCGACGCACGCCCCCCGGGCACGAACTCGAAGAACTGGCCGTTGATCTGGCCGTCCGCGCCGATCGCGATGTTGCACTGCCCGTCCGGGTCGTCGAGCACACCCGCGATGTTCGGTGTGGGGCCCGAGCCACACCCGCTCGGGGCAGGAGGGTTCAGGCTCGGCTCCCACTGCCAGAACTGGATCGCGACCTCGTCCTGGTCCGTCACGTCGGAGTTCGCCGGCAGGTGCGGCAGGGCATCGTAGAGGCACTTGTCGATCGTGAAGGCCGGGACCACGAGCTGGCCCCAGGTGGCCCGAGCGCAGGCGCCGACGGTGGTGCCGGAGTTCCCGCCCGCCAACGCCTGACTGAACGCCGGCGGCAGGACCGTCTCACCGTCGGCCATCCGGGTGCTCACGTGCACCTCGACGTAGTTCGCGTCGGGCGCCACGCCGAGGCACCCGGTGAGGTTCTCGGGTTGAGCACCGCAGCTCGGCACGTCGAATGCCCCCGGCACATCGCCACAGATGATGTCCACACTGGACGTGCGGTCGGCCGCGTTCTCGTCCGCGTAGCGCTGGGCGAGGCTGAGCAGATCGGCCGCAGACGCGCACTCCGGGGTGGAGTCTGCACAGGCCTTCGCCATCGCGAGCGCGGCCGAGTCGGCCCCGTTCTGCAGCTCGTCGCGCTCCACGTAGAGCCGGCCGACGTCGACCACGACCGCGAGCGTGCCGAGCAGCACCCCGCTGCCGAGCAGGATCGCGACGACCGTGGCCACCGCGCCCCGGTCGTCCGGGCGGCGTCGCCACCAACGCCCTACTGGCACGGGACCACCGCCGTCGAGGACAGGGTCGTGCCGTCCCCGCCCAACCCGATCAGCACCGCGAGCGGCGTGACGTAGGAGAACCCGTAGGTCACGGTGACGGTGGCGTCCACATCGGAGGCATCCTCACAGGCACTGAGCTGGGTGATGGTCATGCCCGGCGCGAGGGAGCCCATCGCCTTGGTGATCGTCTCGTTCGCCGCGTCCGGTCCAGCTACCGCCGCCGCCCGCGCCCCGTCGTGGGTGGCCTGGGAGAGGGTGATCTTCGCGTTGAGCATCCGGCCGAAATCGATGACGCCGAAGATGATCACCAGCAGCACAGGGAGGACCAGGGCGAACTCGACCGCTGCCGAGCCCTGGTCCTCTCCGGAGTGCCTGAGCTTCTTCACTCTCGTCGACGTGCCGCTACGGCGCGTTCGGGTCGGGCGCGTTCGGGTCGCCGCCGCCGTTGAGCGGGCCGCATGGCTGGCCGTTGGCGACGCAGTTGGCGGTGTTGTTGAAGCTGTCGTTCAGCGTCTGTCCCAGTGCGAACGCGCCGATCGACAACACGACCGCGATGAGCGCGACCAGGAGGCCGTACTCCACGGCCGTCGCGCCCTCGTCGCGACGCCGGATCACGCGGCGTACGAGCTCCACGAGCTTGGTCATTCCTAACCTCTTTCGTCCTTGGGTCCGCATGCGCACAAGACGGTATGTGTTGGCGCGCTTGGGAATGTGCGAAACGGTCCACGAAGACAGTCAACTGCGCTGTCCCCATTCCGACACGCCAGACAGTTCTGGCATGTCCGGTCCCGTACACTCCTGCCCGCGTTGTCGCGGGCGTGGATGTCAGCCTGACAGCGCCGCCATCAGGGCAACCGCCAGCACCGCGCCCGCGAGCATCGACGGACCGAACGGCACTCGGGACCTGCGCCCGACCCGGCCGGCCAACAACAGGACCAGCACAACCGGGGCGTTGAGCAGCCACGGCAACAGCGCCCCCCACACCACCTCGGGCCAACCCAGATAGCCGAGCAGGAGCCCCAGAAGCACGGCGAGCTGTACGTCGCCGAAGCCGAGGTTCCCGCCAGGAATGAGGTAGAGCCCGAGATGGATCGCACTGAGAACGAGCGCGCCGAGTGCGGCGCGGCCCAGCGCTGCCCAGTCTCCCGTGCCGGCGCTGACCACGGTCAGCGCTACCGCGCCGACCACAATGGACGGTAGCACAATATTGCTGGGCAGGCGGCGGCAGGACAGGTCAATCGCACCGAGTCCGGTTCCCAACAGTGCCAGCACGATCGAGGCTGGGACGACGAGAGCCGCCGGACCATCGGGCAGCGACAGGGCGAGCACCCCGGCGCCGATTCCGGCAACCGCCGCGGTCGCCCACCACTGTGGACCGAGCCGATGCCCGCAGCGGCGGCAGCTCGTGCCCGCCCAGACCAGCCGCTGTCCACAGTGGTCGCAGGTGGCCCGGGGTGGGTCGCCGTACGGGACACAGAGCCGGTGGACCGGCACCGGCAGCAGCGCACCGAGCACGCCACCGGCGAGGACGGCGACGAGGGCTACTCCCACTCGATGGTGCCGGGCGGCTTGCTGGTGACGTCGAGCACGACCCGGTTGACCGCGGGCACCTCGTTGGTGATCCGGGTGGAGATGCGCGCGATGAGATCGTGCGGCAGCCGGGCCCAGTCCGCGGTCATGGCGTCCTCACTGGAGACCGGCCGCAGCACGACGGGATGGCCGTAGGTTCGCACGTCGCCCTGCACGCCGACGCTGCGCACGTCGGCGAGGAGCACCACCGGGAACTGCCAGACGCCGCGCGCGAGTCCTGACGCCGCGACCTCGTCCCGGGCGATCTTGTCGGCGGCGCGCAGCACCTCGAGGCGGTCCCGGGTCACCGCACCGATGATGCGGATCGCGAGACCGGGCCCGGGGAACGGGTGCCGCCACACGATCTCGTCGGGCAGACCGAGCTCGGCGCCGAGCGCGCGAACCTCGTCCTTGAAGAGCGTCCGCAGCGGTTCGACGAGGGTGAACCGCAGGTCCTCCGGCAGGCCACCGACGTTGTGGTGCGACTTGATGTTCGCGGTTCCGGTGCCACCACCGGACTCCACGACGTCGGGGTAGAGCGTGCCCTGCACCAGAAACGCGACGTGACGCTCGCTGTCGATCTCCCGCGCGGCCGCCTCGAAGACCCGGATGAACTCGCGCCCAATGATCTTGCGCTTCTGCTCCGGGTCGGTCACGCCCGACAGCGCGTCGAGGAACCGCTGCGACGCGTCCACTACGTGCAGCCGGATCCCCGTCGCCGCAACGTAGTCCTTCTCGACCTGCTCCGCCTCCCCGGCGCGCAGCAGGCCGTGGTCGACGAAGACGCAGGTGAGCTGGTCGCCGACGGCTCGGTGCACGAGCGCCGCCGCGACGGCGGAGTCCACACCGCCCGACAGGCCACAGATCACGCGGCCGTCTCCGACGACGGCCCGGATGCGCGCGACCTGCTCGTCGATGATCCCGGCGGGGGTCCAGGTCGGTTCGATGCCCGCGATCTGGTAGAGGAAGTGCTCGAGGACGCGCTGCCCCTGCGGGGTATGCGCGACCTCTGGGTGGAACTGGACGCCGGCGCGGCGCTGCGGCAGGTCCTCGAAAGCGGCGACCGGCGCGCGTGCGGTGCTGCCGGTGACGGTGAAGCCCGGCGGGGCAACGGTGACCCCGTCGCCGTGGCTCATCCAGACGGTCTGGTCCGTGGGCAGCGCCGCGAGCAACGTGCCCGGCTCCACGATCGTCAGTTGCGTGGCGCCGAACTCCCGTTGGCCGGTGTTGGCCACCTCGCCGCCCAGCGCCTGGGCCATCGCCTGGAAGCCGTAGCAGATCCCGAAGACCGGCACTCCCGCGTCGAAGAGGGCCGGGTCGATCTGCGGCGCGCCGGGTTCGTAGACGCTGGACGGGCCGCCCGAGAGGATCACCGCCGCCGGATCCTTGGCGAGCATCTGCTCGACCGCCATCGAGTGCGGCACGATCTCGGAGTAGACCCGCGCCTCACGCACCCGCCGGGCGATCAACTGGGCGTACTGCGCGCCGAAGTCGACCACCAGCACAGGGCGCGGGCCTGTCGTCATGCCGCGATGCTACCGACCGTACGGTCACTGACCCCCACACGCGGGCCTGTGTCGCGCCGCACTCTGGCGTCATCGCTGGCCGTACGGCAGGCCGTGTGCGGCGTTGTAGGCGCGCTCCCACGTGGCATCCAGACCCTCGGCGAACGACCCGTTCGGGGGATCGACGATCCAGACGTGCATCATCTCGGGGCTGGTCAGGTTGAGCGAGAGCACCGGGCAACTGCCGAAGGGCGAGACGATGCCGAAGCCGGGCGGCAGCGGCGTGAGGCAGAGGTTGTGCGCGTGCCACCGGGTCAGCGGCCCACCCGGCTGCGGCGCCGGTACCCCGGCCGTCTCCATCAGGTACATCGCCCCGAGCAGGGTCGCCTTCCCGCCATCGATCGCGTAGACCAGCGTCTCCGGGTGTTCCGGGTCGAGCGCCCGCCCGTCCTTCTTGTAGGCGGGATTCTCCACATGGACATCCATGCCCGTCGCCCGTGCCGGCAGCACATAGCCCGCCGCCAGCGCGTCGTCGAGCCGGGCGTACCGCGCGAGCGCCGCCTTCGTGGCATCGACGAGTGCCTGCGCCGCCGCGGCCTGATCCGCGGTCGGGTGGGCGTCGGCCTGCGGTCGCATGATGATCCCGGCCTGTGCCCGCGCCGCATGGTCGTGGGCGTGGTCGTGGTCGTCGCCGTGCTCGACCGCTACGCCCGCCTCGGTCGGATCCGCCGTCACGTCCGCGTCGCTCGCGGCGTGCGCGGCGAGCGAGCCGGCCCAGATCGCGACGCCGACCACGAAGGTGGTGAATACCGTCGCGGCCGACCCGGCGAACCGCTTGAACCGGCGCGGCCGGTCCGGCGACCTGGCGGGGGTCACGCAGAGGCCGAGCGCGGCGAGCTCCACGAGCGCGGTCGCGATGCCGACCTGGTCGGGCTCCTCGCGGCCGGACAGGCACACCACCAGGTACGCGATGAGCGTCGCGACGATCAGCAGCGACGACCAGAGCCGGTACGAGCGTCCCTCGTACGCCCGCAGCGCGAGCCAGGCGTAGGCGACCCCGCTGCCGACGAACCCGAGGGTCAGCAATGCGCCGTCGAAGTGCCCCAGCGGCAACGCGAGGTGCACGGCCGCGGAGATCCCCATGAGCCAGGCCACCCACAGCCGTACGGTCGTCGAGGCGGATGTCTCCACAGTGGACTGCTCGCTCGCCGCCCCCGGAGGCGTTGGCACCCGCAACCGCCGGAGCAGAAGCACCACGACCGGCAGCAGGAGCGCCGCGAGCAACGCCGGCACGTGGTCGGGCGCGATCCCGACCAGGAAGGTCTCGGCGGGGTTCACCGCGGTGCTCCCACGTTCGGGCGGACCGGCGGACCCTGAACCACCGGCGGACCCTGGACCACTGGCGGACCCTGAACCACCGGCGGACCCTGAACCACTGGCGGACCCTGGACCACTGGCGGACCCTGAACCACCGGCGGATATGCCACGGGCACACCCGGGGGCGGATAGGCCGGTCCGAGCGGGACGGTCACCTGCGCGGGCCAGCCTCTGCCGACGGCCGCGGCGCGGGCCTGCTTGCGGGCGGCCTTGATCGCGCGCAGGTGCGGCCGGCAGAACCAGATGACCGCGATCGGCAGCGCGACGTTCGTCATCAGCCCGACCAGGTTCAGGGTGAAGTCGACGGCCGGAAACAGCCCGACGATCAGCTGCAGCGCGACGCCGACGAGGGTCACCCAGGCGAGCACCGTGAGGCCCCGCAGTGCCCACCGCCGCCCGCGCAGCGCCTCGACCGCGAAGAGGATCAGCAGCGCCGACTTGATGATCGGCACCAGCAGGAACGCCGGGTTGCCGCCCATCAGCAGCACCTCGCCGACGGCGGCGAGCAGCAGGAACGCCACCTGCATGAGCGTGAGCACATAGACGACGTCCAACCCGCTCCCGGAGGCGGGCCGCGCCGGCACGATGGCTTCAGTCACGGTGCTCAGTCTCGGCCCCACCCGTGAGCCGTCGATGAGCCGTCGCTAAGAAGAGCATGAGAGCTTCCCGTCACGTATCCCACGGCTCGTGGCGGCTGAACCGGGTGTTGCCGGCGCACTTCCCAACCACCCGCGCTACCCGGTGATCTTGGCACATGATCACTGGGTTACGTTGGCGCGCAGGAAAGCGTGTCCCTGCCACCCGGCTCAGGCGCGCTCCGGGCCTGGCCGAGCCAGCGCACCGGCCGGCGTGGACCTCCGTCGGTGCGCGGCGTCTGCAGCATCCCCATGACATTCGATCCCTCACCGTAGCGAACGGGCTCGATGTGAGTCCGGGCGTCTCCACTAGGGGCGGGGCGGGCGGACCGTGCCGTAGAGCCAGTCCTGGAAAAGCTGGTCGAGCTGGCGGCCGGAGACCTGCTCGGCGAACGCGATGAAGTCCCTCGTCGTCGCGACGCCGTCCTTCTTCTGCGCCGCCCACCCCCGCAGGATGCGGAAGAACGCGTCGTCGCCGACCGTGAGCCGCAGCGCCTGCAGGGTCATCGCGCCGCGCGCGTACTCCGAGCCGGGGGCCTGGAAGATGTGGTCCAGGCCGAGGTTGGCGGGCGGCACCTGCCAGAGCTGCGCGTCATCGGGCAGGGCGTAGAGCCGGTCGAACGCCTGCTGCGCCGTCTGCACGCCGCGGTGCTCGTTCCAGAGCCACTCGGCGTACGTGGCGAAGCCTTCGTTGAGCCAGATGTCGCTCCAGTCGTTGATCGAGACGCTGTCGCCGTACCACTGGTGGGCGAGCTCGTGGGCCAGCACCCAGGACGGGTCGGGGTCGGCGAAGAAGGTCGCCGCGTAGACCGGACGGGTCTGGTTCTCCAGCGCGAAGTTGACCCGTGGCTCATTGATCACGATGCCACCGAGCGCGTCGAACGGGTATGGGCCGAACACGCTGGCCAGGTAGTCGACGATCTGGGGCGTCTGGGCCAGTTCCAGATCGATGCTCGCGGGCAGGGAGGAGTGGACGGCGAGCACCACGGGCCGCCCGTCGTGCGTGCTCTGCAGGACCCGGTAGTTCCCCACGACCATGGTCGCGAGATAGGGGGCCATCGGTGAGGACTCCCGCCAGGTCCACGTGGTGTACCCAGCCACCGCAGCCGGCTGCTTGGAGACGAGCGTGCCGTTGGAGAGCGCCGCCAGGCCGGAGGGCGCCGAGATGCGGATCGTGTACGTCGCCTTGTCGCGCGGGTGGTCGTTGACGGGAAACCAGCTCGCGGCCACCTGGGGCTCGCCGATCGCGACGGCGCCGTCGGCCGTCGTGAGGAACCCGGTCGCGCCGAGGGCCGGCTCCGTGTGGCTGGACGGCTTGCCGCGGTAGACCACGACCGTGGTGAAGGTGGCACCCGTCGGCAGCGGGGTGGCGGGCGTGATCACGAGCTCACCGCCCTGCTGCTGCCGGCCGGCCGCCTGCCCGTTCACGGTAGTCGATGTCACCGGCAGCCCGTCGAAGTCCAGGTCGAAGCGGGTGAGGTTCGCCGTGGCGGTGGCCGTGATGGTGGCGTTGCCGGTCAACTCCCCCGCGGCCGGGTCATAGCGCACGTCGAGGTCGTAGTTGCCAACGTCATAGCCTCCGTTGCCGGCCTTCGGGTAGTAGCTGTCGCCGATCCCGTCGGAGCCGGGGCCGAAGACGGTGCCGTCCGGTGCCGTTGACGCGGTGGGCACCTCGCGCAGCGTGGGCGAGGGTGGAACCGAACAGGCGCCCGCAAGCAGGGCCGCCACCGCCACGCAGCCGGCGAGCAGCCTTCGCGCGCGCCTTCTCACAGGCCGGTGTCCAGCACGAGCCCGACCTTCTGGAACTCCTTCAGGTCCCGGTAGCCGCACTTGGCCATGGCCCGGCGCAACCCGCCGAAGAGATTCATGCTGCCCTGTGCGTCCTCGCTCGGTCCAAACAGGACGGTCTCCAGGCTGCCGAGCGGTGGCTGCGCTGGGGCGAACGCGCCCCGCGGCACCTTGGGGTGGCTCGCGGCCGAGTGCCACCACGCGCCGCCGGCCGGCGCCTGCGCGCACCGGGCCAGCGGCCGGCCGAGCATCACCGCGTCGGCACCGCAGCCCAGCGCCTTGGCGATGTCTCCACTGGAGACGACATCGCCGTCGGCGATGAGGTGCACGTACCGCCCGCCGGTCTCGTCGAGGTAGTCGCGCCGGGCCGCCGACGCGTCCGCGATCGCCGTCGCCATCGGCACCCGGATCCCCAGCACGGCGTCGGTCGTCGACCAGGCGTCAGCCCCGATCCCGACGATCACGGCCGCCGCGCCGGTGCGCATGAGATGCAGCGCCGTCTTGTAGTCCGTGCACCCGCCCACCATGACCGGCAGGTCGAGGTCGGCGATGAACTCCTTGAGGTTGAGGGGTTCGTCCTTGGTGGAGACGTGCTCGGCCGAGACGAGCGTGCCCTGGATGACGAGAATGTCGACGCCGGCATCGAGGATCACCGGTGCCAGCCAGAGCGTGTGCTGGGGCGAGACCCGCACCGCCACGGTCACTCCACCGTCGCGAATGGACTTCACCCGTTCCGCGATGAGCTCGGGCTTGATCGGCTCGGCGTACGCCTCCTGCAGTCGACGAGTCGCCGCGAGGCCACGGTCGTCCAGTGTAGACAGTGACGCGATGACCTCGGTGGGATCCTCGTACCGGCACCACAGACCCTCGACGTTGAGCACCCCCAACCCGCCGAGCTGGCCCAGCGCGACGACCGAGTCGGGGCTCATCGTGGCGTCGCTCGGGTGCGCCACGCAGGGGATCTTGAAGGGGTAGGCGTCGAGTTGCCAGGCCGTCGAGACGTCATCGACGTCGCGGGTGCGCCGGCTCGGCACGATCGCGATGTCGGCGAGGTCGTATCCCCGCTGTGCTGACCGGCCCAGACCGATCTCGACGACGTCACGCACGGCGGAAGCTCCTTAGCTGTGGGCGGTCAGCGCCCGTGGTAGTTGGGCGCCGCGATCGTCATCTGCACGTCGTGCGGGTGGCTCTCGACGAGGCCGGCCGTGGTGATGCGGATGAGCTGCCCGCGCTCCCGCAACTCGGCCACGGTCTGCGCGCCGACGTAGCCCATCGAGGCGCACAGCCCGCCCACGAGCTGGTGGACGACGGCCGCCACCGCACCCCGGTAGGGCACCTGAGCCTCGATGCCCTCGGGCACGAGCTTGTCGTCGCTGCGTACGTCCTGCTGCCCGTACCGGTCCTTCGAGTACGACCGGCTCTCGCTCCGCGTCACCATGGCTCCGAGCGACCCCATGCCCCGGTACGCCTTGTACTGCTTGCCGTTGACGAAGATCAGCTCGCCGGGGGCCTCGTCGGAGCCGGCGAGCAAGGCGCCGATCATCACGCTCTCGGCGCCCGCGACGATCGCCTTGGCGATGTCGCCCGAGTACTGCAGGCCACCGTCGGCGATCACCGGCACGCCGGCCGGGCCGCAGGCGCGGGCGGCCTCCATGACCGCCGTGACCTGGGGCACGCCCACTCCGGCGACCACCCGCGTGGTGCAGATCGCACCCGGCCCGACCCCGACCTTCACCGCGTCGGCCCCCGCCTCGACCATGGCCCGCGCACCCGCGAAGGTGGCGACGTTGCCGCCGATGACGTCGATATCCGGCACGTCGTTCTTGAGCCGGGCGACCATCTCCAGCACGTTGCGGCTGTGACCGTGGGCCGCGTCGACGACCACCACGTCCACCCCGGCGTCGACCAGCTCGCGGGCCCGCTTGTACGACTCCTCGCCCACGCCCACCGCAGCGGCCACCCGCAGGCGACCAGCAGGATCCTTGGTCGCGTTGGGGTACTGCACGCTCTTGGCGAAGTCCTTGACCGTGATCAGCCCAGCGAGCCGGCCGTTGGGGGCGACGATCGGCAGCTTCTCCACCTTGTGCTGGCGCAGCAGGTCCAGGGCCGTCGGGCGATCAACCCCGACCGGCGCCGTGACCAGCGGCATGGGCGTCATGATCTCCCGGACCGGCCGGGCCGTGTCGGTCGCGAAGCGCATGTCCCGGTTGGTGACGATGCCCACCAGCAGGCCGTCCGGGTCGACCACGGGCAGGCCGGAGATGCGGTACCGGCCGCAGAGGGCTTCGACGTGGGCCAGCGTGTCCTCAGGGGAGCAGGTCACCGGGTTGGTGAGCATGCCCGCCTCGGAGCGCTTGACGAGGTCGACCTGGGTCGCCTGGTCCTCGATCGACAGGTTGCGGTGCAGCACGCCGATCCCGCCCTGCCGGGCCATGGCGATGGCCATGCGGGCCTCGGTCACCGTGTCCATCGCGCTGGAGACCAGCGGGATGCCCAGCGTGACCCTCCGGGACAGGCGGGTTCCGGTCGCCACCTCGGTCGGCACGACGTCGGACTCGGCAGGCAGCAGCAGGACGTCGTCGAAGGTCAACCCGAGCGCGAGCTCTGAAGTCATCGTCAATCCCCGATCTTACGGCGGCCGAGGGCGGTGGGCAGGTGATCGCCAGGGCCGGTACGCGCCGGCGGTACGGCCATCCTAACGAGCCATACGATGTATCCGTGCACGACGAGCCGTTGGACCCGTTCCGCGACGACCCGACCGATCCGGCCCACGACCTGGACGAGACCGACGACCTGGTCGCGCTGAGCGAGGACGACCGCAGCGACGTCGAGGAGGATCTTGCCGACCTCGAGGTCTACGAGTCGCTGCTCGGTCGCGTCGGCATCCGCGGACTCGTCATCGACTGCGAGGACTGCCACGAGCCGCACTACTTCGACTGGGCGCTGATGCGCTCCAACCTGCGTCACCTGCTGGAGTCAGGCCGCCCCCGAGTGCACGAGCCGGCCTTCGATCCCGACCCCGAGCACTACGTCACCTGGGACTACGCGCGCGGCTATACCGACGGGGTCCACGACACCCTGTTGGAAGAGGACGAGGACGACGACGAAAAGTAGCCAGCGACACGTCGCGACTACTGCACGAGCCCGCCCCGGAAGGCTGCGGCGACGGCGTGCGCACGGTCCCGGGCACCGAGCTTGCGGAACAGCCGCCGCGCGTGCGTCTTGACGGTGTCCTCGGAGACGAACAGCTCCCGGCCGATCTCGGCGTTGCTCTTGCCATCCGCCATCCCGCGCAGCACCTGAAGCTCCCGCTCCGTCAGCGCCAGCCGCCGCACCCCCTCGACGGTCGCGGTGCCCGGCGCGCCGACCGCGGCGACGCCCTCGAGCGACACCGCGTCCTCGCCGTCCGCACCGTCGGTCGCGGCGGTGGTCTCGGTCGCCTCCGCGCTCTCAACCGGCTCGCCCCCGTCGCCTGCGTCGGCCTCCTCCGCCTCTTCCGCCTCATGGCGTTGCAGCGGCAGCCCAACGGCAGCCGAGCCTGCCTCGAGGCGCCGCGGGCCACGCAGCAGCAGCATGAGCCCCTTCGCCACCGAGACGACCAGGTCCTCGCGCTCGCCGCCCCGGATCAGCCCGCGAGCCCCGGCGGAGACCGCACCACGGGCCACCGTGGACTCCTCTGGGCCAAAGAAGACGACGGTCGCGTCCGGCACCCGCTCCAGGACGCGGCGCGTGAAGGCGACGGTGTCCGGCCGGACAGCGGCGGTGTCGACCAGCAGCACATCGGCGGGGTTGTGCTCCACCCGGGCGAGTGCGGCGGACCCGCCGACCGCCGTGACGACAACGTCCGAAAGACCGAGTTGCGCGGCGGCGTGGCACACGGCCTGCTCCGCAACGGGACCGTGCAGACAAACAAGGACTGACCTCACTGTTATCCCCCTTTCCACACAAAAGGGAACCACGTTCGGGCCATCCCGATGAGATGTTTGGCGGACTCCGTCTGTTCACTCGGCTAGCCAAGGCTGTACTTTCAGCAGGTGTGCGCCGTCCGATCGGTGCCGGCGGCCGCCAACCCGCCGCACCCCAACGGGGAGGCGAAGCCTTGACTAACGTGAGCAGGTTGCCGGGGCCTTCGGCCGAGGTCTGGGACTGGCAGCGCTATGGCGCCTGCCGTGGCCACGACAGCGGGCAGTTCTTCCACCCCGACGGCGAGCGTGGTGCGTCGCGCCTGCGCCGTGAGATCGCGGCCAAATCCATCTGCCGCACCTGCCCGGTCCGCGCCGAGTGCGCCGCGCACGCGCTCGCGGCTCGTGAGCCGTACGGCGTGTGGGGCGGCTTCACCGAGGCCGAGCGGCTGCGGCTGCTCGCCACCGGCTGGGAGGACGCCTCGGGCGTACGGGGCGGGGTCGACGTGGTACGCCTCGAGAAGCGCCTCGGACTGACCTCGGCGCTCCCCGCACCGCGCCGGCCGATGCCGCTCACGCTGAGCGCCCGTCCGGCGGACGCCACGCCGGTGCCGGCGGGCGCCGCACCATGCTGACCGGCACGCGTCAGTTCACGGCCAAGCCGATCTGGTGGTAGCCGCTCGCACCGTCGGGGGCCGGGGGTGCCTGCCGGTCGGTCTGGAACACGCCCGCGTTGTCGGCCGCCCGGACCTCCAGGGTGTGCCGGCCGGCCGGGGCGGACCAGTGCCACGACCACAGCCGCCAGGTGTCGACGGACGCCACGTTGGCGATCGTGGCATCCTGCCAGGGCCCTCCGTCGACGCGCACCTGGACCGCGGAGATGCCGCGGTGCTGCGCCCAGGCGACCCCGGCGACGACGTAGTCGCCGGCCGAGATCCGATCGCCGTCACGCGGTCGGTCGATGCGTGACTCGGTCTTGATCGGAGCCTGCTTGGCCCAGCCGCGCGGGATCCAGTACGCGTCATAGTCGCCGAACGTCGTGAGCTGCATCTGGCTGACCCACTTCGTCGCCGAGACGTAGCCGTACAGGCCTGGCACCACCATCCGCACCGGGAAGCCGTGGTCCACCGGCAGTGGCTCACCATTCATCGCCACGGCGAGCAGGGCGTCGCGACCGTCCCGCAGCGCGGCCGTCGGCGTGCCCGCGGTGAAGCCATCGACCGAGAAGCTCACCACCTGGTCCGCTTCGGGGTCGGGGTCGACCTCGTCCAGCAGGTCCGCGATCGGCACGCCCAGCCAGCGAGCATTGCCGATCAGGGGACCACCGACCTCATTGGACACACAGGTGAGCGTGATGTACCGCTCGACCATCGGCCGCGCCAGCAGGTCCTGGAACGTCAGCCGCAGCGGCTTGCCCACCCGACCGCCGATGGTCAGTTGCCAGCTCGACGGGTCCACCCGTGGCGGCACGATGGCCGTGTCGATGCGATAGAAGTCCTTGTTCGGCGTCACGTACTGCAGGTCCACCACGTCCGAGCCCGGGACGGCCGGTGCCGGACCGCCGGAGGGCGTCGGCAGCTCGAGCGCCACCTGGTTCCGGGCATCCTCCACACTGGAGATCTGCGCGAACGTACGGATGATGTAGCCGCCGACAGCGCCGCCAACAACGGCCAGGCCGGAGATCCAGAGGAACCGCCTGCGGCTGCCGTCCTCGTACCGCCAGTCCCCGCTCCCGGCCGCGACGCCATCGAGTGGCTCGAACGAGTCCAACTGATGCAGCAGCCACGCCTGCAGCGCGGCGCCGCCACCCGCGGCCACCAGCCCGGGCAGGGCCCACACGGGGGTCGCTCCGGCCCGGGTCACCGCCGCGGCGATGGCAACCACGCCCAGCACGCCGAACATGGCCAGCCCCACCCATCGGCGGGCCCGGGCCACGATCCCGAGGCCCCCGACGATCACGACGAGCAGGACGATCGTGCCGACCTGCAGGGCGAGCTTGTCGTTGGTGCCGAACAGGCGGATGGCGAAGTCCTTGCCGCCCTCCGGTATCCGGTCGATGACCACACCATCGACCGCCACCAGCGGCGAGGAGCGCAGATCGACGGTCGCCGCTATCAGCTCACCGAGCCCGAGCGCGGCGGCCAGGCCCGCGATCGCGGCCCACGCCGGGTACCACCACGTTCTCCCCGCGCGTGTCGGGGCGTTCACGCGTTCCTGGGTCACGCCCCCATCCTGCGCCGGCCTGCCCCGGTCGCCAACACGGGCCAGCCGGAGGGGGCCACGCACCCGCGGTACCCGCCGGTAGGCTGTCGCTCCAAGATCCTGGGGAGGGGCGAAAGTATGGTCACGCGGCGCAACCTGTTCGTGGGCTCAGCCGCGACAGCGGGACTCGTCGCGGTCGGTAGCCGTACGGCTGCCAGCGCAGCGGTCCCCCGGCAATCGGCACCGATCTCCTCCGCGCGGCTGCTGGCGGCGAGTGGGTTCCCACTCCCCGGCGGCGTGGTCTGCCCGGTCCCGTACCTGTCCCGGAGCGCGTGGGGCGCCGACGAGTCGATCCGGTTCACCAACGCCGCGGGCTACTGGGACACCGAGTTCCATCCGGTCCAGACCATCACCGTCCATCACACCGGGCTTGACTCCGACCTCGCGCCCGTGGACCTCGTCCGCACGATCTACCGCAACCAGACCCTGCACGGATCGCCAGATCCCAACGACGATCCGTGGGGAGACATCGGCTACAACCTGCTCATCGATGCCGACGGTGTGGTCTACGAAGGCCGCTACTCCGGCTCGGACCCGCACTCCCCGGACGAGTTCCCCATCTTCGACGAGTCCGGCCAGATGGTGACGGCTGCCCATGTCCTGCACTACAACAGCGGCAATATCGGCATCTGCATGCTCGGATGGTTTGAGGTCGGACATGACGGCACGCCAACGCAGGCGGCTCAGGACTCGCTGGTCACGGTCCTCGCGTACCTGGCCGCGGTCTGTGGAGTCAGCCCGACCGGGACGGTTCACTACCGCAACCCGGTGCCGCTCGATGACGGCACTCACACCACCAAGACCATCGTCGGCGTGAGCGGGCACCGCAACTGGGCGAGCACGGACTGCCCGGGCGACTCGCTCTATGCCCTGCTGCCCGCCATCCGCCAGCGGGTCGTGGCGGCGATGGCGTCCGTACCGAAGCCCCAACCCCTGCCCACCCCCACACCGCAGCCGACCCCCAGCCCCGATCCCAGCACGTCGGACACTCCCACCGACGGCGGCGAAACATCCGCGTCCACGGCGCCAGCGACGACCACGACGACGAAGAAGGCGACCGCGACGCCCACCCCGACCCGCCGCTCTCGTAGCGAGCGCGGTGGTGACGAGGGCGGCGCGGTGTCGAAGAAGGCCCTGCCGAGCGCGACGCCCAAGCCTTCGGTGCTGCCGACATCCACTGTGGACGATGTGCAGAACACGTCCCCGCCGTTGGGCTTGCCGACATGGACCACGCCCGCGCCCGCCGCGCAGGTGGAGGTCGCCGACGACGCCAGCGGGCTGTTCGGCTGGGGTATCGCCGGAACCGCGATCGGGGTCACGGCCGCCGCACTCGGTGCGGT
This sequence comes from Micromonosporaceae bacterium, assembly GCA_036557785.1. Taxonomy (GTDB): domain Bacteria; phylum Actinomycetota; class Actinomycetes; order Mycobacteriales; family Micromonosporaceae; genus DATBGZ01. The sequence goes on from DATBGZ010000049.1 coordinate 74,063, forward strand.
CGGCTGGGTGGTGCGTCGCCGGCAACTCGTCGCGGCACAGGCGGCTGCGACGAGGACGCCACTGACCGTGGTGGAGCAGCCGGCCCTCGTCGTTCCCGACGCCGACCAGGCGCCACCCCCAGCCCAGGCGGACGAAGAGCAGCCGTCCACTGAGGACGAACTCCCGCGCCGCCCGCGTCACTCCGCCCCGCCCGAGGAGTAGGGCCGACGCATTCGACGCCGCGTGGTCAGCAATGTCAGGCCAGGCCCTGGGATCGGCTCCGGTGGCGACGGCATCTCGGGATGGGACGCGCACTTTGACGGCTAGATTATGTGTAGCACCCACTCGTCGGCGTTCACTTTGTCCATTGAGTAACCGTCTGGTACGCGATCCATGCAAGGACCAGTACCGTCGCTACTGTGGCCACCGCAGTGGCCGCGTTCCACGTTGAGAGGGTCGTGATGAGCCGGCCATAGGTCGTGCTCTGTGCCTCCAAAGACGGGTTGCCCCGCGATCCTCGCTCGGGCTGCGGCGACGTTTCGTCGCCTACAGGGAACGGCGCGACCACCCTCAGCACGTTGCGCCACTGGGCGCGTACGCCCACGATCCGAGGCCGTCGCGGGTCGCGGCCGTGGCGCCCAGCTAAGCTGCCGATCGCGGCAAGGCAGGTGCCCACCATAAGCGTGACGACCGCTACAAAGAAACCAAGCGCAAAGAGTGGGCTTCTAAGAGCCCACGCCAGCACGAACAGGACGATGCCGGCGGCGCAGATAGAGGCGTCGACGTTGTCACCTGCCACGAGGTAGGCGGCGGCGACGCCGGCAGCGACCATGCCGATGGGGCCGGGGATGACGCTGGCCATGCTGGCAACCGCGGCGAAGTCACTTTCCGGGGTCATGGAGGCGGGGCCGGACCCGAGGAACTCACTTTCCGGGGCCATGCCCGCGGTCATGCCCGCGGGTCCGGGGCCCAGGAAGACACTTTCTGGGCCATGAACGCGGGTCCTGAGCCCTGGAAGTCCCTTCCTGGGGCCACGCCCGAGGCCACGCACGCGGATTCCTGCCCCAGGAAGTCACTTTCTGGGCCCCCACGGCTCGCCAGCGGCAGTGGCCGAGATCGCCTCCCGTTGTGGCGACACCGACTCCGAGCTGCGACGCCGGCAAGATGCCCACGACCCGGGCCCGTCGTTTGATCTCCTTGTTGATGCGTTCCAGGGGGTTGGTGCTCCAGATCTTGGGCCAGTGGGCGCGGGGGAAATTGGTGAGTGCCAACACTTCTGGCTGCGCGGCGTCGTGCGCGCAAGATTGAACCCCGGTGAGGTGCAGTGGCGGCGCGGCATGGCATGGGCACTCGAGCATGGGCCTCGTTTGGTACTACGAGGTCAGTAATCCGCTGGTGAGTCTGTGGGGCGCCGCACGCACGCTGGATCGCCTACTTCATGAGGTCGGCGAGGTGTAAGCACAGCCGGAGGCACGAAGGCGACTTCGGGAATGCGAAGCACCGTCGATTCGCACCCGCACGACGACACGGCGTGAGGCTCACCCGCCCGACGAACTCGTTGTCCCCCCAGGTGATCAGGTAGTCCACCTCACCCGCCTGCTCCATCGCGAACCGTTCCAGATGGCGACGGCCATCCAGCAGCCGGGTCGCTGCCTCTGGCGGGTTAGAAACCCCTCTCGCCGCATGCCCCTGACGAATAGGCTCGCGCTCATGACCGACGGCGACTGGAGGGATGGCGGGTTCAGGCAGCGGCGGCCCTCCGTGGAGGCTCTCGCCTGGGTCGCCGCGTCGATGGGTCGGGGCAGTCGCATCGTTGGCTATCGCCGATTGACCGGTGGCGTCTGCTCCGCCGTGAATCGGCTGACTGTCGAGCGACGTGGAGTGCGAACGTTCGTCGTACTGCGGCAGTACCCGGGCGGGCTTGGCCTGCAGGAGACCTTGGAGAAGGAGATAGCCAACCTTGGTGTGGTGGCGGGCAGCGGGCTCCCGGTTCCGAGCATCCTGGCCATTGATGTTGCCGGTGTTTCGACGGGCGGCGCGCCATCGCTGCTGATGACACGTTTGCCGGGGCATGTTCACCTCAATCCGGCGGAACCTCGGTCGTGGCTGACGAGGATCGCGGAGCTTGCCGTATTGCTGCATTCCCTCAAACTCCCCGCCAAGATGTTCAGACCTTGGACGGATTCTTGGATCGCTCCTCAAGACGGGTTTGCGGTGCCGGTCGACGCACCGAAGCCGGCGGTGTGGAAGG